>NZ_JACKSJ010000044.1 GCF_025821665.1 [Mycobacterium] manitobense
GGCGGGCCGGTACGGCTCAAGCTGGAACTGTTCCCCGACCGGGTCGATCACATTCCCGCCAACACATTCCCGCCAATGTGCAGGCCGAGATCCTGGCCACCACCGCGTTCGGGGCCAAGTACGTCGATCTTGTCGTCCCGGAGAACCCGAGCCCGCAACGGATTTCGGCGGGCGCGGTGATCGCGTCGCGCAACGTGGCGATCGAGGTCAACACCGTCTTCCAGAATGGACCGCATTGATCCGGTGAAGCTCAACGCGACGCTCAGTGCGCTCGCCTCAGTGCGCTCGCCGAAGGGGTACGCGGGCAGGGCCCCCGGATGGGCGAGGCCACGTCGGCCGCCAACACGGTGCTGCTGGAGCTCAACCCGCGGATGGGTACCGCGCAGGAAGGGTGGCAGGCGGTCCGAGGCGCTGCCGACG
>NZ_JACKSJ010000045.1 GCF_025821665.1 [Mycobacterium] manitobense
TAGTAGGTGATCAGCGCGGCCAGGTAGTTGGACTGGTCGTCGACGTACTTGTAGATGACCGCGATGACGAAGCCGGCCGCCCGGCTGCGCTGCTGCACACGATCGAGCCAGCCCAGCATCGCTTCCTCCCGCCCTCAGCGGCCCTGCCGCGGGCACGGGATACCCACAGCTGTCAGGACACGAACCTGCGGACCCGGTCGGCGTCGACGGGTGGCAGGTAGTCACCGATGAGTTCGCGGTGCCACCACGCCCGGTCGCCCAGCAGTTCTTTCCCGGTGGTGAACCGGTACTCGTACAGGAGCGCCCGCACGTGGGTGGGTGGTTGATCGGGAAACGGGTTGTGGCCCAACAGTTTCACGATGTCGCGGTTGTTCGAGAGCAACCCCTTCAGCAGCTGGCCGATCCAGGGCCGGGCGTAGGACGAGGACAGCGCCGCGAACCACATCAGCCAATCCAGGCGCAGGTGATAGGGAGCCCACTGCCGCGGCATCCGGGCGGGGTCCCCGGGCTTGCCCT
>NZ_JACKSJ010000046.1 GCF_025821665.1 [Mycobacterium] manitobense
ACGGGGCGGACGAACGCCGTGTCCCCGCCGCCGACCTGCACCGACTGCCCGGCGACACACCGCACCACGACACCGTGCTGACACGGAGCGAGCTGATCACCGGAATCGAACTGCCGCCACCGCCGGCCGGGGCGGTATCGGACTATCGCAAGGTACGTGACCGTGCCTCCTACGCGTTCGCGTTGGTGTCGGTCGCCGCGGAGCTGACCTTCGCCGCCGGCAGGATCGCCACCGCGCGCATCGCGTTGGGCGGTGTCGCCCACAAACCGTGGCGCGCCTGCCGTGCCGAGCAGGTGCTCGTCGGCGCGGTCGCCGAGCAGCAGACGTTCGCCGCGGCCGCCGACGCCGAACTCGCCGATGCGGACCCGTTGCCGGGCAACGAGTTCAAGGTGGAACTCACCCGGCGCACCATGGTCTCCCAGCTGCGCATGCTGACCGAGCGGGGGTTGCGATGACGCTGCTGGAACCGCACGCGATCGGCGCACCCCTGGCCCGCCGCGACGGGCAGGCCAAGGTCACCGGTACCGCGCCTTACGCGTACGAACAGCAGGTCGAGCACCCGGCATATGTGCATC
>NZ_JACKSJ010000047.1 GCF_025821665.1 [Mycobacterium] manitobense
GGCGGCCGAGGCGGGCTTCGGCGCCGGCCGGATGGGCGCGAACATCGGATTACGCGCAGCGGCAGTGGAATTCGCGGCGGGCGCGAGGGCGCTCGAGGGTTCGGGAGCCGGCACCGCCGCAGGCGCGGCTGGAGCGGGAGTGTCGGCCACCGGACGCGCGGCCACCGGTTGAGCGGTCACCCGGGGTGCCGACGCGACCGCAGCGGGACCCGGATCCTTCGCCGCCGCGCCGTCGGCAGGCTGCTGGCCGACCACCCAGATCAGCGCGCCCACCGCCGCGACGGCGATCGCCGTCGAGACGCCCGCGACGATCCGCGACGGGGTCAGCTGCTGCCGGACCCGGCCGGTGAGCGGCGTCGCCTGCCGGATCGGCTCGGTTGCCTCGTCGTCCATCTGATACCTCGACTCGTTGCGATCGGTCGTGCCCCGGGGTCGCGTGGGACGACACCGCACCCGGCAACGTATCACCGCCGAGGGCCGGGTGGACACCTCCATTTCCTTGAATTCGCGAATTCCTCGGCGCGTTCGCACCTCACTCGACCCGAACCGGCGAGTACAGCAAAAGCAAAGCGGCGCCCACCCTTTCGGGTGAGCGCCGCTAAGAGGCTTCCGATCGTCAGTAGGCGAACTACTTGATGATCTTGGTGACCCGGCCGGCGCCGACGGTGCGGCCACCCTCACGGATCGCGAAGCGCAGGCCGTCGTCCATGGCGACCGGCTGGATCAGCTTGACGCTGATGTCGGTGTTGTCACCGGGCATCACCATCTCGGTGCCCTCGGGCAGGGTCACCACACCGGTCACGTCCGTGGTCCGGAAGTAGAACTGCGGACGGTAGTTGTTGAAGAACGGCGTGTGCCGGCCGCCCTCGTCCTTGGACAGGATGTAGACCTGGCCCTCGAAGTCGGTGTGCGGCGTGGTGGTGCCGGGCTTCACGACGACCTGGCCGCGCTCGACGTCCTCGCGCTTGATGCCACGCAGCAGCAGGCCGACGTTGTCACCGGCCTGACCCTGATCGAGCAGCTTGCGGAACATCTCCACACCGGTGACCGTGGTCTTGGTGGTGGTCGTCTTGATGCCGACGATCTCCACTTCCTCGTTCACGTTGACCACGCCGCGCTCCACACGACCGGTGACCACGGTGCCGCGGCCGGTGATCGTGAAGACGTCCTCGACGGGCATCAGGAACGGCTTCTCGGTCTCGCGGACCGGGTCCGGGATGGACTCGTCGACGGCGGCCATCAGCTCGACGATCGACTCGACCCACTTCTCGTCGCCCTCGAGCGCCTTGAGCGCCGAGACGCGAACGACCGGGGCGTCCTCGTCGAAGTCCTGTGCGGCCAGCAGCTCGCGGACCTCCATCTCGACGAGCTCGATGAGCTCCTCGTCGTCGACGGCGTCGGCCTTGTTCAGGGCGACCAGGATGTAGGGCACGCCGACCTGGCGGGCCAGCAGCACGTGCTCACGCGTCTGCGGCATCGGACCGTCGGTCGCGGCGACCACGAGGATCGCGCCGTCCATCTGGGCGGCACCGGTGATCATGTTCTTGATGTAGTCCGCGTGGCCGGGAGCGTCCACGTGCGCATAGTGGCGCTTCTCGGTCTGGTACTCCACGTGGGAGATGTTGATCGTGATACCGCGCTGCCGCTCTTCAGGCGCATTGTCGATCTGGTCGAATGCGCGCGACTCGTTCAAATCGGGATACTTGTCGTGCAGAACCTTGGTGATTGCTGCAGTAAGCGTCGTCTTGCCGTGGTCAACGTGACCGATGGTCCCGATGTTGACGTGCGGCTTCGTCCGCTCGAACTTCGCCTTCGCCACTTCTGTGTCCTCCTGGACTTGTTGGTGCTTTGGTTAAAGCAGGTTGGTTTCTTCAGTTGTGGTCCGCGAAGACCGACAGGTCAGACTACTGACCGGTCGCCTTCGCGATGATCTCCTTCGACACGTTCGCCGGAACCTCGGCGTACGAGTCGAACACCATGGAGTAGTTCGCCCGGCCCTGGGTCTTCGACCGCAGGTCGCCGACATAGCCGAACATCTCCGACAGCGGTACTTGCGCCTTCACGACGCGCGCACCGGAGCGCTCCTCCATGGCCTGGATCTGACCACGGCGGGAGTTCAGGTCGCCGATCACCTCACCCATGTAGTCCTCGGGTGTGGTCACCTCGACCGCCATGATCGGCTCGAGAATCGTCGGCTGTGCAGCCTGGGCCGCCTTCTTGAGCACCTGCGAGCCGGCGACCTTGAAGGCCATTTCCGACGAGTCGACCTCGTGGTAGGCGCCGTCGAGCAGCGTCACCTTCAGGTTGACCAGCGGGTAGCCGGCCAGCACGCCGTACTGCATGGCGTCCTGGGCGCCCGCGTCCACCGATGGGATGTACTCGCGGGGGATGCGGCCACCGGTGACCTTGTTCTCGAACTCGTAGGTGGCACCGTCCTCGCCGGTGAACGGCTCGATGGAGATGAGCACCTTCGCGAACTGGCCGGAGCCACCCGTCTGCTTCTTGTGGGTGAACTCGACCTTGTCGACCGCGCGCTTGATGGTCTCCTTGTAGGCGACCTGCGGCTTGCCGACGTTGGCCTCGACCTTGAACTCGCGCTTCATGCGGTCGACCAGGATGTCGAGGTGCAGCTCGCCCATGCCGCCGATGACGGTCTGGCCGGTCTCCTGATCCAGGTGCACCTTGAAGGTCGGATCCTCCTCGGCCAGCTTCTGGATCGCGGTGCCCAGCTTCTCCTGGTCGCTCTTGGTCTTGGGCTCGATGGCCACCTCGATCACCGGATCGGGGAAGGTCATCGACTCGAGCACGACCTGGTGATTCGAATCGCTCAGGGTGTCACCGGTGGTGGTGTCCTTGAGGCCGATCACCGCGTAGATGTGCCCGGCGGACGCCGTCTCGACCGGGTTCTCCTTGTTCGAGTGCATCTGGAACAGCTTGCCCAGCCGCTCCTTCTTGCCCTTGGTCGCGTTGATGACCTGCGAGCCGGAGTCGACCTTGCCCGAGTACACCCGGACGTAGGTCAGCTTGCCGAAGAACGGGTGCGTGGCGACCTTGAAGGCCAACCCGGAGAACGGCTCCTCGGTGGACGGCTTGCGGACGATCTCCTCGTCCTCCTTGCCGGGCGCGTGGCCGACGGCAGGCGGGACGTCCAGCGGCGACGGGAGGTAGTCGATCACCGCGTCGAGCATGGGCTGCACGCCCTTGTTCTTGAACGCGCTGCCGCACAACACCAGGTAGGCCTGCGAGCTGATGGTCAGCTTGCGCAGTGCACCCTTGACCTCGTCGATGGACAGTTCCTCGCCACCGAAATACTTCTCGAGCAGCGCCTCGTCGGTCTCGGCGACGGCCTCGAGCAGCTTGGTGCGGTACTCGTCGGCCCGCTCCTGGAGATCGGCCGGGATGTCGATGGTCTCGTAGGTCTCACCGAGCTTGGTCTCGCCACGCCACACCTTGGCGTTCATCTCGACCAGGTCGACGACGCCCTCGAATTCGCCCTCGGAGCCGATCGGGATCTGGATCGGGATCACATTGGCGCCGAGGCGGTCCTCCATGGTCTTGACCGAGAAGTAGAAGTCCGCGCCGATCTTGTCCATCTTGTTGACGAAGCAGATGCGGGGAACGTCGTACTTGTCGGCCTGACGCCAGACCTGCTCGGACTGGGGCTCCACGCCCTCCTTGCCGTCGAAGACGGCCACGGCACCGTCGAGCACGCGCAGGCTGCGCTCCACCTCGACGGTGAAGTCGACGTGCCCGGGGGTGTCGATGATGTTGATCTGGTTGTCTTTCCAGAAGCAGGTGGTGGCCGCGGAGGTGATGGTGATCCCCCGCTCCTGCTCCTGCTCCATCCAGTCCATGGTGGCGGCGCCGTCGTGCACCTCACCGATCTTGTAGCTGATACCGGTGTAGTAGAGGATGCGCTCGGTCGTCGTCGTCTTACCGGCGTCGATGTGCGCCATGATGCCGATGTTGCGGACCTTGGTCAGGTCGGTCAACACGTCCTTCTGTGCCACAGAAGTCTTCTCTTTCGCTTGCGTGGTGGGTGTCTGTTCAGTGCGCCGGACCGCATCGCTGCCGCCCGGGGGCGGCTCCGGAGTGCCGCCGGCGCGTTAGGTCACCAGCGGTAGTGCGCGAAGGCCCGGTTCGCCTCGGCCATCTTGTGGGTGTCTTCCCGTCGCTTGACGGCGGCACCCAGGCCGTTGCTGGCGTCGAGGATCTCGTTCGCCAGGCGCTCGACCATGGTCTTCTCACGACGCTGCTTGGAGAAGCTGACCAGCCAGCGCAGCGCCAGCGTGACCGACCGCTCCGGCCGGACCTCGACGGGCACCTGGTAGGTGGCGCCACCGACGCGACGGCTGCGGACCTCGAGTGCGGGCTTGACGTTGTCCATCGCCCGCTTGAGGGTGACCACAGGATCGGTGCCGGTCTTGTCGCGAGCCTGTTCGAGCGCACCATAAACAATGCGTTCTGCCAGCGATTTCTTCCCGTCCAGCAGCACCTTGTTGACCAGCTGGGTGACCAGCTGCGACCCGTAGACCGGGTCGTTGACCAACGGACGCTTGGGCGCGGGTCCCTTGCGTGGCATCAGCTCTTCTCCTTCTTGGCGCCGTAACGGCTGCGGGCCTGCTTGCGGTTCTTCACGCCCTGGGTGTCGAGCGAGCCGCGGATGATCTTGTAACGCACACCCGGAAGGTCCTTCACACGACCGCCGCGCACCAGCACCATCGAGTGCTCCTGCAGGTTGTGGCCCTCGCCCGGGATGTAGGCGGTGACCTCGACCGCGCTGGTCAGCTTGACGCGCGCGACCTTCCGAAGCGCCGAGTTCGGCTTCTTCGGGGTGGTCGTGTACACGCGGGTGCACACGCCGCGGCGCTGCGGGCTGCCCTTGAGGGCCGCGGTCTTGACCTTGGCGATCTTGTCGCGGCGACCCTTGCGGACCAGCTGGTTGATGGTTGGCATGTACCGGCTTCCTGTGTTCGTTCTCGGTTCGATCTCAGTGCTTCGTTTTCAAGTCTCTGTACTGCAGTTTCGCCACGCTCGCCCACCCCGCGACCGGGCGTGTCGCACGCGCTCGCACCGGAGGGATTCCGATGCGTGTTAGACATGCGAATTGGCCCGGCGTGCGGGCATGCGAACACCGCATGCGCCTCTATGGGCCAGGCACGGTCTCCCACGATACCAGGGTGGCCCGCGCCGAACCAAAACGTGTCCGGAGCCCACGCATCAGCCGGATCTTCGCGAACGCCGCGGCCTTACCGCAGGTCAGCGCCTACCCCGGAGCGGAGCTCCATTCCGGAGGCCAGCCGCAGCACCATGTCGGTGAACACGGTGTCGGTGTCGATGCCGCGCATGACGCCCGTCATCTCCAACAGTACGAAGCCGTGCATCGCCGACCAGAACTCCAGTGCGGCGTAGAACGCGTCCTCGCCTTCGAGGCCGTAGGACGCCAGCACCTCGATCACCGGGGCGGCGGCCGCCCTGGTCGCCTCGGTGAACTCCGGGTCGTCGCCGCCGAGCGGCATCCGGGTGAAGGCGGAGTACCGGCCGGGGTGGTGGTGGGCGTAGCTGCGGTAGGCGCTCGCCATCGCCATCACGGCGTCGTCGCGGGTGCGGCCCTGACCGACGGTGTTGAGCATGTCGATGATGTCACCGACCACCCGCATCCGGACCGTGCGCCGCAGGTCGTCGAGGCTGTGCACGTGGTTGTACAGCGACGGCCCCTTGGTGCCGAGCTGGTTGGCTAGGGCGTTGATGGTCAGTGAGTCCCAGCCGTCGCGGTCCAGGAATGTCAGCGCCGCGTTGACGATGGCGTCGCGGCTCAGCCGCGCGGCGCGGGCCGGCGGGCGCGATCGGCCGCCCGCCGATTGCGGTTCCGGCCGACCTGCCATCTGTTTCAATCCCCTCCGACTCGCATGCGGCCCCGCAAAAGGGGGCAGCGCGAAACTAACACCTCTAGTTTCGACTGGTCAGTTGACTCGCTGCTGGCTGAGCTCGGCGAGTCGCTCGGTGATCTCGCACAGGTCGGGCAGCGTGGCCGGGTTCATGGTCTGGATCGACCAGGTGATGACGTCCCTGCCCTTGGCCACGTAGATGCTGCAGGCGTTGTCGTCGGCGGCCCGGAAGCCCTTGTTGCCGTCGAGCGTCAACTCGGTCAGGCTGCGGCCGGCGCGCTGTTCGAGGGTGCGCTCGGTGTCCATGTCGCTGCCCCGGTACCACCAGGTGGAGATGCCCATCCCTACGCCGAAGGTGCCGATCACCGAGTTCTCCTGCCAGAAGCAGCCGGCATCGCCCTCGACCACCTTGGTGAACAGCGACGCCCCTGTCGCCTCGGTGACGTCGGCGTCGGTGATGCCGTTGCACGCACCGCCGCGGAAGCCGCCGTCGGTGGAGGTCGGCGACGCAGCGGGCGGGTCGGCCTGCTCGGCGTCACCACAGCCGGTCAGTACGGAGGCGGCCAGCACCGCGACCGCGGCCGGCGCGGCCCACACCTTGGAGATCGTGGTCATGGTCGGCGTCTCACATGTCCGACGACAGCGTGGCCGTGAGGAGTTTCTGGGCGTCCGTGCAGGGGTCGCCGTCGGCCTGGTCGCGCAGCTGCACCCACCAGCTCAGCACACCGGTGCCCGCGGCCGCGGTCGCCGAACAGGCCGCGCCGGTGGTGTCGCGGCGCGCGAGGAAGGCCTGGTGCCGCTCCACCAGTACGTCGGTGATGTCGGCATCGCGCTGTTCGGCCACCTGGCGCTCGCGGTCCAGCGTGCCGGTCTCGAACCACGAGTACGTGACGTCGAGCATCGCCGAGCCGCGGGACAGTACGTACTGGCACACCGCGCCGCTGTAGGGCCGCGTCACGTTCTCGGCGCCGAGCGTCTCCTGGATCGAGGTGTCCAACAGCAGCCCACAGCGGTCCTCGATGTAGCCGTAGCTGCGGTCGGGGTCCGGGACGCCGGGCATGGCCCGCTCGGCGCTGCCGGTCACGGTCTGCGCGCAGCCGGCGGCAACGGTCATCGCGGTGACCGCCGCAGCCGTCGCCGCCACAACAGGATTGACACGCCGTCGCATCGCACCAACACGCTACCCAGCGCGGACGCCGTACGCGACCCGGGCTTGCGGCCCTGCGCTCGACGGTGCCGCCCCGAAGCGGCGAAGCACTGCCGCGAACCACGGCGAGCGACGTACGCTTCCCCCATCGGGGTTCGGACAGCGGTGGGTGAAGCGAAGGGGACGGGCGTGGGAGCAGTCGCGGTGGGCCGGGTTCTGGCGTCATGCCTCGTCGTGATCCCGCTCGCGGTCGCGGCCGGTGGCGGCGTCGCACAGGCCAAGAACGGCGACACCCATATCAACGGGATAGGCGTCGAACGGACACTGGACTGCAACGACTCGACGCTGCACGTGATGGGCAGCGGCCACAGGATCACCGCGCTGGGCAGCTGCTGGGCGGTGACCGTGCAGGGTTCGGGCAACATCGTTGTCGCCGACAACGTCGTCAACGACATCACCGTCTACGGCTGGGACCAGACCGTCTTCTTCAAGAATGGCGAGCCCGTGCTGTGGGACCGCGGGCGCGAGCTGGGGATGACCAACCGCCTCAGCCGCGTGCCGGCCTGATAATTCTCATCACCTCTCGACGGGAGAAGCGAGGAATCATGCGCGCGTATTTCACCGGGCCCGCGGTGGCCACCGTCGCCGTGGCGGCAGCACTCGGACTGGCCGGCTGCGGTTCGGAGAGCTCGGACACCACCACACCGACGGCGACGGCAGGCAGTTCGGGCGCACAGGTCGAGATCGGCAACACCATCAACTACGGCTCGATCGGCAACACCGCCGACGTCGACTGCGCTGACGGGAAGTCACTCAACGTCGGCGGCTCGAACAACACGCTGACGGTGAAGGGCACCTGCTCGAACGTCAACATCGGCGGCACCGACAACACGATCAACTTCGAGCGGGTCGACAAGGAGATCAGCGTCGTCGGGTTGAACAACACGATCACCTATAAGGACGGCGAGCCGAAGATCAACGACACCGGGTCGAACAACAAGATCGACAAGGGCTGACCTCGCGGAGGTCGCTCAGGCGCCTGCGCCGTGGCGGCCGGCGCCCGCGGCGAACCTGCTGGCGCCCTCGAGCGCCTCGTGCTTCACCCGGGAAATGCTGGCGAACTCGTAATCCATTGCGGCGGAATCTGATTCGCCCCACTGATGCAGCGCCGAAAGCCGGTCCGAGCGCATGCACTGCTGTGGCAGCGCGGCCAGTTCGGCGGCCAGTTCCTCGGCCCGCCTGCGCCCCTCGCCCTTCGGCACCACCCGGTTGGCGAGGCCGATCGCGTACGCCTCGTCGGCGGTCACCGCACGCCCGGTCAGGATGAGGTCCATCGCCCGGCTGTGGCCGATCAGCCGAGGCAACCGGACGGTGCCGCCGTCGATCAGCGGCACTCCCCAGCGCCGGCAGAACACGCCCATCACGGCGTCCTGCTCGACCACCCGAAGGTCGCACCACAGCGCGAGTTCGAGCCCACCCGCGACGGCGTGACCGCTGATCGCCGCGATCACCGGCTTGCTCAACTCCATCCGCGTCGGCCCCATCGGCCCCGGTCCGGTGCGGTGCACGGGGTTGGCGTCCGGGGTGCCGAAGGCCTTGAGATCCGCTCCCGCGCAGAACGTTCCGTTCTCGCCGTACAGCACTGCCACCGAGGCCGACTCGTCGCGGTCGAATTCGTCGAAGGCCGTGAACAGCGCCTCGGCGGTGGGCCTGTTGACCGCGTTGCGCGCCGCGGGCCGGTCGATGATGACGGTGGTGACCGGGCCGTCGCGCTCCACCCGTACCGGTGCTGTCATGGCTTCTCCTCAGTTCGGCGTTGCTTCGGTCACTGCGACGTCACCCCGGCGTCGTCACGGCGCGCGGCGAGTTCGGCAGCGAATTCCCGGTAGGCCACCCGCAGCGCGGCCCCCGGCCATCCGGTGGGCAGCAGTTCCGCGGGCAGCACCGGATCGGTGAGCAGATGCCGCACGATCGCGGCGGCCGTCAGGAAGCGCGCGGGAACGTCTGCGGCCGCGTCGATCTCGGCGACCAGCCGGCGCCCGGTCGCCGACCAGGCGGGCAGGTCCCACAGCAGCGCGGCCAGGGCGCCGGGGTCGTCGTCGTGGGCACGCAGCACGCGGGTGCGTTCCCCGACCTCGGCGGGCAGGTCCACGTCGAGGTTGTCGGGACGCAGCCACACGCCTTCGCGTAGTTCGCCGAACCGGTTGTCGTGCAGGGTGCTGCGCAGCGCGGCGCGGGTCCGCGCGTCGGTGCCGACGCTCGTCACCACCAAGGTGGTCCACGCGCCGTCCCAGGGTCGCACCCGCGGATCGATCGCGGCGTCCTGGCGGCGCTGGCGGGCCAGCAGCCGGTCCGCCAGCCGGTAGCCGTCCTCGGATCGCACCAGGTCGCCCGCGGTGACCATCCGGGTGAGCGCGACCCGCACGGTCGATTCGCGGATGTCGAAATCGCCGGTCAGCCGGACCAGTTCGGCCGCGGTCGCCCAGGCCGGGTGGGCGCCCAGCAGCACGCTGAGCACCACGGACCGGGCAGTCATCCGCGACAGGCCGTCCTGCACGGTCACACCCCGGAGGCCTTGCGGCCGTGATCGCCGAACGGTTCGTCCCGGTGGCGGACCGCCTCGCGGAATCCGTTATCGCGGGCATCGGCGACGAACGCGTGCCCCTCGGGGGTGTGCCGGGCGATCCCGTCGAACACCGTGCTGACCATCCTGCTGGTGGCGATCCCCTGCTGCAGCAGGGCGCTGTTCATCGCGAGCTTGACCATGATGAGCTGGTTGACCGGCACCGCGGCGATCCGCTCGACGAGCCGTTCGGTGCGTTCGTCGAGATCCTGCGGGTCGGGCGCCTCCACGGCGAGGCCCCACTCGGCTGCCTGCGCGCCGGTGATGCAGTCCCCGGTCAGCAGAAGGCGTTTGGCGCGCTGATCGCCGAGGCGATGTGCCCACATCCCAGCGGCGGGCACACCCCACACCCGGGTGGGCGGATAGCCGATCTTCGCGTCGGATGCGGCGATCACCTGATCGGCGTGCAGCGCGATGTCGGTGCCGCCCGCCACGCAGTAGCCGTGGATCTTCACCACGGTCGGCTTGTCGCAGTGCAGCAGGCTGGAGAAGCCACGGACGAAGCGGCTCATCATCTGGTAGTCGACCATCGGGTCCCACGGCTGGTCCGGCAGGTGGTTGACGGCCTGGGTTCTGCCCGAGAGCACCGTGTCGCGGTACGGGCTGCCGCCGCCGGCCGACGACGAGCCCTCGGCGTAGGCGCTGAGATCGAAACCGGCGCAGAACCCTTCGCCGCGACCGGACACCAGGATCACGTGCACCGCGGGGTCGAGGTCGGCCCGCTCGACGAGCGCGGAGAGTTCGAGCGGGGTGTCCGCGACGATCGCGTTGCCCTTCTCCGGCCGGTTAAAGGTGATGCGGGCGACGCGTCCGGTCACCTCGTAGGTCATGGTCTTGAGGTCGTCGAAGTCGACGGGCCTGATCGCGTGCGTCATCCCTTGACCATCGCGCGCTCGAGGATCGGCGCGAGATCCAGTCCGGTGGGCAGCGTGCCGAAGGCGCCACCCCACTGCCCGCCGAGCCTGCTGGCCAGGAACGCCTCGGCCACGACCGGATGGCCGTGACGCACCAGCAGTGCGCCCTGCAGCGCCAGCGCGATGTCCTCGGTGACCTTGCGGCCGCGGTACTGGATGCTCTCGAGATCGCCCAGGTCACGCTGTAGCGCGGCGACGTGCCGGTCCAGGCGTGGGTCGTGGCCGGCGGTGCGGGCGAGCTCGTCGAACAGCACCTCGACGCTTTCGGGCCGGGTTGCCATGGCGCGCAACGTGTCCAGCGCGCTGACGTTGCCCGAGCCCTCCCAGATGCCCATCAGCGGGGCCTCGCGGTAGAGCCGCGGCATACCGGATTCCTCGACGTAGCCGTTGCCTCCGAGGCACTCCATCGCCTCCGCGGCGTGCGGCGTCGCGCGCTTGCACACCCAGTACTTGGCGGCGGCCAGACCGATGCGCCGCAGCAGCGTCTCGCGTTGGTCACCGCGCACCGCGTGATCGGTGGCACCGGCCATCCGCATGGCCAGCATGGTGGCGGCCTCGGCCTCGACGGCCAGGTCGGCGAGCACGTTGCGCATCAGCGGCTGGTCGATCAGGTACGCGCCGAACGCCTTCCGGTGCTGGGCGTGGTGGATGGCGCGGGTCAGGCCGGTGCGCATGCTGGTGGCACTGCCCAGGGTGCAGTCAAGCCGCGTCAGGTTGACCATCTCGATGATGGTCGGCACCCCGCGGCCCTCCTCGCCGACCAGCCAGGCGGTCGCACCGTCGTATTCGACCTCGCTCGACGCATTGGCGTGGTTGCCGAGTTTGTCCTTGAGCCGCTGCAGGAACATTCGGTTGCGCGTGCCGTCGGGCAGGATCCGCGGCAGGAAGAAGCAGGACAATCCGTTGGGAGCCTGCGCGAGCACCAAGAACACGTCGCACATCGGCGCCGAGGTGAACCACTTGTGGCCGCGCAGCGAGTAGGTGCCGTCACCGTTGGGCGTCGCCTCGGTGGTGCCGGCACGCACGTCGGAGCCGCCCTGCTTCTCGGTCATCGACATGCCGGCGGTGATGCCGGCCTTGGCGGTCGGCAGCGTCAGCTCGGGGTCGTAGACCCTGCTGGTCAGCAGCGGCTCGTAGACCGCGGCCAGTTCGGGGTTGAACCGCAGTGCGGGCACCACCGCGTAGGTCATCGAGATCGGGCAGATGTGGCCGGGTTCGGGCGTCCACACCGAGGTCTTCGCCGCACGCACGACATGCGCGCCGGGGCGGTCGTCGGCCCAGGGTGCGGCGTGCAGGCCGTGGCCCACCGCGACGGTCATCAACTCGTGGTACGCCGGGTCGTACTCGACCTCGTCGACACGGTGGCCGTACCGGTCGTGGGTGTGCAGCACCGGACGGTTCCGGTCGGCCAGTTCACCCCAGCGCTGCGCCCGGGCGGTGCCCGAGAGCGCGCCGAGTTCGGTCACCTCGTCGACACCCCACTCCCCGCCCTCGCGGATCAGGGCCTCCTGGAGCACCGGTGCGCCCGCGGGATTGTGGTCGAGCAGGGTTGGCACCTGATTGGTGACGACGTGCGTATCTGCCATGCCCCGATATTACAGTTTCACGACAGTCGCACAATAGCCGTAACACGGCTATTTGCCGCGACCACGCGCCGTCGTCGACTGGTCGGCCGACCGCACGCTGTTCAGTACCGACTGGCCCTGCTGGTCGATGAGTCTGGTGAAGACCTGCTGGGCGTAACCGAACACCAGTCCCCAGGCGAGGATCTGGGCGGACGTGTCGAGTGCGTTGAGGCCGGGCACGAACTGCCCGCGCATCAGCAGCAGGCCGAGGAACGCGGTGAGCGCGCCGGTCGGCAGCTTGAGCGCCGCCAGCGCGACCGGGATGCCGTACCGCTCGGACGAGCCCTTCACGTGGCTGATGGCGGCCGCGGATGCGATCGCGGCGGCGGTCAGACCGATGAGTTCGACGACGATCAGGTCCCAGCGGGTGGTGGTTCTCGCCACCATGACGTCGATGTCCTCGCCTTTCGGCTCTGCCGGCTGCTGGGCGGTGAACGGCGCCGACTGATTGGTGGGGCACACCACCGTGGTCTGGTTGGTCTCCTCGGGCGAGAAGCAGAGCGGGATCAGGTTCTGGGCGAAGACGCCGATGAGCGCCACCCCGATCGCCAGCAGCGTCAGCAGTACCGTCGTGACCACCACGATGTTGCGGAAGCTGCGCAGCCGCAGGTCTTCTCGCAGCGCCTCCGAACTCGCCGCCCGGACGGTGGTGACGATCTTGTTGCGGTCCTCGCTGAAAGGCTCGGGTCGGTCCCCGGCGCCCGCGGCCCGGACGGCGCTCAGTTGCTCGGCGATCCGCTCGACCTCCTGCCTGCCCGGGTCGGACGATCGGAGGTGGCGTTGCACGTGCCGCAGCAGCGACGGCATCTGCCCGGCGACGTAGCTGGCCGGCGCGAGGTTCAGCAACTGCGCCTCCGCCGCGTCGAGGTTGCTCATCGCCCGTTCGAGCAAGGGCCCGTTGCGGCGCGGCCGCCACCGCTTCCCGTCGTCGGGCGATCTGCCCTCCGCGGCGTCCCGGGCCGCGCGCAGGTGACACTTGATGGCCTCGGCGAGCAGTCCGTCGACCGGCCCCGTGGCGTTCAGCATCATCCAATCGCACAGCGTCTCGAGTTCGTAGGCCCTGGTCAGAGTTCCTTCACGCCAGCTGACACGGACCGGACCACCGACCCGGCGAAGCACATCGATGTCCGGCGCCGGGATCGGCACGGCCGAGATGGCAGTCATCGGGTCACGGCAGGAACGAGACGACGGCGTTGTTTCCGCCACGGCAGGTGATGACGCCGTCGCGGCTCTGCACGCACGCCATGGTGTACGTCTGATGCGTCGCGGGGCTGAAGGCCTGGATCTCGCCTTCGACGAACGGCGCGCTGAACCACGCGGCCCGCACATTCGCGGCGAACTCACACGAGGTGCTCGGGCTGACGAACAGCCCGTCGCCGCACGTCTTGTCCTCGCCGTTGTGCAATGTGAGGCCCAGCCGGACCAGCACCTCGGGCCCGGCGACGCCGTCGTCGTCGAGTCCGGACCGGCGCTCGAACTCGCGCACCACGGCCTCGGTCTTCGGGCCGAAGTCGCCGTCGGTGGCGAGTTTCGAATACGCCGGATAATCGCGGTTGAACCGCGCCTGCATCTGCCGGACATCCTCGCCCCGGTCGCCGATGCGTAGAACGGTCGCCGTGATGGTCATGATGTGCTCCCCCCGTGTGGTGTCGAACCGTATGGGGGGAGCGTAAATTCGGCGCGGCCGGAGAAGGCGGGTAGTCGCCTACCCCTTTGCCTGTGACGACGAATTCATTTCGCGTGCGGCCCGCCATGCGTCGAAGCGATTGAGGGCGAAGATCACGAGCGCGGCGAACGCCCAGCCGAGCAGGATGTCGACGACGTAGTGCTCAGCGGTGTAGACGAGTGTGAATGCCATGGTCAGCACGTAGGCGACCAGCAGTGGCCGCCAGCCGCGGTGCACCCGGTGCCACAGGAACGCCGCGATGGCGGCCGTCATGCCGGCGTGCAGCGACGGGATGGCCGCCACCAGGTTCACGCTGGCCTGGCCGGCGTCGAGCAGGGCGGTGGCCGAGTGCAGGTCCAGCGCGCCCCACCCGCGCCCGACGATTCGTTCCACCCAGGGGTGGGCGCCGTCCTGGCTGGACTGCATCGCTCCGAGCACGCCGCCGTCGGGCACGCCGCGCGCCGACCGGAACATGCACCTCGGATCGGACGGCCCACCGGAGACGTCGGTGGCAGTGCAGCGCGCCGCGGCCCACGGCGGCGCAGCGGGGACGAGTACGTAGACGATCAGCGCGGCGAAGTTCAGGCCGACGAACATCCGCACGAACGCCTTCCATTCGTCCCTGTTGCGCAGCCACAGCACTGCCGCCACGACGTAGGGAAGGATGAAGAACGACATGTAGACCGAGCTGAGGATTACTTCCCACCACGGCGGCGTCGGCTGCTTGAGCTGTTCCTGTAGCCACACGGTCGGCATGGTTCCGAAGAACATCCACCGGTCCGCGTCGGCCGGCCAGTGCCACAGGGTGGGCCGGCCGACCAGCGTGGCCGCTCCCCTGCTCAGGTCGTAGGCCAGCAGCACCACCGCGAACGGCAACCAGTCGCGCAGGACGTAGAGCATCCGCCTGCCCCGGCCGATGCTCGCCGCCAGCAGACCGGTGGCGATGTAGAGCAGCAGCAGTTCCCGGTTGAAGGCGAAGCCGTCGGTCACCGTCCGGTACACCACGACGGCCGCCCAGACGACGACCGCCACCCAGCGCAGGATCCGGAGTCTCCGCGCGCGCAGATCGGGAGTGTCGTCGTCGTCGACGTGCGTCAGCGCAATCGACGACTGGTCGGTTGCGGTCACATAGGCCTTTCTGACGCCGGTCGGATTCCCGGCGACAGCCTAGTTAACCTTCGCGCCACCCGGCGTTCGAGGCGGGTTCGCTTACCGAAGTGTGATTCAGCCGACGTGTTCGCGCAGGAACGCGATGTCGTCCTTGCGGCCCTCGTCGGCGGTCTCGCAGATCACGGGCGCGTCGGCGGCCTTGACCACCGCGGCGAGCAGCTGCGGGTCGATCTGGCCGGTCCCGAAGTTGGCGTGCCGGTCGGCGCCCGAGCCTGCGGCGTCCCGAGAGTCGTTGCAGTGCACCAGGTCAATGTGGCCGGTGATGGCCTTGATCCGGTCGACGGCGTCGATCAGCGCCTCACCCGCCGCCCACGCGTGGCAGGTGTCGAGGCAGAAGCCGATGCCCTTGTCGCCGATCCGGTCCCACAGCCGGGCGATGGTGTCGAAGTGGCGGGCCATCGCGTGGTCGCCGCCGGCGGTGTTCTCCAGGTAGACCGCGACGTCGGTCTCGAGGTAGTCCAGCGCCTTGGCCCAGCGCTCGAAGCCCGCCTCCATGTCGTTGTCGTCGGCGTGGCCGCCGTGCACGATCACCGCGGTCGCGTTGATCTCCGCAGCCGCGTCGCAGGTGTCCTGCAGGATCTTGCGCGACGGGATCCGCACCCGGTTGTTCGCCGATGCCACGTTGATCAGGTACGGCGCGTGCACGTACAGCGGGATGGTCGACGCCTTGAGCACGTCGGCGTCCTCGCGCGGCTTCGGTTTCTTCCAGCTCTGCGGGTTGCCGAGGAAGAACTGCACCGCGTCGGCGCCGTCGGCCTGGGCGTCTGCGAGCGGATCGTCACCGTGAACATGGGAACCGATAAGCACGGAGGCCAGTCTAGGCGCGGGGTCCGACGCTCCCAGTTGCCGAGTAGCCGCTCGCATTAGCCGAGCCGTGCGGTCACCGTCGCCAGCACCTGCTCCGCCGCGCCGTAGAACGCGCCGAGGTGCGTCTGCCCGGGGATCTCGTCGAACGTCGCACCCACCGCCGCGACGTCGGCGCGCACGTGCGGCACGATCCAGTCCCGGGAGCCGACGTAGTAGATCGCCGGACAGGTGACCGAGGCGGGGTCGACGTAGCGGGTGGGGGTCATCGATCCGGCGACGGCCGCGGCGACGGCCTGCGCATCGTTGTCGGCCTCCATCATCGCCATGAACGCGGTGTCGGTCACCCCGAAGGCCCGCCACACCGCGGCCCAGTCACCCGCGCGCAGATGCTCCGCAAGCGGCGTCAGCGTGCGGGTGACCTCGTCGCGGTGGGCATGCATGGCGAAGCCGCCGACCACCAGCCCCTCCACCCGCGCGGGGTGGCGGCTCGCCATGCTGCAGGCCCAGCCACCCGCCCCTCGAATACCCCCAGACCGTCGCCCGGTCGACGCCTTCGGCGTCGAGCACCGCGACCAGGTCGGCGGTCACGCCGTCCGCTCGATAGTCGTCGGGATCGTGCGGCCGGTCGCTTCCGCCGTGACCGAGCGGGTCGACGTTGATCACCCGCCGGCTGCCGGCGAGTGCGGCCATGTAGCCGGCGTCCGCCCAGTGCCGGGCCGCCATCATCGTTCCCGCCACGAGCATCAACGGCGGGCCGTCGCCGGTCACGGTGTAGTGGATCCCGAATCCGCGCGACGTCGTCCGCATGGCGTCGAGTGTCGCCGCGTCGCACCCGATCCGGGGCCGGACACGCACACGAAAAAGCCCCCGCTGATGAGCGGGGGCTTCTCCGTTGTGGAACTACTACCGGTAGTCGCTGTATCCGTAATCGTCCAGCGGCACCGCGGCACCGGTCGCCTGGCCGAAGTCCGGGCTGTAGTACTGATCCTCGTAGGACGGGATCGTGTACGCGGCAGCCCGCGCCTCCTCGGTCGGCTGAACCTGGATGTTGCGGTACCGGTTGATGCCGGTACCCGCCGGGATCAGCTTGCCGATGATCACGTTCTCCTTCAGACCCTGCAGCTTGTCGCTGCGGCAGTTGATCGCCGCATCGGTCAGCACGCGGGTGGTCTCCTGGAACGACGCCGCCGACAGCCACGAATCCGTGGCCAGCGATGCCTTCGTGATACCCATCAGCACCGGACGGCCGGCCGCGGGCTCAGCACCCTCGGCCACCACGCGACGGTTCGCCGACTCGAACTCGGCACGCTCGGTGAGCGAACCGGGCAGGAACTCCGTGGCTCCCGAGTCGATGATGGTCACGCGACGCAGCATCTGGCGAACGATCACCTCGATGTGCTTGTCGTGGATCGACACACCCTGTGCGCGGTACACCTCCTGCACCTCGTTGACGAGGTGGACCTGCACCGCACGCGGGCCTTCGACACGAAGCACCTCGTGCGGATCGGCCGAACCCTCCATCAGCTGCTGGCCGACCTCGACGTGGTCGCCGTCGGACAGCGGACGCTCGGAGCCGTCCTCGTGCTTGAACACCCGCAGGCGCTGGCGACGCGGCAACTTCTCGTAGACCACTTCCTCGCTGCCGTCATCCGGCACGACCGTGATCTTGTAGAACTTGTCGGTCTCCTCGAGCTGCACCCGGCCGGTGACGTCCGCGATCGGCGCCTTGTTGCGCGGCACGCGGGCCTCGAACAGCTCCTGGACACGCGGCAGACCACCGGTGATGTCGCCACCGACACCACCCTGGTGGAACGTGCGCATCGTCAGCTGCGTGCCGGGCTCACCGATGGACTGCGCGGCCACGATGCCGACGGCCTCGCCGATGTCCACCAGCTTGCCGGTGGCCATGGAGCGGCCGTAGCAGGTCGCACACACGCCGGTGCCGGTGCCACAGGTCAGCACGGAGCGGACCTTGACGTCGGTGATACCCGCCGCGAGCAGCGCGTCGATCGCCGGATCGCCCAGATCATGCCCACGCTCGACGACCACGTTGCCGTTCTCGTCGACCGCGTCGGTGGCCAGGGTCCGTGCGAACGCACTGGTCTCGACGTGCGCGTCACGCACCAGCGATCCGTCGGCCAGCCGCTCGGCGATCGTGACGTTGATGCCACGCTCCGTGCCGCAGTCCTCCTCACGCACGATGACGTCCTGGCTGACGTCCACCAGACGACGGGTCAGGTAACCCGAGTCGGCGGTACGAAGAGCGGTGTCCGCCAGACCCTTACGGGCGCCGTGGGTGTTGATGAAGTACTCCAGCACCGTCAGGCCCTCGCGGAACGAGGACTTGATCGGCCGCGGGATGAACTCACCCTTCGGGTTGGTCACCAGACCCTTCATGCCGGCCAGGTTGCGCACCTGCGTCATGTTGCCGGTCGCACCCGACTTGGGCAGCAGCGTGATGGGGTTGTCGTCTGGATAGTGCTCCTCCAGCGCCTTACCCACCTCGTCGGTGGCCTCCTGCCAGATGCGCACCAGCGACTCGCGGCGTTCCTCGGGGTTCAGCGCGCCACGCTGGTACTTCTTCTCGATGCCGTCGGCTTCCCGCTCATACCGGTCGAGGATCTCGGCCTTCTGCGGCGGAACCAGCACGTCGGCCATCGACACGGTGACACCCGAACGGGTGGCCCAGTAGAAGCCGGCGTCCTTGAGCTTGTCGACGGTCTGCGCGACCACGATCATCGGGTAGCGCTCGGCCAGATCGTTGACGATGCGGGCCTGGACCTTCTTGTGCATCTGCTCGTTGACGAACGGATAGCCCAGCGGCAGCAGCTCGTTGAACAGCACCCGGCCCAGCGTGGTCTCGGCCGTCCAGGCGTCACCGGGCTTCCACCCGGCGTCGCCGAACAGCTCGGCCTCGGCCTCGGCCGACGGACGCTGCTGCGTCAGCCGGACGCGGATCTTGGCCCGCACGCTCAGCGCACCACGGTCGAGGGCCATGATGGCCTCGGCCGGCGAGCTGTACACACCGAACTCCGGCCGATCCTTGGCGGCCGCGACGTATTCGCCGGTGTCGCCGGGGATCTCCGTGGTCAGGAAGTACAGACCGGTCACCATGTCGAGACGCGGCATGGCCAGCGGCCGTCCCGACGCGGGCGACAGGATGTTGTTCGAGGACAGCATCAGGATGCGGGCCTCGGCCTGCGCCTCCGCCGACAGCGGAAGGTGCACGGCCATCTGGTCACCGTCGAAGTCGGCGTTGAACGCCTCACAGACCAGCGGGTGCAGCTGGATGGCCTTGCCCTCCACCAGCTGCGGCTCGAAGGCCTGGATACCGAGGCGGTGCAGCGTCGGTGCGCGGTTCAGCAGCACCGGGTGCTCGCCGATGACCTCTTCGAGGACATCCCACACCTGGGGACGCTGACGCTCGACCATGCGCTTGGCGCTCTTGATGTTCTGCGCGTGGTTCAGGTCGACCAGACGCTTCATCACGAACGGCTTGAACAGCTCGAGCGCCATCAGCTTCGGCAGACCGCACTGGTGCAGCTTGAGCTGCGGACCGACCACGATGACCGAACGGCCCGAGTAGTCGACGCGCTTGCCGAGCAGGTTCTGGCGGAACCGGCCCTGCTTGCCCTTGAGCAGATCGGACAGCGACTTGAGCGGACGGTTGCCCGGTCCGGTGACCGGACGGCCGCGGCGGCCGTTGTCGAACAGCGCGTCCACCGACTCCTGGAGCATCCGCTTCTCGTTGTTGACGATGATCTCGGGCGCGCCCAGATCGATCAGTCGCTTCAACCGGTTGTTGCGGTTGATCACGCGGCGGTACAGGTCGTTGAGGTCCGAGGTGGCGAAGCGGCCACCGTCGAGCTGCACCATCGGGCGCAGCTCCGGCGGGATCACCGGGACGGCGTCGAGCACCATGCCCAGCGGCGAGTTCCGGTTGGACTGGAACGCCGCGACCACCTTGAGCCGCTTCAGGGCGCGAAGCTTCTTCTGCCCCTTGCCGTTCTTGATGGTGTCCCGCAGCGAGTCGGCCTCGGCGTCGATGTCGAAGTTCTCGATGAGCTTCTTGATCGACTCCGCACCCATGGCGCCCTGGAAGTACTCGCCGTAGCGGTCGACGATCTCGCGGTAGAGGTTCTCGTCGACGATCAGCTGCTTGGGCGCCAGCTTGGTGAAGGTGGTCCAGATCTCGTCGAGCCGGTCCAGCTCACGCTGGGCCCGGTCACGCAGCTGACGCATCTCGCGCTCGCCGCCGTCGCGCACCTTGCGGCGCACGTCGGACTTGGCACCTTCCTTCTCCAACTCGGCCAGGTCGGCCTCGAGCTTTTGCGCCCGGGCCTCCAGGTCGGCGTCACGCTGATCCTCGACGGACTTCTTCTCGACGACCATCTCGGCCTCGAGCGTCGAGAGCTCGTTGTGGCGCATCTCGGTGTCCACCGCGGTGATGACGTAGGCGGCGAAGTAGATGATCTTCTCGAGATCCTTCGGCGCCAGGTCCAGCAGGTAACCCAAGCGCGACGGAACGCCCTTGAAGTACCAGATGTGCGTGACCGGTGCGGCCAGCTCGATGTGACCCATCCGCTCGCGGCGCACCTTGGCACGGGTCACCTCGACACCGCACCGCTCACAGATGATGCCCTTGAAGCGGACGCGCTTGTACTTACCGCAGTAGCACTCCCAGTCGCGAGTAGGTCCGAAGATCTTCTCGCAGAACAGGCCGTCCTTCTCAGGCTTCAGCGTGCGGTAGTTGATGGTCTCCGGCTTCTTGACCTCGCCGTAGGACCACTGACGGATGTCGTCGGCGGTGGCAAGGCCGATGCGGAGCTCATCGAAGAAGTTGACGTCTAGCACGTAACTCCCTTTCCCCTTTCGGGACTAGAAAAAATGACCAGCTGTTAAGCGAGATCCTCGACGGATGCGGATTCGTTGCGCGACAGGTTGATTCCCAGATTCGCCGCAGCGCGTTCCAGATCCTCGTCGTCGCTGTCGCGCATCTCGATCGCAGTGCCCTCACTGGAGAGCACCTCGACGTTGAGGCACAGCGACTGCAGTTCCTTGAGAAGCACCTTGAACGACTCCGGAATGCCCGGCTCGGGGATGTTCTCGCCCTTGACGATCGCCTCGTAGACCTTGACCCGGCCGACGGTGTCGTCGGACTTGATGGTCAAGAGCTCCTGCAGCGTGTACGCCGCGCCGTAGGCCTGCATGGCCCAGCACTCCATCTCGCCGAACCGCTGCCCACCGAACTGCGCCTTACCGCCCAGCGGCTGCTGGGTGATCATCGAGTACGGACCGGTGGAACGGGCGTGGATCTTGTCGTCCACGAGGTGGTGCAGCTTCAGGATGTACATGTAGCCGACCGTGACCGGATACGGGAACGGCTCGCCGCTGCGGCCGTCGTACAGCACGGCCTTGCCCTGTCCGTCGACCATCACGTCGCCGTCCCGGTTGGGCAGCGTCGAGGCCAGCAGACCCTCGAGCTCGTTCTCGCGGGCACCGTCGAACACCGGAGTGGCGACGATGCTGTCCGCGGGAGCCGAGTGCAGCTCCTCGGGCAGCTTGTCCGCCCAGTCCGGCACGGCGGCGCCGGAGCCGTCGGCGACCTGGATGTTCCAGCCCGCCTTGGCGACCCAGCCCAGGTGCGTCTCGAGGATCTGGCCGATGTTCATCCGTCGCGGCACACCGTGCGTGTTCAGGATGATGTCGACCGGCGTGCCGTCCGGAAGGAACGGCATGTCCTCGATCGGCAGGATCTTGCCGATGACGCCCTTGTTGCCGTGGCGTCCGGCGAGCTTGTCACCGTCGGAGATCTTGCGCTTCTGGGCCACGTAGACGCGGACCAGCTCGTTGACGCCGGCGGGCAGCTCGTCGTCATCCTCGCGCGAGAACACGCGGATACCGATGACCTTGCCGGACTCACCGTGCGGCACCTTGAGCGACGTGTCGCGGACCTCGCGCGCCTTCTCACCGAAGATCGCGCGGAGCAGCCGCTCCTCCGGGGTCAGCTCGGTCTCACCCTTGGGCGTGACCTTGCCGACCAGGATGTCGCCGTCGCGGACCTCGGCGCCGATGCGGACGATGCCGCGCTCGTCGAGATCGGCCAGCACCTCGTCGGAGACGTTCGGGATGTCCCGGGTGATCTCCTCGGCGCCCAGCTTGGTGTCGCGGGCATCGATCTCGTGCTCTTCGATGTGGATCGAGGTGAGCACGTCCTCTTCGACCAGACGGTTGCTGAGGATGATCGCGTCCTCGTAGTTGTGGCCCTCCCACGGCATGATCGCGACGAGCAGGTTCTTGCCCAGCGCCATCTCACCGTTCTGGGTGCACGGACCGTCGGCGACCACCTGGCCGGACTCGACCCGCTGCCCGGCGTCCACGATGGGGCGCTGGTTGGCGCACGTGCCGTGGTTGGACCGCGCGAACTTGCGCATCCGGTAGGTCTTGCGGCTGCCGTCGTCGGCCATCACGGTGATGTAGTCGGCCGACACCTCCTCGACCACGCCCGCCTTCTCGCTGACGACGACGTCGCCGGCATCGATGGCGGCACGCAACTCCATACCGGTACCCACCAGCGGTGCCTCGCTGCGCACCAGCGGAACCGCCTGGCGCTGCATGTTGGCACCCATCAAGGCACGGTTGGCGTCGTCGTGCTCGAGGAACGGGATCATGGCCGTGGCCACCGACACCATCTGGCGCGGCGAGACGTCCATGTAGTCGACCTCGGTCGCCGAGACGAACTCGACCTCGCCGCCCTTCCGGCGGACCAGGACGCGCTCCTCGGAGAAGCGGCCGTTGTCATCGGTCGGCGAGTTGGCCTGCGCCACGACGTGGCGGTCCTCCTCGTCGGCGGTGAGGTAGTCGATCTGGTCGGTGACCACACCGTCGGAGACCTTGCGGTACGGCGTCTCGATGAAGCCGAACGGGTTGACCCGCGCGTACACCGACAGCGAACCGATCAGGCCGATGTTCGGACCCTCAGGCGTCTCGATCGGGCACATCCGGCCGTAGTGGCTGGAGTGCACGTCGCGGACCTCGAGGCCGGCGCGCTCACGGGACAGACCACCCGGGCCCAGCGCCGACAGGCGACGCTTGTGGGTCAGACCCGACAGCGGGTTGTTCTGGTCCATGAACTGCGACAGCTGCGACGTGCCGAAGAACTCCTTGATCGCCGCCACGACCGGGCGGATGTTGATCAGGGTCTGCGGCGTGATCGCCTCGACGTCCTGCGTGGTCATCCGCTCGCGGACGACACGCTCCATGCGGGACAGGCCGACCCGGATCTGGTTCTGGATCAGCTCACCCACGGTGCGCAGCCGGCGGTTACCGAAGTGGTCGATGTCGTCGACCTCGACGGGCACCTCGACGCCACCGGGCACCGTCATCGTGGTCTGGCCCTCGTGCAGCCGGACCAGGTACTCGATGGTGGCGACGACGTCTTCCTCGGTCAGCGTCGTCGAGGACGGCGCACTCGGATTGGCCGTGATGCCGAGCTTCTTGTTGACCTTGTAGCGGCCGACGCGGGCCAGGTCGTAGCGCTTCTCCTTGAAGAACAGGTTCTCCAGCAGGGTCTGCGCGGACTCCTTGGTGGGCGGCTCGCCCGGGCGCAGCTTCCGGTAGATGTCGAGCAGCGCCTCGTCGGTGCCTGCGGTGTTGTCCTTCTCCAGCGTGCTCATCATGATCTCGCTGAAGCCGAACCGCTCGGTGATCTGCTCGTTGGTCCAGCCCAGCGCCTTGAGCAGCACGGTGACGGGCTGACGGCGCTTGCGGTCGATGCGGACGCCGACGGTGTCGCGCTTGTCGACGTCGAACTCCAGCCACGCGCCGCGGCCGGGGATCACCTTGACGCTGTGCAGCGTCTTCTCGGTGGACTTGTCGATCGTCGAGTCGAAGTACACGCCCGGCGAGCGGACCAGCTGGCTGACCACGACACGCTCGGTGCCGTTGATGATGAAGGTGCCCTTCTCCGTCATCATCGGGAAGTCACCCATGAACACCGTCTGGCTCTTGATCTCGCCGGTGTTGTTGTTGATGAACTCGGCCGTGACGAACAGCGGGGCCGCGTACGTCATGTCCTTGTCTTTGCACTCGTCGACCGGCGCCTTGACCTCGTCGAAACGCGGGTCGGAGAACGACAGCGACATGGAGCCGGAGAAGTCCTCGATCGGTGAGAGTTCGGTCAGCACCTCTTCGAGGCCGCCGCTGGGGTTGACGTCGCCGCGTGCTTTTGCGGTCTCGCGCCACCGGTCGGACCCGATGAGCCATTCGAAGGAGTCCGTCTGCACGTCGAGCAGCCCCGGAACCTCGAGAGGCTCGCGGAGCTTGGCGAAGGAAATGCGGTTTGGGGCTCCGGGAACGGAGTTATTGGTGATAGCTTCTGCTGACTTGCTCTGGCTAGAGACTGCCAAGATGCATTCCTTCCAGCACCTCATGCGACTGCCCGAGAGCCGGTGTGCCGGTTCCGTTTGGCCGCGATATCTGCGTCGGTTCGGCTGACTTCAGCCTGTCCGTGCCCCTGAACGGGGACTCTCCGACGCACGGCACGCGACTAGATCACTGAGCGAAACGGGGCTCAGGCCAGGCGGGTGTCAGGTGCAGGTGAGGTGGGCAGGATGCAGCCAGCGCAACGTCCAACAATAGCGCAGGACGGCGCATTCCTCAACAAGCCCATATCCGTCGCATGCTGGGGCTGGCTGGGCGCTGGCTGGCGTCCTCGACCCGTACAACATGCTGCCCAACACATTGGCCCGTCGGGGCCGTTCCGTCAAGGGTTCACACACCGTTTCCTGCGTCGAATCCGGTGGTGAGCAGCCGCCCGGCGGGCGGCGACCCTGCGACCGACCCGTCCGGAGTCAGGCCGCGACAGCCGCCCCTGACCCGAGCACGACGACGGTGGCGCCGCCGACGGGGCCGGACACCCCGACGACCGGAGCGGGCCCGTACAGCGTGTTCACCCATTCGGCAGCGATGACCTGCACCGCACGCACGTTCTCGGCGCGCGGGACGCCGATCAGCAGCCGGGCGAGCAGGTCGGAACTGCGACCCTCGGCGTCGATGTGCGAGCCGCCGACGATGCGGACCCCGACGAATTCACCGGGCCGGGCGGCTATCAGGTCGGCGGTGCTGGCGCCGAAGTTGTTCCACACACCCTCGGGAGAGGCGATCTGGAGCACTTGGACGTCGGTGTCCGCCAGCGCGGCCAGCGCGCGGGTCATGTCGTCGCCCGCCGAGACGCCGTCGAACAGGATCACACCGGCGAGGTTCTCGTCGTGCGTGGCGTAGCCGGCCGCTGCGACGGCGAGGCCGCCCCCCGCCGAATGCCCGGCGAGGATGTACTGCTCAGGCAGCGCGCCGGTCCAGCCCGCCGCCTGGGCACTGGCGGTCAGCGCGGTGCGGTCGGCGAACAGGTCGGCGACAGCGTGCTGGATCGGTTCGCCGTTGATCCAGCAGCCGTCGCCGGCGAAGAAGTTGGACGTGACCGTGGGCGTCACCACGACGCTGTTGGTCTGCTCGGCGAGCGCGATGGCCAGCGCGGACACCGCGCGGTCGTTGCGGAAGAAGCCGTGCTGCAGGTAGATGACGCCTCGGGGTGGCTCGACGCCCGGTTCGGGGTTGTCGGGGTCGTGGGGGAAGTACCACGTCGCGTCGACGGTCTGACCGCAGCCGCAGGGCATCTCCAGTGTCGAGCGACCCATGGTGACGCTGCTGCCTGCCGGAATGACCGGCGCCGGGATCAGGGCCTGTCCGACGAAGGCGACCAGGTTGAAGATGAAGGTGCCGATCGCCTCGATCGGCGAGACCATCCTGGGCGGTGACGCCGCGGTGGTGGCGGCGGCCGTCAGCTCGGCGGTCTCGACAACCGGCGCGTCCTCGACGACAGGTACCTCGTCGACGACAGCCGATGCCGCGGCGTCGGCTGTCGAGGGCGCGACGTGGGCCGTCACGAGGGCCGGAGCGGCGTCGACCGCCGGTCCCGTCTCGGCGGGCGGAGCGACGCCGCGGACCGCCCTGAACCGGACGGGCGGGGCCCAGGATTCGCCGGGCTCCGAGTCACGTGCCGAGTCGCGTCCGGTGTCTCCGGTCAGGCCCGCGGGTGTCTGCTCGACCGGCTGCTCCACGACCGGCTGCTCGTCCGGCTGCTGGACGAGGGGCTCGTCGGGCGGCGGTGTCGCTTCGGACGGCTGTGTCGCTTCGGATGCCGGGTCCGGCGCAGCCGCGCCGTCGGCACCCGCCTCGTCTTCGTCGCGCTCCTTGCGGTCGGTCTGGTCCTCGTCGCGCTCCTTGCGGCCGGCCTCGTCCTTGTCGCGGTCGGACTGCGACACCTTCGCTCTGGAGGCGCCACGTCGCCGGTCCGGTGCGCCGGCCGGTCTCTTCTCTGCGCTAGGTGTCGAATCAGCTTTCGCCGCAGACGACTTCGACGACTCGGAGGACGTCGTCGAGCCGGATCCCGGGTCCGCAGTGGCCACACTGGCGGTGCCCAGCAGGAGTCCCGCTGTCAGCGCTCCGGCGCCCAGCCAGGCCGCGCAGCGATCGAGCCTCAACGGCTCCCCCTCTCCCGGGCGAACGCGGCAACGGTATCCGAGCGCGGGGGTCCCGCGACGGGGTTCGCACAATGCAATCGCCGCGCGGTCCGACGGACCGCGCGGCGATTGGCGTGAAACAGGTTCTAGCGCTCCCGGGCGACCGGGATGGAGGCGGTCGGGGCGTCGTCCTCGTGGCTCCGGTGGTGACGCGACGTCGGTTCGTCGCCGAACTCGCTCCGGCCCTGGTTCGTGCCCTCGAGGTCCTCGCGGATGGCCTCCTGGGCGGCCTCGGGCAGCGACCCCATGATCTCGCGCACCCGTGCCTGGCGCCGGCCGACGGCCTTGCGCTCGGGCATACCCGGGGTGGCCGACACCTGCGGGGGCACACCGACGATCTCCTCGACGCCACCGTCGTGGTGACCGGCGTCGACCATGGCCTGCTCCTCGGCCATCGTCGACTCGTCCTTCTCCTCGGACATGCCGATCGGGCCGAGGCGGCGACCGTTGAGGAACTGACGCACCACCGGCTCGTCGCTGGTCAGCAGCACCTCACGCGGGCCGAACATGACCAGCTTGCGGCGGAACAGCATGCCGATGTTGTCGGGCACCGTGCGGGCGATGTTGATGTTGTGCGTCACGATCAGGATCGTGCAGTCGATCTGGGCGTTGATGTCGATCAGCAACTGGCTCAGGTAGGCCGTACGCACCGGGTCCAGACCGGAGTCCGGCTCGTCACACAGGATGATCTGCGGGTCGAGCACCAGCGAGCGGGCCAGCCCGGCGCGCTTGCGCATACCACCGGAGATCTCGCCGGGGAACTTGGTCTCGTCGCCGGCCAGACCGACCAGCTCCAGCTTCTCCATGACGATGTTGCGGATCTCGCTCTCCTTCTTCTTCGTGTGCTCACGAAGCGGGAAAGCGGTGTTGTCGTAGAGGCTCATCGAGCCGAAGAGTGCGCCGTCCTGGAACATCACGCCGAACAGCGTGCGGATCTCGTAGAGCTCCTTGGAGGTGCACTCGATGATGTTCGTGCCGTCGACGATGATCTTGCCGCGCTCCGGGCGCAGCAGCCCGATCAGCGACTTCAGGAACACCGACTTGCCGGTACCCGACGGGCCGAGCAGCACGCTCACCTCACCGGGCGGGAGGTCGAACGTGACGTCCTCCCAGATTCGCTGGGGCCCGAAGGACTTCGTCAGTCCCTCAACCTGAATGCCAATGCCCACCTGCGATCCTTCCGCCAGAACTAGTCATCGCCACGCGCTCCCCGCCTGTGGCTTGAGTCACTGTAGCGCACGCCGGAGCAGCCTACCGCGTTTGTATCCGCACAGTTACCGGCGCCGACAACGCCCCATCGGCGCTATTCGCCAGTTCGCCACAGGCGGGTGCCCGGCCGCGGAAACGACTGTGGGGCCGGCCCGAGAATCGGGCCGGCCCCACAGACGAAAACGGTCTTACTTGACGGTGACCGAAGCGCCGGCAGCCTCGAGCTTGCCCTTGGCTTCCTCGGCGGCCTCCTTGGTGACCTTCTCGAGCAGCGGCTTGGGAGCGCTGTCGACCAGATCCTTGGCCTCCTTGAGGCCCAGGCCGGAGACGATCTCGCGGACGACCTTGATGACGCCGATCTTCTTCTCGCCGGCACCCTCGAGGATGACGTCGAACTCCGACTGCTCCTCGGCGGCCTCGGCCGGGGCGGCAGCGCCACCGGCGGCGGCGACGGCGACCGGGGCGGCCGCGGTGACCTCGAAGGTCTCCTCGAACTGCTTGACGAACTCCGAGAGCTCCAGCAGCGTCATTTCCTTGAACGCGTCGAGCAACTCGTCGGTGGAGAGCTTGGCCATGGTGGTTCCTTCCTGATTTCTTTACTGGCTGTTGGGGTTGGTGGTCAGGCGGCGGACTCTTCGGCCGCCTTCTTCTCTTGCAGTGCTGCGGCGAGCCGGGCGACCTGCGATGCGGGCGCATTGAACAGACCGGCGGCCTTGGCGAGGTTGCCCTTCATCGCGCCGGCCAGCTTGGCCAGCAGCACCTCGCGCGACTCGAGGTCCGCGATGCGGTTGACCTCGTCGACGGAAAGCGCGCGGCCTTCCATGTAGCCGCCCTTGATGACCAACGCCTTGTGATCCTTGGCGAAGTTCTTGATCGCCTTGGCGGCATCGACCGGTTCACCCTTGACGAACGCGATCGCCGTCGGGCCGGCGAACAGCTCGTCGAGGCCGGCGACACCGGCTTCGCTCGCGGCGCGCTTGACCAGGGTGTTCTTCGCGACGGTGTAGGTGGCGGACTCCCCGAGCGAGCGACGCAGCTCGGCGAGGTGGGCCACCGTGAGGCCGCGGTACTCGGTGACGACGGTGGCCGTCGCCTCCTTGAACTGCTCGGCGATGTCGGCAACCGCCGTGGCCTTCTCAGCCTTGGCCATGCATGCCTCCTTGTGGTGGGTGTCGGGTGTTCACCCGCATACCGTCGGAGGTCCGGAAACGACGAACGCCCCGACGCAGACAGGTCGGGGCGCAGAAAATACTGATGCCTCGTCCTCCTGCGTGGGCCGCCGGGACATGCCCGGACCTTCAACCGATTGCTCGGTGACCGACGGTCTTCGGTGGAACGCCGCCAAGAATAGCGTGCCGCCCGTCGATCAGCCAAAACGCCGTCGCGCCGGTCGGCGCGCGGGATGAATCCACTCCACAGCATCCGTTACCGGAGCACGACACCCGATCGCACGCGCTCGGGACTACCGGAAGCGGGAGATGAAGAGTCCAGAACAACAGGTGGCCACCTCGGTGCTGGTCATCGGGACCGGCGGCGCGGGCCTGCGGGCCGGGATCGAGCTCGCCGAGCGCGGGGTCGACGCGATCCTGGTCGGCAAGCGCCCGAGGCTGGATGCGCACACCTCGCTCGCCGCCGGCGGTATCAACGCGGCGCTGGCCACCATGGACCCCGAGGACAGCTGGCAGCAGCACGCCGCGGACACCCTGACCGAGAGCTACCTGTTGGCCGACCCCGCCACCGTGCAGGTGGTGACCGAGGGCGCGGCGGACGCGATCGGTGACCTCGAGCGGTACGGCATGGCGTTCGCGCGCGAGCACGACGGCCGGATCTCGCAACGGTTCTTCGGCGCCCACACCTTCCGCCGCACCGCGTTCTCGGGCGACTACACCGGCCTGGAACTGCAACGCACGCTGGTGAAGCAGGCCGAGGCGATGGCCGTCCCGATCATGGACTCGGTCTACATCACCCGGATCCTGGTGCGCGACAACGTGGTGTTCGGCGCGTACGGCTTCGACGTGACCGACGGCACGCACTACACCATCCTGGCCGACGCGGTGATCCTGGCCTCCGGCGGGCACACCAGGATCTGGCGGCGGACGTCGTCGCGCCGCGACGAGAACTTCGGCGACTCCTTCCGCCTCGCGGTCGAGGCGGGCGGCCGGATCCGCGACCCCGAGCTGGTCCAGTTCCATCCCTCGGGCCTGCTCGAACCCGAGAACACCGCGGGCACGCTGGTGTCGGAGGCCGCCCGCGGCGAGGGCGGCGTCCTGCGCAACGGCGTGGGCGAACGATTCATGAAGCGCTACGACCCCGACCGGATGGAGCTGTCGACCCGCGACCGGGTGGCACTGGGCGCCTACACCGAGATCAAGGAGGGCCGGGGCACCCCGCGCGGCGGGGTATGGCTCGACGTGTCGCACCTGCCCCGCACGCAGATCATGACCCGCCTGCCGCGGGTCTACCGGACGCTGATGGAGCTCCAGTTGCTCGACATCACCACCGATCCGATCGAGGTCGCCCCGACCGCGCACTACTCGATGGGCGGCGTGTGGGTGCGCCCCGGCGACCACAGCACCGACGTCGAGGGCCTCTGGGCGATCGGCGAGGCGTCGAGCGGCCTGCACGGCGCCAACCGGCTCGGCGGGAACTCGCTGATCGAGCTGCTGGTGTACGGCAAGATCGCGGCCGCGGCCGCGGCGGCCCACTCCACCCGTCTCACCGCCCAGACCCGTTGCCGCACAGCAATATCCAATGCCCGCGACGAGATCGACTCACTGCTGTCGGCCAACGGTCCGGAGAACGTCCGGTTCCTCCAGCGCGCCGTGCGCAACACGATGACCGAGCACGCAGGCGTGGTGCGCGACGAACAGGGCCTGCGGGCGGGGCTCGCCGCGATCGGCGAGATCGAGAACCGCACCGCCGACATCGCGGTACACCCCGACATCGCCGGATTCGCCGACCTCGCCCACGCCTTCGACCTCAAGGCGGGCATCCTCGCCGCGCAGGCGACGCTCGAGGCGGCCCTGGAGCGGCGCGAGACCCGCGGCTGCCACAACCGCTCGGACCACCCGCGGCTCGACGAGAACCTGCGCGTCAACCTGGTGTGGTCGGCACCCGGCCGCATCGAACGCGAACCCGTCGGCGAGATCCCGCCGGAGATCGCCGAGCGCATGCAGCGGGTGTCCGCCGACGGGAAGCTCGTCGAGTAGCGCGCCTCAGGCCGAGGAGTGCATTTTCGCGACCTCGGTCAGCACCGCCAGGTGGTCGTCGACGGTGCGCAGGCCGGCGCCCATGGTGTTGACCGACAGGTGGCTGGCCCCCGCATCGGCCCAGGCCGCCAGCTGCGCGCCGGCCCGGTCGGCGTCGCCGGTCCAGTTGACCCGCCCCTCCATCCCGATCGTCGACGGGTCGCGGCCTGCCGCGGTGGCGGCGTCGGCGACGATGCCGCGCGCCTCGTCGAGTTCGGGTCCCGGCCGCTTCATCGGGAACCACCCGTCGGCGATCCGGCCGGCCCGTTCGTAGCCGCGTTCGGACGCCGTCCCGATCCACACCGGGATCGGCTGCTGCACCGGCAGCGGCGCAAGCCCGGCGCCGGTCACCCGGTGGTGGCGGCCGTCGAAGGTGACGCTGCGCTCGGTCCACAGCCGCCGCATCAGCTCGATCTGTTCCTCGGAACGCCTGCCGCGGTCGCCGAAGTTCTCACCGAGGGCTTCGTATTCAACGGCGTTCCAGCCGATCCCGACGCCGAGCCGGAACTTTCCCTGCGTGAGCAGGTCGACCTCGGCGGCCTGCTTGGCGACGAGCACGGTCTGCCGCTGCGGGACGATGATGACGCCGGTGACGAGTTCCAGGCGGGGCGCGACGCCAGCCAGGAATCCGAACATCACGAACGGCTCGTGGAACGTGGTGTCGATGTCGTACGGGCCGTTCCAGCCGGTGTGCACCACCGGATCGGCCCCGACGACGTGGTCGTACACCAGTAGATGCGCGTAGCCGAGTTCCTCGACCGCTTGACCGTAGGCGCGCACCGCGCCGACGTCACCGCCCAGTTCCGTCTGGGGGAACACCACTCCGACACGCATGTGAGCCCTTTCGCCGCCGCCTCTATGACACCCGCGGTGCGGGCACTATTCCATGCGAGGTCACCGCGGTAGGCACCTCAGGCGTCCCGAAGCAGGGCGGCCGCGCCGACCAGCCCCGCGTCGCCGCCGAGCTCGGCGGGCAGCACGCGGACCGCGCGCAGGAAGTCCAGGCCGGCGTAGTGCGTGAGCGCCTCGCGCACCGGGTCGAAGAGCACTGGACCGGACTTCGCGACGCCGCCGCCGATGACGACGAGGTCCAGATCGCACACCGCTGCCACCGACGCGATCATCGCCGCGACGGCGGTCGCGCCGCGGCGGAAGGCTCTTTGCGCCACGGGATCGCCTGCGACCACGGCGTCGGCGAGTTCCTTGGCGTCGGCGCCCGGCGGCGCGTCCCAGCCGTGCTCGCGGGCCCACCGGGCCATCCGCGGTCCGGCGGCGACGGTCTCCACGCAGCCGTGCCCGCCGCACGAGCACAGCGCGCCCTCCGGGTCGACCACCACGTGGCCGACGTGGCCGGCGTTGCCGCTGCGCCCGTCGTAGGGCGCCCCGTCGAGCACGAGGCCGCCGCCCACCCCGGTCGACACCACCATCCCGAGCAGGAACTCTGCGCCCCGCGCCGCGCCGCGCCAGCGCTCCCCCATCGCCATGCACAACCCGTCCCCGCCGAGACGCACCGGGACACCGGTGACCGCGGCGACGCGCTCGACGATCGGAAAGCGTTGCCAAAGGGTGATGTTGATGGGGCTGACGGTGCCGGCCGGCAGGTCGATCGGACCAGCCGACGCGATGCCGACGCCGCGGACACCGCCGCCCGCCGCCGCGAGTGCGCCGACGATCAGTTCGTCCACCACGTGCCAGATCGCCTCGGCGTCGGTGCGCGGCGTCGGGAGTTTCGCCTGGTGCACCAGCGTCCCCTCGTCGTCGACCAGGCCCGCGGCGATCTTGGTGCCGCCGATGTCGAGCGCCAGCGTGAGAGGCCCCATCAGTGGCGGTGGGTGTTGTCGGGCTGGCGGGGATCGCCGGGGTGCTCGTATCCCGGTGCGAGTGAGACGAGTTCGGCGCGCCGCGCATCAAGCCACCACCGGAACGCCCTGCGTCGCGCGGCGGACAGCAGATGGGCCTCGATCGCCGGCCTGACCGCAGGCAGCGCCGGCGGCCTTGGCGGCGAATGCCACCCGTGTCCACCTGCGCTGTCCGCGAAGCGCATCGGGTTGCGCGCGTGGTATTCCGCCACCGCCTCGGGCGGGACGACGACGTCGGCGGTGACGTCGGCGAACACCGCCCGCGCCAGCGCGTCGGCCAGCACGGCTGCGGCCACGCTGCCGATGTCGAGGCGGGCTGCGTTGTCCGGCAGCACTTCCGGCTCACCGGGCGCGCCGCCTGCGGTCAGTCCGCGTGTCTGGGCCTCGGCGGCCACCACCCGCTCGGTCACCAGCAGCTGGGTGAGCCAGCGGCGCAACTGGCGGCCTTCACTCGTGCCGGGCCGCGGCAATGCCGACGCGGGTGTGCGGGCGCGCAGCGCGGCTTCGCGCTCGTCGATCTCCTCTGCCCGCACAGGGCTGCCCCCGACTGTCGCGGCGACGCTCATCGGACCACCACCTTCACCGCGGATGTGTACAGCAGCCGGCCGGCGCCCGCGACGCGGATCAGCGCCCACCACTCGCCCGGGTCGAGCCAGACCGGCGGCCGCACGTCGAACGACAGCTCCACCGAACCCGACGCCGGTATGTCGGCGCCCACCGCGGCGGGCCCCATCCACTCCCACGTGCCCCACGGGCTGATCAGGTGCGCCTCGACGGACAGGTCTGCGAGCGCATCCGAACCCACCGTCGCCGACAACGTGGCCGACTCCCCCGCGACGATGTCGACCGGCGACGGTTCGGCGACCAGTTTCAGCAGAGCGGTGTCCGCGACCGGGCCGACCTCGACGATGCAGATGTCTTCGACTGTCTGACGCCAGGATTCGGGGATGTGTGCGTCGGCCCCGGTGACCGCCAGTTCGGCGCGCACGGGGTACAGCCCGGGCCCGGCCTGGGCGGGCACCTGCACGGCGAGGTCGGCGGTCAGGTGCTCGCCGGGCGGCAGCACGAACGGCAACTCGGCGGGGTCGGCCGTCCAGCCGGTGGGCATGACGAGCCGGACATGGCCGCGCAGCGCTGCGTCGGTGCAGTCGCTGGCGGCGGTGAGCCGTAGCCGCACGGCGGAGCCCGGTTCGGCGCTGGTGCGGTCGGGATGCAGATGCGCGACGGCGGGCAGGCCGCCCAGCGGCGCGGGCCCACGGTTGTGCAGCCAGTACCTGGCGAACAGCGGCTGGGCGGCTTCGGATTCCGGCGCCAGCATGGTGGGCTCCCCGTCCAGCACCCGCGGCAGATTGAGCCGCGTCGACACCGTGGCGATCTCGAACCCGTGCAGCCGCAGCTGGTCATGGCCGGACGAGGAGCGAAGGGGCTGTTCGAGCAGGTCGACGCGAGTGGCGTCCGACACCGTACGCAGACCCGAGTGCAACACCACATCGGCTGTGCCGCCGCGTGTCTCGACGAGCCGGAGCACCACACCGGCGGAGGGGTCGGCTCGTCGCACACTGCCGCCGGCCAGCGGGTTGCCCGCCGCCTTGATCGCACCGACTGTTACCGAGGCGGCGGGCTCGACCGTCAGCAGCGACCCCCACGGCGGCAGACCGCCCTCCGGTTCACCGTGGCCGGCGACCGCGAGCAGCGGGTGGGAGAACGCGGCGCTGCGGACCGGCACGTCGGCGTCGCGCCAGTCGCCGGCACCGGAGACGAGCGCGTAGTCGAACGTGTGCGTCCAGTGCTGCAGCTGGAAATTGGAGCCGTCGGGCGCGGTACGCCGCGGCGGGTCGATCCAGGTGCCCGACGGCCAGCCGGTGCACGACCGCATCAGTGAGGTGTGCAGGGTGCCGTCGGGCTCGACGGCGAAACCGGGAACACCGCGGTTGAGCACCGCCACGGTGTGCGCCTCGAACGGCGCCGCGGTGACGGCGGCCTGTTGGTCGACGGTGATCTCGGCGTCGTCGAGGTCGTCGACCAGTGCGGCGACGGCGCCCGGGCCGGCGACGATCAGCACCGCCAGCGCCTGCACGGCGCGAAGGTCGGCGCCGGGCACCCAGACCGTCGCCGGCGATGCCGCGGCGGACACCCATACGCGCGCCGATCCCGTTTCCCGCAGCTGTCGCTGAAACTCCTGGCCGTACGAGGGGTCGGCGGCGTCCAGAACCGCTGCGGTGAAGGCGTTCTCGTCCGGGCCACCGAGTGCGATCCTGGTGTCGGGCAGGTTCGAGTCGACAGCGAGGTCCCCGTAGCGGGACTTTTCGGCGCTGCTGCAGGTGGTGGTCACGCCGGCGCGGGCCAGCGCGACGACCAGGTCGCGGGCGGTCGGGGCGGACAGCGACTCGGCGGGTGTGACCACCTCGGCGACGCCGACCGGGCACACCTGCGCACCGATCCGCATCCGCACCGCCGACGACAGGCCGAACCAGCCGTATGCCGGGTTGTCCAGCGTCCACGGGTGCGCAGCGGAGTCGACGGCCGTCTCGGCACCACGGTCGTGCAGCAGTCCGAAGCCGCGGCCGATCACCGCGTCGGCCACCTCGCTGACCGGCAGTCCGCCCGGCACCGGGCACGGCCAGCGCAGCCGCAGCAGCTTGTCGGCCCCGGTGAACTCGTCGATCGTGGTGCGGCAGTCCACCCGGGCGACTCCGCGCCACAGGGTCAGCGTCTGGGTGTAGCGCAGAACGCCGGGGATGGCGCCGCGCACCACCAGCCGCTCCCCCAGTGCGCTTCGCAGCGCGGTCACCTCGGCGGCGACCGCCGACGACCCGGTCACCGGGCCGCTGGGCAGCAGATGCCACGGTCCCTCACCGGATTTCGGATGCGCGGGATACTCGTCGTAGACGGCGAGTTCATTGCCGACCGCACCCGGCGCGATGAGGTCGCGCCCCGCCCCGGCCTCGACGAGTGAGACCACCCCGCCACCGCGTGCCGGATCGGCCTGCAGCCGGTAGTACTCGTTACTTATCGTATTGTCCGGCAATAGATCCCACCCCGACGTGGGCGCGGCACCCGCCAGCAGGTAGGACCGCCACCCCAGCGACGGCATGTCGCGGGCGAGCCAACTGACCGTGTGGCCGTCGTCTTCGACGAGTGCGGGCACCTCGGCGCCGTCGGTGTCACGCACGCAGACACCGGCGCCGACGGACTCGTCGAGTCGCACTGTGACGATGTCATCCCGGTTGTGTGTCAACGTGTTCCACACCACGACCGACTGACCGTCCGGTCCGGTGTGGTCGCTGACTGCTCGCGACAGCAGTGTCAGCGCATTGTCACGCGTGGTGGTGCCGAGCTGCCACGCATCGCGCCAGCCCGTCAGCAGGTCGAGGTAGACCTGATCGGATTCCGAGCCGGTGATGGCGTCATGGTGAGCGCCGTAGGCCAGCTGCACCCAGGCCTTGGCCAGCGCGGCCTGCGGGTAGGTGGCGCCGCCCACCAGCCCGGCGAACACCGCGAAGCGTTCGGCGTCGAGCACGGCGTCCTCGGCGGCGCGGTTGGCCTGCTTGGTGTCGATGTACGACACGTCCTTGCCGGTGTAGATCGGGTTCATGTCGCGGGTCTGCGGTGACGGTTCCACCCCGCGGTCGACGAGTTCGGCGCGCACCGCGGCGAAGAACTCAGCGGGCAGGGCGCAGACGAACCGCGGCCAGGTGTAGCGGGCCGCCCAGTCGCGGTGGATCTGCGTGACCCACTTGTTGGGCGGGGTGTAGTCGGTGCCGACGGGCAGCAACACGTTGCGGGTCAGCGCGACCCGCTTGAGCTTCTGGAACAGGTCGAGGGTGGCGGCCTCCGCCTCCGCCAGCGACGGTGCGGAATCCATCCACCAGCCCGCCGCGTAGTGCGCGGGCATGTAGTGGGTGAGCAATCCCCGCCCGGACGGTGCGATCCACTCGAACTCACTGCTGAACTGCATGCGTTCGGGGTCGCCGTCGTCGGCCATCGGACCCCACTGGTGGTGCGGGCCACGGGCCCAGGAACTCGACGTCAGGCCGGCGTCGGCGGCCATCCCGGGGAACTGCGGATCGTGGCCGAACGCGTCGAGCTGCCATGCGGTGGCGGGGCTCGCCCCGAGCATGTCACGCTGAAACCCCATCCCGCACACGAAGTTCCGGATGGTCGTCTCGGCACTGGTGAGATTGGTGTTCGGCTCGTTGTACGTGCCACCCATCACCTCGACGCGGCCGTCGGCGATCATGGCGCGCAGGTCGGCGCGGTCCTCGGGATGGGTGTCCCAGTACGGCTTGAGGTAGTCGACCTCGGCGAGGACGAACTTGTAATCCGGTTCACGGCGCGCCATCTCGAGGTGAGCGGCCACGAGGTCGAAACTGTGTGTCTGCCTGTATCGCCCGGGCGGGTCCTCGGTCCACTGACTGGTGTAGGCGGCCTGGGTGTTCCACCACACCGGGTCGTAATGGAAGTGGCTGATCATGTGCATGGTCCAGCCGGGTTCGGCGACGGTGAAGACGAATTCGGTGTCGCCCGCCCTGGCGGCTCGCTGCTCGCCGGGCACCGGATCCGCGACCGCGACCGGTACTTCGGCGGTGCCGTCGGTGGTGGCGGTATTTGCCTCGCCGGCCAGCCGGTCGCCCTGGACAGCGATCAGTCCGGCGTCACCACCGGTGTAGCTCACACGGACGATCTGCAGCGGCGCGCCGGGCGGCCCGACGAACAGCTCCGTCGACTCCGCGGAGGTGACGTGCACCACCGCACCCTACGGTGTCGTCAGCGCGAAATGTCGACGACGAGCGCACGGTGGTCCGAGATCGGCAGTGCGACGTCGAAGACGCGGTCGACGCGCAGCGTCGGGTCGTCGGTGAGGATGTGGTCGAGCTGGCGGTCGGGCTGTTCCACCGGGAAGGTCAGCGCCGCTCCCAGCGGCCGGAATCCCGACCAGCGGCTCGGCGTCGGCGGGGTCATGTTGAGGTCGCCCATCAGCACCCGCGGCCCGTCGAACCCGCGAAGGTCGCGCACCAGCCGCCGCATCTGCGCCCGGTTCCAGCCCGGCACGAACGACAGGTGGGTGTTGGCGACGGTGAGCGGTCCGAGTGGCGTGTCGAGTCGGCCGATCATCGCCGCGCGCGGCTCCTCGTTGACGATCTGCACGCGATTCGGGCCCGGCAGGTACATCGGGAACCGCGCCGGGATGCGCGGCAGACGGACCACCTGCCACGTCTCGGCGGGGAATCGGGACAGCAGCGCGATGCCGTAGGCCGCCGTGCCGGGCTGTTCGCGGCCGGTGGCGGCCATCCAGGTCGCTCCCGGGGTTCCGGCGATCGCTGCGACGAACCGGTGACTGACCGCACGCATGGCCTCGGCCGCGACGGCGGTCAGGTCGGCCTTGCCCGATCGCGGCTGGTCGAAATCCACCTCCTGGAGCGCGAGGATGTCGGGGTCGAGTTCCCGCACGGCATCGGCCAGCCGGCCGAGGTCGACGTCGCCGTGACGCAAACTGCGTCCGTGCAGAATGTTGAAGGTGGCCATCCGCATGGGTACTTGGTACCCGCACTTGCCGACCGCAGACACTCAGAGGTAGATCCTTGGCTGCACGAAACGACGAACTGCGCGACGCGCTACGGCGCGCGGCGTCCGCACTGCGTGCGGACGGACCGGACTTCGCGCTGGCAGGCAGCTATGCGCTGTGGGTGTACGGCGGGCCAGAACCCGTCCATGACGTGGACTTCGTGGTCGCCGAACCGGACACCGAGGCCGCGGCGCTGACGCTGGAGAAGGCCGGCTTCCGGATCGAACGGACGCCCGAGGACTGGTTGTTCAAGGCCTGCGTAGGCAGCGACTTCGTCATCGACGTGCTGCACGCGCTCAACGGGGTCGCGGTGACGAAGGCGACGGTCGAGGCGGGCGAGGAGTTCGACGTGCTCGCGATCAGGATGCGCGTCATGCCGCCGACCGAAGTGCTGATCGAGAAGCTCAACTCGCTCACCGAACACCACTGCGACTTCGGGTCGCTGCTTCCCTCGGTGCGTGCGGTGCGTGAGCAGGTCGACTGGGACCGGCTGCGGGCCGCCACCGCCGACAGCCCGTTCGCTGCCTCCTTCCTGTTCCTGATCGAGCGGCTGGGCATCATCTGACTCCTCCGGCCGCGCGACGCAGCCGGTCGGCGACCACCACCGCCGCCTCGACCACCTCCGGCGGATCCAGCACCTCGAAGTCGACGCCCACCATCGCGAAGTACACCGCCATGCGCTCGGGATCGTCGGCGCCGGCGGTGACGATGCAGGCGTTCGGGCCGTCGGCCTCGATGACCGCTGAGGCGTCCGAGAAATGTTGCCGCAGAGTCTCTTCCGATGCCGCGAAGCGGATGCGGGCTACGTAGCGGTAGGGCGATGCGGTGATCGCCCGGCGCACGTAGTCGGCGGCGTCGGGCGCCTCACGCGCGGTGAACGTGCTGCCGAGCGCGCGGACGTCAGCCATCCGGTCCAGCCGCAGGCTGCGCCAGTCCTGCCGGTCGCGGTCGAAGGCGAGTAGATACCAGCGCCGCCCGGTGGTGACCAGTTGGTACGGCTCGAGCCTGCGCGAGGTGGCGGTTCCCGCCCGGTCGACGTAACCGGCGGCGACGTGCTCGCGGTCCCGGCACGCCCGGGCGAGCGTCATCAGCACGTCGGGCTCCACCGGGGTGTCCGTGGTTCCCGCCGTGAGCGTCACCGTCGCCTCGTGCACCGCTGACACCTGCGAACGCAGCCGCGCCGGCATCACCTGGTCCAGCTTGCTCAGCGCGCGCAGCGCCGACTCGCCGACACCGGCGACGCTGCCACCGGCGGCCAGCCGCAGGCAGACCGCCATGGCGACCGCCTCGTCGGGATCGAGCAGCAGCGGCGGCAACGCCGCCCCCGCGCCGAGTTGGTAGCCGCCACCGTGGCCCTTGCTGGCGTGCACCGGGTAGCCCAGCTCCCGCAGGCGGTCGATGTCGCGTCGCACGCACCGGGCGGTCACTCCCAGCCGGTCGGCCAGTTCGTCGCCGGTCCACACCCGCCGGCCCTGCAACAGGCCGAGCAGCTGCAGCACCCGGCTCGTCGTTTCCGCCATGTTCACCATCGTGCCGCACTCTTAGGACCGAAACAGTCCTATAACCCTGCGAGGGTGGTGCCATGGACACGCGAACCGGCCTGAACTCGGTCCTGACCGATCAGCTCGAATACCACTGGACCAACGCACTGCGCCCGCGCCTGGACGGACTCACCGACGACGAGTACTTCTGGGAGCCGGTGCCCGGATGCTGGACGGTGCACCGCGACGGCGGCATCGACTTCAGCTATCCGCCCCCGCAGCCGGAGCCGTTCACCACGATCGCCTGGCGGCTGGCCCATGTCATCGTCGGTGTGCTCGCCGTGCGCAACCACAGTCACTTCGGCGGTCCACCCGCCGACTACGAGTCCTGGGCCTACGCCACCGATGCCGCCACGGCGCTGCGTCAACTCGACGAGGCCTACCGGAATTGGATCGACGGGGTGCGCACACTCGGCGACGATGGTCTCGACCGGCCGTGCGGCCCCGCCGAAGGGCCCTACGCTGAACGCTCGATGTCGGAACTGGTGCTGCACATCAACCGGGAGGTCATCCACCACGGGGCCGAGATCGCCTGCATCCGAGATCTTTACGCACACTCCACCAACAAGAAAGAGGCCTGAGCCGATGCCCGGAATGCCCCCGCCCGTCGCCGACGAACGTCAGGGTCTGATCGAGTTCCTCGCGTTCCAGCAGAACGCCTTCCTGTCCTCGGCGTACGGCCTGACCGACGAGCAGGCCCGTGCCACGCCGTCGGTCAGTTCGCTGTCGATCGGCGGGCTGGTCAAACACGCCGCCGGGGTGCAGAAGGGCTGGGCCGAACGGGCCGCCCACGCACCCGATTTCCCGCCGCCGGACCCCCGGCCGATGGAGGATCAGATGGCCGAGTACCAGGATCAGTACGTGATGCGCGAGGACGAGACGCTGAAGGATCTGCTCGAGGCGTTGAAGGCGCAGAACGCCGAGACCCTGCGGGTGTTCGGGGAAAAGGATCTCGACACCCTCGTGCCCGTCCCGCGCGGTATCCCGTGGTTCCCGCAGGACATCGATCACTGGTCGGTGCGCTGGGCGGCGATGCACCTCATCGAGGAGCTCTCCCGGCACGCGGGTCACGCCGACATCATCCGCGAATCCATCGACGGCGCAACGATGTACGAATTGTTGGCCGCTCGCGAGGAGTGGCCGGAGACCGACTGGGCGCCGCGGTGGCGCCCGCCGACGGTGGCCTGATCCCTACCGGTCGAGGACCAGGCGCAGCGCCTGGTCCACCACGGCGTCGAGGTCGTCGCCGAGGCGGCCGGTCAGCCACTGCTGGGCGAGTTCGGCCATCGCCCCGGTGTACATCGCCGCGCCGACCCGCGCGGCCACCGGGTCGGTGCCGGGTTGCAGCCGCCAGCCCTCGGTGAGCACCAGTTCCAGGAGCAGGTCGACGGCCGCCTCCCGGCGGGCGGCCAGTACCGGGTTGGCCCGCGCGTCGGTGAACAGCACCCGGCCGCGGCGCGGATCGGCCGACCCGAATCCGAGCACCGCGGCGATGCCTGCACGGGTGCGGTCGCGCAGCGAGTCAGCGGCGCGCGCCATCGCGACCTCGACGTCGGCGGTGAGTTGTTCGCTCACCTTGTCGTACACGGCACCGAGCAGGTCGTCGACGTCGCCGAAGCTCTCGTAGAAGTAGCGGGTGTTCAGTCCGCACTCGCGGCACACCGAGCGCACCGACACGGCCGCCTCACCGCCGTCGCCGAACAGCCGGAACGCCGCGTCGATCAGCAGGCCGCGACGCTCGGCGCGCCGGTCGGTCAGCGGCACACCGGCCCAGCGGGTGGGGCTCGACATCGGACCAGCGTACGACCGATCGGGCGAATCTGGTCACAACCGTGGCCAGAGGCTATTCTGGTCACACACGTGACCAGACCCGGAGGGCCGACCATGGACCTGCTGCCCCGACAGATCGTCGAGAACCGGCTCAATCGCCAGTTCAACCAGGACGTCCGCAGGCACTTCTTCCGCGGAATGGAGTTCGCCGGACCGGCGGGCGATCCCGGCTGGTTCGGTCCCGGCAGCGCGGTGTGGCACGTGCACTCCCACCTCGAGGCGATGATCTTCGGCCTGCAGTGCGCCGCGTACATGGAGCGGCTCGACCCGTCGATCTATTGGATGGGGATGCACCACTCCCGGCTGGTGAAGCGCGACGCCGACGGGGTGGCGCGCCCCGAGATCGACCCGAAGGGCGCCTCGGTGCGGCTCGGCCACTCGGTTGCCTTCTTCATCGGCACCGCCTACGGCTCCACCGACACCGCAGAACGACTCGCCACCACCGTGCGGTCCATGCACCACACCATCAAGGGGGTCCGGCCCGACGGTCTCGCCTACGACGCCGACGACCCCGACTGGCTGCGCTGGAACTACGCCACCGTGGTTTGGGGAATCGCCACCGCCCACGAGCTCTACCACCCGAACCCGTTGCGCGGCAGGAAGATCGACCGCTACTACGGCGAATTCGTGCGCGTCGGCCACGCCCTCGGCGGCACCGACCTGCCGTCGACGAAGGCCGAGACGCTCGACTGCCTGAAGTCCTACCTGCCCCGGCTCGCGGTCACCCACGGCACGGCACTGGCCACCGGCCCGAACCTGCCGATGCCGCAGAGCGCGCTGAACTGGGCGGTGCGCGACACCATGCCGCGGTGGGGGAAGGAGCTGATCCAGCACCGCGACCCGCACCCCGTCGAACGCGCCGCGCGGCGCGCCATGGTGTGGACGGTGATCAACGGCCTGCACACCGCCGCAGGCCCGGCGCCGGAGTTCGAGCAGGCGCAGGCACGGGTCGCCGGCGGCGTCGATCCCGCGCTGGCGCCCCACACCGAGCCGGCCTACGTGCCGGGCAGCGACCCGCAGCGCAGCCGCGCCGAGGTCGAACGCACCTTCGCCTGAGCTGTGACCCGCTGCACACGCTTTTTCGCCTGCCCGCCGATTTTGAGACACTGGCCGTTATGAGTGTCACGCGAAAGACCCAGCACCGCGAGGTCGCCAAGCTGGACCGGGTGCCGCTGCCCATGGAGGCCGCCCGCGTCGGCGTCACCGGTTGGCAGATCACCCGCACCGGCGCACGCGTCGTCAGCAAGCTGGCGGGTCGCGGTTCCCTACAGGAGAAGGTCGTCAAGCAGATCCCTCAGACGTTCGCCGACCTCGGGCCCACCTACGTCAAGTTCGGCCAGATCATCGCGTCGAGCCCCGGCGCGTTCGGCGAACCGCTGTCCCGGGAGTTCCGCAGCCTGCTCGACCGGGTGCCCCCGGCGAACGCCGAACAGGTGGCCACACTGCTGCGCGAGGAACTCGGCGGTGACCCGGCCACGCTGTTCAAGTCCTTCGACCCCACCCCGTTCGCCTCGGCCTCGATCGCCCAGGTGCACTACGCCACGCTGCACACCGGCGAGGAGGTCGTCGTCAAGGTCCAGCGGCCCGGCATCCGCCGCCGCGTCGCCGCCGACCTGCAGATCCTCAAGCGCGGCGCCCGCCTGGTCGAGTTCGCCAAGCTCGGTCAGCGGCTCAGCGCGCAGGACGTCGTCGCCGACTTCGCCGACAACCTCGCCGAGGAGCTCGACTTCCGGTTGGAGGCACAGTCGATGGACGCGTGGGTGTCGCACATGCACGCCTCGCCGCTGGGCGAGAACATCCGGGTGCCTCAGGTGTACTGGGACCTCACCAGCGAGCGGGTGCTGACCATGGAACGCGTCACCGGCGTGCGCATCGACGACGCCGCGGCGATCCGCAAGAAGGGCTTCGACGGCACCGAGCTGGTCAAGGCCCTGATGTTCAGCCTCTTCGAGGGCGGCCTCAAGCACGGGCTGTTCCACGGGGACCTGCATGCAGGCAATCTCTTCGTCGACGACGACGGCAAGATCGTGTTCCTCGACTTCGGCATCATGGGCCGCATCGACCCGCGGACCCGCTGGCTGCTGCGCGAGCTCGTCTACGCGCTGCTGGTCACCAAGGACCACGCCGCCGCGGGCAAGATCGTCGTGCTGATGGGCGCCGTCGGCACCATGAAGCCCGAGGCGGAGGCCGCCAAGGACCTGGAGAAGTTCGCCACGCCTCTGACCATGAAGTCGCTCGGCGACATGAGCTACGCCGAGATCGGCAAGCAGCTGTCGACGCTGGCCGACGCCTACGACGTGAAACTGCCCCGTGAGCTGGTGCTGATCGGCAAGCAGTTCCTCTACGTCGAGCGCTACATGAAGCTGCTCGCACCGAAGTGGCAGATGATGAGCGACCCGCAGCTGACCGGGTATTTCGCCAACTTCATGGTCGACATCAGCCGCGAGCACAAAGAGAAGGCTGCCGACGAGCGCTTGCGCGAGGAGCCGACAACCGAAGAGGTCGAGGCGTAGTGGAGATCCGTTCCGGTAAGGCTGGCGTCGGCGGGCAGGAGCGGCGGGGGTACCTCCCGCCCGAAGGGCAGGGGGCCGACTCGGGGATCAATTCTGGTGAGCTGGAAATCTATTACGAGGACATGGGTGACCCGAACGATCCCGCCGTCCTGCTGATCATGGGCCTGGGCGCGCAGCTGATCTTCTGGCGCGAGGGGTTCTGCCAGAAGCTCGTCGACCAGGGTCTGCGGGTGATCCGGTTCGACAACCGCGACGTCGGACTGTCCAGCCACCTCGACGGCCGGCGGACCAAGGGTTCGCAGGTCGGCAACATGGTGCGGTCATTCCTGGGATTCCGCAGCCCGTCGGTCTACACGCTCGAGGACATGGCCGACGACGCCGCGGCGCTCCTGGACCACCTGGACATCGACCGGGCGCACATCGTGGGCGGCTCGATGGGCGGCATGATCGCGCAGATCTTCGCCGCCCGTCATGCGGAGCGCACCAGGACATTGGCCGTCATCTTCTCCAGCAACAATCAGGCGTGCCTGCCGCCGCCCGGGCCGCAGCAGCTCCTCGCGGTGATCACCGGCCCCTCGCCGAACTCCCCGCGCGACGTCATCATCGAGAACTCGATCCGTGTCAGCAAGATCATCGGCAGCCCTGGTTACCGCTCCTCCGACGAGGATCTGCGCGCCGACGCCGTCGCGTTCTACGACCGCGCGTTCTACCCGCAGGGCATCGCGCGGCAGTTCAACGCGATCACCGGCAGCGGCAGCCTGCGCCACTACGACCGGCAGATCACCGCGCCGACGGTCGTCATGCACGGCAAGGCCGACAAGCTGATGCGCCCGTACGGCGGCAAGGCCATCGCGCGGGCCATCCCCGGGGCGCGCCTGGTGCTGTTCGACGGCATGGGCCACGAGCTCCCGAAAGAGCTGTGGGACGACGTGGTGGGCGAGTTGAAGACCACCTTCGCCGAGAGTCCCTGACCAGCGGCGGCGCTTCTCGATTCGGCCCGCGACGGACCGATCGGATACGATTCCCTGTCGAGTGCAAGGGGTTGTTGCACCGTCATCGGCGACGCCGGCAAACCCCAGAACGGCCAGAAAGGCACCACCATGTCCCCAGCGGGCAAACTGAAGCCGCACTTCGAGGACGTCCAGGCGCACTACGACCTGTCCGACGACTTCTTCCGGCTTTTCCTCGACCCGAGCCAGATGTACAGCTGCGCGTACTTCGAACGCGACGACATGACGCTCGAGCAGGCCCAGCACGCCAAGGTGGATCTCGCGCTGGGCAAACTCGGCCTGCAGCCGGGCATGACGCTGCTCGACGTGGGCTGCGGCTGGGGCTACACGATGATGCGCGCCGTCGAGAAGTACGACGTCAACGTCATCGGCCTGACGCTGAGCAAGAACCAGCACGCGCACGTCGAGCGGATCTTCGCCGAGTCCGACAGCCCGCGTACCAAGCAGGTGCTGCTGCAGGGCTGGGAGGACTTCGACCAGCCGGTGGACCGGATCGTGTCGATCGGCGCATTCGAGCACTTCGGCAAGGACCGCTGGGACGACTTCTTCACCAGGGCATACAGCGTGCTGCCCGACGACGGTGTGATGCTGCTGCACACGATCACCGCGCTGACCATCCCGCAGATGGTGGAACGTAAGATCCCGCTGACCTTCTCGGTCGCCCGGTTCATCAAGTTCATCCTCACCGAGATCTTCCCCGGCGGTTATCTGCCGACCATCGAACTCGTGGGCGAGCACGGCCAGAAGGCCGGCTTCGACCTGACCCGCACCCAGTCGCTGCAGCCGCACTACGCCAGGACGCTGGACTGCTGGGCCGACGCGCTGCAGGCCCACCGGGACGAGGCGATCGCGATCCAGTCCGAAGAGGTCTACGACCGCTACATGCACTACCTCACCGGCTGCGCGGACGCGTTCCGGAAGGGTTACACCGACGTTTGCCAGTTCACGTTGGAGAAGTGATCACAAACATCCAGCAAACTCCTGATTGCTAGCTGGTCGGCGGCTCCAGACACCGGGTCGTCGCCGGGTGTGCGACACGCTGTAGGTTCGCCAGTCGACGCCCAGAATCGGGAGTAGCGTGCGGTCACAACGCGACCGACGCGGGAGCTATGCAGACGACCTGTCGCGAGGAAGGCCACGCACGAACCATGCCTGAGAACACGAACACCGATACCGAGTTGCGGCCGCACTTCGAGGACATCCAGGCCCACTACGACCTGTCCGACGACTTCTTCGGCGTCTTCCAGGACCCCACACGCAAGTACAGCTGCGCGTACTTCACGGGTCCCGAGGTGTCGCTGTCCGAGGCGCAGATCGCCAACGTCGATCAGCACCTCGACCGGCTGGACCTCAAGCCGGGAATGACGCTGCTGGAGGTGGGCTGCGGCTGGGGGCTGACGCTGCAGCGGGCGATGGAGAAGTACGACGTCAACGTCATCGGCCTGACGCTGAGCAAGAACCAGCAGGCCTACTGCGACCAGCTGCTGGGCAAGCTCGACACCAACCGGACCTTCGACGTCCGCCTGCAGGGCTGGGAGCAGTTCCACAGCCCGGTCGACCGCATCGTGTCGATCGAGGCCTTCGAACACTTCGGGTTCGAGCGCTATGACGACTTCTTCAAGACGTGTTTCGACATCCTGCCCGACGACGGCCGGATGACGATCCAGAGCAGCGTCGGCTACCACCCCGACGACCTGCAGGCCCGCGGGAAGAAGCTGACCTTCGAGCTGGCCCGCTACGTCAAGTTCATCCTCACCGAGATCTTCCCGGGCGGCCGGCTCCCGAGCACCCCGATGATGGTCGAGCACGGCGAGAAGGCCGGCTTCGTCGTGCCCGAGACGTTGTCGCTGCGCAACCACTACATCAAGACGCTCGGTATCTGGGCCGCCAAGCTGGAGCAGCACAAGGACGAGGCCATCGCGGCGACCGACGAGGAGAACTACCACCGCTACATGAAGTACCTGCGCGGCGCGCAGTACTACTTCGTCGACGAGAGCATCGACGTCAGCCTGGTCACCTATCTCAAGCCCGGCGCCGCGGCCTGACCCGGCCCGTCACCGCAAAGATCCCCCGACCGATGTCGGGGGATTTTTTGCGTGATGTGTCGGATCCCGGCGCGGGCGTTCGTCGACACAGTAGAGAGTGGAACCAGAAGGGTTGCACTCGCTACCGGGAAGGTCGTCACCGATGCACTACTTCACCCTGCTGCTGGGACCAGAGGCCACCGAGGAGCCCGACGCCGAGACCCAGGCCGCCATCATGGCCGCCTACACCGAATTCCACGCGAGCGCCGGTGCGGCGATCAAGGCGGGCGACGCGCTCGCCGGATCGGCCGCCACGGTCCGCATCACCGGCGGACCCGATCACCCGGTGGTCACCGACGGTCCGTTCGCCGAGGGGGCGGAGGTGGCCGGCGGCTACTACGTGTTCGAGGCCGACGACCTCGACGATGCGCTGGGCATCGCCCGCAGGATCCCGGCCTGCCAGGAGGGCGCCGTCGAGGTGTGGCCGATGGTCGGCTGGGAGTCGCCCACCGAGCGCATCGGCAGCGACTGGTTCGCGCTGCTGCTGGAACCGGCGGACCAGCCGTGCACGCCCGGCACCGAGGAGTGGGAGAGCGGCGAGTGCCGGCACGCGGAATTCGGGCGGAACGCCGGTGAGCACATCCTCGGTGGGGCGCCGCTGCACCCGCCGAGCACGGCGACCACGGTGCGGGTGCGCGACGGCCAGCTGCTGCTGACCGACGGTCCGTACGCCGAGGGCGCCGAGGTGGCCAGCGGGTTCTACCTGCTGCGGGCCACCGACCGCGACGAGGCCGTCAAGATCGCTTCGATGATCCCCGCCACCACGGTCCATCTGCACCGCTTGGTCGGCGTCTCCGACCTCTGACACTGCATGACTGACCTGGACGGCGTCTTCCGGCGGGAATGGGGCCCTGCCGTCGCCGCGCTCGCGCGGTGGTCGGGAGACCTCGGCATCGCCGAGGACGCCGTCCAGGAGGCCTGCGCCGAGGCGCTGCGGAGGTGGCCGGGCGACGGCGTGCCCGACAACGCCGGGGCGTGGCTGACCACCGTGGCCCGCAACCGGGTGCTGGACCGGCTCCGCCGCGAATCGGCCCGTTCGGGGAAGGAGTTCGCCGCGGTGGTCGATGAGATGAACGCCCGGGCGGACGCTCCTGCGCACCGGGTGCGCGACGACGAACTGCGGATGATGTTCACCTGTGCGCACCCGGCGCTGGACCGGCTGTCGCAACTGGCGCTGACGCTGCGGCTGATCTCGGGCCTCACGGTCGCTGAGATCGCCCGCGCCCTGTTGCAGTCCGAGGCCGCCGTCGGTCAGCGGATCACGCGCGCCAAGAACAAGATTCGCAGCGCGAACATCCCGCTGCGGGTGCCGCCTGCCGAACTGCTGGCCGAGCGCACCCCGCACGTACTGGCCTGCATCTACTCGGTGTTCACCGAGGGCTACTGGTCGACGGCGGGGCCGTCGGCGATCCGCGACGAACTCTGCGGCGAGGGTGTCCGCCTGGCCGCCGAGGTGTGCGACCTGATGCCCGCCGAGCGCGACGCCCAGGCGCTGGCCGCGCTGACGCTGCTGCACGATTCGCGGCGCCGCACCCGGGTGGACGCGGCGGGCGCGCTGGTGCCACTCGAGGAGCAGGACCGCAGCCGGTGGGACCGCGGCCAGATCGCAGCGGGGTTGGAGCGGCTGCGCCGCGCGGCCGGATCCGGCGGGCAGTATCTGCCGCAGGCGGTGATCGCGGGCCTGCACGCGACCGCGCCGACGTGGGAGCAGACCGACTGGGTGACGATCTGCACGGCCTACGACCGGTTGCTCGCGGTCGGCGACTCACCGGTGGTGCGGGCCAACCGCGCGCTGGCCATCGGCTTCCGGGACGGCTTTGCAGCGGGTCTCGCCGAACTGGACGCGGTGGCCGCCGATCCCCGGTGGACCCGGTCGAACACCCTCGCCGTGATTCGCGCTGACCTGCTGCGCCGGTGCGGGCGGACCGACGAGGCCCTGCACTGGTACCGCGCCGCGCTCGCCGTGAACGGCTCCGAACCGGCACGGGCCTTTCTGCGCCGCCGCGTCGCCGAGTGTGGCGGCTGATGTTCTCGGGTTGACCAGCGCGCCGGGGTAGCGGACGGTATGAAGGCAGCACGCGATCGAGAAGGAGAATCATGGGCAGCACCATTCGCAAGGCGGTGATCCCCGCCGCCGGTCTCGGGTCCCGGCTGCTTCCGCTGACCAAGGCGATCCCCAAGGAGATGTTGCCCGTCGGCGACAAGCCGGTCATCGAGCACACGGTCCGCGAACTCGTCAGTTCCGGCATCACCGACATCACCATCGTGGTGTCGGGCGGCAAGTCGTTGATCCAGGACCATTTCCGGCCCAACCCGGCGCTGGTGGAGCAGTTGCGCAACGACGGCAAGACCGCCTACGCCGACGCCGTCGAGGAGGTCGGGCAGCTCTCGGCCGCCGGCCACATCACCTACCTCGACCAGCACGGGCCCTACGGCAACGGCACCCCCGTGCTCAACGCCGCGCGCGCGTTCGGCGACGAGCCGATCCTGGTGCTGTGGCCCGACGACGTGTTCGTCGCCGAGGTGCCGCGCGCCCAGCAGCTGATGCGGGCCTACGCGCAGACGTCGTGCCCGGTGCTGGCGTTGCTGCCGATGGCTGCCGAGGATTCCCAGCGCTACGGCGTGCCGATCGTCAAGGAGGACCTCGACGACGGCCTGCTGCGGATCACCGGCCTGGTCGAGAAGCCCAAGCCCGAGGATGCGCCATCGGAGTACGCGGCCATCGGCGGGTACGTCATCACTCCCGGCGTCATCGACGAACTGCGCCAGCAGACCAAGCGCTGGTACGAGCACCGGACCGGCGAGGTCTACCTGACCGACGCGATCAACGCCTACGCCAGGGACCGCGCGGTCTACGGGCAGGTCATCCAGGGCAGCTGGTATGACACCGGCAATCCGGGCGACTACCTGGTGGCCCAGTTCGCCTCCGCGCTCGCGCACCCGACCTACGGGCCGCTGCTGCGCGGGCTCGCCGAAGGCAACTGATCATCCACGAGTGTGAACGTCACGACGAATTCGGCCCGAAAGCGTCGTGACGTTCACAGTCGCGAATCTTGGGCCTACGCCTCCGCGAAGTTGCGGGTGACGCCCGGGTCGACCTGGATGCCGGGTCCGGTCGTCGTCGAGACGACGATCTTCCTCAGGTAGCGGCCCTTGGACGCCGACGGCTTGGCGCGCAGGATCTCGTCGAGCGCGGCGCCGTAGTTCTCGGCCAGCGACTTCTCGTCGAAGGACGCCTTGCCGATCACGAAGTGCAGGTTCGCCTGCTTGTCGACGCGGAAGTTGATCTTGCCGCCCTTGATGTCCTGCACGGCCTTGGTGACGTCGGGCGTCACGGTGCCGGTCTTGGGGTTGGGCATCAGGCCACGCGGGCCGAGCACGCGGGCGATGCGGCCGACCTTGGCCATCTGGTCGGGCGTGGCGATCGCCGCGTCGAAGTCGAGGAAGCCGCCCTGGATCTTCTCGATCAGGTCGTCGCTGCCCACCACGTCGGCGCCGGCGGCGATGGCCTGCTCGGCCTTCTCGCCGACCGCGAACACCGCGACGCGGGCGGTCTTGCCGGTGCCGTGCGGCAGGTTGACGGTGCCGCGCACCATCTGGTCGGCCTTACGCGGGTCGACGCCCAGCCGGATGGCCACCTCGACGGTGGCGTCCTGCTTCTTCGACGACGTCTCCTTGGCCAGCTTGGCGGCCTCGATCGGCGAATACAGCTTCTCGCGGTCGATCTTCTCCGCGGCTTCGCGGTATGCCTTGCTGTTCTTGCTCATTGGTGTCTCCTTGATTCAGAGGTCGTGGTTCACGAGCCGATGCCAGCTCTCCCACGCTTTCCTGCGTTGAGATTGCGCTCAGGGCGGAGCTCTCTCGAACTTTTGCGCCCTCAGTGCAGAACCAACGTCGAACTACTCGACGGTGATTCCCATCGACCGGGCGGTGCCGGCGATGATCTTGGCGGCCTGGTCGACGTCGTTGGCGTTGAGGTCGGCCTTCTTCGTCTCGGCGATCTCGCGCACCTGATCCCAGGTCACCTTGGCGACCTTGGTCTTGTGCGGCTCGGCCGAGCCCTTCTGCACACCGGCGGCCTTGAGCAGCAGCTTGGCGGCGGGCGGGGTCTTCAGCGCGAACGTGAAGCTGCGGTCCTCGTAGACGGTGATCTCCACGGGGATGACGTTGCCGCGCTGGCTTTCCGTCGCGGCGTTGTACGCCTTGCAGAACTCCATGATGTTGACGCCGTGCTGGCCGAGCGCAGGACCGACGGGCGGGGCGGGGTTGGCCTGCCCGGCCTGGATCTGCAGCTTGATCAGCCCGGTGACCTTCTTCTTCGGGGGCATGACTGTGCTGTCCTTTTCTTCTCTTCTGTGTGGTTCTTAGATCTTGGCGACCTGGGTGAAGGTCAGTTCGACGGGTGTCTCGCGGCCGAAGATGGACACCAGCACCTTGAGCTTCTGCTGCTCGGCGTTGACCTCGCTGATCGACGCGGGCAGCGTCGCGAAGGGGCCGTCCATCACGGTGACCGATTCGCCGACCTCGAAGTCGACCAGGATCTCGGGCCGCTCCATCGTGGCCTCCGACGAGGACGCACCCGCACCTGCGGTGGCCTTGCCGGGCTTCTTGGCCGCGGCGGGCGGCAGCAGGAACTTGACCACGTCGTTGAGCGACAGCGGCGAGGGCCGCGAGGTGGCGCCGACGAAGCCGGTGACACCGGGGGTGTTGCGCACCGCGCCCCACGACTCGTCGTTGAGCTCCATGCGCACCAGGATGTAGCCCGGGAGCACCTTGCGGTTGACCTGCTTGCGCTGGCCGTTCTTGATCTCGGTGACCTCTTCGGTGGGCACCTCGACCTGGAAGATGTAGTCGCCGACGTCGAGGTTCTGCACGCGCGTCTCGAGGTTGGCCTTCACCTTGTTCTCGTAGCCGGCGTAGGAGTGGATGACGTACCAGTCGCCCGGCTGCAGCCGCAGTTCCTTCTTCAGCGCGACGGCCGGGTCCTCGTCCTCCTCGGGCTCCGCGGGCGCGGCTTCCTCGGCGGCGGGCACCTCTTCGGCGGTCGTGTCCTCTACAGCCTCGGCGGCGGTGGTCTGCTCGAGAGACTCGGCGGCCTCGTCTGCGATCACGGTCGCCGGGTCCGCAGCTTCGACGCGCGCCTCGGACACAGCCGAGGGCGTATCGCCTTCGAAGCTCGTCACGGTTGTCTTTCCTCTCTCGTACTTCAGTTCTTCGTGCCGGCGCGCGGCCCGGTCAGTCGGCGCCGAACACCAGTCCGATCAGCCGGCCGAGGCCGTAGTCCGCACCGGAGATCAGCGCGACCATGAACACCAGGAAGACCAGCACCACCGAGGTGTAGCTGACCATCTGCTTGCGGTTCGGCCAGATGACCTTGCGCAGCTCGGCGACGACCTGCTTCAGGTAGTTCAGGACGTAGAGGAAGGGATTGCGTGAGCCACCCGGTTCCTTCTTCTTCCTGACGGTCTTCTTGCCGGGGCCGTTGCCGTCCTTGAGGTCGCCGGTGTCGGTCTCCGGAGCGGTGTCGGTGTCGGCGCCGTCGACGTCGCCGACCGGTCGCCGTGAACGCTTCCCGGTGGGCCGCAGCGGCCTGGTGGCCACCGCAGTCTGGCCGCGGGTGTCTGCGCTCTTTCCGCTGTCGGTGCCGGCGTCAAGGCCGGCGCCTGCGCCGTCGTCAGGGGAGCCGGCACTGTCGCGCTCGTCGCTCACCGCTCGCTCCTCTTGTCCGGGTTGTCATCGGGGTGCACACCTACCAGTGTCCACACTTGTCGAGTATTCAGTTGAGCAGGGGCGACAGGACTTGAACCTGCAACCTGCGGTTTTGGAGACCGCTGCTCTGCCAGTTGAGCTACGCCCCTTCAGGCGACGACAGGGTTGACGTCGTCATCACCGTCCTGACCTGCGGGGCTCACACAATTTGCGCGCTCCCCGTTCGGTCGATCTGATACCGACGGACAGCGCGCTGGACTGGGAAAACCCCGAAGTCCGAGTGTAGCGTGCCGCCGGTCGCACTTACTAATCCGCTGCCGGCTCGGTGTCGGCCGTGCGAACCACCTGCCCGGTCTCCGGATCCCACTTCACGGAGATCGAGTTGTCGCCCTCGTGACCCATCAGCGTGGTGAACGACTCCTGGACGACCGCGCCGGTCGGGTCGGTCAGCACGTTGCGGGTGGTGACGATGTCGGCGCCGAACCGCTCGTCCACCGACACGACGTAGAGCTTCCCGCGCAACGCGTCGCCGGCCACGATCGGCCGGTGGAACAGGAACTTCTGGTCCACCTGGACGATCTGCATGGTCTCCATGCCGAGGTCGTTGTTCTGGAAGAAGTGCCGCTGGATCATCACCGCGAAGATCGACATGAAGGTCGGCGGCGCGATGAGCGCGTCGTGGCCGAGCTCGGCGGCCGCGGCCTCATCGTGCGAGGCCGGGTCGTCGGCCTTCACGGCGCCGGCGTACTGCCGGATCTGCTCGCGGCCGACGACGAAGGTGTCCGGGTACTCCCAGATCACTCCGCGGATGTCCTGTTTGAGTGCCATGACCGATACCGCCTACGCCAGCGTCGCCGTGGCGATGGCGCGGCCGAAGATCTTCTTGCCGCCGGACGTGGCCGAGAGTGCGATGGTCACCGACTTCGACTCGGGCTCAACGGATTTCACCCGTCCGCTGAAGGTGATCTCGGCACCCTTACCGTCGTTGGGCACCGGCACCACGGCGGTGAACCGCACGTTGTACTCCTTGACGGCCGCGGGGTCGCCGACCCACGAGGTGACGTAGCCGCCGCCCAGGCCCATCGTCAGCATGCCGTGCGCGATCGCGACGTCCAGCCCGACCTGCTTGGCGATCTCGTCGTCCCAGTGGATCGGGTTCAGGTCCCCGGACACGCCGGCGTAGTTGACGAGGTCCCCGCGGGTCAGCGGGATCACCTTCTCCGGGAGTTGATCGCCGACGCTGACCGAACTGAACTCACGCAGTGCCATTGCTGAAGCCACTCTCTCCGTCTTCTTCGCTACGCCCCGCCAGGGTGGTGTAGCTCTCCTGAACGATGTCACCGTTGTCGTTGGTGATGATGTTCCTGGTGGTGATGATGTCGGTGCCGTGCGCTTTGCGGATCGAGTCGATGTACACGTCGCAGTAGAGCGTGTCGCCGGCCATGATGGGCCTGACGAACTTGAGCACCTGGTCGACCTGGACGATCTGGGCGTCGGTGATGCCGATCCCCGCGGCGGCGAACATGGCCGACTGCGCCTGGTAGCCGAACACCGAGATGAAGGTCAGCGGTGCGGGCAAGGTGTCGTGGCCGAGGTCCGCGGCGGCCTTCTCGTCGAAGAAGGCGGGGTCCTCGTTCTTGACGGCGACGGCGTACTCGCGGATCTTCTCCCGGCCGACCACATAGGAGTCGGGGTACCGGAAATGGGTCCCGACGTAGTCGTCCAAGAAAGACACGAGTATTGAACCTACCTAGTGCGACTCACCGATGACGAATCAGTGGATCGGTCAGCGCGATTCCTTGTGTGCACGGTGAGTGCCACAGTTCGGGCAGAACTTCTTGATCTCCAGCCGATCGGGGTCGTTGCGGCGGTTCTTCTTGGTGATGTAGTTACGGTGCTTGCACACCTCGCAGGCCAAGGTGATCTTGGGCCGTACGTCGGTACTTGAGGCCACGTCAGTTGTCCTTCGTCGAAACGTCTCGTACTTGCTTGTAGCGGTGGGGGGGCTCGATCCCCCGACCTCACGATTATGAGTCGTGCGCTCTAACCAGCTGAGCTACACCGCCATCCGGCGAACCGGTCGACTGTCTGGCTCGCCCGGTGTCCACCGAGCCCCCTAACGGAATCGAACCGTTGACCTTTTCCTTACCATGGAAACGCTCTACCGACTGAGCTAAGGGGGCCTGTCCCCGGCAGTGAACAGCGTCGTGCCGCGGGCCTTAAAGAGAGTACAGTCTGCCCCTCGTCGTCGCCAAACCGCTGGTCACTGCCCGTCGTGAGGTCGGCTTTCCAGCACCCTAATCTTGAGCGATGGGATCCGACCGGCTCTACTTCCGCCAGCTGCTGTCCGGGCGTGACTTCGCCGCGGGCGACATGATCGCGACGCAGATGCGCAACTTCGCCTACCTGATCGGTGACCGTGAGACCGGTGACTGCGTGGTCGTCGACCCCGCGTACGCCGCAGGCGACCTGGTCGACGCGCTCGAAGCCGACGGCATGCACCTGTCCGGGGTGCTGGTGACCCACCACCACCCCGACCATGTCGGCGGCACGATGATGGGCTTCACGCTCAAGGGCCTGGCCGAACTGATGGAACGGGTCAGCGTCCCGGTGCACGTCAACACCCACGAGGCGGACTGGGTCTCGCGCGTCACCGGCATCCCGATGTCGGACCTCACCGCACACGAGCACGGCGACAAGGTGGACGTCGGCGCCGTCGAGATCGAACTGCTGCACACCCCGGGCCACACGCCGGGCAGCCAGTGCTTCCTGCTCGACGGCCGCCTGGTCGCCGGCGACACGCTGTTCCTCGACGGCTGTGGCCGCACCGACTTCCCCGGGGGGAACGCCGACGACATGTTCCGCAGCCTGCAGGCGCTCGCCGGGTTGTCCGGTGATCCCGTCGTGTTCCCCGGCCACTGGTACTCGGAGGAGCCCAGCGCGCCGCTGTCGGACGTCAAGCGGAGCAACTACGTGTACCGGGCGAGCGACCTCGACCAGTGGCGCATGCTGATGGGCGGCTGACGCCGGTCACCCCGCCGTCAGGCCCGGCGGGCCGGCTCCTTCCCGCCTCTTCTGATCGCCGCAACGCGACGCGTCCACGGCCGGTCGGCAAAACATGTGAGGCATTCCGGCGCGGCGTGGCGCCTGCCGCGCCGCCGACCGATTCGGGGTCGCCGCCAGGTGCCCGCGGCCGGTATGGCACAGCGGGGCCGAACAGATTCGACAGCGAACTCCGCGGAACCGTAGCGGTCGTCCTGTGCCTGCGCTCGCAACGACGCTGGGCGGACCTCGATTTCGCGAAATCTCCCGGAATCCACCGTGGATACCGTGGTCGAGAGACTTGTCATCGCAAGAATCCGTTGATGAATGCGAAGAAGTAGTGCAATACACGTGACACGGCGTGCTGGAGCGGGGCAAACTATTTGTCAGCAACGAAGACGCTAGGTCCGGGGGATCGACGTGAAGAACATCGTGCTCTGCTTCGACCACGCTCAGGAGCAGCTGCAACTGCGTGACGCCAGCAACGCCCGGGCGTTGTTCCGGCTGCTCGACGCCACGAGCGGCCAGCTCAACTGGTACCACCCGGGCACCGTCGCCGCGTCGACGCGCATCGGCGAGCGGCTGAGCCCCCGGCAACGGCGCCGACACGTCGCCGAGCAGGCCCGGGCAACCGTCGTGGAGGCCTACGAGTTCCTGGCAGGCACCTACGAACCCGGCGACGACGTCTACCTCTTCGGCGCGGGCCGAGGCGCCTCGTGCGCCCGCGAACTCGTCCGGCTGCTGGACGTGCTCGGCCTGCCCGAACACCATCACGAGGACCTGCTCGACTACCTGTTGGCCGCCTTCGCGCTGCCGCGCACCCGGCGCACCGGCGAGGAATGGCAGCGGGTGCGCGCGCTGGCCGCCGGGCTCGCCGGCGGTTCGGAGGTCGCGGTGCCGGTGCGCTTCGTCGGGCTCTTCGACATGGTCCGCGTGCCAGGCGTGGCAGCGACGACGGGGCCGCTGACCAACGTGGCCGCCGGCAGGCACGCCGTCGCGATCGACGGTGGACTGTCGGGCGAGCGCATCGACTCGCCCGGGGTCGACGAGGTGTGGTTCCGCGGCGCGCACTGCGACGTCGCGGGCGTGCAGGGCGCCTGCTGGCCGCTGGCCGACATCGCGCTCGACTGGGTGCTCGACGGCGCTGTGCATGCCGGCCTGGCGGTGCGGGACGGCGGACGCCATCGCGTCCCGGCACCCTGCGTCGCCGATCCTCTGGCGGGCAGCGCACACATGCTCTCACTGCGGCGGGTGCCGCTGGATGCGGACGTGCACGCCAGCGTCGAGGTCTACCTGCGATCGCATCCGCAGTACTGGCGCCGCCTGCCCGCACGCCTCGCATGGGCGGATCGCGAATGGCTGGCGCGCGGTGAACGGCTCATGCCGATGGCGGCGCCGGCCGCCGCACCGGCGAAGGCCGCGGCCCCGGAGCCGGTCGAGGCCGAACTCCTGACCGCCTGAGCCGCCCGTCGACCGGCGGTCGCCGGCTGGACAAACCGCACATCCGGGTCACTGCCGGGGTAACGTGATCATGACTCTCGGCCGTCGTTCAGCAACGGTTTGGTCGGTTGCTGTGTTGGTGGCAGCGAAGCTGTATGGTCCGGGGCGTCGATGACGAACACCTGGGGGCACGGTGGAATGGATTGAGAACCGTTGGCGGGACCTCACCGGTCTCGGGTCGGCGGGCTGGCTGACCATCGCCGCGTGGGCCGCACTGGTGCTCGGCATCGTCGCGCTCGTCTACCTGCACCGTCAGCTCCGGCAGCACCACCAGCGCAAGGCCGACCAGGTCAGGCCCCATGTCGCGGTGTTCATGGAGCAGCACCCCGCCGACTGGCACATCATCGAACTCGTCGTGCGCAACTTCGGCCAGACCGCCGCCCACGACGTCCGGTTCGAGTTCACCCACCCGCCCACCGTCGCCAAGTACGAGGAACGCTACGACGAGTCGCTGCCGGAGATCGTCGAACTGCAACTGCCCAGCGAACTGACAGTGCTCGCCCCCGGCCAGGAATGGCGAACGGTGTGGGACTCGGCTCGCGACCGGGCGGAGTTCGGCGGCTCGATCCGCTCCCGCTTCGACGGTGTGGTGATCTACCACGACCGCGCGCGGCCGGAGGGCGCCGACAAGGGCCGCGCCTGGCGCCGCAGACGCGAATTCCAGAACCGGGTGGTGCTGGACTGGGCGACGCTGCAGCCGGTGCCGCGCCTGGAACTGATGACGACGCACGACCTGGCCCGCCAGGAACGGCAGAAGCTCGAACTGCTGCGCAGCGTGCTCAACTACCTGCACTACGCGTCGAAGGAAACCAGGGCCGACGTGCTGCGCGCCGAGATCGAACGCGTCAACCGCGCCGCGCAGGAGAACCAGGACCGGTGGCGCAACAAGCAGCTCGACGAGACCACGGTGCTGGACTTCCCGTGGATCGACCGGGACGGCGCAGCGGCGCGCGACAGGACACATGTCAACGACAGGGCACCTGTGAACGGCGGCGCACACGACCACGACGGGGCACCCGCGCATGACGGCGTGATGGTGCCCGCGCGTGATGCGGCCGGTCGCCACCACCGCAACGGCGGGTAGCCGGCTACTTCCAGACGGCGCCGATGCCGACCTCCCAGAGGCTCAGCGGGGGCACTCCTCGCCGGCTACGTGGGTTGCGGCGCTTGGTCGTCTCGCGCTCGGCCGCCTCGGCCTGACTGCGCTTCCGGTGTGTTCGCATATTCCGGACGCTATGGCCGCAAGCCTCGACCGCCACGCGTAAGAAACTACCCCACCCGAGGTCAGGGCGCACTGGCCTTTCGTAACATCGTTACGTAACATGCGTCCGATGACTACCGTGAACTACGACCTCATCGATTCGGTGTCGACGATCGTCATGGACGACGGCAAGGCGAACGTGCTGTCGCCGGCGATGCAGCAGAACCTGAACGAGGCGTTCGACCGCGCCGAGCAGGACGACTCGAAGGCCGTCGTGCTCGCGGGCAACCACAAGCTGTTCAGCGGGGGCTTCGACCTCGCCGTGTTCGCATCCGGCGACGCGCAGGCCGCCCTCGACATGCTGGCGGGCGGCTTCGAGCTGGCGGTGCGCTGCCTCACCTTCCCCAAGCCGGTGATCATGGCCGCGACCGGGCCGGCCATCGCGATGGGCTCGTTCCTGCTGCTGTCAGGCGACCACCGGATCGGATCCCCGCGCACGCGGTGCCAGGCCAACGAGGTGGCGATCGGCATGGTGCTGCCGATCGCGGCAATCGAACTGATGCGGCTGCGGTTGACCCGCGCGGCCTTCCAACGTGGCATCTCGATGGCCGCGACCTTCGCCGGCGACGCGGCGATCGCGGGCGGCTGGCTCGACGAGATCGTCGAGCAGGATCAGGTGCTGCCCCGCGCCCGGGAGGTCGCGACCGAGGCGGCCGCGACGCTGCACCTGAAGGCCCACCTGGCCAGCAAGCTCAAGGCCCGCGAGGACGCGCTCGCCGCGGTCCGGGCCGGCATCGACGGGTTGGCCGCCGAGTTCGGCGGGTGAGCCGTGCCGAGGGCGAAGCAGCGCACGCCCGAACTGCGTGACCACCTGCTCGCGGTCGCCGTTGCGACGCTGAACGAGGAGGGCTTCACGCGGTTCACCACCCGCCGCGTCGCCGAACGCGCAGGCACGTCGGTGCCCGCGGTGTACGAACTCTTCACGGACAAGGCGGGACTCGTCCGGGCGATGTTCTTCGAAGGCTTCCGCGTGCTGGGCGCCGAACTGGCGAAGGTCCCGCCGAGCGTCGAACCGCTGGCCGACATCGAGCGGCTGGTGCCGGTGTTCCGGCTGTTCTGCCGGGCCTATCCGCGGCTGGCGCAGGTGATGTTCTCCCGGCCGTTCGCCGACTTCGAGCCAGGGCCCGACGAACTCGCCGCGGGCGCGTCGGTGCGCCACGAGTTCGTCGGCCGGATCCAGCGCGCGGTCGACGCCGGACTGCTCGCCGGCGACCCGACCGACATCGCGCACGTGCTGCTCGCCCTCGCGCAGGGCCTCGCCGTCCAGGAGGCCGGCCGCTGGCTCGGCCCGGCCCCGTCGATCGAACGGCGGTGGCGGCTCGGGGTGCGCTCGCTGCTGGCCGGCTTCGCGGCCTAGCTCATCTCCGTCGCGCACGCTCGCGGGGCGTCAGCCGTCGACGTTCACCCGGATCAGCGCCCGCCGGCTGTGGCCGCTCCGGATCAGCCGCTCGATCCCCGTCACCACTCGGTACCCGAGTCCGTACTTGCGCCGGAACAGGCCTTCGACGCGCCGGACCTCGGCGGCGTCCTCGACCACCTCGCCGCGTCCGGCGACGGTCTGTTCGCCCGGACGGACCTTGCCGCTCCGGCTGCAGGCCGCCATGGTGACGCGGGCGTCGCGGCGGAGCCGCTTGACCTTCCACGAGTCGGCAGGGGTCCAGAACACCAGCTGTCCGCCGTCGGTGACGAGCCACAGCGGCGTCGCCACCGCGTCCCCGTTGCGCTTGAACGTCGTCAGCGAGACGAACTTCTCCGCGCCGAGGCGGTCGAGGTGCTGGGCCATGGCGGCCATCGTAGGTGCGCAGGATGAGAGGCCCTCGCCGTCGAGACTGCGCGCACGGTCGTCAAGCGCGCGGCTTCACAGCCCTGCGCGCAGTTTCGGCGCTCGGTCAGGCGGCCTTCGGGTGGTCGGCGTCGGCCTGCTTCGACAGCCAGAGGCGCTCGACGCGCAGCACCCGCCGGTGCTCCAGCGCGATGAGGCCGCCCCCGGCCGTCACCGCGGCGCCGGTGACCAATGCGAGCGGCAGCACCCACTGGGTATTGCCGTAGGCGGCCGACGCCACGATCGCGGCCAGACCGACGACGCCGATGGCGATCAACACCAGTCCGGGGAACCAGAGGGTGTCGATCATGGATTCGCCGGCATGGGGCTGACAGGTACGGGAATGATCCGCAGGATCCTGATGCGCATTTTTCATCGCATCTCCCTTCGAGAGATGTGATCCAGGTTACACCGCTGCTCACGAGAGTCGAGGGTGCTCGCGGAGCACGACGGACATCGACCCGGCTGACATGATGAATCCGTGACCGACATCCGCGGCCGGTTGTGGCGGCAGGGCGAACCGCAGGATCGTTTCGAGTTCTCCGCCCTGTCGGACTACCTCGCCGACGAGGACATATTGGTCTGGGTGGACGTCTACGCACCCGATCATGACGACCTCGCGAAGCTGGCCGAGGAACTGGGCCTCAATTCGTGGGCGGTGGAGGACGCTGTCGCCGAATCCGAGCGCACCAAGGCCAACGTCTATCCCAGCCACACCTTCTTCACGGTGTACGCGGTGTCGCGTGCCGAGCCCGACGACGACAGTGCCTCGACGCTGCAGACCCATCGCATCTCGGGTTTCGTGCTGCCCCGCGCGATGGTCACGATTCGGCTGCCCCCGGAGATCGACATCGACGCCGTCTCACTGCGGTTCGACGAGCTCGGCGGGCAGCAGCACGGCGTCGGCGCGCTCGTGCACGGGCTGCTCGACGTCGTGGTCGACGGGCACTTCGCCGCGGTGCAGGCGCTCGACGACGGCATCGAATCGCTCGAGGACGAGCTCTTCGACGAGGAAGGGCCGCGCCGTGGACTGCAGCAGCGGACGTTCCGGCTTCGTAAAGACCTGGTGGAACTGCGCCGCGTCGTGCTGCCCATGCGCGAGGTCGTCAACTCGATCCAGCACCGCAGGATCGACGCGAAGACCAGCCCCGAACTCGACCCGCTCTACGCCGACCTCTACGACCACGTGTTGCGGGCGTCGGAGTGGACGGAGTCGTTGCGCGACATGGTCACCACGGTGTTCGAGACGAATCTGTCCCTGCAGGACGCCCGCCTCAACGCGGTGATGAAGAAGCTGACCAGCTGGGCGGCGATCATCGCGGTACCGACCGCCATCACCGGGTTCTACGGTCAGAACGTGCAGTATCCGGGCATCGAGACGGTGCAGGGTTTCGTCGTCAGTTCGGCGATCATCGTAGTGCTGGTTTGCGTGCTGTACGTGATGTTCAAGCGGCGGGACTGGCTGTAGTTCACGACCCGTCGATGTGCGCGTGCGCGCGAACCAGCCCGGCCGCCTGCCGGTAGTCCTCGTCGGCGTTGAGGCTGAGCACGCCGACCGCCTCGCCGTCCGACTCGTACCAGACGGTGAACCCATCGCGGTGGTCGATCAGCCGGCTGTGCTGGTAGCTGGTTCCCCAGCCGCGGTACTTCAACGTCGAATCGCCTATGGTGCAAGAGAATTCGGGGACGTCGTCCCATGAGCGGGGGTAACCGGCTGCGGTTTCGCCTGCGATCATGCCCTGCCGGGCGGCATCGCGCCAGTGCTCGGCGGCCACATGCCTGCGGGCGTCGACGTTGTAGGCCAGCGCGACGTCGCCCGCGGCGTACACATCCGAGACCGAGGTGTGCATGTGCTCGTCGGTGACGATGCGACCGCGGTCGGTGCGCAGGCCCGCCTCGACAGCCAGGCTGATGTCGGGCCGCACGCCGGTGGCCGCGACGACGACGTCGCCGTCGACGGCCTCCCCGGTCGCCAAGGTGACGCCGCGGTCGTCGATCTCGGCCACCTCGGCGGCGCCGATGAACCGGACACCGTTGTCGGACAAGATCTTCGCGACACGTTCCCCGGCGTCCACGCCGAAACGCCGCAGCAGCGGCACGGGTTCGCCTGCGACGAGTGTGGTGGCGATGCCGTCGCTGGCCAGGCAGGCCGCCGCCTCACAACCGATCAAGCCGCCGCCGATCACCACGGCCGACCGGGCGCTGAGTGCCGCCATCCGCAGCGCCACGGCGTCGGCGAACGAACGCAGGTGCAGGGCGTTCCCCGCGCCGGGCACGTCGAGCGGCACCGGGCTCGAGCCGCAGGCCAGGACGCAGTGCCAGTAGGGATAGCGCCTGCCGCCGCGGGTGACCACCTCGCGGTTGTCGACGTCGAGGCACTCGACGGTGATGCCCAGGACGAGATCCAGGTCGTGGCGGGCGAACCAGTCGGCTGACCTCAGGTCGACGTCCGAGCGCCGGCCGCAGAGGAATTCCTTGCTCAGCGGCGGCTTCTCGTAGGGCATCGCCGGGTCGGCGGCAAGGATCGTGACGGGCACGCGGGGATGGCGGGCGCGGAAGGCCGAGGCGGCATTCAGTCCCGCCGGTCCGCTTCCGACGGCGATCAACCCTGATGCCCGCACCCCGTCGGAGTACCCGCGGCGGGCTTTGCTACGCATCGAGTTCCGCGAACGTCATTATTGCAGCGGCGGCCGCGCCGGTGGTTGAGGCGTCGTAGCGGCCCTCCTGCGGCGCCAGCCCCGGCTTCTCTCGATAAATATGTATGTGCTATGCATATTAAATGGCTCAGTCGCGCTACGACCACCTCGACGAGCTGCTGACGCGCATCCACGTGGTTCGCCAGCGGCCGGAATGGCGCCGCCTGCTGCTCAGCGACGCCGACCCGGTGTCGGTGTCGAGCCTGCGGGTGCTGCGCGCCGTCGAACAGCGCGACCTCGCGGGTCAGCCCGCATCGATCGGTGACATCGCCGACTACCTGGCCGTCGAGCACTCCACCGCGAGCCGCACCGTCGCATCCGTCGTCGCCGCCGGCCTGTTGACGAAAACCGTTGCCGCCGAGGATCAACGTCGATCATCCCTGGCGCTGACCGACGTCGGCCGCAAAGCCCTCGCTCAGGTCACCGACCGCAGGCGCGAACTGGTCACCGATGTCATCGCGCACTGGCCCGACGACGACGTCGACGCGCTGGTGGGGCTGCTGGACCGGCTCGCAGTCGACTTCGAGGGCCGGGTGCGCCGATGACGGCCGAAGCCACCGCCGCCGCTCCCCCGCAACCACGCCGCGCACTGCGGCTGATGTTCGACCCGACGTTCGGGACGCTGTTCTGGGGCAAGATGTTCGCCGTCGTCGCCGTGTACATCCACGGGATGGTGTCGGCCATCGTCATCTACCAGGCGACCGGATCGGCACTGATGGTCGGACTGGTCGGCGTGGTGCAGTTCGGCCCCCAGCTCATCCTGAGCCCGACCAGCGGCAAGTGGGCCGACCTCGGCGATCCGGCGAAGCAGATCCTGTGGGGGCGGGTGATGTGTGTGCTCGGATCCGGGTCGACCGCCCTCTGGTACGCGCTGGACCCCGGGCTTACGGGCAACGCCGCGGCGGTGCCGATCCTGGCCGGCACCCTGCTGGTGGGCATCGGATTCGTGATCGGCGGGCCCGCCATGCAGTCGATCGTGCCAAGGCTCATCCGCGACGGCGAACTGTCCACCGCGATGGCGCTGAACAGCTTTCCGATGACGGTGGGACGGGTCTTCGGGCCGGTCATCGGCGCGTACCTCGCGGCGCACCTCGGCGCCGCGACGGGCTTCGCGGTCAGCGCCGGACTGCACTTCGTCTTCGCCCTGTTGCTGCTCCTGGTGCACTTCCCCAAGCCGCCGAAGCGGCTGGCGGGCACCGATTACCGGGTCCGCGCGGCGGTGAAGTACGTGTGGCGGGACCGCCCGCTGTTCCTCGCACTGGTGGCCGTGTCGGCGGTCGGGTTCGCGGCCGATCCGTCGATCACCCTCACCCCGTCGCTGGCCGCCGAACTCGGAGGCGGCACTCAACTCGTCGGCCTGCTCTCAGCGGCCTTCGGGGTCGGCGCCGCGGTCGGGATGGCCGCGCTGGCGATCCTGCAGAACCGTGTCGCGTCGGCGCCGGTGTCCTCGCTCGGCCTGTGGCTGATGGCGGCAGGCACCGCGATGCTCGCGGTCGAGGTGAACACCGCCGTCGCTCTGGCCGGGTTCACCATCGCAGGTGTCGGATTCGGCTGCGCGATGACGGGTCTGAGCACGGTGGTGCAGGAGCGCGCGCCCGAGGAGTTACGCGGCCGGATCATGGCACTCTGGCTCGTCGGATTCATCGGCTCGCGCCCGCTGGCCGCGGCACTGCTCGGCGGTACCGCCGACGCCGCGAACGTCTTCGTCGCGTTCATCGTCACCGCCGTGGTGACCGTGGTCGTCGCGCTGCTGTGCCGGCCCAAGGCGTTGAGCGGCCCGCTGCCCGGGCTCTGAACGCCTGCACTACCGGAGGACGATCGGATCCTCGATCAACTTCATCCCGATGGGTGTCACGGGATCGAGATAAGAGGCGTCGGGCCGCATATCACCGTGGTTGACGGTCCACCCGCGGCAGGTTCGGTCGATTGCAATCGGATACACCGTCACCTTGTCGGCGCCGACGTGGATCCGCAGGAAGTTCTTGTGGCCCTCGTAGCGGAACGCCGAGAACGTCTCGGTGGCGTGGCTTTTGAGTGCGAAGAACGCGGCCAGCAGGTACGCGCCGAACACCACCGTCCCCACCACCGCGCCCAGCACGAAGACGACGGCGTAGGCGAGAATCCCCCCGCCCTGCGCGATCTGCAGCGCGATCCAGGCGACACCGGCCTGCGCGCACATGTGTGCGCCGGTGTGGAGCGCTCCGACCGTGAACCGCAACAGGTATCGCAGTGGTTCCCACTTCATGGCGGGGGCATCGAAGAACGCGGACAGCAACAACCACAGCATCAGGATGAGGATGACGCTCGTGACGTCACGGTCGACCAGCAGCGCGACGAAAGACGTGGCGCCGGCCACCCCGGACGCCGACCCAGTCAACCAGAACAGCGCCAGATAGAGCACTCCGATCAGGGCGGCGAACGAGGGGTTGTACCAGCCGAGCAACAGCGCGCGAAGGGCAAGCAGGCGAGATCTTCCCTTGCCCGGGTAGCACGTGCCCAATGTCAGTTGCTCTTTTCCACAGAGCTTCAGCGACTCGTTGCCGCCGGAGGAACGGGGCTCGGGCACGCGCACATGGTCGCTCAGCGTGTTGGTGGACGAGAGGAACGCACCACCGCCACCCGCGGTGATCCTCGCCCGGTCGGCGCCGCCGAGCGCCGGAGCGTCGTACCGCGCGTAATGGTGCTTGTCGCCGGAGAGCATGAGCACGGTGACCACCCGGTCGGGCACGAGGTGCTTCTCGACGTACGCGAGATTGTCGTAGGCGTTTGCTTCGCGCGGGACGTCGGCCCAGCTGGGTTTCGCCGTGCACAGGATCAACCGGTCGCCGTCGGCCATCCGCTTCGCCACGGTCTGGAAGTATTCGATCTGCGCTGCGTCCAGGTAGGCGCCTGACTGGATGTCGATGCCCCACAGCCAGAACCGGCCGGGCAGGCGTTCGGCGAAATAACTGCGGGTCTGCGCCCGCTCACGACCGCCGACCCAGCCCTTCTGTGCGAACACCCGCATGAAGCCCGTCAGCCCGTCGTACCAGTCGTGGTTGCCGGGAATGGCCACGATGCGTGGCGCTTTCCCGGCACACCACGGCAGCGCCGCCTCGTAGGGCCCGCGGAACCGGTCCTCGTACTCCTGGGCGGTCGCATAGGGATACACCTGGTCGCCGCCGAGCACCAACAGGTCGGCGCGGGGCAACTCGTGCCCGGAGACGGTGATCTCCGGCTGGGAAAGGCACCAGGCCACCGTGTAGGTGGGGTTGAAACCGTCGGCGGTGTCGGCGACGAAGTCCACCCATATGTCCTTATCCGTGCTCTTCTCCGGCGGAATCCTCGGCGGAAGAGACTGCTGCAGCTCGCGCTTGTCGAGGTACTCGCCGAGGACCACCGACAAGATCACCTTGATACCGGACCTTGCGAGCGTCGAGGGGCTGAACCACCGCACCGGTCTCCGCCGCTGGAATTCCAGATCTTCGAGGTTCTCTGGCCGACGCGGTGGGGTTCCGTTACGCTCCGCGGTCTCCGGTGTCGCATTGGCACTGGTGGTTTCACGATCAGTCACTGACATCTCCCGATCACCTCCCTGTGTCGGACGCTACCCGGATCGGCGCGGTGATCTCGGGTAACGCAGTACCCCACCTCGTGCGGGTAGTCGACTACTCGTGACCAGGACAGCATCGGAGCTGACGCTCGGGGAATGACGCAATCTCCGACCACGCCGGCCGCCACGGGTGATCCGGCCGGCCTGCGTGACGACATGCGCTCCGAGTACGGCAAGCTGATCGAGATCGTCAACGGTTTCGACCAGAGGCTGCTGACGATCAAGGGCTGGGGCGTGACGTTGAGCCTTGCCAGCCTGGGACTGGCGTTCCAACAGGGCCACGCCGGCCTGTTCCTGGTCGCCTCGACCAGCGGCTTGGCGTTCTGGGCGCTCGAAGCCTCCACGAAGAGCCATCAGGTGCACTACTACCTGCGCATGCGCGACATCGAGATTGCCTGCTACGAACTCTTCGGCGTGGCCACACCGGAGGGCACCACCGCGTCCTCGCCCCTGATCGACTGGTCCTGGTCGGTCTCCGAGCGCCAGCGAAAGAGCGGGCAGCGTGACCGCGCGGCCCCGCCGAGACTCTCTGTCCCCGGACGGAATCCGTGGTTCCACGTCCACGTGATGCTGCCGCATCTCGTCGCCGTCATCCTCGGCGCTGTGCTGTTCGTCCTCAAGCTGCGGGGCGTGATCAACGATTGGTGACGGAGACGCTCGGCATTGCGGCGGCCCAGGCGGCGTGGCCCTGATACCTGTGATCCGCAGCGGCCGTGCGGTACCCGTCGAGCAGATCGACGTATCGGGCATCGTCGCCGCGCGCCTGTGCGATCAGCGCACGACACCGCAGCACGACGGTGTGCCGCATCGCCAGCCCGGCGTGCCTCGGACCTGCCTCCAGGCGGTCGACGGCGATCTCCGCCTCCCGGAGGTCGGCCTCGGTGCCACGGGAGACGAGGGTCTCGACCAGGATCCGGGTGGTGGGATTGCACCATCCCACGACACCGGTCCGGAACACGTCGTCGAACGCAGCGCGCATCACGGTGAGCGCTCCGTCGACGTCGCCGGCCCTGGCCCATTCACGTGCCCGGAACACGTCGATGACCGGGAGTTCGGTGAGGGTGTAGCTGCCCTCCACACACATCTGCCGGACGTCACCGAGCACCTCGAAACCGCGTTGCCGCTCGATGGCGTCGTCCCGGTTGACCAGTGCGAATCCGAGCGAGCACTTGACCATCGCCAGGCCGAAGTCGTCCCCGGTGCGCTGCACGATCTGCAGTGCCTCGTCGATGTCGTGGAGCACCTTGTCGGTCGGCAGCAGCACGCCGGCGACGATGGTGGCCAGGTAGTTGTATCCGATGACGATCGAATGGGACAGCGCATCGGCTTGCCGCGCGATCTCCAGCGCATGGTCGAAATCATCGCGCCACTGCGGATCCCCCTGGCCCCACCGGGCGAATCCGCGGGCGGCCATCGCGGTGGCGAGTGGCGAGCCGATCACGATGTTGCCCCTGGTCGGGTCGCCTTCGGCGAGGTCGATCACCGTGTCGGCCCACCGGATGAGGTCGCTCAGCTCGTCGGTCTCCGCCTTGGTCTGGATGGCGGCGAAGGACAGTCCGACCGTCAGGTTCGGATCGCCGATCGAGTCGATCACCGCCATGTACTCCGCGACGAGTGCGGAGGCGTCCCTCAGCTGTGCGCGATTGGCATGTTCCATCACCAGGCCCGCCATGCCCATGGCGAGGGACGCCTTGTCATCGGCCTTCTCACACAGCTGCCGCAGTTCGTCGAACGGGACGCCGAAGATGCTGACGTGCACCCGCCACGCGGTCAGACACAGCAGGGTTCGCGGCGCGATCTGCATCGACGTCCGCGCCGGGTCGTCGGCCGGCAGCGCATCGGCTGCCGCGCAGGCGCTTTCCCAGCTGAGGCGGGCGGCGAGGATGTCCCGGTTGAGCGACCACCACCCGGCCCGCATGTGCCAGCCGTAGGCCGCGTGCAGATCACCCGCCGCCTCGAGATGCTCAGCGACGACTGCCGCGTTCTTGTCCAGCGACTCCGGCCAGCGGCGCTCGATCGCCGCCGCGAGCCGGCGGTGCAGATCGGCGCGACCGGACTTCAGCTGCGACTCGTAGGCCACCGCCCGGATCAGCGGATGGTGGAAGACGTACTCCTCCGGTTGCGTGAACTGGACCTGCTCGAGGAGTTCGGCCGACAACAGGTCGGCCACCTCCGGCTCGGCGATCAGGTCGGCGAGAAGCAGCGTGCTGAACCGCAATCCGATCACCGCGGCAGCGCTGAGGGTCTGCTTGGCGGCCGGATCCAGGCGGTCGATCCTGGCGGCGATGGTGGTCTGCAGGGTGGCGGGTACGGTCACCTCCGCGGCGTCCTCGACGGACCGGTACGCCCCGCGCTGACCGTGCAAAACGTCGCGCTCGATGAAGTCCCGCACGATCTCCTGGGCGAAGAACGGGTTACCGCTGGAGCGCGAGACGATGGCGCGCTGCAGGCCCTGCACCGACGGATCCACGCCGAGCAGATCCGTGATCAGCACTGAGATCTCCGAATCGTGAAGCGGTAGAAGGGAGATGATCTGCGTACCAGCGATCGAAGTGATGCGCCCGCGGTACTCCGGCCGGTAGGTCACCAGGACGAGCGTGGGCGTCCGGGGCACCACCGCCAGGAAATCGGCCAGCATCGAATCGCTGACGTCGTCGATCCAGTGGACGTCCTCGATGACGTACACCGCGGGGCGCGACCGCTTCAGTTGTGACGCGTTCACGAGCGCGGTGAGTCGACGGCGGCGGGCACCTGGGTCGATCTTGGGCAGTTCGACGGCGGGGTCGGCGATTCCGAGCAGATCGTCGAACAGCAGGAGGTCCTGCTCGTCGGCGTCGGGCGCGCGGGCGCGCAATTGCAGCCTGGCCGCCTGGTCGTCGAGTTCGGTCAGGGCGAACGCCGACCGCAACAGGCGGGTGACGAGATGGAACGGGACTTCGCCGGCATGCGAATCGCAGAATCCCCAGAAGACGTCCACGCCCCGCTCCGCAGCGGACGCCGCGGCCTCGCGCACCAGCCTGCTCTTGCCGATTCCCGGTGGTCCGACCACACACGCGACGCTGCCCTGCCCCTGCACGGCACGGTCGAGCAGGCCGTCCATGGCGCCGACCTCCCAGTGCCTGCCGACGAACTTCGACTCCACCCGGGTGATGGGTCGCCGGTCGGGGTCGATGCGGTCGAGGCGTCGTGCCGGCACCGGTTCGTCGACGTTCTTGACGTGCACCAGTTCCGGTGGACCGAGCACCGCCGCGTGCTCCACCAGCCGGGCGGTGGACTCGCTGATCATCACCCCGCCGGGTGGCGCCGCCGCCTCCATCCGCTGAGCCATGCCGACGTGCCGGCCGACGGCGGTATAGGTCAGCAGGTCCGATCCGAACCTGCCCGCGATCACCTGTCCGGAGTTCAGGCCGACGCGGATCTGGAGACGGACGTCGTCGCGCTGTTCGGTCTCCTCGGACAATCGGCTCGCCGCTCGCTGGATGTCCTGGGCGGCCAAGCACGCCCGTAGCGCGTGGTCCTCCATGGCGATGGGCGCACCGAACAGCGCCATCAGACCGTCGCCGGTGAACTTGTCGACCGTCCCGCCGTAGCGCTGCACCACGTGCCCGGCCCGGTCGACGAGTTGGGTCAGGACTTCACGCAGCCGCTCGGCGCCGAGCTGATCGGCCATCTGCATCGATCTCACGAGGTCGAGGAAGAGGACTGTCACGTGCTTGTACTCGGCCACGTCCGGCGTGCGGGCAACAGCCGATCCGCAGGCGTCGCAGAAGCGAGCCGACGCTCGAAGTTCCGTGCCGCACCTGTGGCACGCAGTCGCCGTCATTCGGTTACCCGTCGTCTCGGCAGTTCGAGTACCGCGCCCGGTCAGGATATGCCCTGCCGGCCGCTGCGAGGGGTGATTGTGCCGGCCAGCGGTCTCACATCGTTGCCAGCGCTGCATCACACGTGCGTTCGGCGAGTGCCGAGATCGTCATGGCCGGATGGAAGCCGATCGACGCAGGCACCACCGACCCGTCGGCGATGAAGAGTCCGGGATAGGAGTGCACTTCGCCGGCAGCGTTCACGACACCGGTGGTGGGGCTGTCCGACATCCGGCAGCCGCCGAGCGGGTGCACGGTGACGGTGCGGCGGAACGCATTCCAGAAGATCAGCGGTGCGAAGGTGCCGCCGTAGTAGTCGGTGAGGCTGTGCATCGCCTGTTGCTGCCGTTCGATGAGTTCGGCGTTCTCGGTCCCGTAGTCCCACGTCATGTCGAGACCGCGCGTCGTCAGATGCAGCCGGCCGTTGGCGTTGTCGCGGCCGATCCCGAACAGATTGGTCGACCGGCGCCAGTCCAACCTGCCGGGCGCCAGGTACTTCAGCGGCCTGGACAGTAGGCCGTGGGCGAACATCTGCGGCACCGCCCATGGCAGCAGTCGCCACAGCAGCGGCGCGAACGGCCGCAGGATGCGTGCCGAGGGCTGGCCGAGATTTGCCAGCGCCTTCATCACGGCCTCGTTGAACGTCGGTGCCGCCAGGGTGAACTCGGGCGCCTGGTCGAAGAAGTGCATCACCGACGTGACGTCCGGGCCGAAGTTCGGTGACAGGTCGACATCGGCCCGGTGGATAGACCCGAGGAAGTCACCGTTGGCCGAGAATCCCTGCCCAAGAGCGTGACTGAGCAACGGCAGCGTCTTGTCGACATCACGGCACCGCAGCAGCAGCTCGGTGGTGCCCAGTGTGCCCGCCGCCAGGACCACCCGCCGCGCGACCGTGACCTCTTGGGTTCCCGTGACGACGTCGCGATGGGTGATGGCGTAGCCGTCGGTCACCGCGCGCAGTCCGACGACCACGCGCCCCGGCCGCACCACGGCGCCACGGGCGCGCGCCTCGGCGAGGTAGGTGCTGTCGGCCGTGTGCTTGGCGCCGACCTGGCAGCCGAACTCGCATTCGGCGCAGTACACGCAGGGTTGATGGCGCGACGAGGCCAGTAGCGCTGTCCTGGCCGGCCAACGCACCGATTCGTCGGGATCGACGACGGGCCTGCCCATCTGTTCCCCGGCGTACCGGAAGACCTCGCGTTTCGGCACCCGCTCACCGACCGGTAGCGGCGCCACCTCGAGCATCTTCGCGACCCGGTCATAGTAGGGATCGAGACTGTGACGGCTGGTCCCCGCCGGCCACCGCGGGTCGTCGAACACCTTCTGCACCGGGCGGACGTTGACGCCGGCATACACCAGGGAACCACCGCCGACGCCTGCCGCGACGACACAGCCACCGCCGGAAAAGAACCGCAGGTCGTAGAGGCCGGTGGCCTGCTTCCCGCGGCGCTGTCGCCAGAACAGCGCATCGATGTCGGTGACGTCACGGGGGAACTGGCCGGGCCGGTAGTGCCTGCCACGCTCGAGGACCAAGACGGAGTGACCGGCCTCGGCCATCCGGTGCGCGGCTATCGATCCGCCGAAGCCCGACCCCACCACGACGGCGTCGAAGCGCGGCGAGTCCCCGTTCATCGCGCTCGCGCGGTGGGCTCGAGACCACCGACGATGTACGGAAACACGTCTGCGGCAGCGTTCCTGCCGAAGATGCAGTCGATGTGGCCGTAGTCCGGGATCAAGTGGCGCCGGTAGAAGCCGTCACCGTTGGCCTCGGTCAGCGCCTGCATGGTCTTCTCCGTGCTGCTCGGCTTGAAGCACGCGTTCTTCGCCCCGTGGATGAACGTCAGGGGCAGCGCGAGCCGGCGCAGGTGGGGCATGTAGCGGTCGGACCCGTCGGCGCCCACCACGGTCCGGTGCCGCACCATCGTCGCCAGGTGATCGAGCGCCGATGTGCTCGTGATGCCGAACATCTCGGGCAGCCCGTCCTGGTGGGTCAGTGCGTTGAGCTGATCGTGCTCGTAGAGCAGCGCGTAGATGAACGAGATCCGGTGGCACGTCGCGCTGGTGCACCGTTCGTCACCCATCGGCCACAGGTTCAGCGCCTGGTCGAACAGCTTCTCCCGCAGCTTCTCGTGGTCATACGCGCGTGCGGTCATCGTGTCGATGCCGAACCGCTCGAGCAGCCGCGGCACCCGCAGCCCAGACTTGAGCCGGGTGACGAACGGGGCGTCGATGTGGGTGGCGATCTGACTGCACACCGCGGCGCGGACGTCTTGCAGTCCCGCGAGCATGGCGCACATGAACGCGGTCGACCCGAAGCAGTGTGCCACCACCTGGACGGTGTTCTTGCCCTTGGTGTTCCGTAGTACGTAGTCGACGGCGGCGGGGTAGTCGTGTTCCGCGATGTCGTCGGCCGTGTACTCCGTCCTGGAGGCCGGGAGGTCGATGCTGGACCGGTAGTCGAGCAGCCAGACGTCGTAGCCGCGGGCGCACAGGTACTCGACGAGGTTGGTGTCGATGGTGTCGATCGTGAAGATGGTGCTGGACACCCCGAGGCCGTGCGTCACCAGCACCGGTCCCTTGTCGCCGCTGTGGTAGCGGGTCAGCAGCAGGTCGACACCGTCGGGCGTGGTGAACGGATGGCGTTGCGGCGCCGGCACGCGCAGCGCGCGCGTCTTCCTGGGCGGGACGTCGGTGCGTATCAGCCGCGCCGGCGACGCGACACCGCCGTAGACGCCCGCGAGTTCGGTCGCGAAGCATCTGCCGAACCTGGCCTTCGCCGCGACGATCTCCTTGACGTCGTGGGTGCCGGTGACCCGCATGCTGCGCAGCTGGTTGGCGAACGCCTCAGGGGTGATCGTCAGGACGCCGCGGGCGAGCAGGTCACCGGTGTCGTCGGCCCCGGCGTAGAGGTCGACGTAGAGCGTCGTGGTGTCGGACCAGACGTCGAGGCCGCGGTCGTCGCGGATGTCCTTGCGGCCGCGGAGGAAGAACGTCTGCTCCCTGGTGTCCTCCAGCGTGGCGGTGTAGATCATGTTGACCATGCCGACACGGTCGGGGTTGGGGACGAGCAGGTTGAAGGTGCCGGCCTTGACCTGCAGTCGATCGCTCGAGACCGCGGGGACGTCCACTGTCCCGAACAGTTCCGCGCGGCGGTACGGATTCTTCAGGAACGCGTCGAGGTCGTCGGCGGTGATCGTGAAGAGGAACGACATCGGACTGTGCGCGGCCTTCCCTCGCTCTGCGGCGGTGGCGGGGTCGCTCGGGATCCCGTCGCCGGTCATCACCCAGCCGGCCATCCGTTCGGTGAAGCCGATCCCGACGGTGGTGGGTCGCTGCGGGAGTGCCGGAGTCTGCCCCTCGTAGTCGATGGTCCAGCCTCGTTCTGCGGCAAGGATGTTCACGTTGCGTTCGGCAATCGCGGTGATGGTCAGCAGCGGATTGGCGCCGAGCGACGTGGGAATCACCGAGCCGTCCGCCACATAGAGTCCCGGGTGCACCGATGTCGCCGACCGGCCGTCGAAGACCTGGCCCTTGTGGTTGACGACGCCCGTGTCGACGTCCTGTCCCATCGGGCAGCCACCCAGCGGGTGCACGGTGATGAGCCGTTGCCGCTGCTCGTCGAACTGCAGCGGATTCTTGAGGTAGGTCCCGCGCAGTGGCGTGGCGACCGCTTCGAGCCGGTCGTTGATGACGTCGAAGACCTTCTTGTCGTCGAGCTCCGGCCACCGCACCCGCACCCGGTCGTCGTCGTCGAGTTCCAGCGTGCCGTCGGCGCCGTCGTGCGCCATCACCAGATACGTCATGGTGTTGTTCAGGGCGCCGCGGTACGGCCCGGCGAGCAGGCTCTGCAGCTCTCGGCCCAGCTCCTCCGGCTCGTCGACCCATCGCCGGTCGGTGTCCACCCCGCCGAGCCGATTCGCGATGCCGAAGAAGGCGGCCAGTTGCGCACCGAGGCCGCCGGGGATGGCGCCCTCCTCGATGACCATGTGCTGGTCGAGCGGCCCGTCCTGCACCTCGATCAGGCCGGTGATGCAGGGCCCGACCGGGTGACGGTCATCGCCATGGATGCCCCACCCGATGCCGTTGACCGGCTCGGGACCGTTGTAGGAGAAGGCGAGCACATCGGCGTTCCCGCTGAACCTTTCGCCGAGCCGGTCCGACAGGCCGATCTCGTCGCTCCTCAGCAGGATCTCGGTGGAGCCGAGGGTGCCCGCGGCCAGCACGACGATGTCGGCGGTGACGGTCATCGGCTCCGCGTCGAACAGTTCGCGGCCGATGTCCTGCGGCCGGTAGTGGACCTTCCAGCGGTCCCCGTCGCGGCTGAGGTGGTGGACGGCGACCTTCGTGAAGATCTTCGCGCCATGGGCCACCGCGTCGGGCAGATAGTTCATCAGCACCGTGTTCTTCGCGCCGACGTTGCACCCGGACACGCAGTCGCCGCACATCGAGCATTTCTGCTGACCGACGCCTGCGGCGTTGGGGCCGTCGGCGAAGCGGACGTTGAGGAAGGGCAGCGAGAAGTGCGCGGACGGCAGCGCCGCCGATCCCTTCTCGAGCAGCCGCAGTTTCGGCAGATCCCGGTGGGACTCCGGCAGCTGCTGCGGCTGCAGCATCGCCCTGGCCAGCCGGTAGCCCTCATCGAGTGCGTCTGCGCTGCGCAGTTCTTCTGGCCAGCAGTCCTGTTCGAAGACCGCGGGCTCTGCTCGCAACGACACGTTCGCGTTGATCAGCGACGTCCCGCCCAGACCACACCCGACGAGAACACCGATGTCGTCGTACTGCCGCATGTCCAGCAGGCCGGTGGGGCTGCCGATGCGGGTGCCGTTGATCGTGAGCTGACCGTTGGCCATGGCCTCGGGCAGCGTGTCGGGGAATTCGCCGGGGTGCAGCTCGCGGCCGCGCTCCAGCACCCAGACCTGCTGTCCGGCGCGCGCGAGCCGGCTGGCGGTGACGGCGCCGCCATAGCCGGATCCGATCACGATCACCGACGCATGGCCGTCGAGCTCGGTGAGCGGTGACGATAACCGGCTCAGCGGTTGACCCTGACTCTGTTCTGGAGCGTGGCGTTGCGGCATGGTCCACCCCTCGGACCGACGGAACATTGACGCTGGCTGACACTGCCACCGCTCGCCGCTGCCATCTGGAGTAGTCGACTACCCCAATCGGGCTCTGATCAGACCGTCGCCGCGCCGCCCTTGCGGACCTGTCTGCGGTGCAGGCTGCTCGCGTAGCCGAGCGCCTCGTCGAACTTCGTCGTCAGCTTCGGTCTCGTCGTCTCTTCCGGCATCACGTCCTCTTTTCGGTCAGCCACAGGTATGACACCGATACCGGGCAGGCAAACGTCTGCCTGCCTGTCACACCGACCGCCTAGGGTGGGCAGGCGATGGCCCTCCATCTCCACCGCGCTGAGCGCACCGACCTGCTCGCCGACGGTCTCGGCACACTGCTGGCCACCCCGCAGTCCGACCCGTTCGCCGAGGAACTGGTGATCGTCCCCGCCAAGGGCGTCGAACGATGGCTGAGCCAGCGGCTGTCCCATGTCCTCGGCCGAGGCGCCGGCCAGGACGGCATCTGCGCCGGAGTCACCTTCCGGAACCCGAGCTCGCTGATCGCCGAGCTCACCGGCACCCGCCACACCGACCCCTGGGCGCCCGACGCGATGGTCTGGCCCCTGCTCGACGCCATCGACAGTTCACTCGACCAGCCGTGGTGCCGCACGCTGGCGACGCACCTCGGGCACTTCGAGGACGGCGACGAGAAGGAACTGCGGCAGGGCCGCAGATATGCGGTGGCCCGCCGCCTGGCCGGGCTGTTCGCCTCCTACTCCCGGCAACGCCCGCAGCTGCTCATCGACTGGCTCGACGGCGACACCGACAACGTCGAGGACGATCTGCGGTGGCAGCCCGCTCTGTGGCGGGCACTGCTCGACCGGGTCGACGCCGATCCGCCGCACGTCCGGCATGCGAAAACGGTTGCCCGTCTGCAGGAATCGAAAACCGATCTGCCGCCGAGGCTGTCGTTGTTCGGCCACACCCGGCTGCCCGGCACCGAGATCGAACTGCTCAGCGCCCTGTCCACCCATCACGATCTGCACCTGTGGTTGCCGCACCCCAGCGACGAACTGTGGACAGCACTGGCCGGGCGGCACGGTGCCATCCCCCGCCGCGAGGACACCAGCCACCGGGTCGTCGACCACCCGCTGCTGTCCACGCTGGGGCGCGACCTCCGCGAACTCCAGCGCAGCCTGCCCGTTGACCCGCGGACCGACGAGCATCTCGGCGAGGCGGACCACCCTGACACCCTGCTCGGCTGGCTGCAGTCCGACATCACCGCGAACGCGGTCCGCCCGGGCGGGCGGCGCCTGCGCCCCGACGATCGCTCCGTCCAGGTGCACAGCAGCCACGGCCCGGCCCGGCAGATCGACGTGCTGCGCGAGGTGCTGCTGGGATTGCTCGCGGACGACCCGACGCTGGAACCACGCGACATCCTCGTGATGTGCCCCGACATCGAGGCCTACGCCCCCCTGATCGTCGCGGGCTTCGGACTCGGCGACGTCGTCCACGGTGCCCATCCCGCCCACCGGCTGCGGGTCCGGCTCGCCGACCGCGCCCTCGTCCAGACGAACGCGCTGCTCGGCGTGGCGGCTCAGGTGCTGGCGTTGGCCGGCAATCGGGCCACCGCCAGCGAGGTGCTCAACCTGGCCGAGGCCGCCCCGGTGCGGCAGCGGTTCGGGTTCAGCGACGACGACATCGACGCCATCGGGAACTGGGTGCGCGAAGCCAACATCCGGTGGGGCTTCGACTCGGCGCACCGCAGGCCCTACGGCGTCGACTTCGTGCAGAACACGTGGCGGTTCGGCATCGACCGGGTGCTGGCCGGGGTCGCGATGTCGGACGATTCGCACGCGTGGCTGGAGAACACGCTGCCGCTCGACGACGTCGGCAGCAATCGCGTCGAATTGGCGGGCCGGCTCGCCGACTTCGTCGACCGGCTCAGCGCCACCGTCGAATCCCTCAGCGGCGCCGGACCACTCGACCAATGGCTGCAGGCACTCGCCGACGGCATCGGTGGACTCACCGCGGTGCCCGATGACGACGCCTGGCAGACCAGCCAGGTGGAGCGCGAATTCGCCGACGTCCTCGCCGCCGCGGGTGAGCACAGTGGCACCGTGCTGCGCCTGCCCGACGTCCGGGCACTACTGGACCGGCACCTCGCCGGCCGGCCGACGCGGGCGAACTTCCGCACCGGCACCCTGACGGTCTGCACGATGGTGCCGATGCGTTCGGTGCCACACCGGGTGGTGTGCCTGATCGGACTGGACGACGGGGTGTTCCCGCGCCTCGGCGTGGTCGACGGGGACGACGCGCTGGCCCGCGATCCGATGACCGGCGAACGCGACATTCGTTCCGAGGACCGGCAATTGCTGCTCGACGCCATCGGTGCGGCGACCGAGAAGCTCGTGATCACCTACACCGGGTCCAACGAGTTCTCCGGCCAGCGCCGGCCGCCCGCGGTGCCGTTGATGGAGTTGCTCGACACCCTGGACGTCACCACGGAGGACGCCACCCGCCATCAGGTGCTGACCGAACACCCGTTGCAGCCGTTCGACATTCGCAACGTCATACCCGGCATGCTCAACATGCCCACGGCTGAACCCTTCACCTTCGATTCGACGGCTCTGACCGCCGCACGGATCGCCGCGGGCGAACGTGCGGAACGGCCCTCGCTGCTCGGGACGCCGCTGCCTGCGCCGCCGCCCGACGACGTCGCACTCGACGATCTGATCGGCTTCTTCCGGGACCCGGTGAAGGGCTTCTTCCGGGCCCTGGACTTCACGCTGCCGTGGGACGTCGACGCCATCGACGATGCGATGCCCGTCGAGATCGATGCACTGCAGGAGTGGAAGATCGGCGCGCGGATGCTCGACGACATGGCGCGGGGGATGCGACCGGAACTGGCTCAGCAGGCCGAGTGGCGGCGCGGTTCGCTGCCGCCGGGCCGCCTCGGCTGGCGCAAGGCCCAGGAGATCCGCGATCAGGCTGCCGCACTGGCCATCGCGGCGAATCAGCACCGCCGCCAGACTCCGCAGGCGCACGACGTCGACATCGACGTGGGCGGCGGGCGTAGGGTCACCGGCACGGTGCCGCACGTCTACGGTGACCGGCTGGTCTCGGTGACCTACTCGAAGCTCGACGGCCGCCATCTACTGACGTCGTGGATCCAGTTGCTGGCGTTGAGCGCTCGCCACCCCGGGCGGGAGTGGTCGGCGGTGTGCATCGGCCGACCGAAGCGCAGCGGCCCACCGCGCGAGCGGATCCTCGGGGCGCCGCACGTGCCCGCGCTCGACGTGGTCAAAGACCTGGTGGCGATCTACGACGCGGGCCGACGCGAGCCGATCCCGTTACCCCTGAAGACGTCCTACGCGTGGGCAGAAGCCAGACACACCCGTGGCCAACCCGAACGCCAGGCGGGCTTCAAATGGAACAGCGGCAAGTTCCCCGGTGAGAACGAGGAACCCGCACACCTGCGCGTGTGGGGGTACTCGAAACTCGGCGTGCTGCTCGACCCGGTACGTCCCGGCGAGGAACACGGCGGCGAGACCACCCGACTGGGCGCCTACGCCGCCCGGCTGTGGGCGCCGATGCTGCAGGCGGAGTCGTACGACTCATGAAGACATTCGACCTCCTGGGACCGCTGCCCGTGCCGAACACCACCACGGTGCTGGAAGCCAGTGCGGGAACGGGCAAGACGTTCGCGCTCGCCGGTCTGGTGACGCGCTACCTCGCCGAGGGCGTGGCGACACTCGATCAGATGCTGCTCATCACGTTCAGCAAGGCGGCCAGCCAGGAACTGCGGGAGCGCGTCCGCGGGCAGATCCTCGCCGCCGTCCTCGCGTTCGGCGACCCGTCGAGCGTCGGCGACAACCAGTTGGTGGCCCACCTGCTCGAGGGCACCGAAGAAGAACTCCGCGACCGCCGGCAACGCCTGCGGGACGCGCTGGCCGGATTCGACGCCGCGACCATCGCCACCACACACCAGTTCTGCCACCTCGTCCTCAAATCGCTCGGGGTGGCCGGTGACACCGATGCCGGTGTGACACTGGCCGAAAGCCTCGACGACCTGGTGACCGAGATCGTCGACGACCTCTACCTCGCCCACTTCGGGAAGGATCGCAACGACCCGCCGATGTCCCGCGGCGACGCACTCGAACTCGCCCGCGCCGTCGTGGCGAATCCGAGCGCCGAACTCCGACCGATCGATCCGCCGCCGGGCACCGAAGCCGCGATCCGCGTCGAGTTCGCGAAAGCGGTGTGCGCGGCGCTCGAACAGCGCAAGCGCAGGCGCGGCATCCTCGGCTACGACGACCTGCTGAGCCGCCTCGCCACCGCGCTCGAATCCGCCGACTCCCCCGCCCGCCTCCGGATGCACCGACGCTGGTCGATCGTGATGGTCGACGAATTCCAGGACACCGACCCGGTGCAGTGGCAGGTGATCGACCGCGCGTTCGGGGGACGCTCGACGCTGATCCTCATCGGGGACCCGAAGCAGGCCATCTACGCGTTCCGCGGCGGCGACATCGACACCTACCTGCACGCGGCCTCCACCGCCGGGGAACGTCAGACGCTGGGCACCAACTGGCGCAGCGACGCGGTCCTCGTCGACTCCCTGCAGGTCGTCCTGCGCGACGCCGAACTCGGCAACAGCGAGATAGTGGTGCGCCCGGTCACGGCCTCCCATCAGGGACACCGGCTCACGGGCGCCCCGCACAACGACCCGTTCCGGCTGCGGGTGGTGTCCCGCGACACCATCAGGACCCGCCAGGACAAGACCATCTCGATCGATCAACTGCGCAACCACATCCCGGCCGATCTGGCCGCCGACATCAGCGCCCTGCTCACCAGCGGCGCCACCTACGACGGCCGGCCGATCCAGGCCGGCGACATCGCGGTCATCGTCGAGGTGCACAAGGACGGGCGGCGCTGCTTCGACGCGCTCACCGCGGCGGGCATCCCCGCGGTCTACACCGGCGACTCCGACGTCTTCCGGTCGGACGCCGCCGACGACTGGCTGTGTCTGCTGGAGGCGTTCGACCAACCGCACCGCAGCGGGCTGGTCCGGGCCGCGGCCACCACGATGTTCTTCGGCTACACCGCCGAGGATCTGGCGACCCAGGGCGACGCCCTCACCGACCGCGTCGCCGACAAGGTCCGCGAATGGGCCGACCATGTCCGGGAGCGGGGTATCGCGGCGGTGTTCGAGGCCGCCCAACTCGCCGGGATGGGCCGTCGGGTGCTGGCCTGGACCGACGGCGAACGACGCATGACAGACCTGGCCCACATCACCCAGCTGCTGCACGAGACCTCCCACCGCGAGCATTTCGGCCTGCCCGCCCTGCGTGACTGGCTTCGCACGCAACGCGAAGAGCGAAGCGGCGCAAGCGAACGCGGCCGGCGGCTCGACAGCGATGCCGCAGCGGTGCAGATCATGACCGTCTTCGCCAGTAAGGGCCTGCAGTATCCGGTGGTGTATCTGCCGTTCGCGTTCACCCGCAACATCCGGACCGACGAGGCGGTGCTGTTCCATGACGGCCCGCAGCGCTGCCTGCACATCGGCGGTGAGACGAGCCCGGACTGCGCCGAGGTGACCAGGCTGGGGCGGGCGGAGGCGGCCTCCGATGACGTCCGGCGCACCTACGTCGCACTCACCCGGGCGCAGTCGCAGGTGGTGGCGTGGTGGGCGCCGTCCTGGGATGAGCCCAACGGCGGCCTGTCCCGGCTGCTGCGGGGCCGCCGGCCCGGCGAGAACACCGTGCCCGGTCGCTGCGACCCGGCGATCGTCGACGACGCCGACGCGCTGGCGGCACTGCGGGCGTGGTCGGACATCGGCGGCCCGGTGCTCGAGGAGTCGGCCATCGCCCCCGATGCAGAAGTCGAACGACCCGATGCACCAAGGAATCTCAGTGTCCGCCACTTCCACCGCCACATCGACACCCTGTGGCGGCGCACGTCGTACTCGGGTCTGCTGCGGTCCGCCGAGAACACCACCGGGGTGTCCAGCGAACCGGAGGTCGTCGAACTCGACGACGAGGTCGCCGACGTCCCAGTGCACGATCCCGGCCCGGCAGGCCCACCGGTGCCCGCGGTCGCCTCGCCGATGGCCGATCTGCCGATGGGCGCGAAGTTCGGCACGCTGGTGCACGCGGTGCTCGAGACCGCCGATCCCTTCGCAGCCGACCTGGCCACCGAACTGGAGCAGCAGGTCCGCGAGCACTCCGTGTGGTGGCCGGTCGACGTGGCGCCCGGCGAGCTCGCGGCCGCGCTGCTGCCGCTGCACGACACGCCGCTGGGCCCGCTGGCCACCGGCGTCACACTGCGTCAGATCGGTCTGCGGGACCGGTTGCGGGAATTGGACTTCGAGTTCCCGCTCGCCGGCGGCGACATCCGCGGCGACGCCCCCGCGATCACGCTGGCCGACGTCGGTGCGCTGTTCGCCGCACACGTCCCGGCCGACGACGTGCTCGCCTCCTACGCCGACCGGCTGTCCACCGGCGCGCTGGCCGTGCAGCCGCTCAAGGGCTATCTGACCGGATCGGTGGACGCGGTGCTGCGCATCCCCGACGGCGGGGGGCACCGCTACCTGGTGGTCGACTACAAGACGAACTGGCTCGGCGAACCCGACCGGCCGCTCACCTCCGCCGACTACACGAGGGCCAGGATGGCCGAGGCGATGCTGCACTCGGACTATCCGCTGCAGGCACTGCTGTACTGCGTTGTATTGCATCGCCTCCTGCGCTGGCGACAGCCCGGGTACGACCCACAGCGTCACCTCGGCGGCGTGTTGTACCTGTTCCTGCGGGGCATGTGCGGCGCCGGCACCCCGACCGAGGACGGGCATCCGGCGGGCGTGTTCAGCTGGCAGCCGCCCACGGCGCTGACCCTCGCGGTGTCCGATCTGCTGGGCTCATAACACGACACTCGTTTTGTATTGACGAAACCGACGAATTGAGCGGGAAAACATACTGACCGCCGAATCGGACGCATGTTCGAGGTAAGCTCAACACAGGTTGAAATCCCAGCCGCAATCCGTCGCAGAATCCGGAGCCTGAAAGTTCCGTGTGCGATGTGCGTCCGACGCCAAGCCGTTACACACCATACGCAGAACTGCGCAGCGACTTTCCGGAGTTGATTTCCCATCACCGCTTCCACCGCACCCATCCGGCACCGAACATTCTCGGCGACCGTCATCACCTCGTCGATCGCCGAGCCCATCGCCCGGTTCTCCGCTGTCGAATCAGCGGTCGGACGCCTGTCGATGACCACCGAGGAGCTCAACCCCGAGGCGGTCCGGATCGCCGTCGCCGGTGACCTGGACGCCTCGAACCACGACCAGTTCGCCGACTACGTGTGGCGGCGCACCGCCGAATGCCGCCGCCTGGTCCTCGATCTGCGCGGCCTCGAGTTCTTCAGCACCGCCGGCATCAACGCGATCGCCGCGATCGACGGCTGGTGCGCCGAAGCGGGCATCGAGTGGACGCTGCTGGCCAACCCGATGGTGACGAGGGTGCTCCAGATCTGCGACGAGCACCCCGGGACGGCCGCCGCCTCGGTGTGACGCGCCGCCACAGTTGCGGGGATCGCGGCTGGACGTGCCGTCGATGGCCCACACTGATCGGATGACGGAACCGGCCAACCCGCGCGTCGCGGTCTACCTCGACTTCGACAACATCGTCATCTCGCGCTACGACCAGGTCAACGGCCGCAACTCCTATCAGCGCGACAAGACCAAGGACGCCGGCGAGTTCGCGGACAAGCTGCAGCGGGCCAAGGTGGACGTCGGCGCGGTCATCGACTTCGCGTCGTCCTTCGGCACGCTGGTGCTCACCCGCGCCTACGCGGACTGGTCGTCGGACGTCAACGCCAACTACCGCGATCAACTGGTGGGCCGCGCCGTCGACCTGGTGCAGCTGTTCCCCGCCGCGGCCTACGGCAAGAACGGCGCCGACATCCGCCTCGCCGTCGACGCGGTCGAGGACATGTTCCGGCTGCCGGACCTCACCCACGTGGTCATCGTCGGCGGCGACTCGGACTACATCGCGCTCGCGCAACGCTGCAAGCGCCTCGGCCGCTACGTCGTCGGCATCGGCGTGGCCGGCTCGTCGGCCCGCTCCCTGGCCGCGGCGTGCGACGAGTTCGTCACGTACGACGCGCTGCCCGGCGTGCCGGTGTTCGAGCCCGACCCCGAACCCGCAGAGGCCGCCGCGCCGAAGCGCCGCAGGAGCACCCGCAAGGCCGACAATTCCGGTGACGGCGACGAGCCCGATCCCCAGACCCGCTCCACCGCACTGCTCACCAGGGCGCTGCAGATCGGCCTGGAGAAGGACGACGTCGACTGGCTGCACAACTCGGCGGTCAAGGCGCAGATGAAGCGGATGGACCCGTCGTTCAGCGAGAAGTCGCTCGGCTTCAAGTCGTTCAGTGACTTCCTGCGGTCGCGTTCGGATCTCGTGGAGCTCGACGAGAGCTCGACCGCGCGCATGGTCCGGTTGAAGAACGGTGGCGCTCCGGTATGACGGTCGCCGCCGCGGGCACGCTCGGCGAGTTCACCGAAGCGGGCGTGTTCGAGGCCGCCGACGTCCATGTGGCGCGGCGCCTCACCGTGCTCGGCAAGGAGCCCGACGAGTCGGTGGCGCTGGCCGTGGCGTTCGCGGTGCGGGCACTGCGCGGCGGGTCGGTGTGCGTGGACCTGCGGTCGGTGCCCACCCAGGTCGGCCTGCCCGACCTGCCGTGGCCTTCGCCCGGCGGCTGGCTGGCCGCGGTACGCGCGAGCCCGTTGGTCGCCGACCCTCCGGTGCTGCGCCTGCACTCCGACGCCGCCGCCGACCTGCTGTACCTGGACCGGTACTGGCGCGAGGAGCAGCAGGTCCGCGACGACGTGCTGGCACTGCTGGCGCCGTCGGACACCGCGCCGCTGCCCGACCTGACGCGGCTGTTCCCCGATTCCGAGGAGCAGCGCCGCGCCGCACACGTCGCGCTGACGCAGCCGCTCACCGTCCTCACCGGCGGGCCGGGCACCGGCAAGACGACGACCGTCGCGCGCCTGCTGGCGCTGCTGGCCGAGCAGGCGGCCCTGGCGGGCAGGCCCCCGCTGCGGATCGCGCTGGCCGCGCCTACCGGCAAGGCCGCCGCGCGGCTGCTGGAGGCGGTGCTCCTCGAGGTCGGCAGGCTCGACCAAGCCGACCGCGACCGGCTGCCGAAGCTCTCGGCGTCCACGCTGCACCGGCTGCTGCGGTCGCGGCCGGACAACTCGTCGCGGTTCCGTCACCACCGGGAGAACCGGCTGCCGCACGACGTCATCGTCGTCGACGAGACGTCGATGGTGTCGCTGACGCTGATGGCCCGGCTGCTGGAGGCGGTGCGGCCGGACAGCCGCCTGCTTCTGGTCGGCGATCCCGACCAGCTGGCGTCGGTGGAGGCGGGCGCCGTGCTCGCAGACCTGGTCGACGGACTGGGCGGTCGCGGAGACGCGCGCATCGCGACGCTGGTCACGTCGTGGCGGTTCGGCGAGACGATCGGCGGGCTGGCCACCGCGATTCGCGACGGCGACGCCGACCGGGTGGTCGAGGTGTTGCGCGCCGGCGGTGAGCACATCGCATGGCTCGACACCGACGATCCGGGCGAGCGCCTTCGCACAGTGCTTCTGCCGCAGGCACTTCGACTGCGCGAGGCGGCGATACTCGGCAATGCGGCGGTCGCACTGCAGACGCTCGACGAGCACCGGCTGCTGTGTGCGCACCGGCGCGGCCCGTACGGCGTGCAGCACTGGAACCGCCAGGTGCAGCGGTGGCTGACAGACGCGACGGGTGAAGCCATCTGGACGGACTGGTACGCCGGGCGGCCCGTGCTGGTGACGGCCAACGACTACGGCCTCGGCCTGTACAACGGCGACACCGGCGTGGCCATCGCCGACGGTGACGGGCTCAGCGTGGCCGTCGGACCGCAGATGTTCGCGGCGAGCCGGCTGTCCGAGGTCGACACGATGCACGCGATGACCATTCACAAGAGCCAGGGCAGCCAGGCCGAGGAGGTCACGGTGCTGCTGCCGCCGGAGGAGTCGAGGCTGCTCACGCGGGAGCTGTTCTACACGGCGGTGACGCGGGCCAGGCAGCGCGTTCGGGTGGTGGGCTCCGAGCGGGCGGTGCGCGCCGCGATCGGCAGGCGGGTGGTCCGGGCGTCGGGTCTGCGCCAGCGACTGCACGGCTGAGCCGGTCTTGGCACGAGCCGGGCAAACACTTCATCCGCGGTTCGAATTCCATTCCAGGGGGTCGGGCTGTACCGTCGGACGCGGTTGACATCCCAGCCAAGCGGAACGTCACGGTGGCGAGCGAGAGAAACGCTCCCCGCCGCGGGGGTCCTCACGACGTGACCGCGGCCGTATTACGGTGCCCGAGAGGCTGGGGGTCTCTTGCCAGGGGGTTCAATCGTTATCACGACGTCACGCGAGGGTGCTCGTTCGATGACGCATGACTCCGTACAGTCAGACCGTCTGACACGCAAAGCACCGTGCCTCTCCCGGGGCGACGGACCATCCGAGGTGAACGCAAAGGGTTCACCCACCGACCCGTCATCACCCACAACTCACCCCCCTGAGCCGAACGGGCGCCTCCGCCCTGCTCATGGCGGGATGTCACCGTTGCCGCCTACGGCGCACCAACCAGAGGGACTGTCGTGAGCAGATTCACCGAGACCATGTACCGCAACGCCCAGTGGAGCCTGAAGGGTCTCAACACCGGGGAGCCGCACGCGCCGATCCGGCAGACCTGGGCCGAGGTGCACCAGCGCGCCCGCCAGATCGCCGGTGGCCTGGCCGCGGCGGGTATCGGCCACGGCGACGCCGTCGCGGTGCTCGCCGGCGCGCCGGTGGAGATCGCGCCGACCGCGCAGGGCGCCTGGATGCGCGGCGCCAGCGTGACCATGCTGCACCAGCCCACCCCGCGGACCGATCTGGTGCGCTGGGCGGAGGAGACCACCGCGGTCATCGAGATGATCTCGGCCAAGGCCGTCGTGGTGTCGGACCCGTTCATGGCCGCCGCGCCGGTGCTGGAGAGCATCGGGATCACGGTGCTCACCATCGAGAATCTGCTGAAGAGCGATCCGATCGATCCGATCGACACCGACGACGACGACGTCGCGCTCATGCAGCTGACGTCGGGCTCGACGGGGTCGCCGAAGGCGGTGCTGATCACCCACGCCAACATCGTGGCGAACGCCGAGGCGATGATTGTCGGCTGCGACTTCGACATCGACTCCGACGTGATCGTGAGCTGGCTGCCGTGCTTCCACGACATGGGCATGACCGGCTACCTGACCGTGCCGATGTACTTCGGCGCCGAGCTGGTGAAGGTCACGCCGGTCGACTTCCTGCGTGACACGCTGCTGTGGGCCAAGCTCATCGACAAGTACAAGGGCACCATGACGGCCGCCCCGAACTTCGCCTACAACCTGTTCGCCAAGCGGCTGCGCAGCCAGGCCAAGCCCGGCGACTTCGACCTGTCGTCGCTGCGCTGGGCACTGTCCGGGGCCGAGCAGGTCGATCCCGCCGATGTCGAAGATCTCTGCGACGCCGGCGCACCCTTCGGGCTGCGTCGCGAGGCGATCATCCCCGCCTACGGGATGGCCGAGACCACGGTGGCCGTGTCGTTCTCAGAGTGCGGCGGCGGCATGGTCGTCGACGAGGTCGACGCCGACCTGCTGGCCGTCCTGCACCGCGCCGTCCCGTCGAACAAGGGCCACACCCGGCGTCTGGTGTCCCTCGGTCAGCCCCTCAAGGGCCTCGAGGTGCGCGTCGTCGACGAAGACGGCGCGGAGATGCGGCCGCGGGCCGTCGGCGTCATCGAGACCCGCGGGACGCCGGTCACGAAGGGTTACATGACAGTCGCCGGCTTCATCGCCGCGCAGGACGAGCGGGGCTGGTACGACACCGGTGACCTCGGCTATCTGACCGAGACCGGCGATGTGGTGGTGTGCGGGCGGATCAAGGACGTCATCATCATGGCGGGCCGCAACATCTATCCGACCGACATCGAGCGCGCCGCGGCGCGGGTCGACGGAGTGCGGCCCGGCTGCGCGGTGGCGGTGCGGCTGGAGGCCGGGCGGTCGCGCGAGACGTTCGCCGTCGCGGTGGAGTCCAAGAGCTATCAGGACCCCGACGAGGTGCGCCGCATCGAACGCCAGGTGGCGCACGAGGTCGTCGCCGAGGTGAACGCGCGGCCCCGCAACGTCGTGGTCCTCGAACCGGGCACGATCCCGAAGACGCCGTCGGGCAAGCTGCGGCGCGCACACGCGCTGACCCTCGTCACCTGAGCGAGGTTCCCGTCCCCGGTTGCCGGCGTTGGGTAGATTCACCCCAGATGCACGACTACGAACGCCAGCCAGGCCGGGCGGTCCCACCCGAGCCCGAGTTGTCGCGCGCCGAACTGGACGAGCACGAGGCCGATCTGTACGCCGGGCTCAGCGGCGTGGCGGGCATCGTGGCGGGTGCGAAGCCGGTGAACGAGCTGATGCAGGAGGTCGCCGAGTTCGCCGTGCAGGCGATTCCCGGTATGCAGGGCGCAGGCCTGACCGTGGTCGACAAGGTCGGCGACACCCCGCGCATCGAGAGCTGGGCCGTCACCGCGGACTTCGTCCGGCAGATCGACAGCGTGCAGTACGAGACCACCGGCGAGGGGCCGTGCATCACCAGCATGCGGTCGCGTTGCCCGGTGGTCAGCGGGTCGCTGGGCTGCGACCCGCGCTGGCCGCACTTCGGCGGGCACGTCGCCCGGATGGGTGTGCATTCGGCGTTGTCGCTGCCGCTGATCGTCGGTGACGACGTGATCGGCGCCATCAATGGTTATGCGTTCGACCGCGACGCGTTCGCCGAGCATGCCGTGCAGTTGGGCGCGCAGTTCGCCGGGCCCGCGGCGGTTTCGGTGTACAACGCGAGGCTGCTGGCCAGGGCGCAGAAGCGCACCGACCAGTTGCGGCTCGCGCTGGAGAGCCGCGCGGTCATCGACCAGGCGATCGGCATCCTGCGCAGCCGCACCGGCGGCACGGCGGAGGAGGCCTTCGACCGGTTGATCAGGATCAGCCAGACCGAGAACGCCAAACTCCGCGACGTCGCCGACAGGATGGTCGAGGAGGCTGTCCGGCGGGCCCGCGCCCGGACCCGGGGCTGATCAGCCCGGCGGGTGCACGCGCAGGGCGGCGATGCCCGACAGCAGCGTCTCGCGCTCGGCGCGCTGGGTCACCAGTCGCCGCGCGATGTCGGTGAGGTGCTCGTTGTGGGCCCGCGCGTAGGACCGCAGCAGGGTGAACGCCTCGTCCATGGACACGTCGAGGGTCTCACGCAGGAACCCCTTGGCCTGCTCGACGACGACCCGGCTGCTCAGCGCGGCCCGTAGCCTGCCGAACACCGTCGACGGGTTGGCCGGATGTTCCTGCAGGATCGCCACGCAGGCGATGTGCGCGAGGGTCTGTCCGACCAGCCGGTCGGCCTCGTTCAGTTCGCCGCGATGAGTGCCGAACAGTCCGAGCGCCCCGAGCACGATGCCGGCGGCCCGCATCGGGACCGCGTGCACCGCGACGAAGCCCGCGTCCACCGCCGCGGGCACGAAGTGCGGCCAGCGGGCGCTCTCGGTCTGCAGATCGGCAATCGAGACGGGCTGACCCGATGCGTAGCAGTCGACGCACGGTCCTTCGTCGGCCTGAAGCTGGAACAGCTCGAGCTCGCGGGCCTGCTCGGACGTCGCGGCCACCAATCGCAGTTGGTCCAGGGGGTCGGCGAGCAGGATTCCGGCGGCGGTCACATCGAGGAGCTGGGCGCACTGCTCGGTGAGCTCGGTGAGCAGGTCGACCACGTCGAAGTCGTCGAGCAGGCTGTCCACGAGTCTGACCACCGCCTCCAGGACGCGGGTCTCGCGAGGCGTCTCGGTCACGTGGCCTCCTTTGTCGCGATCGTGGTCGCCGGCATGTCAGTCGGCGTCCAGCCGCAGGCGGCGGTCGAGGATGTCGCGCGCCACGTCGGTGGCGCTACGGCCGGTGGCGTATGCATGCGCTCTCAGCCGCACCAGCGCCTCGGTGGGGTCCACGTCGAGCTGCGCCACGAGCATGCCGGTGGCCTGGCTGACCTCCGCGCGGGACAGCGCGTTGAGTTCGGCCCACGCGTCGCTACCGGGGTCGTTGGCAGCGGCTTGCAGATCCCCGTCCAACAGGTCGAGCAGCGGGATGCCGGCCACCTCGGCGGCGACGAAGGCGCCGGAGAGTTCCTCCGCCTGCAGCGGGCCTGGTCGTTGGCGGAACAGGTCGAGTGCCCCGACGTATTCACCGGCGATGACGACGGGCATCGCGAACACGCCCCGGATGCTTCGGGACAGCAGCGCCGGTGCGTAGGCGGGCCACCGCACCTCCTCGGGGTGCGCCAGGTCGGCCGCCAGGACCGGGGCCCGGCGGGCGATCGAGTCCAGACAAGGCCCCTCACCGAAGGTGAACTGCAGGTCGTCGTACTGGCGGGCCAGGTCACTGCTGCTGCCCATGGTCGCGCTGCTGGCACCGCCGAAGATCAGGGAGATGGCCGCGGCGTCGATGTCGAGCAGCACCACGCACGCTTCGCAGAGGTTGTTCGCCGCCGCCGTGCCGCGCCTGCCGTCGACCGCGGCGCGCAGCTGCTCATGTACGGCCACGTCAGGCCGACGATTGCCGGGCGCCGGAGGCTCCCGGGTGTCGTGGTGCGGAGGTCATGGGTCCAGCCTCCTCTAGGTCGGCGCATTTTACGAACACCCGGAACCCGTGCGTCATGATCACCGCCGGCCGATCTGAGAAGATCGGTGCATCATGCGGGTCGACGGGCGGGAAATCACCGTATCGGGCAGCCTTCTCCAACCGCTGACCCGACGGACGAACGACATCCTGCGCCTGGCGATTGCGACGGTCGTGCTGGCCGTCGTGGTGACCAGTTCTCTGATCACTCGCTACGAGTGGGACGCACTCGAACGGTCGATCTCGGAGATCGTCAGCTTCCTGACGCCCACCCAGTCGAATCTGGTCTATCTGGTCTACGGCCTGGCGATCCTGGCCTTGCCGTTCATGATCCTGTTCGGGCTGCTGGTCGGCAGGCAGTGGCGGCTGCTCGGCGCCTACGCCGCCGCGGCGTTCATCGCGGGCCTGGCGCTGTCCATCACCGGAAACGGGATCGCCGCTCCGCAATGGCATTTCGATCTGAACGACCGGCTCGACACCCAGCTCTCGCAGTTCCTCGACGATCCGCGCTGGATCGCGATGCTGGCGGCGGTGCTCACGGTGTCGGGGCCCTGGCTGCCTGCGAAGTGGCGGCGCTGGTGGTGGACGCTGCTGCTGGCGTTCGTGCCGATCCACCTGGTGGTCTCGGCCGTCGTGCCTGCCCGGTCGGTGCTCGGGCTGGCGGCGGGCTGGTTCGTCGGCGCGCTGGTGGTGCTGGTGGTCGGCACACCGGCGCTGGAGGTGCCGCTGGACAGCGCGCTGCGCAGGATGGCGCGGCGCGGGTTCGTGGTGATTGCGCTGACGGTGACCCGCCCGGCAGGCCGGGGGCCGCTGCTGCTGACGGCGACCGCCGAGTCCGGCGCCCGGCTGACCGTCGAGATGTACGGGCCCAATCAGCGCAGCGGCGGCGCGTTGCGCCAGATCTGGCGCAAGCTGCGGCTGCGGTCGAGCGAGACCGCTCCCCTGCACGCGTCGATGCACCGCACGGTCGAACACCGCGCGCTGATGGCGATCGCGATCGGCGATCTCGGCGTCGCCAACACCGCGACGGTGGCGATCGCCACGCTCGAGCGCGGCTGGACGCTGTACACGCATTCGCCGGTGCGGGGCCTCCCACTCGACGCCGAAACCCCGCTGTCGAAGGTGTGGGGTGCGCTGCGCGTCTTGCACGAGCACCAGATCGCACACGGGGACCTGAGGGTGAGCGAGATCACCGTCGACGAGGGCACAGTGCTGTTCGGCGGGTTCGGTTACGCGGAGTACGGCGCCACCGACGCCCAACTGCAGTCCGACATCGCCCAGCTGTTGACGACGACCGCCGGCGTCTACGACCCGAAATCCGCAGTCGAGGCGGCGATCGAGGCCTTCGGCAGGGACGAGGTGCTGACTGCGTCCGGCCGTTTGACCAGATCCGCTGTCCCACAGCGTATCCGGACTGCGGTGGCCGACGGCAAGGCGGTCATCGAGTCCGCGCGCGAGGAGGTGATGCGCCAGACCGGGGCCGACAAGATCCAGGCGGAGAACATCACCCGGTTCACCCGCAGGCAGATCATCCAGCTGGTGCTGCTCGGCGCGCTGGTCTACGTCGCGTACCCGTTCCTCGCGACGGTGCCGACGTTCGCCGCCGAGCTGCGCACCGCGAACTGGTGGTGGGCGCTGCTCGGGCTGGCGGTGTCGGCGCTCAAGTACCTCGGGGCGGCGGCGGCTCTGTGGGCGTGTTCGGACGGGTTGATCAAGTTCCGGTACCTGACTGTCATGCAGGTGGCCAACACCTTCGCCGCGACGACGACGCCTGCGGGAGTCGGCGGGCTTGCGCTGTCGACGCGGTTCCTGCAGAAGGGCGGACTGGGGGCGTTGCGCGCGACGACCGCGGTGGCGCTGCAGCAGTCGGTGCAGGTGATCACGCACGTCTCGCTGCTCATCCTGTTCAGCGCGGTGGCGGGCGCGTCTGCCGACCTGTCGAAGTTCGTGCCGTCGGCGACGCTGCTGTATCTCGTCGGCGGGGTGGCACTCGGCTTGCTCGGGACCTTCCTGTTCGTGCCGAAGTTGCGGCGCTGGCTCGCTACGGCGGTGCGGCCGCGGCTGCAGGAGCTGCTCGATGACCTGGCAGCCTTGGCGCGTGAGCCGTGGCGGCTGGCGCTGATCGTCCTTGGTTGTGCGGCAACGACACTCGGTGCGGCGTTCGCGTTGTGGGCCAGCATCTCGGCGTTCGGTGGCGACGTGTCGTTGGTCACGGTCACGGTGGTGACGATGGTGGGCGGCACGCTCGCGTCGGCGGCGCCGACCCCCGGCGGTGTCGGCGCCGTGGAGGCAGCCCTGATCGGCGGCCTGGCCGCCTTCGGCGTGCCCGCCGCGGTGGCGGTGCCCTCGGTCCTGCTCTACCGGGTGCTGACGTGCTGGCTGCCGGTGTTCCTGGGCTGGCCGATCCTGCGATGGCTGACGCGCAAGGAGATGATCTAGCGCTCCCCCGGCGTGGCCGCCACGCGCAGGTGCCGGCGCTGCGCCAGCTCCTCCTCGCCCACCATCTCGAGCATCGGCTGCCCCGGCACGCACAGCATGGTGACCGTGAAGCGGACCTTCATGTCATCGCGGTTGTTGCCGTCCTGGTAGTGGATGACGTCGCCGCCGGGCTCCCAGAACGCCTCGCCCGCCCGCACGACCCGCGGTGCCTCGCCCTCCAACTCGAACAGCATCTCGCCCTCCAGCACGTAGCCGAAGGCGGGGCCGCCGGGGTGCCGGTGCGGCGGAGTGCCGCGGTTGGCCGGCGGGTACTCGATCTGCACCGTCATCGCATGCGCGCCGGCCGGGATGAATGGCGGCTGTACTTCCTGCAGCACCGTCAGGGCGGTGTGCCATGCGTCGTCGTAGTCCGTGTTCTGCGGCATCGGTCTTCTCGCTTCCTCAGGCGGCTTGGTGGTCGGCGGCGACGACGACGCGCTTGGCGCGGTGGGCCAGCGCGACACGCAACCGCTCGCGGCCCCGGTAGATCCGCGACATGACGGTCCCGATCGGGACGCCCATCAGCACGGCGGTCTCAGCGTAGGTGTAACCCTCGATGTCGGCGTAGTAGACCGCGGCACGGAAGCCCTCGGGAAGGCTCTGCACAGCCGCCCTGATGTCGTTGTCCGGCAGGCGATTCAACACCTCGTCCTCGGCCGACCACAGGCCGGCCGATTCGTGCGACGCGCTGGCGGCCAGGTCCCAGTCGTGGATCTCGTCGAACGCGGTCTCGGTGACCCGCGACTGCTTGCTGCGGTACGTGCTCACCCAGCGGTTGTACTGGATCCGGAACAGCCACGCCCGCAGGTTGGTACCCGGCCGGAAGTTGTGGAATCCCGCGAAGCCGTGCAGCAGGGTGTCCTGCAGCAGGTCCTCGGCGTCGGCATCGTTGCGCGTCAACCTCCGTGCGCCGCGCAGCAGGACGTCGAGAAGCGGCTCGACGCCGCGGGCGAAGTGGGCGGCGAGCTCGGCGTCGGGCCGGGCCGTCGCGGTGGTGCCGGTTGCTACGACCTTCACGGTGAACCTCCGAGTGAGTGGGGTGTCGATGTCCTACTCAGACTCGCGGCTGCGGGGCCCGGGGGGACCCTTGGAAACCCGTGGTCCGTGGTCAGTGGTCCGTGGTGGACACCCCGGGGTCAGGGGTCAGACGGCCCACGAGACCGTGCGCAGCTGCCGGCGCGAGGTGACGCCGAGCTTGACGAACACCTTGCGCAGGTGCCACTCGACGGTGTGGGTGCTGAGGAACAGCTGCGCGCCGATCTCCTGGTTGGTCAGGCCCTCACCGGCCAGCTTGGCGATCTGCGCCTCCTGCGCGGTCAGCCGGTCGCCGGAGGCCATCGGCTGTTTGCGCACCTTCTCACCGGTGGCCAGGAGTTCGCGGCGCGACCGCTCGGCGAACGCCTGGGCGCCCATCCGGCTGAACAGGTCGTGCGCGGCGTTGAGCTGCCTGCGCGCGTCGATGCGACGGTTGATGCGGCGCAACCATTCCCCGTACCGCAGCTGGGCCCGCGCCACGTGCACGACGACCTTCGTGCGTGTGAGCCGTTCGACGGCTTCGGTGTGCAGGGCGTCGACGGTGTGCTCGTCCGCGGAATCGGTCAGCAGGGCCCGCGTGCTGGCCAGCACCCCGAGTCCCCAGTCGGTCCCCGCGGCAAGGGTGCGCTCCTCCAGTGCGGCCAGCGCCCTGACCGCGGCCGCCCGCTCACCGGTGTGCACGGCCGCCTCGACCAGTTCGAACAGCGCCCAGCCGTGGATTCCGAGGTCCTCGTGCGCGGCGGCGTCGCTGACCGCGGCGTACGCCTCCTCGTAGCGGCCCAGCCCGTTGTAGAGCACGGCGGCGGCGTGGCCGACGACGCCGAGCAGCCGGCCTTCGCCGCGGGCACCGGCTTCGGCGGCGGTGGTCTGGAACATGTCGACGGCATCGGCCGCCACTCCCCGCGACGCGGCGAGCAGCATGGACTGATGGGTGATCGGCGAGTAGTAGCCGGTCGACCCGATGATCGACTGCGCCTCTTCGATGAGGGTTGCGGCCGTGTTGAATTCGCCGGTCAGCAGGTGGAAGCCGGCCCGGTATCCGAGTGTCTGCGGCAGCCCGGCCAGCGCACCGGCCTCGCGCGCGCGGCGCACCGCGGCGGCGGACAGTTCGTCGAGCAGCGCCTCGTCCCACAGTTCGAGTGCCGCGGACTCCTGCAGCACCGGAAACGCGGGCACCAGCCAGCGCAGCACGTGCACGTCATTGGACCGGGCCTGGACGCGCATGTGGTCCAGCCCCGCCCGCAGCGCCGGGCTGCCCGCCCGCACGCCGTCGGTGATGCGGACCGCCCACCCCCGCAGGAGGTAGTCGACTGCCCGCGCGAAGTCCTCGGCGTCACCGATCGCGATGCGGGCGGCCGCGGCCGCATCGGTGAGCGCACCGGGATCACCGAGCCGCCCGGCGAAGATGATCGCGGCGATGGCCTCGAGATAGCTTTCGCGCGAGGAGAAGTCGTCGACACCCGTCAGCTGCTTCGCGGCGTCGAGCAGCGCGGGTGCGGTGTCGGCGAGCCGCTTGGCGCGGGTGTCGCCGCCGCGGGAGCGGACGAACTCCATCTGCGCCCGCAGCCGGGCGACCTGGGCCTGCTGCAGATCGGTCAGGGGTCCGACTTCGGCGATGGACAGCAGTTCGTGTGCGGCGGCGGGCGCCGCGGCGTCGCGTTTGGCGCGGGCGGCGGCCAGCGCTCTGGCGCTGCGGTGCGCGGGGTCGG
>NZ_JACKSJ010000048.1 GCF_025821665.1 [Mycobacterium] manitobense
ATGAAGGGTTCGGAGACGATGACGGCCTTGAGTTCGATCATGCCGATGACGGTCATGGTGTCCTCGGCCCATACCGCGAGGTCGGTGCGCGGGGTCGGCTGATGCAGCATCGTCAGGCTGCCGCCGCGCATCCACACGCCCTGGGCGGTCGGGGCGATCTCGACCGGGAAGCCGGCCAGCACGCCGACCGAGTCGCCCGGACCGATGCCTGCCGCGGCGAGTCCGCCGGCCACCCGACGAGCCCGCTCGTGGACTTCGAGCCAGGTGTGGCGGACGGGCTCGTAGGGTTCGCCGGTGACCATGCCCCGCGCGCTCTCATGGGCGCTGCGGTACATCTTGTCGGTAAATCGGCTCACGGCAACCTCCTGGGTGTCTGGGGCCGGGTCGGCTGC
>NZ_JACKSJ010000049.1 GCF_025821665.1 [Mycobacterium] manitobense
CAGGGCGTGAGCATCGGCGTGCCGCCCGGGGGCCTGCAGAAGATGGAGGTCGACAACATCGAGGTAGTCGACTCCCCCGATCTCCCGCCGCTGTGGCAGGTGTTCGGCGGGTACCGGCGCGACGACGGAAACTGGGGCCTACCGGAACTGTCCGCCGAGGTGGCCTCGCCGGACGCCGCGCTGCACATCGGCCCGCAGTTCGTCATCTTGGAGACCGCGGCAGCCGATGCGGCCGGCTCAGATGTGCAAGGCATCTCCGCGCACGTGATGTTCCTGGCCCGCGGCAAGGCCGGCCCGTTCCGGGTCGAGGCCGAACGATTCGACGGCGCCGCCGGCACCGTCGCGGTGCGGGTGCACCTGTACGACGAGGGAAATGAGGACAGATTGACCACCGTGGGCTCCTACCTGTTCGGGACCGCAGCATGAGCGGCCCGGTGCTGCTGCTGGACGGCGCGAGCATGTGGTTCCGGTCGTTCTTCGGGGTGCCGTCCTCCATCACGGCCCCGGACGGGCGTCCGGTCAACGCGCTGCGCGGG
>NZ_JACKSJ010000050.1 GCF_025821665.1 [Mycobacterium] manitobense
GTCCCCCAGCACGATCGCGGCGCGCCCGCCGTCGGACTCCTTGAGCGCGGCCACCGCCGACCGGGCGGCGCCGAAGTCCTCCGCGGCCAGCGCGTCGGCGGCCGGCCCGAGCACCGTCGCGATGGCCACCTCATACCCGGCGCGAACCTTGAGCAGCTTGGCGACGGTGCCGAAAAGACCTGTGCCGCCGTGGTTCTTCTGCAGCCACGCCGCGCCGTCGCGGCGATCCATCCCGACCGCGAGCGCGTCGATCCGCGCCCGCAGGGAAGCCACCTGACGTTCGGCGCCGCGCTCGGCGGACTGCAGCTCGGCAACGCGTTCGTCGGCCAGCCGCAGCGCGGTGACGCTGCGGTCGTGGTGCTCGTCGAGACCGACCTCGCCGGCGTCGAGCTCACCGACGCGGCTCTGGACCGTCTCGAAGTCGGCCCTGGCCTGCTGCGCCTTCGCGGCGGACTCCTCGATGCTCACCGACAGCCGGGCCACGGTCTCGTCGATCGACTCGACCCGGGTGCGCATCGTGTCGACCTGCCCGGCCAGCCGCGCCAGCCCTTCGCGGCGGTCGGCCTCGGCGCGGGCGGCGGCGAGGTGCGCGCGCTCGGCCTCGGCGGCGATCCGGTCCTTCTCGGACTGTTCGGCGCGGGCCTCCTCGAGGCGCCGCCGTGACTCCTCCAGCTCGCCGAGCAGTTGCGCCTCCCGCGCGGCCATCTCGTCGGCCTCGGCCTCCAGCTCCTCGGGATCCCGGCCGGTCGACGGCTCAGGCTCGGAGTCGAGCAGCTGGGCCCGCTCGCTGGCGATGCGGACGGTCGCGCCGACCCGCTCGGCGAGCGCCGACAGCCGGAACCACGTCTGCTGGGCACCCTCGGCGCGTTCCGACAGCGACGCCACCGCCGCCTCGTGGCCGTCGAGCTCAGTGGTTGCGGCCTCCAGCCGGGTGGTGATCTCGTCGTGCTCGCGGCGCAGCGTCGTCTCGGCCTGATCGGTGTTGTCGAACTCGGTCTTGCGGGTCACCAGGTCGTCGGCCGCCAACCGCAGCCGGGCGTCACGCAGGTCGGCCTGGATGGTCTGCGCGCGACGGGCCATCTCGGCCTGCCGCCCCAGCGGTTTGAGCTGGCGGCGCAGTTCGGTGGTGAGGTCGCTGAGGCGCGCCAGGTTGGCCGACATGGAGTCGAGCTTGCGGACCGCCTTCTCCTTGCGCTTGCGGTGCTTGAGCACGCCCGCGGCTTCCTCGATGAACGCCCGGCGTTCCTCGGGCCGGGACTCCAGGATCTCCGAGAGCTTGCCCTGCCCGACGATGACGTGCATCTCCCGGCCGATGCCCGAGTCGGAGAGCAGCTCCTGGACATCCATCAATCGGCAACTGCTGCCGTTGATCTCGTATTCACCGGCGCCGTCGCGGAACATCCGGCGGGTGATCGACACCTCGGAGTAGTCGATGGGCAGCGCGTTGTCGGAGTTGTCGATGGTCAGCGTCACCTCGGCGCGCCCCAGCGGCGCGCGCGACGACGTGCCGGCGAAGATGACGTCCTCCATCTTGCCGCCGCGCAACGTCTTGGCGCCCTGCTCGCCCATCACCCAGGTCAGCGCGTCCACCACGTTGGACTTGCCCGACCCGTTGGGCCCGACGACGCAGGTGATGCCCGGTTCGAAGCGCAGAGTCGTCGGCGATGCGAAGGACTTGAAGCCCTTCAGCGTCAGACTCTTGAGATGCATGACGTGCCAGACTACTGACCGCCGCGGCTAACGCTCCCGAAACCCCGTGATCGGCTCACCGGCGTCGGACCAGTCGGCGACGACGGTGGTGACCGAGCCGGGGGTGTTCTCCCCCTGCAGCAGGTCGAGCAGCCGCTCGCAGGCGTCCCGGGAGCCTTGGGCCACCACCTGCACCCTCCCGTCGGACTTGTTGGCGGCGAACCCGGTCAGCCCGAGTTCCAGTGCCCGCGACCGCGTCCACCACCGGAAGCCGACGCCCTGCACGCGGCCGTGCACCCAGGCGGTCAGCCGGACGTCAGCGTCCTTCGGCATCGCCCGTCCCAGCGTCGACCTCGAAGTTCACCGTGGTGCCCGACTTGAGCGTCCGGCCCACCGTGCACACCTGATCGATCGCCCGCTCGACGACGGTGAGCAGCCGGGCGCGATCCTGCTCGGACAGCCCGGACAGGTCCACCTCGAGCTTCTCCTCGACCAGCGGGTAGCGCTCCTGCTCGCGGTCGGCCACCCCGGACACCCGGATCGTCGCGGCGTAGTCGTCGCCGAGGCGCCGGCGCAGCGGCTGGTCGCTCGACATCCCGCTGCAGGCCGCCAGAGCGATCTTCATGAGCTCGCCCGGTGTGAACACGCCGTCGACGTCGTCGCTGCCGACGAGCACCTCCGCACCGCGTGAGCTCCGCCCGGTGTACCGACGCACGCCCGTACGCTGCACCCACAGTTCCGTCATGGTCTCTTTCTACAACGTGGCGGCCGCCGCAATTCCCCGCCCTCGCGGGCGCCCGGCACCGCGGTGACTGCCTGCCCGCAGGGCGTCCCGGTGTTACGGTCGTCGCGACTGCCTCAGGAGCAACCCATGACCCACGTGCCACCCACGCCGCCCGATCCGAATCAGGGTCAGTGGTCCCCGCAGGGCCCCTACGGACCACCGCAGTACGGCCCGCCGCAGCAGTACGGACAGCCTCAGCAGTACGGCTCGCCGCAGCAGTACGGGCCGCCGTCCGAGCAGTACGGCCAACCCCCGTACGGCCAGCCCCAGTACGGCCAGCCCCAGTACGGCCAGCCCCAGCAGTACGGCTACGAGGGCGCGCCGTATCCGCCCGCCGGCTACCAGGGTGGCTACCCGCCGCCCGGCTGGGGGCCGGCCCCGCAGCCGCCCGGCTCCGGACGGGGAAAGTGGTTGCTGTTCGGCGGAATCGGCGTCGCACTGGTCATCGCGCTGGTCGTCGTCATCGCGCTGGTGGCCGGCTCCGGCGACGGTGGCGATTCCTCGGCGAGCGGTGGGGGCACGTCGGCCGAATCGGATGACGAAGCCGCGATCCGTCAGCTGTTCGACGACATCAATGCCAGCAGTGACTTCGAAGCCGCACTGCAGAGCTATTTCTGCGCCGGCGACCGAGAACTGTTCGAGTCGTTCGGTGATCTCGGCGACCTCGGTGATCTGGGCGACCTCGACGTCCCGGGCGATCCCGGATCGTCGACGGAGACCGCGGAGATCTCCGACATCCAGGTCGACGGTGACGCGGCGACCGCACAGGTGGAGACCGGCACCCAGAAAGAGGAAGTGCACTTCGCCAAGGAAGGCGACGACTGGAAGGTCTGCATGACCGCGGCGCCGGGCTTCCCGGAGATGCCCCGCTAGATCAGGACCGCCGCACGCGGGGCCGGGCCTGGCATCGCGGACAGTAGAACGACGAGCGGTTCATGAACTTCTCCCGCCGCATCACCGCACCGCAGCGCCGGCACGGCTCGCCTTCGCGGCCGTAGGCGTCCAGCGACCGGTCGAAGTACCCCGATTCGCCGTTGACGTTGACGTACAGCGAGTCGAATGACGTGCCGCCCTGGCCGAGTGCGTCGGTCATCACCTCGGCGGCGGCGTCGAGCAGTTCGGTCAGCTGCCGACGGGTCAGCGCCGACGCGAGGCGGGTGCCGTTGATCTTCGCCCGCCACAGCGCCTCGTCGGCGTAGATGTTGCCGATCCCTGACACCACCGTCTGGTCGAGCAGCTGGCGCTTGATCTCGGAGTGCTTGCGGCGCAACACCGTCACCACCCCGTCTCGGTCGAAGCGCGGATCGAGCGGATCGCGGGCGAGATGCGCCACCGGCATCGGGACGTCGGTGCCGTCCACCGTCACCATGTCGGCCAGCTGCCAGCCCCCGAAGGTGCGCTGATCGACGAAACTCAGCGCGGTGCCGTCATCGAGCAGTGCGGCGATGCGCAGGTGGTTCTCGTTGGCCACGGGTCCGAGGAGCATCTGACCACTCATGCCGAGGTGGACGACCAGTGCCGTGTCACCGTCGTCGAGCGTGAGCCACAGGTACTTCCCCCGTCGGCCGGTACCGGCGACGTGCGCGTCGAGCAGCCGGCCGGTCAGGTCGGCGGGTCCTGCGCCGTGACGCCGGACCGCGCGAGGGTGGTGGACCCGCACCGCGGTGATGGTCCGGCCCGTGACATGGGCGTCAAGGCCACGCCGGACGACCTCCACCTCGGGTAGTTCAGGCATCGACACCCGTGGCCGACAACGCATTCCAAGCCGCTGCGGCGGCCCTGAGCTCGGCCTCCTTCTTGGTGCGTCCCACTCCCCTGCCGTACTCGATGTCCGCGACGACGACGGTGGCGGTGAATTCCTTGTCGTGGTCCGGGCCCGTCGAGGTGACCACGTAGGACGGCGCGCCCATGCTCCGGGCCACGGTGAGTTCCTGCAGGCTGCTCTTCCAGTCCAGCCCGGCACCCAACGTCGGTGCGGTGGTGATCAATTCGGCGAACAGCCGCAGGATCACCTCCCGCGCGGTCGCCAGCCCGTGCTCGACATAGATGGCGCCGAGCAGTGATTCGACGCCGTCGGCCAGGATGCTCGACTTGTCGGCGCCGCCGGAGTGCTCCTCGCCCTTGCCGAGCAGCAGGTAGGCGCCCAGCCCGTCGGCGCTGAGATTGCGGCCGACGTCGGCGAGTGCGTGGGTGTTGACGATGCTGGCGCGCAGCTTGGCGAGGTCGCCTTCTGAGCGGTCGGGGTGGCGGTGGTAGAGCTCCTCGGTGACGGTCAGGCCGAGCACGGCATCGCCGAGGAACTCAAGGCGCTCGTTGGTCGGCAGGCCGCCGTTCTCGTAGGAGTAGCTGCGGTGGGTCAGGGCGATGGTGAGCAGTTCAGGGGGCAGGTCCACCCCCAGCGCCTCGAGCAGCGGCGCGCGGTCGGTCACGAATCGTCCCCCGGTTCGCGGGGCGCCTCGTCGGGCAGCAGCGCCGCCAGTTTCGCCCAGCGCGGGTCGAGCTGTTCGTGGTGATGGTCCGGTTCGGCTTCGGCCAACCGGACGCCGCATTCGGCGCACAGCCCTTCGCAGTCCGGCCCGCACAGCGGGGCGAACGGCAGTGCGAGACCGATGGCGTCGATGACCGGCTGCTCGAGGTCGACGGTGTCGGCCTGACCGCTCGAGCCCACCCGGCCGATCTCGTCGGCGTCCGTGGTCTCGTCGGTGGCGCTGTCGGGATAGGCGAACAGCTCGGTCAGGTCGATGTCGACGTGGCCGGTGATCGGGGTCAGGCAGCGTCCGCACTCGCCGGCCGTCGGCGCCGAGACTGTGCCGGTGACCAGCACACCCTCCGACACGGACTCGATCCGCAGGTCGAGCTCGAGCGGGGCGTCCTTCTCCACCGCGACGAGGTCGAGGCCGATCCGCAACGGACTGGGGATCGTCTCGCGGACCGTGAGCATCGAGCCCGGTCGCCGGCCCAGCGTGGACAGGTCGAGCACGAGCGGCGAAGGTGTTGCACGGTGTCGCGCTCTCCGCTGCGTAGCCATGTGTGCGATGTTACGGCGCTGCTCAAGACGGCCGCCGCGGGATCGCGGCTGCCGGACGGGTGCGGCCCCGGGGCTACCTGGTGACGTAGTCGTGCGTCCCGGCCGCAGTGCGCAGCTGGTGGCGGCCGCGACCGACGGAGCGCAGCGTGCCGTTGAGGAACTCCTCGAACTCGGCGAGCTTGCTGTCGACGTAGATGTCGCACTCCCCGCGGAGCCGGTCCGCCTCGGCGTGCGCGGTGTCGACCAGGCGGGTGGCCTCGGCGTTCGCGGTGGCGACGATCTCGGTCTGCGACACCAGCCGCTGCTGCTCCTTGATGCCTTCCTGGACGGCCTTCTCGTAGGAGATGTTGCCGTTCTCGATCAGGCGGTCGGCCTCTGCCTTGGCGCGGCCGGTGGCGGCGTCGTACTCGCGCTTGGCGGTGGCGCTGACCCGCGCCGCCTCTTCGCGCGCCTCGCCGACCATCCGCTCGCTGTGCTGGCGTGCCTCGGCGACCATCCGGTCTGCCTGGGCCTTGGCGTCGGCGAGCAGGCGGTCGGCCTCGCCGCGCGCATGGTTGAGCATCGAGTCCGCCTCGGCCCGTGACGACGCCACCATGCCCTCGGAGTGCTCCTTGGCGTCGCGCAGCAGTGAGTCGCGGGCGTCGAGAACGTCCTGCGCGTCGTCGAGCTCACCGGGGATGGCGTCCTTGATGTCGTCGATCAGCTCGAGGACGTCTCCGCGGGGCACCACACACCCCGCGGTCATCGGCACGCCGCGCGCTTCTTCCACGATCGCGCCCAGTTCGTCGAGCGCCTCAAAAACTCGGTACACGGCAACACCCTCCAGGCGAAGTAAGTTGTTACTAGTGTGCCTGGTGTTACCGCTGTGACTCTGCAGCACGGTCGGTGTGTCGCACCCGGCACATTTTCAGCATGCAATGCAGCATGCACCAGCGCACGGCCGGCCGAACCCGCAGGCCGGGCGCCGGTGCGTGCCGCTCAGCGCATCGCCGCGGCGATCGCGTCGCGCGCCCGGTCCAGCATCGAGGCGAACGGGCCGACCGCGAAGTTCAGCTTCGCCGACTCGACGCCGGGATGCGGCCGGGTGGGGGCGATCGCCTGCGCGGCCAAAACTCCCGCGGCCATGCGCTTGAGATCGGCGGGGTCCAGTTCGCGCTGCAGCTTGTTGAACTCCTCGGTCTCCTCGCGTTCGGCGTGGTCGAGCACGGACGCACGGAACAGCACGAGTTCGTCGAGGAACTCCTGGGAGCCGATGTCCATCGCCTCCAGGGCGGAGAGGTACTCCTTGGCGACGTGTTCCTCGCGCAGGCGGGCGTCGACGATGAGGTCCCCGCTGTCCACCTCGCGACGGACCCTGGGGTGCACCACCATCTCCTCTGCGGTCTCGTGCACCGCGAGGAGTTGGCGCAGTTCGGTGAACGCCTTCTCCCTGGCCTTGGTCTCCGACGCGTACAGCACGTCGTCGAACATGTCCTTGATGAGGTTGTGCTGGTCCTTGAGGAACGCGACGACGTCGTCGGTCGATTGCACGAATGTCTGAGCCACGACAGTGACCTCCGTATTGCTGGCTGATTCGGGCGGCGCAATGGGCTGTGCGCCACACCGTGGCTACCCCGCGTCGCGCCAGGTCAACCGTGCGCCGGGCGCCGTGAGCCGGTGATATGCGTCGCCGCCGCCGTGGCAGGATGTGCGCCATGACGACGCCCGGTCCGCCGGTGGGACGCCTTGGCGCCACCTCGATCGACTGCCCCGACCCGGCCGCCCTCGCCGATTTCTACGCCGCACTGCTCGGCATGCACCGACTCGTCGAGGCCCCCGACGGCAGTGTCGTCGCGATCACCGACGGCACCGGCGTGCTGGCGTTCATGCGCGTCACCGACTACGTCGCGCCGACCTGGCCCGAACCCGGGCAGCTCCAGCAGATGCATCTCGACGTCTCCGTCGACGACATCACCGACGCCGTCGCGCAGGCGGTCGCCCTCGGTGCCCGCGAGGCGGCCCATCAGCAGGCCCCCTCACTGTGGCGCGTCATGCTCGACCCCGTCGGCCACCCGTTCTGCCTCACCACGGTGACGCCCGACTAGGTGCGGCGAATCAGCCTGCGGCGCCGCGCCTTTCGGCCAGCCGGCGGTTGACCGCCTCGGGCAGCAGCTCGGTGACGTCACCGCCGAGCATCGCCACCTCCTTAGCCAGCGACGACGACACGAACGAGTAGCGCGGCGTGGTCGCGACGAAGAAGGTGTCCACCCCGGCGACATGTTTGTTCATCTGGGCCATCTGCAGCTCGTACTCGAAGTCTGTGCCGGTGCGCAGGCCCTTGACGATCGCGGTCAGCCCGCGCGCCTTGACGAAGTCGACGACCAGCCCGGAGCCGGACTCCACCCGCAGGTTCGGCAGGTGCGTCGTCGACTCCTCGATCATCGCGATCCGCTCGTCGGGGCTGAACAGCCCCTTCTTGTTCGGATTCCCGAGCACGGCGACGACGACCTCGTCGAACTGCGCGGCGGCCCGCTCGAAGACGTCGATGTGACCAAGCGTGACCGGGTCGAACGATCCGGGGCATACGGCGCCGCTCATGGGTGACGACGCTAGCAGGGCGGCTCGGAGGGCAGGAGCGAAGCGACCGGGGATTGAATCGGAGGGCAGGAGCGAAGCGACCGGGGATTGAATCGGAGGGCAGGAGCGAAGCGACCGGGGATTGAATCCGCTCAGCCGGACTCGGCGATGTCCAGCCGGGTGTCGCCGTAACGCCGCTGCGGCCACGGGGTCCAGTGCTCCGGCCACCGTGTCGGCGCGGCCGATGCGCGGCGCTCGATCACCACCACCGTCCCGGCACGTGTCCAGCCGGCGTCGAGCAGCGCGATCATCTCGTCGATCTCCGCCTCGGCGATCTCGTAGGGCGGGTCGGCCAGCACCAGGTCCACCGGCGATGCGGCGCCGCCGAGCGCAGCGGCCACACCGGCCTTGCGCACGTGCGCGTTACGCACGCCGAGGTCGGCGAGATTGCCCTCGATGACCCCGGCCGCGCGCCGATCCGCCTCGACGAACGTCACGGTCGACGCTCCGCGCGAGATCGCCTCCAGCCCAAGGGCTCCGGATCCGGCGTACAGGTCGAGCACCGACAGCCCGGCCAGGTCGAGCCGGGCCGTGAGCACGTTGAACAACGACTCCCTGACCCGGTCGGTGGTGGGCCGGGTGCCGCTGCGCGGAACGGTGATCCGGCGGCCGCCGAGCGCGCCGGCGATGAGGCGGGTCAGCTGACCACGACCAGGAGGTCGCCGCCTTCGACCTGTGCGGTGTCGGCGACCGCGATACGCGCCACCTTGCCGTCCTTGGGTGCGGTGATGGCGGCCTCCATCTTCATCGCCTCGATCGTGGCGATGGTCTGGCCGGCGCTGACCTCGTCGCCGACGGCGACGGTGACGTTCACGACGCCGGCGAACGGCGCGGCGACGTGGTCGGGGTCGGTGCGGTCAGCCTTCTCGGCGGTCGGCACCTCGCTGGCGATGCTGTTGTCGCGCACCAGAACCGGGCGCAGCTGGCCGTTGAGGATGCACATCACGGTCCGCATGCCGCGTTCGTCGGCGTCGGAGACGGCCTCCAGGCCGATGAGCAGTTCGACACCCCGCTCGAGGTATACCCGGTGCTCCTCACCCTGGCGCAGACCGTAGAGGAACTGGTTGGCGCTCAGCCGGGAGGTGTCGCCGTAGACCTCGCGGTGCGCCTCGAATTCCTTGGTGGGGCCGGGAAACAGCAGGCGGTTGAGTGCGGCCTGGCGTTTCGGGCCGGGCTGGGCCAGCACCGCCTCGTCCTCCGGACTCAGTTCGGTGACGGGCTTGGCGGGGGCGCGCCCGGCCAGTGCTGTGGAGCGCAGCGGTTCGGGCCAGCCGCCGGGCGGATCACCCAACTCGCCGCGCAGGAAGCCGATCACGCTGTCAGGGATGTCGAAACGGGCCGGGTCGGCGGCGAACTCGTCGGCGTCGGCACCGGCACCGACCAGCGACAGCGCCAGGTCGCCGACCACCTTGGACGACGGCGTGACCTTGACCAGGCGGCCGAGGATGCGGTCGGCGCCCGCGTAGGCGTTCTCGATGTCCTCGAACCGGTCGCCGAGCCCCAGCGCGATGGCCTGCTGGCGCAGATTGGAGAGCTGACCGCCGGGGATCTCGTGGTGGTAGACCCGCCCGGTCGGCGCGGGAAGACCGGACTCGAACGGCGCGTACACCTTTCGCAGCGCCTCCCAGTACGGCTCCAGGTCGCAGACCGCGCCCAGGTCGAGTCCGGTGTCGCGGTCGGTGTGCGCGGCGGCGGCCACGATCGAGGAGAGTGCGGGCTGGCTGGTGGTGCCGGCCAGCGGCGCGGCGGCCCCGTCGACCGCCGACGCGCCTGCCGCCCAGGCCGCGGTGTAGGTGGCGAGCTGGCCGCCGGGGGTGTCGTGGGTGTGCACGTGCACCGGCAGGTCGAAACGGGACCGCAGCGCGCCGACGAGCAGGGTGGCCGCGTGCGGCCGCAGCAGCCCGGCCATGTCCTTGATGGCCAGTACGTGTGCACCCGCCTCGACGATCTGCTCGGCCAGCCGCAGGTAGTAGTCCAGCGTGTAGAGGTCCTCACGCGGATCGGCGCAGTCGCCGGTGTAGGACATCGCCACCTCGGCGACCGCGCTGCCGCTGGCGCGCACGGCGTCGATGGCGGGGCGCATCGAGTCGACGTTGTTCAGCGCGTCGAAGATGCGGTATATGTCGATGCCCGTCGCGGTGGCCTCCTCGACGAATGCCGTCGTCACCGTCTCCGGATAGGGCGTGTACCCCACGGTGTTGCGGCCGCGCAGCAGCATCTGCAGACAGATGTTGGGCACCGCCTCACGCAGCGCCGCCAGCCGTTCCCACGGGTCCTCCTTCAGGAACCGCAGCGCCACATCGTAAGTCGCGCCACCCCAGCATTCGATGGACAGCAGCTGCGGCATCATCCGCGCCACGTACGGCGCGACCGTCAGCAGGCCGGTGCTACGCACCCGGGTGGCCAGCAGCGACTGGTGGGCGTCGCGGAAGGTGGTGTCGGTGACCCCGACCGCGGGCTCGTCACGCAGCCACGCCGCGAAGCCCTCCGGGCCCAGCTCCATGAGGCGCTGCTTGCTACCTGCCGGCGCCGGCGTCGTGAGGTCCAGGGTGGGCAGCTTGTCCTGGGGGTACACCGCCGACGGCCGCGGGCCGTGCGGCTGGTTGACCGTCACGTCGGCCAGGTAGTTGAGGATCTTGGTGCCGCGGTCGGCCGGGGTGCGGGCGGTCAGCAGATAGGGACGTTCGTCGATGAACGACGTGGTGACCCTGCCCGCGCGGAAGTCCACGTCGTTGACCACGGCCTGCAGGAACGGGATGTTGGTCGAGACACCGCGAATCCTGAACTCCGCCAGCGCACGTCGCGCACGGGCCACCGCGGTGGAGAAGTCCCGGCCGCGGCAGGTCAGCTTGACCAGCATCGAGTCGAAGTGCGCACTGATCTCGGCGCCGAGCACGGTGCCGCCGTCGAGGCGGATCCCCGCCCCGCCCGGCGACCGGTAACCGGTGATGCGGCCGGTGTCCGGCCGGAAGCCGTTGGCCGGGTCCTCGGTGGTGATCCGGCACTGCATCGCCGCGCCCCGGATCTGCAGGGACTCCTGACTCAATCCGAGATCGGCCAGCGATTCGCCGTCGGCGATGCGCAACTGGGAGGCCACCAGGTCCACATCGGTGATCTCCTCGGTGACGGTGTGCTCCACCTGGATGCGCGGATTCATCTCGATGAACACGTGGTTGCCGCGCTCGTCGAGCAGGAACTCCACGGTGCCCGCGTAGGCGTATCCGATCTCACGGGCGAAGGCCACCGCGTCGGCGCAGATCTTCTCCCGCAGCTCGGCGGGCAGGTTCGGGGCCGGGGCCAGCTCGATCACCTTCTGGTGGCGGCGCTGCACGCTGCAGTCCCGCTCGAACAGGTGCATCACCTCGCCGTGGCGGTCGGCCAGGATCTGCACCTCGATGTGGCGCGGGTTGAGCACCGCCTGCTCCAGGTACACCGATGCGTCACCGAACGCCGACTCCGCCTCGCGGCTGGCCGCCTCGATGGCCTCCTGGAGCCCTCCCGGATCGCTGACCCGCCGCATCCCGCGTCCGCCGCCGCCGGAGACGGCCTTGACGAACAGCGGGAACTCCATAGACTCCGCGGCGGCCAGCAGCTCCTCGACCGACTCCGACGGCGCCGACGACGAGAGCACGGGCAGCCCGGCGGCCCGGGCCGCCTCGATCGCCCGCGACTTGTTGCCGGTCAGTTCCAGGATGTCGGCGCCGGGCCCGACGAAGGTGATGCCGGCCTCGGCGCACGCCGCGGCCAGTTCGGGATTCTCCGAGAGGAAGCCGTAGCCGGGATAGACCGCGTCGGCGCCGGCGTGCCGGGCCACCCGGATGATCTCGTCGACCGACAGGTAGGCGCGCACCGGATGGCCGACCTCGCCGATCTGGTAGGACTCGTCGGCCTTCAGCCGGTGCAGCGAATTGCGGTCCTCGTACGGGTACACCGCCACCGTCGCGATGCCCATCTCATAGGCCGCGCGAAACGCCCGGATCGCTATTTCCCCACGGTTGGCGACCAGCACCTTCGAGATCACGCGCTACTTTAACGCGTCGCGCGGGCCCGACGTCCCGGGGTGGTCAGAGAAGGGTGGACCAGTAGTCCCAGAACCGCTCGAGGATGAGCAGGATCAACCCGGTGAACCACAGCGCGACGAGCGACCATCGCCACTGGTGCACAGCGCGTGCGACCGCGTTGCCCTGCGCGGGCTGCAGCGCGATCGACGACACCACCACCAGCAGCGGGATCGTCACCGCCCACACCACCATGCAGTAGGGGCACAGCGCGCCGATGCGGTACAGGCTCTGGAAGATCAACCAGTGCACGAACACCGTGCCCGCTAGCGTCCCGGCCGCAAGACCCATCCAGTACCAGCGCGGCAGCGACACCTTGGCGACGGCGAGCACACCGGTCATCAGGACCACGGTGAACGCCACGATGCCCATCAGCGAGTTCGGGAAGCCGAACGCCGACGCCTGCGGCGTGGTCATCACAGAACCGCACGAGAGCACCGGGTTCAGGCTGCACGACGGCACGTAGCTGGGGTCGATGAGGAGCTGGACCTTCTCCACCGTCAGGGTGGCTGCCGCCGCCAGGCCGAGGACACCGGCGATCAGCACCCACACCGCGCTCGGCGACCGGACGCGACTCCCGGACCGGCTGTTCGCGGCCGGTTCGGTCGGTTCGACGGCGCTGGGCGCGGCGACGGTCATGACGACGGCGGGGGAACGGGGCCGGGGGCGGGGCCGTCCAGCGCGGGGATGTCCCCGACGATCTCCTTGACCTTGGCGATCAGGTCGTCCGGCGTGGTCTGTTGGGTCAGCTGGAAGTCTTCGCCGTTGATGCGGATGGTCGGCGTGCCGTTGACGTCCGTCGCGTCCGCCATGCCCTTGACCATCTCGACATAACGACCCTTGTTGATGCAGTCGGACACGCCGCCGGTGACGCCGGCCTGCCGGGCGTACTCGATCAGCTGCTTGTCGTCGGGGTAGACGCCGCTGCCCTCCTGGGGCTGGATGCCCGGGGTGAACAGCGCCGCATGAAAACGCTGGAACGCCTCCTTGTTCTCGTCGGCCACGCAGTATGCAGCGCTGCCGGCACGCGACGAGTAGCCGTCACCCACCCGGTCCAGGATCGCCACCGTGTAATAGTCCGCGGCCACCGCACCGCTGTCGATGAGCTTGCCGACCGTGGGCCCGAACTCCTGCTCGAACTGGCCACAGGCCGGGCACAGGAAGTCCTCGTAGAGCGACAGCACCACCTTCGGCTCGGTGGTGCCCTCCTTGACGATCAGGCTGTCCGACGCCAACCGGACGGCCTTGGCCTCGCCGGAGCCGGGACGGTCTTCGGCCGACGACACGATGTAGAGCACGAGCGCGACGGCGAACACCACCACGATCCCGGTCAGGCCGATCTGGATGAACAGGTTGCGCTTGCGATCGGCCGCCTTCAGGTCGTAGCGGGGCGTCTTCTTGGGTTTGGTGGCCACGGGGCCAGCGTACCGGCGGGTGGTCGGCGGGCCCCAGCGTGCACCGGGTGCTACGGGTGCTGCAGATGCGCCCGCAGCGCCGAGATCATGTCCGCGGTGGCCCGCTCGCTGCCGCCGCCCAGCGGGAAGAAGTTGACGAAGCCGTGCACCAGCGTGCTCTCCTCGCGCAGCTCGACCTCGTTCCCGGCGGCGCGCAGCGCCTCGGCGTAGCGGTTGCCCTCGTCGCGCAGCGGGTCGAAACCGCCGGTCAGGACCAGCGCCGGGGGCAGCCCGCGCAGGTCGTCGGCCAGCAGTGGCGACACCACCGGATCGTCGACGGTCACCGACGAGCCGTCGACGTAGTTCGCGGCGAACCAGTTCATGTCGCGGGCGGTGAGGAAGTAGCCGTCGGCGAACAGCGTCTTGGACCTGGTGTCGCTGCTCAGATCGGTGACCGGGTAGATGAGCAGCTGCAACGCCGGTGGGCGGACGCCGTCGCGGCGGGCGTGCTGGCAGACCACCGCGGCCAGGTTGCCCCCCGCGCTGTCGCCGCCGACGGCGACGCGCTGCGGGTCGGCTCCCAGCTCTGCGGCGTGGTCGGCGGCCCAGCGGTAGGCGGCGTCGGCGTCGTCGACGGCCGCGGGCGCCTTGTGCTCGGGCGCGAGCCGGTAGTCGACCGACAGCACGTGCATGCGGCCGTCGCGGCTGATCCGCCTACAGAGGTCGTCGTGAGTCTCCAGGTCGCCGATGACGAACCCGCCGCCGTGGAAGAAGACCAGCAGCGGCGCCGGACCGGAGACGGCCTGCACCGGCCGGTAATGGCGGGCGGGGATCGGCCCCGCAGGCCCGGGGATCTCGATGTCGCTGACGTCGGCGGCGATGCCGCACGGGAACATCGCGGCCACCGTCCGCAGCTGGGTGCGGGCGACGGCCACGTCCTCGCTGGCCACCAGGCCGCCGATCCCGGCGACCCGCTCCCCAGTCAGCATCAGCTGCAGCGTGGTGTCGAGCGTGTTGCCGTCGACAGTGACCGATCGGCCACCGAGCACCACCCGCTTGACCACATCGGGCAGCCGCGGGATGACCCGGAACGACGCGGCCGTGACCGCGTTGACCACCGCGTCGCGCACGGTGCTGCGCCCCCGCGGCGCCGGCCCCGGTCCGGACTCCTCGGGCCCGACCCGCGGTGCGTGCAGTGCGTCACTCGATGTCATGGATATCCCTCGTTCGCTGTCAGTGTCATGTACCCGCTGCCGCCGGAACACCCACCCCCGGCCCGGGTGCTGATTAGGCCGCGTTCCGAACTCGTAATATCGTCATCCGCAAGTCGGTGAACCGATCTCCGGACCTTCAAACCACAGGGTAGGTGACATGACAACGGCGCCAGCGGTTCCCACCGTCACGCTCAACGACGGACACTCGATTCCCGTCCTCGGGCTGGGGGTGGGAGAGCTCTCCGATGCCGAGACCGAGCGCGCGGTGTCGGCGGCGCTGGAGGCCGGGTACCGGTTGATCGACACGGCGGCGGCGTACGGCAACGAGGCCGCGGTGGGCCGGGCGGTGAAGTCGTCGGGCATTCCGCGCGACGAGGTGTTCGTCACCACCAAGCTGGCCACCGGCGACCTGGGCTTCAAGTCCTCTCAGGACGCGGGCCGCGCGAGCCTGGAGCGGCTCGGACTGGACTACGTCGACCTGTACCTGATCCACTGGCCCGCCGGTGACCACGGCAAGTACGTCGACAGCTGGGGCGGGCTGATGAAGCTCAAGGAAGACGGGGTGACCCGCTCGATCGGTGTCTCCAACTTCCACGCCGAGCATCTGTCCAACATCATCGACCTGTCGTTCTTCACCCCCGCGATCAACCAGATCGAGCTGCATCCGCTGCTCAACCAGGCCGAACTGCGGGCGGTCAACGCCGGCTACGAGATCGTCACCGAGGCCTACGGCCCGCTGGGCGTGGGCAGGCTGCTGGAGAACCCGGCGGTCACCGCGGTCGCGCAGGCCCACGGGAAGTCGGCCGCACAGGTGCTGATCCGCTGGAGCATCCAGTTGGGCAACGTGGTGATCCCCCGCTCCTCGAACCCGGAGCGCATCGCCGCGAACCTCGACGTCTTCGACTTCGAGCTCACCGGCGACGAGATGGCGACGCTCGACGGGCTCGACGAGGGCACCCGTTTCCGTCCGGACCCGGACACCTACACCGGCACCTGAGCTCACGGCGCTAAGCGGGTCCCAGCAGGATGCGGCTGATCTGCGTCGTGGTCTCCACACCGTCGTCATAGCCGCCCTCGCCGTCGAGCGAATTCATGATCGCCAACGTGTAGCGCTGCTGCGGCCCGGCGAATCCCACCGTGTTGACGACCCATCCGCCCTGCTCCTGCGACCATCCGTTCTTGTTGCCCGGCGCCATGGCGCCGCCAGCGCCCCACACTCCCCACTGCTGGTCGCGGTCGACCCGCTGCATCTCCGCGACGACCGCGGCGGCGTCGGTGGGCGGCAGGCCGGTCAGGACGAAGTTCATCAGACCGTCGAGGTCGTCGGCAGTGGCCTTCTGGAAGCCCCAGTACGGGAACACGTCGCCGAAGCCCGGTTGCGGGCGCACATTCGGCATCCCGTAGCGGGGGAAGTTCTGGTTGAAGGCGTTGTCGGTGCCCCCGTAGCGCGCCCACAGTGCGTCGGCCGCCGCGTTGTCCGAACTACGCAGCATCGCGACCATGAGTCGCCGATCCTCCTCGCCGAGCCGGAGCGAACCCGCCCGTTCGCGGGTGAGCAGGTCGGCGACCATCGCGAGTTTGATCGTGGACGCCGTCCACACGAGGGTGCCGGCGTCGGCGTTGCGGTACCTGGCTCCCGTCACACGATCGCGCACCACGAGTCCCACGGTTCCCGGCCGTGTCGCAATGTAGTTCTCTGCTCTGGTGATTCGGGCGCGCAGGTCACATTGCGAATCGTCGGGTCCGCACGCCGCACGGGCAACGGGGGCGGCACCACCGGCCGAGAAGAGCAGGGCGGTGACGACGGCGAACACGGTGACCGCTCGCACAGGCCTGCCTCTCTTCCTCACGTCGCGGGTCGCACGACCTTCACCGACGCGGTGATCGAACATCGGGTCGCCGGCCGTCTTCGACCGAATCTGTGCCGAAACGTCCGACTCCCGGGATGAAGCGTCCCACCCGGCGGCCGTATTCGTGGTAACGCGCGCCGTGGGTGCGCAGCAGGTACGGCTCTTCGACGACACGGACCTGGAGCTCGATGGACACGGACAGCAGCGCGAAGCCGAGCAGGGCGAGCACGTTCGGGTTCATCAGTGCCACGCCGGCGCCGAAGACCAGCATCGCGGTGAAGATGGGATTGCGCACCCAGCCGAAGACTCCGTTGTCGACCAGCTGGGTCACCTCACCGGTGTCGACGCCGATGCGCCACGAGTCGCCCATGGACTCCTGGGCCCACAGTGTCGCCGCGATGCCGAGAACCGCGAGAATCGTTCCCGCGACACCGAACAGCGGATGGTCCAGCGCCCCGACCGGAGTCAACGCACCGACCAGCTGCAGGATCGGCGCGACGGCGCCGGCCACGACGGCGATCGCGAAACCGACGCCTGCGAGCCACTCCGTCGATCCGGGCCTGCCGTGAAAGCCCCGCATCCCCGTCGATCCGGTTCGGCGCCACTGCAGGTAGCTGCGCCAGCCGAAGCCGGTGACGATGAACACCGCGTAGAGCGCCAGCGCTGCACTTGCCATCTGAATGGTCCTCTCATATCGACGGTTCGAGCATATGTAGTCATATGCGCATGTGTCTATACTTAGTTCGCGGTTGTGAAGGGATCTCCCGTTCGCCGCCACCTCAGCCGGTCGGGCAGGTGGCTGCGGCGTCGCGCAGCGTTACCGCCGAGCGGGTGTCCACCGGCAGTCCGTACCCGCGCAGCACCGCCGAGAACTGGACGGCGTACTGACACCAGAACGCCCGGTTGGGTGGCATCCACTCGGCCGGCGTGTCGTCGCCCTTGTCCTGATTGGCCGCACCTGACACGGCGATCAGGTTCGCCGGGTCGTTGGCGAATCTGGCGCGCAGATGATCGGTCCAGTGCCGGGCGCCGAGGTCCCAGGCCAGTGCCAGCGGGACGAGGTGGTCGATCTGCACCGACGCCCCGATCTGGTTGCCGCGCACGAAGGCGACCGTGGCGTTGGTGTACGGGTCGTGCAGCGTGCCGGTGGCCACCGCGGTCGGGCAGCGGCTGATCGACACATAGGTCTTGTCCACCAGGTCGCGTTCGAGGATGTCGTTGCGGGTGTCGCAGCCGTTGCGGCCGCCGGGCGCGTCGGTGTCGTCGGTCCACGACTCGCCGAAGGCGGCCCGCCGGTAGTCGTTGCCGCGGAGCCTGCCCGGCACCTCGGGCACCCCGGCCAGGATGTCGGTTCCCGGTATGACGGTAGGGATCTCGGCCTGGGCGACGAACCGCCCCGGCGACTGCCCGGTGTTGACCTGTACGGCCACCAGCACCGCGAGCACGGCGGCCACCGCCACCCACCACGTCCGTCGCCTGGTCACGTCTTGTCCAGGTAGTCCACGTCGGTGTCGGTGAACTGGGCGGCGAGCAGCGCCATCCCCGGGTCCTGCGGCGCTTGGGTGTAGTGCTCCTCGCACAGCGCACGGGCGTCCTGGATGATCTCCAGATGGTCGACCAGTGACAGGAAGTGCAGCTTGAGCCGGCGCCCGGACTGGTTGAGGCCCAACACGTCCCCCTCGCGGCGCTGTTCGAGGTCCAGGTCGGCGAGCTCGAACCCGTCCAGCGTGCTCGCCACCGCCTTCAGCCGCGCACCGGCTTTCGAGCCCTCCGGGAGCCGGGTGGCCAGCAGGCACAGGCTGGGATGGTTGCCCCGGCCGATGCGGCCGCGCAGCTGGTGGAGCTGACTGATGCCGAATCGGTCGGCGTCCATCACCACCATCACCGTCGCGTTGGGGACGTCGACACCGACCTCGATCACGGTCGTACACACCAGGACGTCGATCTCGCCGGCCCGGAACGCGGACATCACCGCGTCCTTCTCGTCGGCCGGCAACCTGCCGTGCATGAGCGCCAGCCGCAGCCCGGACAGCGGACCACCCTTCAGCCGGTCGAACAGCTCCACCACGGTGGTGGGCGGCGGTCCGCCGCCGGCGCCCGGCTCTTCGTCGGATTCGTCGATCCGTGACGCCACCACGTACGCCTGCCGCCCGGCGCGCACCTCTTCGGCCAGCCGTGCCCACGCCCGCTCGAGCCACGCCGGTTTGGCGGAGACGAAAATGGTGTTGGTGGTGATCGGTTGCCGCCCGCGCGGCAGCTCGCGCAGCGTCGAGGTCTCGAGGTCGCCGAAGACCGTCAGCGCCACCGTGCGCGGGATGGGCGTGGCCGTCATCACCAGCAGGTGCGGGGTGAGGCCCGCAGGGGCCTTGGCGCGCAACCGGTCCCGTTGTTCGACACCGAAGCGGTGCTGCTCGTCGACCACCACCATGCCCAGGTTGTGGAACTCCACCGCGTCCTGCAGCAGCGCATGGGTGCCGATCACGATGCCCGCCTCTCCGGAGGACACGGCGGCGCGTACCTGACGCTTCTGCTGCGGCGACATCGACCCGGTCAGCAGGGTCACCGCGGTCGCCCGGTCGGCGCCTTCGAGCTGCCCCGCCATCGCCAGCGGACCGAGCACATCGCGGACCGATCGCTCATGTTGCGCAGCAAGCACTTCCGTGGGCGCCAGCAGCGCGCACTGATAGCCGGCGTCCACCATCTGCAGCATCGCGAGCACCGAGACGATCGTCTTGCCGGAGCCGACCTCGCCCTGCAGCATGCGGTTCATCGGCCGATTGGCCGCGAGTTCGGACGACAGTTCGACGAGCACCTCGCGCTGACCGTTCGTCAGCTCGAACGGCAGCCTCTCGCGCAGTCCGGCGACCAGACCGTCGTCGCGCAGCGGTGCCGGAGGGCCGGACTCCCCGAGCTCGCCGTGGCGCCGGCTCACCAGACCCCACTGCAACCCGACCGCCTCGTCGACAGTCAGCCGGTCCCGGGCCCGGTCGCGTTCAGCTTCGCTCTCGGCCAGGTGGATCGCCCGTAGCGCGGCGTCTTCCGAGACCAGACCGCGTTGACGAACAACGTTGGCGGGCAACGGATCAGGTACAGGATCGAGCATGTCGAGCGTCTGCCGCACGCACGCATAGATGTCCCAGCTCTGCACCTTGGCGCTGGCCGGGTAGATCGGGAAGAAGTCCCGCTCGAACGCCGCCAGCAGGTCGTCGCCGGTCTCGCCCGAGGCGGCCGCGATGGTCTTGAGCGACTTGGTGCCGATCTTCTTTCCCAGCGGCGACTCGAGGACGAGGAAGTCCGGGTGACTCAACTGAAGTGTGTTGCGGAACCACTTCACCTCACCGGACAACATCAGCCGGGTGCCGACCGGCAGCTTGTCGATCATCCAGTCCGCGTTGAAGAACGTCGCCGTCACCTTCGGTGTGCGTTTACCGATGGTCAGGCGCAGGTACTGGCGCCTGCGCTTGCCCGGCTGCGCCTTCATGAATCCCGGGTCGGCCTCGGTGATCTCGTCGACGAAGGTGACGTGCTCGCCTTCCTCGAGATCGAGCGCCTCGCCCTCACCGCGCACGGTCATGCCGTCGCTGTACTTGCGCGGGTAGTGGCGCAGGAGGTCGTTCACCGTGCGGAGGCCGAGGTGCTCCTCGAGCTTGCGTGCCGATTTCGCGCCGATGACCTTGTCGAGGCGGTCGGAGAGGGTCGCCATGGCTATTCGACGCCGATCAGCAGCGCGTCACCGCCGTGGCCGGTGTGATAGGTGACGAGTTCGGTGCCGAGGTGCTCGCGGTGCACGTGTTCGCGCAGCGCCGCGCCCACCGACGCGTCGACGCCGTCGCCGGTGAGCACCGTGACCAGTTCGCCGCCCGCCACCAGCAGCAGGTCGATCAGTCCGGCCGCGGCGGCGGTGAGGTCGGGGCCCACGATCAGCACCTCGTCACCGGCGATGCCGAGTCCGTCGCCGGGCCTGCATGTGCCCGCCCACGTCAGCGCCTCCTCGGTGGCGGTGCGCACCGTCCCGTGCCGGGCGGCCGCGGCGGCGCGGGCCATCGTGTACCCGTCGTCGACGGCCTGGCGTGCGGGATCGTGCACCGCGAGGGCGGCCAGCCCCTGCACCATCGACCCCGCGGGCACCGGCACCACGTCGATGCCCCAGCCGATCGCCGCTGTGCATCCGGCGACCAGCTCCTCGGCGGCGACATAGCCGTTGGGCAGCACCATGATCTGCGCGGCGCCTGCGTCGACGAGGGCCCGCAGCAACTGGCTTGCGCTCACCGGACCGTCGGGGGCGGGCCGCAGCACCTGCGCTCCCTCACCACTGAACAACTCCTCGGCGCCTGCGCCGTCGACGATGGCCAGCACCGCCCGGTCACGGCTCCACCCCGCCGCGGGCCGGGCGGCGGCGGCGCCGGTCAGCGCCGTGATCTGGATGCGGCTCGGTGTGCCCACCGCGAGGCCGGCCTCGACGGCGGCGCCCGCATCGTCGGCGTGCACGTGCACCGAGTACTGCCCACCGCCGGAGGCCGCGATGGCCACGGATTCACCGAGGTGGTCGAGCCGGCCGCGCAACCGCTCGACGTCGTCGGCGCCGCAGTCGCTGAGCAGGTACATCACCTCGAACTGGGGCGGCGCCGCGGTGGCGTTCCGTTCGCCGCCCGAGTGGGCGCCGGGGGACGGTGAAGAGGACGGGGACGGCACGTACTCCGCGCGCCGGGTGACCTCGCCGGTGAGCGTCGAGGTCATGGCGTCCAGCAGGACGAGCAGGCCCCGTCCACCGGCGTCGACCACCCCCGCGGAGGCCAGGACTGCGAGCTGTTGCGGGGTGCGGTCGAGGGCGTCGGCCGCGGCGTCGGCGGCCACGGCGGCCACGTGGGCCGCATCGGCACCGTCGGCGGCGACTCCGGTGGCCGCATCGGCGGCGGCCTGCAGCACGGTGACGATCGTGCCCGGCACCGACTCCCCCATCGACGTCGCCGCGAACGCCGCGGCCTGTCGCAGCGTGGCGGCGTACAGCTCGCCGTCCACCTCGGGGAGTTCGCCGCCACGCTCGGCGGCGGCCTCGGCGGTGACGACGGCCAGCCCGCGCACGATCTGGGACAGGATCACCCCGGAGTTGCCACGGGCGCCGTGCAGGGCGCCCTCGGCCAGCGCCGCGCTCACTGCGGCGACGTCGCCAGGTCCCTGTGCGTCGACCTGCTCCCATGCCGCGCGCATGGTGAACAGCATGTTGGTGCCGGTGTCGGCGTCGGCGACGGGGAAGACGTTGAGGCGGTTGATCTCGTCGGTGTGGGTGATCAGGTCGCCCACCGACGTGTGGGCCCACCGGCGCAGCGCGCAGGCGTCCAGCCGCCGACCCGCCATCCCACCTCCAGACCCGTGTAGTCCGCCGTCGCGTCAGCCTAACGAGTGGCGACGACACCGCCGACCACATCAGCCGGGCTGGTCACGCCCTGTGGACAGCCGATCCACAGCCGCACGGGCGCCGTTTTGGGGAATGCCGCGGCGGCCGGTATCCTGATCAGGTTGTCGGGTCACCCGCTTGCGGTCGTTGGCCCCCAAGATCCGAGCACGTACTGATCCGAGGAGTTCTGACTATGGCTGCCGTGTGCGATGTCTGCGGGAAGGCCCCCGGCTTCGGCAAGTCGGTGTCGCATTCGCACCGGCGTACCAGCCGCCGCTGGAATCCCAACATCCAGTCGGTGCGCGCCGCCTCCCGCCCGGGCGGCAACAAGCAGCGCATCAACGTCTGCACCTCGTGCATCAAGGCCGGCAAGGTCGCGCGCGGCTGACCCAGCCGGGCTCCGGCCGTCTCGACTAGGGGTTTAGCCCCCGGGACGCAGGGGGAAGCCCTGTCTTCATGGCGCTTCGCAGCACGTCCCAGTCTGTTCTCCTCACTCTGGCCGCCGGCGTGGCAGCCGGCACCCTCTTCACGGCGTGCGGCGACGATTCCGGCGGGGAGAGCGAGACCTCCACCACCGAGACCACGTCGGTGACGACCACCGTGGAGACGGAGACCGAGACCCAGACCCAGGTGCCCGGTTCGACGACGCCGTCGCCCGAGTTGCCCGGCACCACCGGCGGTGACGCGACCGTCGAGGTCCCACCCCCGCCTGCGGTTCCGTCGCCGCCTGCGATCCCGTCGCCTCCCGCGATCCCCGCACCACCGGCGATTCCTGCACCGCCGCCGATCCCGGCGATCCCCGGTAGCTAGGGCAGTTGCCAGTCGACGGGCTCGGCGCCCATCTGCGTCAGCAACTCGTTCGCGCGGCTGAACGGCCGCGATCCGAAGAATCCGCGCGACGCCGACAGCGGTGAGGGGTGGGGCGACTCGATCGCCACACAGTCCCCGCCTGCCAGCATCGGCTTGAGGGTGGCCGCGTCGCGCCCCCACAGCACCGCGACCAGGGGTTTCTTCCTGTCGGTCAGCGCCTGGATGGCGCGCTCGGTGACGGCCTCCCAGCCCTTGCCGCGATGGGACGCGGGCGTGCCGGGCCGCACGGTGAGCACCCGGTTGAGAAGCAGCACCCCGCGCTGCGCCCACGGCGTCAGGTCACCGGTGCTGGGCTGCGGAAGGCCGAGGTCGGCGGTGTACTCGGTGAAGATGTTCGACAGGCTGCGCGGGATCGGCCGCACGTCGGCGCCGACAGAGAAACTCAGGCCGACGGCGTGGCCCGGCGTCGGGTAGGGATCCTGGCCGACGATCAGCACCCGCACCTCGTCGAAGGGGTAGGTGAAGGCGCGCAACACGTTCGGGCCCGCAGGCAGATAGCGGTGCCCAGCGGCCAGTTCGGCGCGAAGGAACTCCCCCATCTGGGTCACCTGGTCTCCGACGGGCGCCAGCGCGCGAGCCCAGCCGGGCTCGACGATTTCTTCCAGTGGGCGTGCGGTCACGAGTGGCCAACCTAGCGTGCACGGTCGGTCAGAACGACTGCCATCCCCGGTTGCCCTGCCACGGCCGACCGTCCACCAGGACCTCGGGCGGACCGTCGAGGACCCGTCCGATCACCCGCCAGCCCTCGGGCGGCGGGCCGGGGAAGGTCGCGACCAGGGCGTGGTCCTCACCGCCGCCGAGCACCCAGTCCCAGGCGTCGGCCCCGGTCGCCGCCGCGGCCGCGGACACGGCGTCGTGGTCGGCCCGCAGCGCGTCGGCGGCGATGTCGACAAGCACCCCTGCGGCCGACGCGAGGTGCCCGACGTCGGCGAGCAGGCCGTCGGAGACGTCGGTCATCGACGTGGCACCCGCCGCGGCCGCCCGGCGACCCTCGCCGTAGGGCGGTTCGGGCACCAGGTGCCGCCGCCGCAGTTCGGCGCAGCCTTCGAACGACTCGTCGATCCTGTTGTCCCACAGCGCGAATCCCGCCGCCGACCGCCCGAGCTCGCCCGCCATGGCAAGCACGTCGCCCGCGCGGGCGCCGTCGCGGCGCACCGGATGTCCGCCGGCCAGGTCGCCGAGCACCGTCACCGAGATCACCCACTGCGGTGACCGGACCAGGTCGCCGCCGACGATGCCCGCGCCGAGCCGGCGGGCCTCTTCCCACAACCCGTCGGCGAGTTCGACCGCCTGGGCGACGGGTGTGTCGGCGGGAGCGCCGAAGGCCACGACGAAGGCCGTCGCGCGCGCGCCCATCGCCTCGATGTCGGCGGCGTTCTGGGCGATGGCCTTGCGTCCCACGTCGTGAGGCGTTGACCAGTCCAGCCGGAAGTGCCGCCCGGCGACCAGCATGTCGGTCGACACCACCGTGCGCCCGTCGCCGGCCCGCACCACCGCGGCGTCGTCACCGGGTCCCAGTTCCACCGCGGCCGGTTGCTCACGCCCATTGACCAGCCGGTCGATCACCGCGAACTCCCCGGCCGTAGCCAGTGTTTCGGCCGGTTCGAAGCTCGCCATGTCGCCTCCTACCGGGCCGTTCGCGAAAATGAACACCGGCTCGACCTGCGGTACGTTTGGTCCCTGCGGCGTGGAGTCTATGCAGCGAGACAGAGGAGACGGCAGGTGGTCGAGGCTTTCATGCTGATCCAGACCGAGGTGGGCCGCGCCGAGGTCGTCGCCAAGCAACTCGCGGGACTGCCCGGCGTGGTGTCCTCGGAATACGTCACCGGGCCCTACGACGTGGTGGTGCGGGTGGCCGCCGACACGACGGCCGACCTGACCGGCACCGTGGTGCCGTCGGTGCAGCAGAGCACCGGCATCACCCGCACGCTGACCTGCCCGATCGCCGACGGAGCCCAGCTCTAGGGTTGACCGGGTGACTGCACCGACCGGGGACGGGCCGCCGCGCGCGCTGATGATCGCGGCGGTCGCGGTGGCTGTCGCGGCGGTCGTGGTGCTGCTAGCGGTGGCGGCGATCCGGCAGGCCGACACACCGGCCGAGCCGGTGGCGATCTCGGCGGTGCCGGCGCCTGCGGCCGACGGCCCGGACTGTCGCAGGCTGCTCGACGCCCTGCCCGATGAGCTGGGCACCTACCGGAGGGCGCCGACGGCCGAACCCACGCCCGCAGGCGC
>NZ_JACKSJ010000051.1 GCF_025821665.1 [Mycobacterium] manitobense
CTGGTCGTAGCCGCCTGCGGGCGGCGGGCCGGGCGGCGGGCCGTAGCCGCCGGGGCCTGCCGGGCCGCGCTGCTCATAGGACGGCGGCGGGTAGCCACCCTGGTCCGGGTAGCCGCCACCGCCCTCGGGGTAGCCGCCGCCGTCGGGGTACCCACCCTGCTCGGGGTAGCCGCCGCGGGGCGGGTAGTTGGGCTCGCCACCCTGCTGCGCCGGGTAGCCGCCCTGCTCAGGCGGGTAGGCCGCGCGCGGATCGTCGCCCTGGCGTCCGTACCGCTCGTCGTAGTACTCGTCGCCGGGCCGCCCCTGTCCCTGGCCGCCGCCGCGGTACGTCGGATTGTCGGTCATCGGTGGTACTCCTGATCCTGCGTCGGACGCATGCTCTCGGTCTGCTGGGGCGGGTTCGCCGGTGGTCGAGTCGGGGTTGACCGCGCACCGCGCGCGGAATTGGCCGGTGTGCAGATTCGGGGACTGCTCGAACCTGACGACCACATCACCATACGTTTGCCACCCCTGATCATGGATGTATCCCTCCAGATGTCTGGCGAATGTGGTCGAGGTCAGGTCCGGGTCGGCGCTCACCTTCTGGTGGTCGGAAACACTGAGGGTAATTACGTACTCGTTCGGGGCCAAAATGCGACCGCGGCCGACCTCGCGGGTGCCGGCCTCGGCTTCCCTGCGCAGGAGTGCCTCAACCTCCTGCGGGACGATTGATCCGCCGAAGACACGGGCGAACGCGTCGCCGACGGTGGACTCGAGCTTGCGTTCGATGCGGTCGACCAGTCCCATGTCACCGCCCGCCTCACTCGTGTCGTCGCTCGGCCCCGCGCGCCTCGGCCTCCCACCGCGTGTCGCCCGGGCACTTTCCTGCAGTGCATGGTATCGGCCCAGTACTGAACTGCGGGACCAACAGAACTCTGAGAATCGTGTCGGTGCAGGTCAGGCGCGCGATCTTGGGAGCTGCAGGGGTTGCTGGGGGCCCTGTTGGGCCCGATCTGTACGGTTTGGGGGCCGAGGCGGTCGGGTGATAGGCTCCCTCGGTCTTCAGGGCGAGTGGCGGAATGGCAGACGCGCTGGCTTCAGGTGCCAGTGTCCTTCGGGACGTGGGGGTTCAAGTCCCCCTTCGCCCACAATGAGGAGTTCTACGAACTCCAGGCGCTTAGGTCACGGACCAGAAATGGTTCGTGACCTTCGTGTTTGTGCGGGTCTTTGGTTCTGACGGCTGCCGGGATGGTGGCGGGGGATTTACTCGCGCGGGTCCCGAACCGGGTTCCCGGCGGCGGCCTGATCGATGGCTGCGGCGAGGCCGCCGAAAGAGACTCGCTGCGTCACACTCTTGATCCGCGTCAGCCCGCTGCTTCGGTAACCAATGGACTCAACGCGGGACCGCGGCAGGACGTAGAAGTCCCACTGTGAAACGTCCAGCGGATCGAAGGCATCGTGTGACTGCGCCGTTTGGACACAGAAGACGTAGACGTGGGCGTTGAAAGTTCGCTGATCTGAAGGGCCCAGTACTGTGTCCCACTTCGCGGCGTTGAGGCCGCTGAACGTAATGGTCGACAGTTCGCGTTGTGACCACGCCTGGAGGTAGGCAGAGGATTTGACTTCAACGTGGATTCCTGAGGGCGTGAGGACGTCGAATGCATGCCATTCGGGCATGGGTTCTGTCGCGCCGACAGCCTTCGCGACGAGCCACTCCGCGAGCACGCCTCTCAAGACGTTGGAGCGAAGATCTCTGGCCGCATATGACCAGAAGTCCTTCACGGTGTGGTCGAGTCCTGTGAAGCGCTCGTCACCAGTCAGAACCGGTGCGGGCCCTGGTTGAAACTTCATGTCGCCAGTCACGGTCCTGAGTCTGCCTGCCAGCACCGACCACCGACACCATGTTGGAGTTCTACCCTGTAGCGATCCAACGTCCTGTCGGTGACAGGGCTCATGATGATGGCGATCGACGTAGGGGACTGTTGGCGAACGAGCGCATCACACTCGCTGAGCTTGGGCAGTACCAGTCTTGAGCGGCCGAACTGCTGCGCGGGAGCATCGACCAGGCGGACTTCAAGGCCTGCATCTTCCCGCTGATGTACTCCAAGCGGATCAGCGACGTGTATGCAACATATGCTCACCGCAGATCCCAAGATCGGTCGCGTGGCGGTCGTCCTGCCGCAGGGCGCGCTGTTCCGTCAGGGCGCAGAAGCCCGCATCCGCACCCATGTTCTCAGGGCCGACACCACCGAGGCTGTTATCGGGCTTGCCCCAAATCTGTTCTACGGCACGGTCTTGCAGCGCATTTGATCCTTCGCAACCACAAGCCAGCGGAGCGGCCATCAACAGTGTCCGGGGCGCGCACTGATTCACCGGATCGTGCGACCTCTGCCGATCGATATGGATTGAACAACAACGTAACCGGCGAGACCGTGCAGGTGTCGACAGCGGCCTGCAGCCGGTAAGAAGGTGCCGCCGGCTCACCGCGGGTCCGGTTGGCCCTGCGCAACGTCGACGCTGGGACGCTCCCCAATCCGGAGGAAGTCGTCCATCACGGCTTCTGCCGCACAGCCCGCCATGGCGCGAGGAGTTGCAGCGGCTCTCTGGGACAAGCGTCGCGTCACCTCGGTGCTGTCCAAACCCGTCTTTCCGCCACGGCGGTGGCGCGGCGATGTTCGGCGCCAGCGACTCGCCGCGCGAGATTCAAGCCCGAAACGGTGCCCTCGCCGATCACTTCCTGCCACCGGTGAACCAATTACTGCCAGCGGAATTAAACCCCTGACCTGCGGGTTCAAGCAGTCAGAAGACAACGAGAAACACCAAGAAAGAAGCAAGGCCATGAACAAGTTCGGATTCGCCACCATCGCCGCCAGCGCCTTCGCCGCCGCCTTCATCAAGAAAGAAGCAAGGCCATGAACAAGTTCGGATTCGCCACCATCGCCGCCAGCGCCTTCGCCGCCGCCTTCATCGGCCTCGCCGGCCCCGCCGCCGCCGCACCCACCGGCCCCGGCAACGCCGAACAAGCCATCGAAGAACTGCGCTCGCAGGGCTACCGCGTACAGGTCAACCGCCTCAACGACGTCCCGCTCGACGAAGCCCGCGTCGTCTCGGTCAGCCCCAACGCCAGCATCCGCCCCGACGCGATCCGCTCCAACGACAAGAACAACTCCACCTTCAGCCCGACGGTCACCGTCAGCGTCAAGTAGCACCACGCACCACCGACGACGGCCCCCGGAGAAATCCGGGGGCCGTCGTCGTGTCGGGGACGCGGTGCGGCCGCTCGCCACCGCCTGCGCCTCCCGGCGCGACGTGGTCCGCGTGAACGCGTTCGCGTAGCGAGCGGTGGCGGATTGCCTCGCGTCCACTGCGGTCACCGCGTCCTGGTCGATTCGCCCTCGCAGTGGGGATCCCGCAACTGACAATGGTCACGAACCTCCGGGCTCGTGACCATTGTCGTGTAGCGCCTAGACGACGTCGGTGATGGTGCCCGAGACGTCGGCGCGCACCTGCTTGCTGCTGCGTTCGCCCTCGACATTGATGAACATGGTCACGCTCGGGTCGAACGGGATGTTCCGCTTGATGATGACGCTCTGCACCTCGCCGCCCGGGATCGCGCTCATCGTCACCGCGCCGTCGACGGCCGCGGCGATGGCGCCCGTCTCGACCTCGTTCACGGAGAACAGGTTCTCGCCGAGCGCTTCGACATCGTCGCCGTAGTCGACGGGGCGCGACGGCCCGACCACGCCTGCGGTGTAGCTCCACTGGTTGAGCTCGGTCGGGGCGTTCGGGTCGATGGCCTGGACGGTGAGGACGCCGGAGATGATCGTCACCTCCACCACCTGCATCGGATCGGCGCCGACCTTCTCCGAGACCGCCGCGTAGGCCGCGTCGATGCCTTCGGCGGTGAACAGGTCGCCGCCCGCTGCGGCCTGGGTGATCTTCTCGGTGCCCGAGGTGACGACCTGCTCGGCCGCCTGGGCAGCGACGTCCCTGATCTCGGTGGCCTTCGAGCAGCCGCTCAGTGCGGAGATCGCAAGAACGGCTGTGGTGACGGCGATTCCGATGCGGGTCGCTTTCATGTCTTCCTCTCATGGTTTCCCGTCCCGACGGGTCCGGCCGGGATGCATGACACAGCCTCTCGGCGCGAGCTCACTACCGATCACGACTTCGGGGCTTCTGCGGCACGTCGGCGGCGCACAGCCTTAACATTCGGTAGGCATCGAACATGGGACTGACGTGACCGACACCCCGAGCGAACCCCCGCATCATCCGGCGCCGCTCACGGGAATACGTGGCGCGAGAATCCGCGACTCAACGATCGCCTTCCTCGGCTACACCGCGCTGATGCTGGTCCTCGAGCGGCGGCTGCGCGGGACCGGCGGGCCGGGAATCATCCCGTTCGAGTTGGCGCGCACCGCTGCCCGCGCCGAAAGCATCATGACTCGGTGGGGTCCCCGAGGCCGGCGCGCGGCGCGGACGTCCCTGTGGCTGGACTTCGGCTACATGCTCGCCTACGGCGTCCTCGTCGGCCTGCACGTCGACCGTGCGCGGCGGATGCTGGGCCACTCGCCGACACCGCTGCTGATGGTGGCGGGCGCCGTGGCGGGTGACGCCGTCGAAGGCGTGTCGCTCCTGAAGGTGTTGAGCGGCAGCCGGATTGCAGTCAACGCGCGCCGCGCCCACCTGGCGGCCTCGACCAAGTTCGCACTGCTGATTGCTGCGGGCGGCTATGTGGTCGCCGCGCGTGTGGGGGAGCGCCCCGGCGACGGCTCGGTCCCGGGCAGCACGGCCGGTTCTGCGCCGCCCTTGTCGGTCAGGGACGCAGCGCTCGCCGAGGTGTCCTCGCACCGGCGACTGCTGCGCACAGGCCGCGACGGCCGGCTACTCAGCGCTGCGATGTTGCCGCTGCTGGAACGTCGGCCACCGGCCGGCTACGGGGTGCTCACCACTACCGGCCGCCGAACCGGGATACCCCGGAGCAAATGCGTGCGGGTGATCCGGCGGGGTGACCGCGCATACCTGGTCGCGCTGCGGCCGCCGCACCTCGCTGTCAGCAGACCGGATGCGGTGCAGGCCTGGGTGCTCAACATGCGCGCCGATCCCAGGGTTCGACTGCGGATCGGCGACGGCGCGTTCGACGGCGCGGCCTTCGAGATCACCGGCGCGCCGGACCTCGCCCGCGCCCGCGCGGCGATCTGCGACACCGTTTACCCGTTTGACTACGGGGAGTGCCTGTTGCACCTTCGCGGAGTGCCCACGCGCAGCAAGATCCGGCGCCTGCACCGGTACTGGTTCGATACTGGGATCCCGGTGGTCATCCGGCTGAACTGACCAAGCCGGCGGCAGGCTGCGCAGCGGGGTAATCTAGACGCGGTAATATTACTGCTCTACAGTTACCGCCCATGCCGGTTCTCGCACCTCCGCTCTCCACCGCCGTCGACCCCGCGTCGCCGGCATTCGCGAAGAACCGCGAGGACGCGCTCGAGCTGCTGTCCGAGCTGGACCGCCTGCTCGACGAGACCGCGCTCGGCGGCGGCGAGAAGGCCATGGACCGGCTCCGGAAGCAGGGCAAGCTGTCCATCCGCGAGCGGATCGCCGCGGTGCTCGACCCCGACAGCCCGTTCCTGGAGATCAGTCCGCTGGCCGCATACGGCTCGGATTACGCGCTGGGCGGCGGGCTGGTGGTCGGCATCGGCGTCATCGCGGGCGTGGAGTGCGTCGTCATGGGCAACGACCCGTCCGTGCTGGGCGGCGCGCTCACCCCCTACGCCGTGAAGAAGTGGCTGCGCGCCCTGGAGATCGCCCGCGACAACCGGCTGCCCTACGTCAGCTTCGTCGAGTCCGCGGGTGCGGATCTGCGCGTCGAGACCGGAAACGGCGCCCGCCGCGCACAACTCGACCACTTCGCCGAGACCGGGCGGTACTTCTACGACCTGATCGAGCTGTCCCGGCTGCGGATCCCGACGATCTGCGTCGTCTTCGGCTCGTCCACCGCCGGCGGCGCCTACCAACCCGGACTGTCCGACTACACGGTGGTGGTCCGGCAACAATCGAAGATGTTCCTGGCCGGCCCGCCGCTGGTGAAGATGGCGCTCGGCGAGGACAGCGACGACGAGACGCTCGGCGGCGCCGCTCTGCACGCCGACGTGTCGGGATCGGCCGACTACTTCGCCGAGGACGAACTCGACGCCCTGCGCATCTGTCGCGGCATCGTCTCGCACCTGAACTGGCGCAAGGCGCAACGGCGGGTCGGTGACGGCGACGAACCGGCGCACGACCCGCAGGATCTGCTCGGTCTGGTCAGCCGCGGCCTCCGCGAAGCCCTCGACATCCGGGAGGTGATCGCCCGCGTCGTCGACGGCTCCCGGTTCGAGGACTTCAAGCCGCGCTACGGACCGTCGGTGGTGTGCGGCTGGGCCACCGTGCACGGGCACACCGTCGGCCTGCTGGGCAACAACGGCGTCATCCATCCCGAGGCCGCGGAGAAGGCGGCCCACTTCATCCAGCTCTGCAACCAGATCGACGTTCCGCTGGTCTTCCTGCAGAACGTCACCGGATTCATGGTGGGCCGCGACGCGGAGGCCGGCGGCATCATCAAACGCGGATCGCAGCTCATCAACGCGGTCAGCAACTCCACCGTGCCCCACCTCACGGTGATCATCGGATCCTCCTACGGCGCAGGCACCTACGGGATGTCCGGCCGCGCGTTCGGCAACCGATTCACCTTCCTGTGGCCGACGGCCAAGGTGGCCGTGATGGGGCCGAAACAGATCGCCGGTGTGATGTCGCTGGTGCGCCGGCGCCGAGCGCAGCGCAGCGGAGAGCCCCTCGACGAGGCTGAGGAGCAGCGGCACACCCGCGCCGTCGAGGAGGCCCAGGAACAGGGTTCGCTGGCGCTGGTGGCCAGCGGCGCCGTCAGCGACGACAGCGTGATCGATCCGCGTGACACCAGGACCGTGCTCGGCTTCTGCCTGTCGGTGGCGGGTAACCGGCCGATCACCGGCGCCGACGGGTACGGGGTGTTCCGGCTGTGACGATCACGAGGCTCCTGGTCGCCAACCGGGGCGAGATCGCCCGCCGCGTCTTCCGCACGGCGCGCGCCATGGGAATCGGCACCGTCGCCGTCTTCGCGACCGACGACGCGGGTGAACTGTTCGTGCAGGACGCCGACGACAGCGTGCGGATCGACGGCTACCTCCGCGTCGACGACATCGTCGCGGCCGCACAGCAGACCGGCGCCGACGCCGTCCACCCCGGATACGGGTTCCTCTCGGAGAACGCCGCTTTCGCGCAGGCGGTCATCGACGCCGGCCTGGTCTGGGTGGGTCCCGCACCCGAGGTGATCGCGGCGATGGGGGACAAGCTGCGCGCCAAGGAGGCGGCGGTGGCCGCCGACGTGCCGACCCTGCCGTCGTCGCAGACCCCGGCCGACGCCGGGTCGGTGGGGTATCCGCTGCTGGTGAAGGCCGCGGGCGGCGGCGGGGGCAAGGGCATGCGCATCGTCACCGACCCCGCCGACCTCGCCGACGCCGTCACGTCGGCCAGGCGCGAGGCCGGCGCGAGCTTCGGCGACGACCGTGTCTTCCTCGAGCGGTACGTCCCACGCTCGCGGCACATCGAGATACAGATCCTCGGCGACAACGACGGCCGTGTCGTGCATCTCGGCGAGCGGGAGTGCTCGATCCAGCGCCGGCACCAGAAGCTGGTCGAGGAGTCGCCGTCGCCGTTCGTCGGCCCCGCGCTGCGCGAGCAGATGGGCGCGGCAGCCGTCCGGCTCGCCGAGTCGATCGGGTACACCTCCGCGGGCACCGTCGAGTTCCTGGTCGACGACACCACCGCCGAGTTCTGGTTCCTCGAGGTCAACACCCGGCTGCAGGTGGAGCACGCGGTCACCGAGGCCGTGACCGGAATGGACCTGGTGGCAGCACAACTGGCGATCGCCGCCGGTGACGCGGCGCCGCTCGAGTCGCCGCGCCAGTCCGGGCACTCGATCGAGGTGCGGCTGTGTGCCGAGAACCCGGCCGCCGGATTCCTGCCCACCGGCGGCACCGTGTCGGCGTTCGAACCGCTCGACGGCGACATCCGATGGGAGACCGGGGTGGCGACGGGTTCCGTCGTCGGCCTTGGCTACGACCCGATGGTCGCCAAGGTGATCGCCCATGCTGCGACCCGCGGCGAGTGCATCGCCAAGCTCGCATCGGCGCTGGAGGGACTGCACTTCGGTGGGCTCACCACCAATCGCGAACTGCTGGTGGCCGTCTTGCGGCACCCTGCCTTCGCCGACGGTCGCACCACCACCGACTTCATCGACCGGGAGAACCCGTGCCGAACCCTGCAGCCGACGGCGGCAGAACGCGACGCCGCGGCGGTCGCCGCCGCGCTCTGGCTGCAGGGCCGCCACCGCGCCGGTGCCGACGTGCTCGGATTCCTGCCGAGCGGGTGGCGGAACGGCCGGCTGCCCGACCAACGCGTGGTGCTCTCCCACGGTGACGACGTGGTCGAGGTGGGCTACCGCTCGCGGCCACACACCGGCGACTTCCTGCTCGCCGACGGCAGATCTGCGGTCGTCCACCAATGGTGTTCGGAGAGCATCGATCTCGAGGTCGGTCGGCTCCGCCGCCGGTACCGGATCACCGGCGACGGCGGTGACCTGCTGGTGCAGACGTCGCGCGGGACGATGACCTTCGGAGTCGTTCCGCGTTTCGTCCCGCCGGGTGCCGAGCTGGCCGCCGGGGGATTCGTGGCGCCGATGCCGGGCAACGTCGTCGCCGTGCACTGCCGGCCGGGCGACGCCGTGTTCAAGGGCCAGCCGCTGGTGGTCCTCGAGGCGATGAAGATGGAGCACCAGGTCACCGCGCCGTTCGACGGTGCGGTCGCGCAGGTCGGCGTCGACGTCGGTGACCACGTCGCCGCGGGCACCGTGCTGCTGGTGTTCGAGGAGGCGACCGCGTGAGCGCGCGGCCGATCAGGATCGCCAACTGCTCGGGGTTTTTCGGTGACCGGCTGACCGCGGCGCGGGAGATGGTCGAGGGCGGGCCCATCGACGTGCTGACCGGTGACTGGCTGGCCGAGCTGACGATGCTGATCCTGGCGCGGCGCCGCGCCGGCCGCCCGGGGGTGGGCTACGCCGACACCGTCGTCGACCAGTTGGAAGCCGTGCTGGCGACGTGCCTCGAGCGGAACATCAAGATCGTGGTCAATGCGGGCGGGCTCGATCCGCAGGGCTGCGCGCACGCGATCAAACGGCTGGCCACCACTGTCGGGGTGTGCCCGAGCATCGCGTTCATCACCGGCGACGACCTGTTGCCCCGGCTCGCGGAGCTCGCCGCGGGGGAGAGGCTGCACCCCGTCGGCCGGGGGTACTCCAGCCCGGGGAACGTGATCTCGGCGAACGCCTACCTCGGCGGTTGGGGGATCGCCGAGGCGCTGCAGCGCGGCGCCGACATCGTCGTGACCGGACGGGTGACCGACGCCGCGCTGGTCACGGGCCCTGCGGCGTGGCACCACGGATGGCGCCGCGACGACTGGGACGCACTGGCCGGCGCGGTGGTGGCCGGACACCTGATCGAGTGCGGCACCCAGGTCACCGGCGGCAACTACGCCTTCTTCGAGGAGGTCCCCGGCCTGGAGCGCATCGGCTTCCCGTGGGCCGACGTCCACGCCGACGGCAGCTGCGTGATCGGCAAGCACGACGGCACCGGGGGAGCGGTGTCGGTGGGAACCGTCACCTCCCAACTGCTCTACGAGATCGCCGGACCGGCCTACCTGGGCCCGGACGTCACCACCCGGTTCGACACCGTGACACTGCGCCAGTGCGCGCCCGATCGCGTCGAAGTCAGCGGCGCGACCGGCGAGCCGCCGCCACCCACCTACAAGGTGTCGCTGACCGAATGGGGCGGCTACCGCCAGGATGTGGCGGTTGCGGTGACCGGGCTCGACGTCGACGCGAAGGTGGCTGTGCTCGAACGCGCCTTCTGGACCGCGTGCAGGCATGCGCCGTCCGACTACACCGGCGTCACCACCCGCGTGGACCGCACGGGCAGCAGGGACCCGCAGACCAACGCCGAAGCGGTGTCCACCTGGCGGCTGACCCTCAAGGACGCCGACGGCGCGAAGCTCGGACCGGCGGTGTCCGACGCTGTGCTCGAGATGGCGCTCGCGACCATCCCGGGCATGTTCATGCCGGGCGAGACCGTCACGCGGCCGGCCCGATTCGGGGTGTTCCGGCCCGCGCTGGTGGACGCGACCGAGGTGCGGCAGCGCGTACAGCTGCTCGGCGGCGAGTCGTTCCTCGCCGAGGAGGTCGACCCCGCGCTGCGGCGGCCGCCGCCGGCCCGCGGCGACGATCCGCCCGAACCCCCGCCCCATCCGGGACCGCTGACACGCGCGCCGCCGGGGCGGGTGGCAGGCGCACGATCGGGAGACAAGGGGGCCGACGCCAACGTCGGGGTGTTCGTCCGCAGTGACGCCGCCTGGCGCTGGCTCGACGCGTTCCTCACCGTCGAGCGACTCCGCGCGCTGCTGCCCGAAGTGGCCGGCCTCCCGGTGGTGCGGCACCGGCTGCCCCGCCTGCGGGCGTTGAACTTCGTGATCTCCGGACTGCTGGAGGACGGGGTCGGCGCGTGCGCGCGGCTCGACCCCCAGGCCAAGGGTCTGGGCGAGTGGCTCCGGGCGAGGGAAGTGGACATCCCGCGCGCGTTGCTCGACGGTGAGCGGGTGAGGTGTCGATGACGCGCCGTGACCTGCTCGACGACCTGCGCCGGCATCTGGACGACGTGCCGAGCCCGCAGCCGATGGTCGACCGCGACGACGGCCGCGACCTGACCGCGCGGCAGTCCGATCTGCTGGACCGGCTCGGCGACCTCGTCGACGACGGGTTCGCGCACCTGACCATGACCGAGATCGCCTCCTCACTGCAGTGCTCGCTGCGCACGCTGTATTCGATCGCGCCGACGCGTGACCGGTTGGTGCTGACGGCGGTCGACCGCAAGCTGGGCAGGATCGGCCGGGCCGCTCGCGGCGCCATCCGGCCGGATATGGCTCCGCTGGAGGCGATCCGGGCCTATCTGCGGGCGGCCACCGTCGCCGTGAGCCGGACGACGCCCGCCTTCGCGCGCGACCTGGCGGCGGTCGCTGAGGCGGCGAATCTGCAGCGCGAACACAACGAGCACCTGTACCGGGTGACGCACGCGCTGCTCGAGGTGGCCGCCGAACGGGGGGACGTGCGGGGGATACCCACACCCGCCGTCGCACGGGTGATGGCCGGCCTCGGTGGGCTGCTGTTCGGACCGGAGGTGTCCCCGTCGCTGGGGTCGTCGCCGAAGCAGGCGGCCGACGCGGTCCTGGACATCGTGCTCGACGGCGTGAGGAGCAAACAGGATGGCTGAGCTCGGCGATCTCATCGACGACCTGGGTGACGAACACGCCTCTCTGGCAACGGTGCTCGACGCGGTGTCCCCGTCGGAGCTCGATCGGCCCACCACGAGTCCCGGCTGGACCGCGGCCGACCAGGTCGCCCACCTGGCCTACTTCGACGACGCCGCGCGGTTGGCCATCGTGGCGCCCGACGAGTTCGTGGCGTTGCGCAACGCTCTGCTCCCGCAGCTGGACCGGGCCGACGAGTTGACGCTGCGCCGCGATCTCCCGGCGGCGGACCTGGTCGGCCTGTGGCGCGAGAAGTCGTCGGCGCTCCTGACGGCCGCACGCGGGATGCCGGACGAGAAGGCGCGGCTGGAGTGGTTCGGGCCGCCGATGAGCGCGAAGTCCTTCATCACTGCGCGCCTGATGGAGACCTGGACGCACGGCCAGGATGTGGTCGACGCACTCGGTGTGACCCGCGCGCCCACCGTGCGACTCCGACACATCGTCCGGCTCGGGATCGCCACCCGCGGATGGAGTTTCGTCAATCGCGGGATGCCGCCTCCCGCCGGTGATGTCGAGCTGAACCTGACCGGACCATCGGGCGAGCCGTGGTGCTCGGGAAGCGACGAGGTGGGCCGGATCGACGGGCCGGCAGTCGACTTCTGCCTCGTCGTCACCCAGCGCAGGCACGTCGACGACACCGACCTGGTGGTCAGCGACGGCCCGGCGCGGGAGTGGATGCTGCACGCGCAGGCGTTCGCGGGGCCCGCGACCACCGGCCCGCCGCCTCGGCGTGGACCGCAGCGCTGATCCGGTGACGTCCATATACTCCTGGTGACTTGTTCACTTCACCGGAGGCGACGATGGCGACGACGCGCAAACCAGCGGTGAGCCTTCCCACCGCCGCCCGGTCGGTCAAGGCGGCGGACGGCATCATCGAATCGCTGCGCAGTGACATCGTCACCCAGCGGCTGCCCCAGGGCGCCCGGCTGCCCAACGAGCGTGCGCTCGCCGAGCACTTCGGCGTCAGTCAGCCCACGATCCGCGAGGCGATCCGTGCGCTGGCCGCCATGGGCCTGGTCGAGGTGCGGCACGGCAGCGGCGCCTACGTCCGCGGTGACAGCAATTTCCTCGTCGGCACGGCACTGCAGATCCTGATGCAGATGCAGGACGTCGGACTGCTCGAGGCGCTCGACGTCCGGACCGCGCTGGGCCTGATGTCGGCGCACGCCGCGGCGGACACGGCCACCGACGCCGACCTCGAGCAACTCGAGGCCACCTACGAGGTGCTGGAAGACGTTGCGGCGCTGCGTGACCACGACGCACTCATCGGCGCCGTCACCGGTTTCCAGATCGCGCTGTCGCGGGCCGCGCACAACGCGCTCGCCACCGCCATCGAGACCGTGCTGGTGTCGCTGATCATGCACATGCAGTTCAAGGTGCTGCGCGCCAGGGGTATCCGCTACTGGCAGCAGCGCACCACCGAGTTCCAGCCCGACCGGCGCAAGATCCTCGAAGCCGTCCGGGCCGGCGACGCCGACGCCTCGCGCGCAGCGATGTCGGACTACCTCGACCACCAGCGCCGGTACTTCACCGACGATCCCGAGCTGGCGCGGCTGCGGCTGTCGGACCCGCGGGCGATACGCATCGCCGCCGACCTCCGCATGGACGGGGACTGACTCAGAGCGCCACCAGCTCGCGCACCGCTGCCTCGATCGACGCCACTCCCGGATACAGCGGCTTCTCCATCGCCGGGCTGAACGGCGCGTGCACGTCGGGAGCCGTGAGCCGGCGGACCGGTGCGCGCAGCTCCCCTGCGCACCGTTCGGCGACCACTGCGGCGATCTCGGCGGCGGCGCCGCAGGTGCGTTGGGCAGGGTCCACGACGAGCAGGCGCCCGGTCCTGGCGGCCGACCCGACGATGGTGTCCGTGTCGAGCGGCGCCAACGTCCTCGGGTCGATGAGCTCCACCGAGATACCCGCAGCCTCCAGCTCGTTCGCGGCCTTCGTCGCGTGCTGCACGGCGCCGGCGATCGCCACCACGGTGACGTCGTCGCCGGGGCGAACCACGTTGGCCACGCCGAACTCGATCGAGTAGGGCCCGTCGGGGACCTCCTCCTTGCGCGACCACAGTGTCGCGTCCTCGAAGACCAGCACCGGGTCGTTGCACGCGACGGCGGTGCGCATCAGCCCCTTGGCCTCCGCCGGTCCCGACGGCACGACGATGTTCAGTCCGGGCACCCCCATGAACATCGCGTACGGCCGGTCGGAATGGTGGGCGGCCGAGGACGCGCCGTACCACATGCTCGCCCGGAAGACGACGGGGATGCTGGCCTGGCCGCCGAACATGTAGCGGCTCTTGGCCGCCTGGTTCACCAGCTGGTCCATCGCCAGGTACATGAAGGTGGCGTAGCTGTAGTCGAGGATCGGCCGAAGGCCCGTCATCGCCGCGCCGATCGCCACACCGGTGAAGCCGGCCTCCGAGATCGGCAGGTTGATGACCCGGTCGAGGCCGAACTGCTCGACGAATCCCGGTGCGGTGCCGTAGAGGTTGGCGCGCACGTCCTCGCCCATCAGCACCACCCGGTCGTCCTCGCTGAGCGCTTCGCGCTGGGCCGCCGCGATCGCCGCCAGGAAGTTCATCCGCGCCATCAGAGTGCTCCCACCGGCGCGGCGACCACCCGGTCGGTGTACAGGTCGTCGAACGCCGCGGCCGCCTCGGGCAGCGGACTGTCGAGCGCGAACTGCACGCAGTCCTCGATCTCGGCGCGCACGGCGTCGTCGACGGCGGCGATGTCCGCCGCTGAGGCGCCGAGTTCTGCGAGCCGCCCGGCGCCGATCAGGATGGGGTCGCGGGCCCGCCAGGAGGCGAGTTCGTCGGCGTCGCGAGTCGCGCCGGCGTATGCGTCGCGGAACCGCAGCCCCTCGGAATGGTCGCGGTAGCGGTAGGTGAGCACCTCGATCAGGGTGGGGCCGTCGCCGGCCCGAGCGCGTTCAGCGGCCGCACTGACGGCGGCGTGCACCGCCTCGACGTCCTGGCCGTCCTCCACGCACACCCCGGGTAGTCCGAATCCCGTTGCTCGATCTGCGATTCGGGTGTGGCGGGTGACCTCGGTCAGTGGTGTCAGCGAGGCGTACCGGTTGTTCTCGCACAGGAAGATCACCGGCAGGTCCCACACCGCGGCCATGTTCATGCTCTCGTAGAGCACGCCCTGGTTGGCGCCGCCGTCGCCGAAGAACGCCAGTGCGATGCGGCCGTTGCCGGTCACCTTGGCCGACAGTGCGGCGCCGGTGGCCACCGGCACGCCACCGGCGATGATCGCGCTCTCACCCAGGGACCCGACGCTGAAGTCCGCCAGGTGCATGGAGCCGCCCTTGCCCCGGCACACCCCGGTCGACCGGCCGAGGAGTTCGGCCATCAGCCCGCGCAGCGAGGCGTTCTTGCCGATCGGGTGGCCGTGGGAACGGTGGTTGCCGGTGATGTAGTCGCGGTCGCCGAGCGCCATGCAGGCCCCCACGATCTGCGCTTCCTGACCGATGCTGAGGTGGATCGATCCGGGCAGTTCGCCGCGGGCGGCCATTTGCTGCACCGCCTCCTCGAACATCCGGATGCGCTGCATCCGCCGGTACATCTCGGTCAACACGGTGATGTCGGACAACGTCAGTCCTCTCGGTCGGGGGGAACATGGGTGTCGGCGTGCGAATCGGTGTAGCCCGGCTCCCGCCCGTGGGCGAGCAGGAAGTCGGGCCGGCCGTCGTAGACCGCGATGAACGTCGATCCCTCGGGCCCCGAGCGCATCGGCCCCCAGAACGCGCCCGCCTCCTCGTGGTGGAAGAAGCCGGGCAGCCGCAGCTCGCCCTCGTCGTCGCCCACCAGCCAGGAGCCGGTCAACAGGAAGTGGCACACCGCGTGGGAGTGCGCATGTCGCGGAACCCGCACATACGGCGGATGTTTGATCAGGTAGAACCACGGGCCCTCGGGATGATCGGGACGGCCAAGGTACTTACCGAGATTGCCGATGGCCGAGGGCACCGCGGCGTCGAAGCCGTAGAGCTCGGACACCGGAACCCAGTCCAGCTGCTGCTCGTAGACGTCGAACGTCCCGGGTGGGGTCATCACGGCTCATTCCGCGCCGGTGTCGATGATCGCCAGCACCGCGCGCACCTCCTTGACCTCGCCCACTTCGGCCAGGATCTCGACCAGCTTTCCGCCGGCCGGCGATTCGAGGACCTCGTTGACCTTGGCCGTCTCGATCTCGACCAGGCCCTCACCTTCGGCGACGTCGTCGCCGACCTCCTTGAGCCACTCGAGCACCTCGCCCTCGGTCATGCCCATGCCCCACTGCGGCAGCCGCACCTCTACCCGCACATCCACTCCTTCGCTTCGACGACGACGCTGCGCTGCGTCCCGAGTCCGGTGATGCCCAGCTCGACGACGTCCCCGGCCTGCAGATAGCCGTAGTCGGGGCACCCGAGCGCCACACCGGACGGCGTCCCCGTGTTGAGCAGATCGCCGGGCTCGAGCACCATGAACTGGCTCAGGTAGCGCACCAGCGTCAACACCCCGAACACCATGTGCCGGGTCGAAGACCGTTGCCGCTCCTCATTGTTGACCGTCAGCCACAACTCCAGGTCACTCCAGTCGCCGACTTCGTCCCGGGTGACGAGCACCGGACCGCAGGGGTTGAAGTGCTCGCAGGACTTGCCCTTCACCCACTGGCCGTCGCGCTCGAGCTGGAAGGCTCGCTCGCTGACGTCGTTGACCAGGACGAAGCCCGCGATCACCGCTGCGGCCGCGTCGTCGTCGGGCAGATAGCGGGCGCGGGCGCCGATCACCACACCGAGCTCCACCTCGTAGTCGAGCTTGTCGCCGCCGAGCGGCTTGACGATCGGGTCGTTCGGGCCGCACATGCTGTTGGGCGCCTTGGTGAAGATCACCGGCTCGTCAGCCACCGCGGCGCCGGACTCCGCGGCGTGTTCGGCGTAGTTCAGCCCGACGCAGAGGATCTGGTGCGGCCGTGCGATCGGCGAGCCGATCCGGGTGTCGCCGATCGGGCGGCTCATCCCGGCGGCGGCCCGCTGGTGCACCAGGTCGGCGAGCTCCGCCCACCGGTCCGCGGCGAAGAACGCGCCGTCGAAGTCGCCGAACCGGTCGGAGACGTCGATGTAGTCGGAGTCGGTGACCAGGACTCCCGGGCGCTCGGCGCCCGCCGGGCCGAGTCGTAGGAGTCTCATCGCGGTGCGGAGGTGTCCGCCGGGCCGTTGGCGCCGAACACGATTCGCCGCGCGCTCTCGGTGCTCGCGACCGGGCGCCCCATGGTCTCCGCCATCCGCACCACGACCTCGACGAGTTCGGCGTTGCTCTTGGACAGGTCGCCGTTGGGCAGGTACGGATTGTCCTCCCAGCCGACCCGGACATGGCCGCCCATCCCGATCGCCATCGCCGCGAGCGGCCACTGGGTGGCGGGATCCATGATGGAGACGTTCCAGTTCACCCCCGCGGGCAGGTGATCCACCAGGTACACCAGTGATTTCGGTGTCGGCGGGGTCCACGCACCGCCCGGCCAGCCCAGGAACAGGGTGGCCCAGACCGGGTCGGCGAGCAGGCCCATGTCCCGGATGAACTCGAGGTTCCAGAAGGCGCCGGAGTAGAAGCACTCGATCTCCAGCTTCACCCCGTGCTCCGCGGCCGCCCGGCTGGCCTCCTCGAGTTCGTCGCGCGGGTGCAGCGAGTACATCTCGTTGGCCGGGAACGCGGGGTCCGGCCTGAAGTACTCGTCGTGGACGTTGAAGGCGTAGGACATCATGTCCGGGCCCTGCTTCATCAACTCGATCTTCTCGGGCAGCCGGGCGCTGGCGATCCCGTACTGGATGATCGGGTCCGTCCCCACCGAGCGGATCTTGTCCGAAAGACGTTGCCACCCCTCGTGGTCGACGGTGGAGAGCTTCTTGCCGTCGGGTCCCATCTCGGTCTCGAGATAGTGCACCCCGTGGTGGTGACAGATGGTGGCGCCGGCGTTGACGGCGTCGATGTACTGCTGACCGATCGCCTCGGTGTCCTCGATCGCCGGCATGTGCGGATTGCCGGGGTAGGACATGCTCGAGTCGCAGGTCACGGTGATGACGAGATCTTCCACTGCTGCTCCTTAACTCACCTGGTGACTTGGTCAATCTAGCGCACGCCGCGCATGCTTGACAGGGAAACTAGAGATTGTTTCTATTTTCACGACACCCCGACCGCGGAGGCACCATCGTGAGTTCCATCGACATGGCCAGCAGGCACTTCGGACTCTTCACCGATCCGTGGCTCGACTTCAACCTGATCCGCTACCTCGGCTACGCATCCCAGGGCGGCGCCACGGTCGGCGAGGTGCTGGCCATCGTCTCCGACATCACCGACGGCGACGTGGAGAGCTGGCACCGGGCCTGGTCCACATTCGCCGACGGACTCACGCAACGCGCCGATGAGCTGGCCGCACAACCGGAGTCGGTGATCGACGCACGCCGGGCCTACCTGCGTGCGGCGAACTACCACCACGCCAGCGACCAGTTCCTGCACGGGTTCGACGAGCGCCGCCCCGTCGTCTACGCGAAACTGCGCGCCGCGTTCGGACGGGTGTGCGAGCTCGCCGACCCACCGGGACAGCAGCTCGAGTACCACTGCGACGGCGTGCGGATGCCGATGTACTTCCTGCCCGGCTCGGCGACACCGGAGCGGTACCCGACGGTGATCATGATCGGCGGGGCCGACGTGGTGTGCGAGGAGAACTTCTTCTACGGCGCGGGATCGCTGCTGGACCGCGGATACAACGTGGCGCTGGTGGAACTGCCGGGCCAGGTCGGCTCACTCGGGCTCAACGAGGTGTCGAAATACCGCGCCGACGCCGAGGTTCCGTTCGGCGCGATGCTCGACGCGCTGACCGAGGTGCCCGGCGTCGACGCCGACAATCTGTGGTGCGTGTGCTTCTCCGCAGGCGGCTACTTCGGACCCCGCGCCGCCGCGCACGACCACCGGGTGCGGGGCTGGGTGTTCGACGCCTCCCTGCACGACCTGGTCGAGCTGCCCCGGTCGGTGGCCGGCGTCGGCGAGATGCTCGACGGCGGCGCGAGCCGCGACGAGGTCGACGCCCACATCGAGAGCCTGCGCCACCTGCCTGCGATCGACTTCTCGTTCCACTGGTGGGGCCGCCGCGGCGGCGACTACACCGCACCGGTGCAGCGGTACAGCCAGATCCTCGACGACATGGCCGAATTCACCGTGACCCCCGAGATGATCGCCGCCATCACCGGGCCGGTGCTGCTGGTCTGCGGCACCGCAGAACCGCCGTCGTGGCAGCGCCTCACCCGGGAGATGTTCGATCTGCTGACGGTGCCCGACAAGCAGCTCGTCGAGCTGGGACCCGAGACGGGCGCGGATGCGCACACCTCGGTGTCGGCGCTGCCCGTGGCGGAATCGGTGATCCTGCCCTGGCTCCACCGGCACGCCGGGCCGGGCGCCCGGCCGGTGTCAGGGCCGGGCCGGCCCTGAGATGCGACTCATCGACTACCTCGACCGCGGGGCGCTGATCTCTCGCGACGGTGTGTGCCTGATCGACGGCGACCACCGGCTGACCTACACCACGGTGGTGCGGGCATCGCACCGGATCGCGGCCGGGCTGATCGACATCGGTGTCGCTCCGGGGACGCGGGTGGCAGTCCTCGGACCGAACAGCGCGACGGCCCTGCTGGCCGTCCTCGGCGCCCTTCGATGTGGCGCTACCTGGGTGCCCGTCAACGTCCGCGCGAGCGCCAGTGAGCTCGAAGAGCAGCTCGCCATGGTCGATTGCGCCGTACTGTTCCACGACCCGGCCATGGCGGCCACCGCGCAGCGGCTCCAGAATTCCGTTCCCACAATCCGATCGGTGATCTCCCTCGCCGCGCTGCCCGACGGCAGCGGCCCGGTGCCCGACCCACCGGAGGACCCGGCGCGCGAGACGATCCTCGGATTCACCGGCGGCACCACCGGCCGGCCCAAGGCGGTGGTGGCCAGTGCCCGCAACGTCGAGGCCATGACGACGGCGCTGCTGGCGCACGTCGACATCGGCTGCCCGCCGGTCTATCTCGCCGCCGCACCCATCACCCACGCCGCGGGAATTCTGTGCTTCCCCGTGATGGCCCGTGGCGGCACCATCGTGCTGCAGCGGGGAGTGGACACCACCGCCATCCTCGACACCATCGAACGGGAACGGGTGAGTTTCCTGTTCCTCCCGCCGACCGCGATCTACATGCTGCTCGCCGATCCGACCGTGCGGGATCGCGACTACTCGTCGCTGCGCGCGTTCGTCTACGCCGCGGCGCCGATGGCGACGGACAGGCTTCGGCAGGCCATCGACGTCTTCGGGCCCTGCATGGTGCAGCTCTACGGCCAGTCCGAAGCGGCGATGATCTGCACGGTGCTCAGCTCCGCCGAGCACCTCGAGGCGCTGGACACCGCACCGCACCGGCTGCAGTCCTGCGGCCGGCCGTCGGTGGTGACGCGGCTGGCGGTGATGGACGACGACGGCGGACTGCTGCCGAACGGTCAGGTGGGGGAGCTGGTGGTGCGCAGCGCACTCGTGATGGAGGGCTACCTCGGGGACGTCGATCCCTCGGTGCGCGCGCACGGTTGGCACCACACCGGCGATGTGGGCCGCATCGACGACGACGGCTACGTCTACCTCGTCGACCGGAAGAAGGACATGATCGTCACCGGCGGCTTCAACGTGTTCTCCGCCGAGGTGGAGAACGTCGTGCTGGCCCACCCCGCCGTCGCCCAGTGCGCTGTGATCGGCACACCGGACCCGCACTGGGGCGAGGCCGTCACCGCCGTGGTCGAACTGATCGAAGGGCGGGCGGTCGGCGCAGAGGAGCTGATCGCGCACAGCCGCGAACGTTTGAGCGGGGTGAAGTGCCCCAAGCGCGTCGAGATCTGGCCGGAACTGCCGCGCAGCGCGGCGGGCAAAGTGCTCAAACGCCAAATCCGCGAGACGTTCTGGGCAGGCTCTTCGCGACGGATCTAGTTCCGCAGCGCCTCGGCCAGCGCGCGCAGCGTCGGTTCGTCGCGGACGCCGCCGATCAGGATGGTGGTCACCGGCGACTCGCGCCACAGCTGGATCCGCTCCTTGATGCGCTCGATCGGCCCCAGCAGCGAGGTGGCGTCGGCGAGTTCGTCGGGCACGGCGCGCAGCGCCTCCTCGCGGCGGCCCGCCAGGAACAGTTCCTGCACGCGTTCGGCGGCCTCGGCGTAACCGAGGCGGCCGATGAGATCGCGGTGGAAGTTCCGGTCCTTCGCGCCCATGCCGCCCATGTAGAGCGCCAGGGGCATCTTGGCGGTCAGCAGCGCCGTGTCGAGGTCGTCGGTGACGACGGTGGTGACCGGCGCGGCGATGTCGAAGCCGGCCGGGCGTCCGGCGAGGGCGTCGCCGTAGATGGCGTCGACCTTGCCGGGGTCGAGGAAGAACGGGATCCAGCCGTCGGCGACCTCGGCGGCCAGGGCGACGTTGCGCGGGCCCTCGGCCCCGAGGTAGACCGGGATCCGCGGGCGCACCGGGTGCACGATCGACTTGAGCGGCTTGCCGAGGCCGGTGCCGCCGGGGTACGGCAGCGGGTACTGCGCGCCCGTGCTGGTGACCGGCGCCTCGCGGGCCCAGACCTGCCGCATGACGTCGATGTACTCCCGCGTGCGGGCCAGCGGCCGCGCGAAGGGCTGGCCATACCAGCCCTCGACCACCTGCGGGCCGGACACCCCGACGCCGAGGATGACGCGCCCGCCGGACAGGCCGTCGAGCGTCATGGCGTGCATCGCGGTGGCGGTCGGGGTGCGTGCGGACACCTGGGCGACCGCTGTGCCGAGCTTGATCCGCGTGGTGCGGGCGCCGTACCAGGCCAGCGGTGTCAGCGCGTCGGAGCCGTAGGCCTCGGCGGTGAAGATGGAGTCGTAGCCGAGCCGTTCGGCGGCCAGCACCGTGTCGGTGAGATCCTCGGTGTGCTTCTGCCAGTACCCCAGCGTCAGTCCGATGTTCAGGTCGGCGGTCATATCAGCTCTTCGGTCATGTCGTCACCTCGTATGCGGCGGGTCTGGCGAATCCGGACAACAGCATCCGGCCGGGGATCAGTCGCAGCGCGGCGTTGCGCAGCCGCGACGACACCGGCCCGTTCATGGCGGCCAGCCGGCCCACGCCGTCGGCCTCGTCGAGCACGATTCCCACCCGGGCGCGGCGTTCGTCGGAGTACCGCTGCAGCGCCGCCTGCGGGGTGGACTCACCGGCGAGGCGCAACGCCAGCACGGTGGCGTCCTCCACCGCCAGGCAGGCGCCCTGGGCGACGTGCGGCGCCATGGCGTGGGCGGCGTCCCCGAGCAGGGCGATGCGGCCTGTCGCCCAGGACGGCAGCCGCGGCACCGCGTACACGTCGCTGCGCACGATGGCGTCCTCCGGGGTGGCCGCCATCAGTTCGGCGATGGGTGCCGCCCAGTCACCGAACTCATCGAGCAGGTCGGCCTTGACACTGCCGAACCGGTCCGGCATGCCGGCCGGCTGGAACCGGGCGCCGAACCAGTACGCCTGCCCGTCGCCCATCGGGCTCCAGCCCGCGCGACTCCCGCGCCCGAATGCGACGAACGAGGTGGCGGGCAGCCCGGCGGCGTCGACCATCCCACGCCACACGGTCTGGCCGTCGTAAACCGGTGTCAGATGGGGAAACAGCGCCGAGCGCACCACGGAGTGGATGCCGTCGGCGCCGATCAGGACGTCGGCGGTGACCGTCTCACCGTCGGCGAACTGGGCCGCCACGCCGGCGTCGTCCTGGTGGACCGAGACCAGTTCGTGGCCGAGCACCAGCCGCTCGGAGCCGAACCTGCGCAGCAGGGTGTCGGTCACCACGTGGCGGTGCACGCACACCGTCGGAAGGCCGAAGCGTTCGACGAGTTCACCGAGCGCCACCCGGGACAGGGTGTGCCCGCGGTCGGTGCGAAACTCGCTGTGCTCGCAGGCGCCGGCCCGGCCGATGACCTCGTCGAGGACCCCGTAGCGGCGGAACAGCTTCAGGGCGTTGGCCCAGAGCGTGAGGCCCGCACCGACCACTCTGGGCTCGGGATAGCGCTCGTAGACCGTGACGTCACATCCCGCTTCGCGCAACGCGATGCCGGCGAACAGGCCGCCGATGCCGGCCCCGACGACGATGACCTTCACGCGGCGCCTAGTACAGCAGACGTTCGACGGCGAACCAGGTGGGCGACACCGACCGGTCGGCGAAGGTGTGCTGGCTCTCCCGGATGGACTCGGCGGCCTGGCGGCCCTGTGTGGTGGCCAGCGCGCGGACGAGATCATCGCGCAGCCAGACAAGTTCGTCGAGGCCGTCGAAACCGGTCGGACCCGTGCCGCGCTGCGAGCGCGACATCTCCTCGATCATCGGGTCGTAGACGTTGGCGTTCTGCACGTAGCGGGCCAGGCCGAGATCGTCGGCCACCGATGCGACCAGGGCGGCGTGCTGTTCGCGGTAGACCCCGTGTGCCTCCGTGCGGCCGACGTCCTCGCGTGCGTACCAGCCCGAGTAGAACTTCAGGTAGGGGCCACCGGGCAGCGCGACGGTGCGGCCGGGTCCGCGCTCGACGACCACGCGCTCCTCGGCGAACCACGCAGGCGACCGGGTGAGGTCGGTCATGTGCTGCTCGTCGACGCCCAGCTTGCGCATGGCCTGTGCCGCGGCCGGTGAGGTCAGGGTCGCCGCCGCGGTGTCGCCGTCCAGCCAGTGCACACTCAACTGGTCATAGCCGCAGGGACTTTCGGCGCCCTCACCCCACAGCTCGTCGTGCAGCAGGTAGTCCTCCACGGTGTAGGCGTGTTCCTTGTGGAGCAGGGCGAGCGCACGGCGCACAGACAGCGAGAGCGGCAGGTGCTGCTCGTCCCAGTACTGGTGCATCTCGCGCCTGGTGACGTGCGGCATCGGCCGGCACGCGGTCAGGAATTTGACGTCGGTCATACGAACCCCGTTTCGATGCGGTGGACGAGATCGGTGAGGAATCGGGCGGCCGGGACTCCGTCGGTGACGCGGTGGTCGACCGACAGGCTGACCCACATCCGCTGCTCGGCGTCGAGCGCGCCGACGGCGAGGATGGCGGCCTGCGGCGGGATCACCAGTGCGCGGAAGCGACTGATCCCGTGCCCGCCGAGGTTGGATACCGTGAAGGTGGCCGAGTAGAGCTCGGCGGGCCGCAGCGTGCCCTCGCGGGCGGCGGCGGTGAGCCTGCGGCGTTCGGCGCGGATCTCACCGACGGTCAGGCGGTCGGCGTGCCGGATCGCCGGGGCGACGATGCCGTCGTCGACCGCCACTGCGACACCGACGTTGACGTCGGCGTGCTCGGTGATGGCGTCACGCGGTGACGTGGTGAACGAGGCGTTGAGGCGTGGGTGATCCCGCAGCGTGTGCGCTGCCGCCGCCACCACGACGTCCTCGACGCTGCCGCCCGCCGTCGGCGTGCGCGCCGCCCGGGCGTCGACGCAGGCCTCCAGCGTGAACTGCGGCACCGCAGCGCTGGCGGTCATCGCGGCGGCCACCGCGCGGCGCATCGGGGTGAGCGTCACAGGTAGCTCATCTCCTGCCGCAGGGAGCGGGTGTAGCCCGCCACGAGCAGGTGCCGCGGGATGGGGGTGTGGTCGAGCGTGAAGTCGCGGAACCGCTGCCAGAGCGGGTTCTGTGAGTGGTAGGCCCGGCCGAGGGTGCGGGCGAACCAGGCGGTGCGCGCCGTCCTCGCCTCCCGCTGCCCCTCGAAGGCGCGCAGACCAAGCCCGAGCTCGTGCGCGTCATGGAGCGGGCGCCCCGTCAGATGCCGCCCGAGGTAGTAACCGTCCTCGATGGCCATGCCCGCGCCGTAGGCGGCGTACGGCGACGTCGGATGTGCGGCGTCCCCGAGCACCACCACCCGACCGTCGATCCAGCGGCGCAGCCGTGGCCGGTCGACGATCTCGCGGCGGAGTATGCGATCGGATGCCGTGGCGCGCACCAGTTCCGGCAGCGGGTCGACCCAGTTCTCGAGCTTGCGCTCGAGCCGGCGCTTGCCGTCACCGGTGAAGGCCACCCCTCGGGGCCACGGTTCGAGCACCCACCACTGCCAGGCGGGCCGACCCTTGTGCAGGATCGGCGACCAGCTGGCCTGGGAGTCGCGATCGTGACAGATCCGGCCCTCGCCACGATCGGGACCGTCGACTTCGCAGTAGCCCTGCCAGCACGCGAAGCCGTGGTAGTTGAGCCGGCTGTCGCCGAAGCTGTTTCGCCGCACGACGGAGTTGATGCCGTCCGCCCCGATCAGCACGTCGGCGGCGGCGCTCGTCCCGTCGGCGAAGTAGAGGCGCACTTCGGACGCGTCCTGCTCGAAGCCGACCAAACGGTGCTCCAGATGCAGCACGCCGGGCGGCAGCGCGGCGTGCATGCGTTCGTAGAGGTCAGGCCGCAACAGCCCGAAGAACGTTGCGCCGAAGTCGCTTTCGAGCTCCGGAATGGCGGGGAAGTCGGCCCGGGGGCGCCCGTCGTAGCGACTGAACCCTAGCCGGGCCGAGGCCCCCAGGTTGTCGATGTCCACCCCGAGCGCGCGCAGCGCTAGCAGCGGCGGCGTGGTCAGGCTCAAGCCGGAACCGACAGCCGACACCGCAGCGCGCCTCTCGTAGAGGTCCACCCTGAAGCCGGCCCGGTGCAGCGCCAGTGCGGCGCTCATCCCGCCCGGGCCCGCCCCGACGATCGCGACCCTGTTCATCGACCCGCCTAGTTTTAGAAACAATTTCTAATTCGTGCCGACTGTAGAGCCGGACCATCGACGAGTCAACGGTCAGTGTGAGTTCCGCAAAGTCACCGCAAGTCGAGCAGTCCCACTGCCACCGCCGCCATCTCGTCGGCGAGTGCGTCCTCACCGACATCGGTGACACCGAGCGGACCGAACAGCAGACGCTGATCGAGCAGGCCCACCATCAGCGCGAAGCCGAGGTCGACCGCCCGCTCCGGATCGGGCGCGCCGATCCGGTCGCGGTGGACGAGCAGCAGTTCGGCGTACCGCGCCGCCACCATGCGGAACATCTCCTGGCGGTGCGCACGGAACTCCTCGTCGACGCAGGCCTGCGCGGCGGTGGCGCGGTAGACCGGCCCCAGGTCGCGATACGTGGCGAGCATGGTGCGCACGACGGTGCCGATGATCTGCTCGGCCCCGGCCTCGGCGAACGCCTCGGGTCGCATCACGGCGTGCAGTGTCGAGCGGGCCCGCTCCTCCGTGCGCTCGCGCAGCAGTCGCAGCACCGCGTACTTGTCGTCGAAGCGCGCATAGAACGATCCGACCGTGCGGCCCGAGCGCTCGATGATCTCCATCACGCCGATCTCGTGGAAAAGCTTGTGGTGCAGCAGTTCCTCGGTGGCATCGAGGAAGCGGTCGAGCGTCTCCTGACTGCGCGCCTGCCTGGCCCGCCGGACCGGTTCGCCGCGCGCGGCACGTGTCGTCGCGCCCTTGACCATCCCCAGCCCTTCCGCCGGCCACCTCGGTAGCACCCAAGTATGACGGCAGGCCCCAGGAAACTCAGGTGCGGCCGTCCGTCACGACGCCGAAATTAGAAATTTCCTCTCTTTAAGCCCTGCGGAAGTGGTATACATCACCAAGTCACCTGGTGACTTTGAGGAGGAGTGGCGAGTGGTTGCGCGAACGCGGGGAGCGGGGCGGTGAGCGGTGCGGGGGCACTGGGCACACCGGTGCGCGAGATCGGCCGCTTCTTCGCCATGGCGCTCGACACCGCCTGCCTCAGCGTGCGAAGGCCCTTCGCCTGGCAGGAATTCGCACTCCAGACCTGGTTCGTCGCCAGGGTGTCGTTGTTGCCGACCATCATGCTGGCCATCCCGTTCACCGTGCTGGGTGTCTTCACGCTCAACATCCTGCTGCTGGAGTTCGGGGCGGCCGACTTCTCCGGCAGCGGCACCGCGCTGGCCGCCGTCACCCAGATCGGCCCGCTGGTCACCGTGCTCGTGGTGTCGGGCGCCGGCGCCACCGCGATGTGCGCCGACCTCGGGGCGCGCACCATCCGGGAAGAACTCGACGCGCTGCGCGTCCTCGGGATCAACCCGGTGCAGACGCTGGTGGTGCCGCGGGTGCTCGCGGCCACCGTGGCCGCGTTGCTGCTGTCGTCGCTGGTCACGCTGACCGGCCTGATCGGCGGCTTCGTCTTCTCGGTGTACGGGCAGAACGTCACCCCCGGCTCGTTCGCCGCCGGGCTCACCCTGCTGACGGGCCTGTCCGAGCTGGTGGTCTCCGCGGTCAAGGCCGCCCTCTTCGGCCTGTCCGCCGGGTTGATCGCCTGCTACAAGGGCATCTCGGTCGGCGGCGGACCGGCAGGCGTCGGCAACGCCGTCAACGAGACCGTCGTCTACTCCTTCGTCGCACTGTTCGTGATCAACGTGATCGTCACCGCCGTCGGCGTCGAGGTCGCCCGATGACGGTCAGCGTCCCCAGTCCACTCATGCCGCGCGCGGGCCGCGCCGTCCGCCGGTACACCAGGGGCTGGACCCGTATCGGCGAACAAGCCGAGTTCTACGGGCGCACACTCGCCGCGACCGGCGACGCCTTCACCCACTACACCAAGGAGATCCTGCGACTGGTCGCTCAGATGGGCCTGGGCACCGGAGCGCTCGCGCTGGTCGGCGGCGCCACCGCCATCGTCGGATTCCTCACCCTGTCGGCGGGTGCGCTCATCGCGGTCCAGGGCTACAACTCGTTGGCCGGCATCGGCATCGAAGCGCTCACCGGTTTCGCGTCGGCCTACCTCAACGTGCGGTTGATCGCGCCCCTGACCGCGGGGATCGGGCTGGCCGCCACCATCGGCGCCGGCGCCACCGCCCAGCTCGGCGCGATGCGGATCAGCGAGGAGATCGACGCGCTCGAGGTGATGGGCATCCGGTCGGTGGCCTACCTGGCGTCGACACGACTGGTGGCCGGCGTGCTGGTGGTGATCCCGCTGTACTGCGTCGCGGTGGTGATGTCCTTCGTCGCGGCCCGGGTCGGCACCACCGTCGCCTACGGCCAGTCGACCGGCGTCTACGACCACTACTTCCGGACCTTCCTCAACCCGACCGACCTGATCTGGTCCTTCCTGCAGGCCGTGCTGATGGCCGCCGTGGTGATGCTGGTGCACACCTACTACGGCTACACCGCATCCGGCGGGCCCGCCGGGGTCGGCGAGGCGGTCGGCCGCGCCGTTCGCACCTCGCTGGTCTGCACGGTGCTCGTCACGCTCTGCGTCTCGCTGACCGTCTACGGCCAGTCCGCCAACTTCGACTTCGCCGGATGAACGGCACGGTCCACCGGCGCAGACGCCGGCTGCACCCGGGGTGGTCGGCGGCCATCCTGTTCACCGTCGTCGCGGTGGTGTTCGTTCTCACCGCGGCGTCCTTCGCCGGCTGGTTCACCTCCTACGTCCCGGTCACGATGACCTCCGACCGGGCCGGGCTGATCATGGAGTCCGGCGCCAAGGTCAAGATGCGCGGGGTCGCGGTGGGCCGCGTCGGCGGCATCGACCGCGCCGGCTCCGACGTCCGTCTCGACCTGCACATCGACCCCGAACGGATCGCCGACATCCCCGCCAACGTCGAGGCGGAGATCCAGGCCAGCACGCTGTTCGGGGCCAAGTTCGTCAACCTGGTGTACCCCGCCGAACCGACCGCCCGCCGGCTGGCCCGCGGCGCAGTGCTGCGCGCCCGCAACGTCACCACCGAGGTCAACACGGTGTTCGAGAACCTGGTCGGCGTCCTGGAACGGATCGACCCCGCGAAACTCAACGCCATCCTGACCGCCCTCGCCGAAGGTGTCCGCGGCCGCGGTCCGCAGCTCGGCGCCGCCCTCAGCGACGCCCGGACGGTGGTCGTCGCGCTCAACGAGCGCAGCCCGGCGCTCACCCGTGACATCGCCGCACTGCGCGGCTTCAGCGACACCTACGGCGCAGCTGCCGGCGATCTCCTCACCGTGCTGGACGCGGCCGCCACCGCCGGCGACACCCTGGTCGCGGGCACCGCGGACCTCGACGGCCTGCTGCTCAACGTCTCGGGTTTGGCGCGCTCGGGCATCGACCTGCTCGCACCCAACCGGGACAACCTGGTCCGCGCCGTCAACGACCTGGAGCCCACCACCGCACTGCTGCTGCGCTACAACCCCATCCTCACCTGCACACTGCTCGGCGCGAAGTGGTTCCTGGACAACGGCGGTGGCAACATCGGCGCCAACGGCCGGACCGGCACCATCGACGCGGGCCTCGGGCTGGGCGACGACCCCTACCGGTATCCGGAGAACCTGCCGAAGGTGGCGGCCACCGGCGGCCCCGGCGGCAGGCCCGGCTGCGGATCGCTGCCCGACGCGTCGGCGAACTACCCGGTGCGGTACCTGGTCACCGACACCGGTTGGGGGGCAGGCCTGGACGTCCGGCCCAACCCCGGGATCGGCCACCCCTGGTGGGTCAACTACTTCCCGGTGACACGCGCCGTCCCCGAGCCGCCGAGCGTGCGTGGCGAGGGCCCGCCCGCGCCGGGGCCTGCGCCGGGACCACCACCGCCCCCACCGGCGCCCGCGCCTGCGATCGGGACGCCGCCATGACTCCGCAGCGGCACAACGCCAAACTGATCGGCGCGCTGTGGCGGCTGACCGCCTTCGCGACCGTCTGCGTCCTCGGCGGGTTCGCCCTGGTGGCGGTCTTCGGGCAGCTGCGGTTCGACGACACCGTCACCTACCGCGCCGAGTTCACCAACGTCTCGGGTCTGGAAGCCGGGAACTTCGTCCGCATCGCGGGAGTCGAGGTGGGCAAGGTGCGCCGGATGAGCATCGAACCCGACACGACCGTCCTGGTGGACTTCGACATCGAAACCGATGTCGCACTGACCGACACCACCGAGGCGGTCGTGCGGTACGAGAACCTCATCGGCGGCCGCTATCTCGAACTGCAGCAGGGCCTCGCCGGCGAGCACCGCCTGCACCCCGGTGACACGATCGACCGGGCCCGCACCGCACCCGCACTCGACCTCGACGCACTCATCGGGGGCTTCCGCCCGCTGTTCCGTGCACTGGACCCCGACCAGGTGAACGACCTGTCCCAGCAGCTCGTCGACGTGTTCCAGGGGCAGGGTCCCACCATCGAGTCCTTCCTCTCCTCGACGGCGTCGCTGACCGGCGCGCTGGCCGACCGCGACCAGATCTTCGGCGAGCTGATCACCAACCTCAACATCGTGCTGGGCTCCCTGGCCGAACACGACCGCCAGTTCGACACCGCGGTGGAGTCACTGACCCGGCTCGTCGACGGACTCGCGCAGCGCCGGACCGAGATCAGCACCGGGCTGGCGTACACCGATGCCGCCGCGGCCACCGTGGCCGACCTGCTCGCCGCGGCACGGCCGCCGCTGCAGACGGTCGTCGCCCAGGCCGACCGCACCGCCGGCCTGGTGATGTCGGACGCCGAGTACGTCGACCACCTGCTCGCGACGTTGCCCGACGCCTACCGGGTGCTGTCGCGCCAAGGGCTCTACGGCGACTACTTCAGCTTCTATCTGTGCGATCTGCTGTTCAAGGTCAACGGGAAGGGCGGCCAGCCGGTGTATGTGAAGGTGGCCGGCCAATCCACCGGGCGGTGCGCGCCGAAATGAAGTTCTTCGAGGAGCGCAACCCCCTGCCGATCGGGGTGATCGGCATCGTCACCGTGGTCGTGCTGGCACTGGCTGCGCTGCAGTACAAGTCACTGCCGTTCTTCAACTCCGGCAGCGAGTACTCCGCATACTTCGCCGAAGCCGGGGGCTTGACGTCAGGTGCGGCCGTGCAGGTTTCCGGCCTGAAGGTCGGCGAGGTGCTCGACGTCGGCCTCGACGGGCCGCGGGTGCTGGTGACGTTCCGCGTCGAGGACGAGGTGACGCTCGGCGACCGCTCCGAAGCGGCGATCAAGGCCAGGACGCTGCTCGGCGCGAAGATCCTCGAGGTCACACCCCGCGGCGACGGCTCGCTCGGCGAGCCGATCCCGTTGCAGCGCACCACCTCGCCCTACCAGCTGGCCGACGCGCTCGGTGATCTCGGCACCACCCTCGACGGCCTGGACACCGACGGGCTCACCGAATCACTCGGCACCCTGTCGCAGGCGTTCACCTCGACACCCCCGGCTCTGCAGGCCGCCCTGGCCGGACTCGGCCGCTTCTCGGAGGTGATCGGCGAACGCGACACCGAGGTGCGCACGCTGCTGGCCAACGCCGCCCGCGCGACCGGGGTTCTCGGGCAGCGCACCGATCAGATCGTCGACCTCGTCCGGCAGACCGACGCCCTGCTCACCGCGCTGCTGCAGCAGCAGGCCGCCCTCGACGGACTCTCGGGACACATCTCCGCACTCGCCGCCCAGCTGTCCGGCGTCGTCGCCGAACAGCGCAGCGTCATCGGGCCGGCACTGGAGAAGGTCAACGGAGTGCTCGGCATCCTCGACAACCGCAAACAACAGATCCAGTCGTCACTGACGATGCTCAACGCCTATCAGATGTCGCTCGGCGAGGCCGTCTCCTCCGGACCGTTCTTCAACGCCTACGTCGCCAATCTGCTGCCCGGCCAGTTCATCCAGCCGTTCGTCGACGCCGCCTTCTCCGACCTGGGACTCGACCCAGCGGTGCTGGCGCCCTCGGAGCTCAGCGACCCGCAGACCGGTCAGCCGGGGACGCCCGCGCTGCCCGTGCCGTACCCCCGCACCGGTCAGGGCGGCCCGCCCAATCTCACCCTGCCCGAGGCCATCACCGGTGTACCCGGCAGCAGCCGCTACCCCTTCGTGCCGCCGCCACCGGCCCCGGCGCCGGGTGGTCCGCCGCCGGGACCACCCGCCCAGGCACCGGGAGGAGGGTCGTGAAACGTCCTGCCGCACTGCGGCTCTACGCCGGCGGCTTGTTCGCCGTGATGCTCGTGGCGGCCGGCCTGCTGGTCGTTCCGCTGTCAGGCGCCGCGAAAGTCCGCGTGACCGCCTATTTCGCGAACACCAACGGCCTGTACGTCGGCGACGAGATCCGGATCCTCGGCATCCCCGTCGGGGAGGTCACCGCGATCGACGCAGAGCCGCAACGGGTGCGGGTCAGCTTCTGGTTCGACGGCAGTCACCCGGTGCCTGCGGACGCCAAGGCGGTGATCCTGTCCCCGACCCTCGTCACCGCAAGGGCGATCCAGCTGACCCCGGCCTACACCGGGGGCGCCGCGCTACCGGACCACGCCGTGATCCCGCAGGCACGCACCGCCGTGCCCGTCGAGTGGGACGACATCCGCGAGCAGCTGGCCGAGCTCACCGCGACGCTGCAGCCCACCGAACCCGGCGGCGTCAGCACGCTGGGACAGTTCGTCACCACCCTCGCCGACAACGTGCGCGGGGAGGGACCCACCATCCGCGACACCGTCCTCGAGCTCTCCGCAGCGGTGTCCGTGCTCGGCGACCACAGCGGCGACGTGTTCTCCTCCGTGCGTTCGCTGTCCGCGCTCGTCGACGGCCTGAGCTCGAGTGCGGAACTGCTGATGCAACTCAACCGCAATCTCGCCTCGGTGACCGCGCTGCTCGCCGACGACCCCGACGAGGTGGGCCGCGCGCTGGCCGACCTCAACACCGCGGCCGCCGACGTGCGCGACTTCGTCGGCGGGAACCGCGAGGCGCTCGGCGTCACCGCCGACCGCCTGGCGTCGGTGTCCACCGCGATCGTCGACAGCCTCGACGACGTCGAGCAGACGCTGCACATCTCACCCAACACCGCGGCCAATTTCGCCAACGTCTACCAACCGGCCCAGGGCGGCATCAGCGCCGCGCTGGCGCTCAACAACTTCTCCAACACCGTCGGATTCCTCTGTGGCGCAGTGCAGGCCGCGTCGCGGATGGGCGCCGAGCAGTCGGCCAAGCTCTGCGTGCAGTACCTGGCGCCCATCATCAAGAACCGCCAGTACAACTTCCTGCCGATCGGGCTCAACCCCTTCGTGGGCGGCACCGCGCGGCCCAACGAGATCACCTACAGCGACGACCGGTTGCGTCCGGGCGCCGGCCCGCCTGCCGCCCCGCCACCCGGGGAGCAGGCACCAGTCCCGCACGGTGCGCCGTATCCCGCGGAGGCACCGGTGCCCACCGACCCGCAGGCGGGGCTGCCCGGGATGATGACACCACCGGGCGGCGGCTCATGACGCCGCGTCGCAGCGGCCGGCCGGCGGCCGTGTCGTCGATCCTGCTTGTCGTCGCCGTCCTCGCCGGCGGCTGCGGATGGCGGGGGGTCAACTCGCTGCCGCTGCCCGGCACGGGTGGCGGCGGACCCGGCGCGTACCAGGTGACGGCCCAGCTGCCCGATGTGACCAATCTGCAACGCAATTCGCGGGTCCGGCTCGGCGACGTCACGGTGGGCAACGTCGTCGACATCCAGCGCCAGGGCTGGCACGCGCTGATCACGATGCGCCTCGACGGGTCGGTGGACCTCCCCGCGAACGCCACCGCCAAAATCGGCCAGACCAGTCTGCTCGGCTCATTGCACGTCGAGCTCGGTCCGCCGGTCGACGCTCCGCCGCAGGGCAGACTCCGGGACGGCTCACTCATCCCCATCGGCGCGACGGGCAGCTACCCCACCACCGAACAGACGCTCGGCACGCTCTCCCTGCTGCTCAACGGCGGCGGTCTCGGCCAGCTGCAGGAGATCACCACCGCGTTCACCGGCGCACTGTCGGGGCGGGAACAGGACGTGCGCGACTTCCTGGGACAGATCGACCGCTTCGTCGCGACCCTCGACCGCCAGGCCGACGACATCGTCGCGGCGTCGGAGAGCCTGAACCGACTGGTGGCGCAGTTCGCGGCAGGCAAGCCGGTGGTCGACCGCGCGCTGGCCACCATCCCGGAGGCGCTGCGGCTGCTCGCCGATCGCAGCGGTCAACTCACCGATGTGCTCGAGCGGCTCGGCGAGTTCAGCGCGCTGGCAGCGGATTCGGTCGATCAGACCAAGACGGCGCTGGTGGCCGAACTCCACGCGCTCGGCCCGGTACTCACCTCACTCGGCGACACCGGACCCGCGCTGACCCGTGCCCTCGGCGTGCTCCTCACCTTCCCGTGGCCCAAGGACACCCTCGAGAACTGGATGCGCGGCGACTACGCGAACAGCACGTTCATCGTCGACCTGACGCTCAGCCGCCTCGACTCGGCGCTGTTCACCGGCACCCGGTTCGAGGGCGCGCTCACCGAGCTCGAGATGCAGTGGGGCCGGACCATCGGCCAGAAGCCCAGCCCGTACACCCACGGCAATCCGCTCATCGCGCCGTACCGCACCGACCAGGGCCCCTGATGGTGCTGTCCCGCAAGATCATCGTCCAGCTCGTCGTGTTCGGCGTGGTGTCGCTCACCGCCGCCACCGTGATGATCGTCGGCTACATGCAGCTGCCCAGCCGGTTCCTCGGCATCGGCCAGTACACGGTGACCGTGCAGCTGCCCGAGTCCGGTGGCCTCTACCCGAACGCCAACGTGACCTACCGCGGGACACAGGTGGGCCGCGTCGAGTCGCTCGACCTCACCGACGCCGGCGTCGAGGCGACGCTGTCCCTCGACCGCGCCGTCCCGGTGCCCGCGAGCAGCCGCGCCGAGGTGCACAGCGTCTCCGCCGCCGGCGAGCAGTACGTCGCGTTGATCCCCGACGGCGCGGACTCACCGGCGCTGGCCGACGGGGACACCGTGACCAGCGACCGCACCAGCGTCCCGGTCCCCATCAACACGCTGCTCGACGACACCAACCGCGGACTGCAGGCCATCCCCCGCGACGACCTCGAGACCGCGATCAACGAGACCGCCCACGGCATAGGCGGACTGGGACCGCAGCTGTCGCGGATCACCGACGGCGTGATCCGGCTGTCCACCGACGCCCGGGCGAATCTCGACGCGCTCACCCTCCTCGTCGACCGGTCCGCGCCCGTGCTGGACACCCAGACCGCCACCGCGTCCGAGATCAGCGCATGGGCCGCGCACACCGCCACCGTCCTCGACCAGGTCAGGGACCGCGATGACGCGCTCCAGCAGCTGCTGCCCAACGGCGCCGCGGCGACGGCGAACCTGCAGCAACTCCTCGACCGGTTCCGCCCGACGATCCCGCTGATCCTGTCCAACATGGTCAGCGTCGGCCAGGTCGCGCTGGACTACCACGCGAACATCGAACAGCTGCTGGTGCTGCTGCCCCAGACGCTGTCGATCGCCCAGGCCGGAATCGTGCCGAACAAGGATGTGCCCGCGCCGGCCACCGGCGCGCCGTACCTGAACTTCAACCTGAACTTCAACGTGCCGCCGCAGTGCACCACGGGATTCCTTCCGGCGCAGCAGCAACGGGTGCCCAGCCTGCAGGACTACCCGGACCGGCCGAGGGGGGACCTGTACTGCCGCGTGCCGCAGGATTCTCCGTTCAGTGTCCGCGGGGCCCGCAACATCCCCTGCGCCACCGTCCCGGGGAAACGGGCGCCCACGGTCAAGCTGTGCGAGAGCGACGAGGACTACGTGCCGCTCAACGACGGCTTCAACTGGAAGGGCGACCCGAACGCGACGTCGTCCGGCCAGGCCGTCCCGCAGCTGCCTCCGGGTGAGGACGCCGGCCCGCCGGCCCCCGCCGCGCCACCCGCCCCGGTCCCGCCGGTCGCCGGGTACGACACCGCAACAGGCACTTACGTGGGGCCGGACGGCCGGCTGCACACCCGCACGGATCTCGCCGAGGATGCGAAGGAGAAGACATGGCAGTCGATGCTGACCCCGCCGACGCGGTGACGCAGAAGGTGCGCCCGCAACCGGCGGCGCTACCGATCGTCCTGACCGTGGTGGCGCTGACGGCGGTGACCGGCTGGCTCGGCTACCGCGTCGTCGAAGACCACCGGCACGCCCAGCATCGCGAGTCGCTCCTCGCGGCGGCCAGGGAGGGCGCGGTGAGTTTGACGACGATCCGGCACCAGCAGGTGGAAGCCGACGTGCGGCGCGTGCTCGACGCGGCGACCGGCGACTTCCGCGCCGACTTCGAGCAGCGCTCGCCGGCCTTCATCGACATCGTGAAACAGGTCCAGTCCGACTCTCAGGGATCGGTCACCGAATCGGCCGTCGAGGCGCAGGAGGGCGGTGCCGCGCGGATTCTGGTCACCGTGGCGGTCAACACGACGACCCGCGACGGCGGGCCCGCGGAGCCGAGGAACTGGCGGATGCGCCTCGACGTGAAGGACACCGACGACGGCCCGAAGGTCGCCGATGTGGAGTTCGTCCCATGAGCTGTGACATCGAAGAAGCCGCACCCGCCGTCAACGACGCCGAAGCGGCTGAGGCAGAAAACATTCAGCCGTCCGGACGCCGCTGGCGCGGGGTAATCCTCGTCGTGGTGCTGCCCGTCGTCGCACTGTTGCTCGCCGTCGGCGGCGGCTATCTGAAGTGGATCGACTCGACGAACCGCGCGGCCGAGCACGCGCGGCAGGAGGCGGTCAGCGCGGCGTCCGACTCCACGGTGGCGATGCTGTCCTACCGCGCCGCCACCGCCGAGAGCGAGCTGATGGCCGCCGAAAGCCGCCTGACGGGGGCGTTCCGGGAGTCCTACCGGTCACTGATCCGCGACGTCGTGATCCCCGGTGCGGTGCAGCAGAACATCGCTGCCGCCGCCGAAGTGGTTGCGGCAGCCCCTGTCTCGGCCACGGCAGACCGGGCGGTGGTCGTCGTGTTCGTGAACCAGAAGGTGACGGTCGCCGACGACCCGCCCACCGACACCACCTCGAGTGTGCGGGTGACGCTCGACAAGGTCGGCGACCGGTGGCTGATCTCCGAGTTCGAGCCGATCTAGCCGTGCGGTGGGTGATCGCGGCGACGCTGGTCGCCACCGCGGTGCTGACCGCAGCCCCGGCGACCGGCGATGCGACGGCGTACCTCGTCAACGTCACCGTGCGGCCGGGCTACCACTTCGCCGACGCGCAGCAGGCGCTGGCGTACGGGTACGGCATCTGTGGCCGCGTCGAGGCGGGCGTCGGTTACCCGGACCTCGTCGCGGCGATCCAGCGCGACTACTCGACCAACGACCACTTCCACGCCGGCTACCTCATCTCCCAGGCGGTCAACGAGTTGTGCCCGGCGCAGATCTGGGCGTTGCGGCGATCCGCCGCAGGCACCGGACCGTGGCCGTGAGGGCGAGGCTGCTGTCGCGTGCCCTCGCCGTCACGACCTGTGCCGCAACGGTAGTGACGATCGGCGTGCCGCAGGCCGTCGCCGACCCGCGGGTCGACGACGGCGTCGTGACGAACCTGACGGTGGTGCGGCGCCAAGCCGGATGCGACCCCCGGATCTTCGTCGATCCCGCGCTGGAACGGGCAGCGCAGTGGCACGCCGCCGATCTGCTGACCCACCGCACCCTCACCGGCGACATCGGATCCGACGGATCCACACCGCTGCAGCGCGCGCACGCCGCCGGCTACCCCGGCCGGGTCGCCGAGACGGTGGCGGTGCACCCCGCGCTGGCCATCAGTGACCTGGAGCTGATCCGGCTGTGGCATGCGGATGCCGGCCGTCTCGCCGTCATGCGCGACTGCGCGTTCACCTCGATCGGTGTCCGGTCGGCGCACAGCCTCGACCGCACCGTCGTCGTCGCCGTGTACGGCGCCCCGCAGCCCGAGTGACGCGCTACTCGGCGATCCGCCCGGCGTCGTCGGCGCGGCCGTGGTCGCGACGCTGCCGCAGCGCGGCGAGGCGTCCGGACAGTTGGGCGTCCCACACCCGCTCACCGGTGGCGAACGCGGTGAGTTCGGCCCGGTTCAGCGTCGCCCGACCGCCGGAGACGTCGCCGCGCGCGGCCTGCACGTCGGCCAGCAGCGCGTAGTACAGCGGTAGGAAGATGCGTGTCCCGTCACGGGAGTGGGTGGCGATCGCGTCGCGCATCTCCTCGGCGGTGTCCTCGCCGGCAGGCCCCAGCGCACGGGCCCAGCCGCCGATGATCCGCGCCGTCCCCGCCAGCTGATCGAAGCCCCACCCGGTGAGCCGCTCGACCGTCGACTCGGCCTGCTCGGCGAGCCAGGCGTGGCTGCCGCGGATCGCGTCGACCTGCAGCTGCGAGGTGAGCAGGATCGCCGCCCCGAAGGTGTCGTTGCGGCCCTCGGCGAGTTCGAGCCCGGTCGCCACGAGTGCTCGTGCCCGCTCCGGTTCACCGCGCAGTGCGTGCGCCCACGCCGCGACGCCGTAGCCGCGGACGTCGAAGGTCGCCATGTGACCGTGGCGGCGCCAGTCCACCGCCGGCAGTTCGTGTAGCAGCGTCTCGATGCGGTCGAGGCAGCCGTCGACGTCGCCCGCCGCGAAATCGGTCAGACCCCGCAGGTAGTACCCGGCCGATCCGGCGACCGCGTCACCGGTGTCGGAGAACAGCTCGATCAGCCCGTCGGCCATCACCGCGCCCTCGCGGTACCGGCCCGCCCCGCAGGCCTCCAGGCAGCGCAGCGCCCGCTCGACGGCCACATGCCCGATCTGCGAACCGATCTCGTGGGACCGCCGCAACGCCGCGGACACCTCGGCCGAGGTCTGACCCGTCACCACCGCCTCGGCCGACGCCAGCTGCAGCCACAGGTCGGCCTCCTGCCGCAGCCGGTCCGGACCGTCGGGCAGCCGCCCGCACACCTGAAGGCCGCGCCGGCTCAGCTCGGCCACCTCCCGGTAGGCCGACCGGCTCCATGCCGTGGTGGCGGCCCGCGCCAGCAGTGTCAGCGCGGCTTCAGCGTCCAGCCGGACCCCCGCCCGCCAGGCGTGGTCGGCTCCCGCGACGGCGTCCTCGTCGAGTGCGCCTGCGTCGGTGAGCAGCACCCGGGAGATGTCGGCGTGCAGCCGGCTGCGGTCGCCGGGGTCGAGGCGGCCGATGACGGCGTCCCGGACGATGCCGTGGCTGAAGCGGTAGCGGCCGGGCTGCTCCGGCACCACCACACCGGCGCTGACCGCCGCCGCCAGCCGGTCCTCCACGACGTCCGGCGCGACGCCGAGCACCGCGCCGACGCGGGTCGACGACACCTCGAGGCCGAGCACCGCCGCGGCGCTCAGTGCGCTCGCGGTGTCCGGTGGCAGCGCGGCCATCCGGCCTGCGATGACGCCGGTGACGGCGGGCGGGACGCCGTCGTCGGACAGCGCCGCGGTCACCCCGTCGAGCTGGCGGCGCTCCATCAGCAGCCGGGTGAGTTCGGTGAGGTACAACGGGTTTCCGCCGGTCCGCGCGACCAGCTGGTCGGCCACCGCGCCGGTGGGCGCAACGCCGCTCAGATGCTCGACGAGCTCGGCGGTGCGTTCGGCGTCGAGGCCGTGCAGCCACACCGAGCGAAGGTCGGCCCCGGCGAGCAGCCGCGACAGCTCGAGGCCCGGTCGTGCGGGGTCGCCGTGCTGCCACGTGGCGAGCACCAGCAGCGGTAGCCGGGGGAGTGCGCCGGTGAGTACCGCGAGCGTGTCGCGGCTCAGCGGGTCGGCGAGGTGGACGTCGTCGAGGACCACGACGGTCGGCTCCCGCACCAGGGCGGCGACGGCGGCGGCCATCGCCTCGGCCATCCGGCGGTCGCCGTCGGCGGGCGGCGCGGCCTGATGGACCGGGGCGCCGGTGCGTCCGGCGAGCTCGCGCAGCACCTGGTTCCACGTCCATGACGGCGACAGGTCGGCCGCCGCCCGGTGCCCGATCCAGATCGTCGCCGCCCCCGAACTCTCCGCAGTGCGGGCGATCTCGGCGGCCAGAGCGGTCTTGCCGATGCCGCTCTCGCCGACGATCAGCGTGGCGCTGCCGTGCCCGTCGGCCGCCGCGGCCAGCTCGTCGCCCAGCCGGCGCACGTCGTGCCCGCGCCCCACCAGCGGGCGCTTCCGCGACCGGACGGCGGCCCTGCGGGTCGACGTCGCCGGACCGGGAGTGAGATGGGCCGCCTCCGAACGGATGTCGTGTGCGAGCCGCTCGACGGCAGCACCCGGCGCGACACCGAGTTCGCGGTCGAACACCGTGCGCATCCGGTCGTAGGCGCGCAGCGCGTCACCCCGCCTGCCTGCCCGGTGGAGGGCGAGCATGAGCTGGCCCCAGAGCCGTTCCCGCAGTGGATGACCGGTGACCTCGGCGCTGATGTCGGCGACCAGACCGGCATCCCGCCCGAGCATCAGTCGTGCGTCGAACACCGCCTCGACACAGTCCAGGCGCACCACCTCCAGCCGGTGCACCTCGTCGACCGCGAAGGACAGGTCACGAAAGTCGCTGAGCGGCTCGCCGCGCCAGAGGCCGAGCGCCCGGGACAGGTGCGGCAGCGCCGCCGCGGGGTCGCCGTCGGCGAGCAGGCGGCGGCCGCGGTCGGTGTCGGCCTCGAAGGAGTGGCAGTCGAGGGTGTCGTCGCCCAGTCGCAGCCGGTAGCCGTGTCCCTCGGTGACCAGGCGTTCGGGCGCTCTGCCGTCGCCGAGCGCCCGGCGCAGGTTCGCGACATAGGCGCGCAGAGAGCTCACCGGCTTCTGCGGTGGATCGCCGTCCCACACCTTGTCGATCAGCACGTCGATGTCGACCAGCGCGTCGGCGGAGACCAGCAGCACCGCGAGCACCGCCCGCTGGCGCAGTCCGCCGAGCTCGATGCGGCCGCCGTCGGCCGTCACCGACAGCGGACCCAGCAGTGAGTACTGCACACCGGCTCCGTTCGCACACACCTGGCGGAGCGGTTTGCTCCAGCGCTGAGTTTCTCACCCCCGGCCACGGATCGGGTGGCGTTGTGGGACCGGCCGTCACCGACTCTCGAGCAACTCCTGCCCCAGGTATTCGCCCTCGGCGACACCCGGCAGCACGGCGAAGGTGGCCGATCCGACGGTGGTGGTCCACTCGTTGAGGGCATCCGCCTCGGCGAGACGCCGCTGCACCGGCACGAACTGGGTCGCCGGATCGCGCTGGTAGGCGGCGAACAGCAGCCCGCTGTCGGTGGTGCGGCCGGCCGCGGGCGGGTCGTCGTAGTTGTAGGGCCGGCGCAGGAACTGTTCCCCGTCGTTCCGGTGGCGGGCAAGCGCGACGTGGCTGTTCGGCGGGATCACCGGGATGCCGCCCGCCGTCGCGGCGAGGTCGGGCTCGTCGGTCTCGTGTTCGCCGGTCAGCGGGGCGCCGGTGTCGAGCCGCCTGCCCACCACCAGTTCCTTGCTGGCGCGGTCCAGCTCGTCCCAGGTGTCCATCTCGGCGCGCACCCGGCGCAGCACCAGGACGGTGCCGCCGGCAAACCAGCGGCGCGCCTCGCCGTCGTCCCACACCAACCGGTCGAACGCCGCGTCGTCGTGCAGGTTCGCGGTGCCGTCGAGTTGGCCCATCAGGTTGCGCATCGTCGCGCCCGAGGGGTCGGCGCCGTGGGCGTTGCGGAACCCGCGCTGCCGCCACCGCTGGGTCGTCATGGTCCGCACGTTCTTCAACAGCACCCGGCTGGCGTGCGAGACGGCGACGGGGTCGTCGGCGCAGATCTGCAGCAGCAGATCGCCACCGCAGAATCGGGGGTCCAGCCAGTCGGTGCGGAAGGCCGGCGGTTCGGCGGCCGTCGGTGGCCGCATCCCGGCCAGGCCGGTGCGGTCGAACGCGGTGGGCCCGAGTCCGACGGTGACGGTGAGCCGGGCCGGGCGCTGCGCCAGTTCGGGTTCGGTGTCGGCCAGCGCGGGCCGGCCCTGGGTGAGCCGGGCGGCGTCGGCTGTCCACAGCCGCAGCACGGCGGCCAGGGCGTCGCGGGCGCTGCGCGACCCGTCGCTGCGCAGGTCGAGTGCCAGGAACAGCGCGTGCGCCTGCGGGGCGGTGCTGACACCGGCCTGGTGGGGCCCGAAGAACGGCTCCACTGAGCTTCCGAATCCCGTTGCCGGGGTGGCAGACTGAGCGGCGCTGCACTGGGTGAGCGCGGCACCGGCGGCCAGCGCGGCGGCACCCCCGGTGAGGAGGTGCCGCCGGTTGACCGCGAACCGCTCAGTCATGGTGGTGTGGCGATGCCGCCGGGTGGTACTCCTCGTCGGCGCCGGGGAAGTCGCGCACCTGCGCGGTGACCGGCAGCGCGGAGCCGTCGTCGAAGAACACGGTCAGCGCGACGTCGACGCCGGGCTGCATCGGCTCCCTGAGGTCCATCAGCATCAGATGGTCACCGCCCGGGGCCAGTTGGTGGCTGCCGCCCGCGGGCACGGCGATGCCACCGGCTTTCGGCCGCATCGACTTTCCGTCGCCGTCGGCCACCACCTCGTGCACCTCCACCCGGCCGGCGGCGGGCGACTCGCCGCCGACGATGCGGGCGTCGTGATGGCCGGTGTTGGTGAGGTTGCCGAACACCCCGACCATCCCGGTGTCGGACGCGCTCACCCACTGCTCGGTGAATGTGACCGTGGCCGCCATCGACTCGTCGTGGTGGCCGTCCTGCGACGTGCACCCACTCAGCAGCAGGCCCGCCACCACGCCGCAGGCCAGTGCCCTACGCATCGGCGGCCGCCTTGCGTCGCTTGACCGCACCGACCAGGAGATCGGCGACCAAAAAGGCGGCGAGGCTGAGCCCGAACAGCGGCAGGAACCAGCCGACCGCGACCGCCGCGACGACGAGTGCGGTGGTCGCGGCGGGCGGCAGATTCCGCAGCGTCCCGCGCAACGGCGGCCGGCCCGCCGCCCACGCCGAACCGCGGGTGGGCCTGCGCTGCCACCACATCAGGTAGCCCCGCACGATGACGGTGATCAGTCCGACGGCCACCAGGGCGAGCGCGATCTGGTTGGCCAGACCGAACAGCACGCCCATGTGCGCGTCGATGGCCCAGTCCTTGAGCTTTGCCAGGAACGGCCAGTCGGCCTGGTTCACCCGGTCGACGACGGCGCCGCTGCCCGGGTCGACGGCGATCGCGTCGGCCCGCGTCGGCCAGTCCCGCTTGTTCTCCGCGGCCTGCCACGCCTCACCGGCTTCGGCGGGCGGCGACAGCCACATCGGGCCCTGCAGCCCGGCCTGCTCGGCGGCACGCAACACCACGTCGGCGCCGCTGCTGTCGGTGGCCGTCGCGCCGCCATGGGCGCCGTGGTGGTGGTTCCCGGCGGTGGTGTCCGGGCCAGGTGCGGCGGTCAGCGCGGTGTCGACGGCGGGCGCCGAGGAGTTCAGCCTGTCCTGGATGAGGTCGACCGACTCGCCGCCGTAGCGCGACCAGGTGATGCCGGTGATCGACAGGCCGAGCAGCGCGACCACCACCCACACCCCGACGGCGCCGTGCCAGGACATGGTCCGGCGGCGGTCCTTCTTGTCGCGGTCCGGCGTGGCCAGCCGGCGCAGCTTGCGGGTGTCGCGGCGGTGCAGGACCCACAGCGCCAGCCCGGCCAGCGAGATCACCCACAGCCAGCTCGCCGCGAGCTCGCTGTAGTTGCGTCCGACGGCGTCGAGGTGCAGGTTGCGGTGCAGTTCGTCGAACCACGCGCGCGTCGGCAACCACTGGCCGTAGGTGGTCAGCGCACCGCGCACCTCGCCGGAGTAGGGGTCGACGAACACGGTGCGCGCATAGTCGGGCGGTACGTCGTCGACGGCGAGCCGCACCCACGTGGTCTCGTCCGGGGCGGCCGGCGGCCGGATGCTCGCGACGGTGCCCTCCGGATGCGCGGCGCGCGCGGCGGCGAGCTGGTCGGACAGCGGCAGGCGTTGGTCGCCGACCTGCGCGACGGTCAGCTCGTGGCGGTGCACCATCGTGTCGATCTGGGGGATGAGCGCGTAGAGCAGGCCGGTGACGGCGGCGATCAGGATGAACGGGCCGACGAACACGCCTGCGTAGAAGTGCAGGCGCAGCAGCAGCGGGCGCAGGCCACGCAACCGCTGCCTGGCCGGCGTAGATGGTGGGGCGGGTGGGTTGTGGACGTCGTCCTCGGGAGTGGTGGTCATGACAGGTGTGAGCCTTCTGGCTGGGGCGGCGCGGCACGCGGACTGGCGCCGCCGACGTGATGCCGCTCGTGCGGCGGTCAGCAGGTACGGGAAGACGCCGCGTCAATGCGACGGCGGCGACGAAGGCGAATGGTGGCCGTCAGGCGGCCGGCAGGAGACCCGCGGGCGGCGCCCGCATGCCGAGCCCCGAAGGCGGCAGGACCGGCTGCACCACAACGACATTGGTCGCCCAGCGGCGCACCGTCGGGACGGGGCCGGTGGCGGCCGTGGCGAACAGGCGCAACCAGCGCAGCACCGAAGTGGCGACCACGTAGGCGTATTCGACCGCGGAGATCGCGATGCCGAGCACCACCGCGGCTGCCAGGTGGGCCGTGAGCATGGCCGGGGTGAGGCCGAGCCCGCCGGCGTGGTGGTGGCCGCCGGCCATCACCAGGTGGCCGAGCAGCTGGGCGACGGCCAGCGCGGCGATCACCGCTGCAGGGCGGGCGCGGCGCCCGGTGAGGTGCACGCCGCCGATCGCGCCGCCGACGGTGAGGCAGACCAGCGCGGCGACGACCAGTGCGGAGCCCCTCGGCAGTCCGCCGCCCGCGGCGGCGTGCGCGCCTGCGGTGACGACGGTGGAGCAGACACCGACCAGCCCGCCGCGCATCCAGCGCGCTCGGGAGACCGGTGTGCTCACCCGCCGAACGTTACCGCCACCACTACTACAACACCTAGTAGTGGTGCGCGGCCAGGACCGTCTCGCCGAACTCACGGACCGTGTCCGGCGCGGCGAAGTCGGCGAACCACACGTAGAAGCGCTGCGCGCCCTGCTCGGCCAGCGTGCCGAAGTGGTCGGTGAGTTCAGCGGCGTCGCCGCACACCAGCCCGGAGCCCAGGTGCCCCCAGCGCCGCCGGCTCTTCTCGATGACGGCGTCCCGGTCGGCGTCGCGGCCGACGAAGCCGACCATCTGCTGCACCGACGCGCGCGCGGCGCCGATCTGCGGCAGCAGTTCCGGCAGCCGGTGCACGTAGCCGGCGGGCAGGTTCCACCAGTCCGCGTGCTCACGGACCAGGCCGAGCATCCGTGGCCCGACGCCGCCGAGCAGCAGCGGGATCGGGGCGCTCGGGACGGGCTGCTGGTCCCCGGCCCAGTACCGCTTCAGGTCGGCCAGCGTCTGCGCCAGCGCGGCCACCCGCTCGCGTCCGGTGGCGGTGCCGAACCCGAACCGCGCCAACTCGTCGGGCATCGACCCGGAGCCCAGGCCGAGCTCGAACCGGCCGCCGGAGGCCTCGGCCAACGTGACCGCCTCCTTGGCCAGCGTCGCCGCGTGCCGGAACGGGTCGCACAGCACCAGGTGCCCGACCCGCAGGCGCTCGGTGCGGGCCGCCACCCAGGTCGCGGTGATCATCGCCTCCCAGATCGGGCTGTCGGGCGCCATCGGGGTCTCGAGGTGGTCGAGCATCGCGATGCCGGTGAAGCCGCTCGCCTCGGCGACCCGGGCCCGCATGACGATGTCGTCGATGCCCTGCCTGCTCTGCGGTAGGTACAGCCACCATTCCGGCATGTTCGCTCCTTCTCGACCGCCCCGAGGGTAACGTCATTCTCGTAACTGGATAAGGCGTTCTCGGATCGGGAGGTGGGCGCGGTGGCGGGACGTTGTGCCGGCATGGTCGCGTTGGTGACCGGCAGCAGCAGGGGCCTCGGCAGCGCGATCGCCCAGCGGCTGGCCGCCGAGGGCGCCGTGGTCGCGCTCACCGCCCGCACGGCCGAACCGGACCCCAAGTACTCCGGCTCGCTGGTCGAGACGCTCGAGAAGATCACCACCGCAGGCGGATCGGCGATCGCGGTCGCCGCCGACCTGTCGGACCCCGAGGACCGCGAGCGGATGTTCGCCGAGGTCGTCGACCGCGTCGGCGCGCCGGACATCCTGGTGAACAACGCAGCGGTGACGTTCCTCCGCCCGCTCGACACGTTCCCCGAGCGGCGGGTGCGGCTGATGATGGAGATGCACCTGTTCGCCCCGCTGCACCTGACCCAGCTGGCCATCCCCGCCATGCGTGAGCGCGGCCGCGGCTGGGTGCTCAACCTGACGTCGGTCGGCGGTGACCTGCCCGACGGGCCGCCGTTCTCGGAGTTCGACCGCAGCGCGGGGTTCGGGATCTACGGCACCGCGAAGGCGGCGCTGAACCGGCTGACCATGAGCCTGGCCGCCGAACTGCACGCCGACGGCATCGCCGTCAACGCCGCCGCCCCCACCAACCCCGTCGCCACCGAGGGCGCCGGGGCGCTGGACCTGGCCAAGGTGGACACCGAGGACATCTCGCTGATCACCGAGACCGCACTGGCGCTGTGCACCGGTGACCCCGCCACGCTGACCGGCCGGATCGCCCGCACCCAGCCGTTCCTGCGGGAGATCGGGGCACTGTCCTGACCCTGCCCCACGGGCTCGCCGACCGGCTGGCCCCGCGCGGCGTCTCCGGTCTGCGGCCGCTGGCGGGCGGTGCGTCCAGCCTCACGTTCGCCGGTGACCTCGACGGCCGCCGCGTGGTGGTCAAGGTGGCGCCGCCGGGCGTGCCGCCGACCGCCCACCGCGACGTGCTCCGGCAGGCCGGCATCATCAGGGCGCTCGCTCCGACCGCCGTGCCGGTGCCCGAGGTGCTGCTGGAGGACGCGGGCGATCCGCCCGAGGTGCCGCCGCTGTTCGTGATGAGCCGCCTGGCCGGTGAGAGCTTCGAACCGCTCTTCGACGCGCCCGGTGGGACGGCGGACGATATTGTGGCGCAACGGTTCCGGGATGCGGCCCGGGTGCTGGCGTCGCTGCACCGGCTGGCGCCCGCGGATCTCGGGGCCGACGGTGAACCGGTGGTCGGCGCCGCGGCGGAGATCGACCGCTGGTGTGCGACGCTGCAGACGGTGGACCGGTCACTGGCGCCGGACTGGCCGGACACGGCGGAGGCACTGCGCTCCGGGGTGCCCGCACCGATGGGTCCGGGCATCGTGCACGGCGACTTCCGGCTGGGCAATCTGCTTGCCGTCGACGGTTCGGTGACCGGGGTGATCGACTGGGAGATCTGGTCGGTCGGCGATCCGCGCATCGATCTGGGCTGGTTCCTGGTCAACGCCGACCCGGCCACCTACTCCCGGCCGTCACCTCACGTCGGCGCGGTGCCGTCGCGCGACGAGCTGCTCGAGCGATACGGCGCGGTGGCCGACGCCTCGTGGTTCATGGCGCTCGCCTGCTTCAAGTCGGCGGCGACGTGGGGCCTCATCGTCAAGCACAATCGCAGGCGCACCACGCCGCGACCGGAGCTCGAGGCGATGGCACCGGTACTGCCGGGACTGCTGGCACGGGCGCGGACGCTGCTGGCGTGACGGTCAGCCGCGGGGGACTCCGGCGAGCCGGTCGGCGAACTTGGCCTCGGCGGCGTCGCGCCGCCGGAGCAGGTGCTCGGACGGGAACACGTCGGGCGAGGGCTGGACGTCGCGCAGCAGCTGCCGCGCCAGCGTCACCTTGTGCACCTCGGTGGGCCCGTCGGCCAGCCCCAGCACGAACGACTCGGTCATGTACTGCACGAACGGCATCTCGTGCGAGGTGCCCAGCGACCCGTGGATCTGCAGCGCCCGCGCCGACACGTCGTGCAGCACCTTCTGCATCATCGCCTTGACCGCCGAGATGTCGGCCCGCACCGCCTTGTAGTCGTTGTACTTGTCGATCTTCCAGGCGGTCTGCAGCGTCAGCAGGCGGTAGGCCTCGATCTCCATCCACGAATCGGCGATCATCTCCTGCACCATCTGCTTGTTCGCCAGCACTTCGCCCTGGGTGTGCCGCGACACCGCGCGTTCGGTGATCATGTCGAAGATGCGCCGCACCAGCCCGACGGTGCGCATCGCGTGATGGATGCGGCCGCCGCCGAGCCGGGTCTGGGCGACCACGAACGCACCGCCCCGTGGACCCAGCATGTGATCGGCGGGCACCCGGACGTTCTCGTACCGCACGTAGCCTTCCCGGCCGCCGCCGCCCAGCGGCTGGTACCCGAGGCCGACGTCGCGCAGCACGTTGATGCCCGGCGTGTCACCCGGCACGACGAACATCGAATAGCGCTGATACGGCGGGGCATCCGGGTCCGTCATCGCCATGACGATGATGAAGGACGCCATCGACGCGAACGACGAATACCACTTCTCGCCGTTGATCACCCAGTGGTCGCCGTCCTCGATCGCGGTGGTGGTGAACACCTTCGGGTCGGCGCCGCCCTGCGGCTCGGTCATCGAGAAGCAGGAGATGATGCGGTTGTCGAGCAGCGGTTCGAGATAGCGCGCCTTGAGCTCCGGCGTGCCGTAGTGCGCCAGGATCTCGCTGTTGCCGGAATCGGGTGCCTGCGAACCGAAGACGATGGGCGCGCACTCCGAGCGGCCGAGGATCTCGTTGAGCAGCGCGAGCTTGACCTGGCCGTGGCCCGGCCCGCCGAGGTGCGGTCCGAGGTGGGTGGCCCACAGCCCGCGCTCCTTGACGATCTGCTGCAGCGGTGGGATCAGCGCCTGGCGCACCGGGTCGTTGAGGTCGTGCGACTCCTTGACGACGTAGTCGATCGGTTCGCACTCCGACCGCACGAAGTCCTCGACCCACTCGAGCTCGGCAGCCCACTCCGGGTCGGCGCAGAAATCCCATGCCACGCGATGTCCTTCCGTCGAACTGTGGTTACGACCACTTCTGTCTGCGTGCCGCCGCGTCGTCGGTGGCGTGGGTGAGCACCTGGTTGCGGTTCTCGAGTTCGAGCGCCGCGTGCAGATCACCGGCATCGGTGTTGACGTGCAGTGCGCGCTTGGTCAGCTGCACGCCAAGCGGCGACAGGCCTGCGACGGCCGCGCCGAGGTCGAGCGCACGGTCGAGCAGTGCGTCGGGTTCGACGAGCTGGCTGATCAGGCCGCGGCGGTCGGCTTCCTCGGCCGTGACGGTGCGGCCGGTCAGCATCCAGTCGGCGGCGACGCTTGTGCCGACGATGCGCGGCAGGTGGTAGCTCATCCCCATCTCGGCGCCGGACAGCCCGAGCAGGATCGCGGCGTTGCCGAATGTCGCTGTGGTGGAGGCGATCCGGATGTCGGACGCCAGGCACAGTGCCAGGCCCGCGCCGACGCAGGGGCCGTTCACCGCGGCGATCACCGGCTGGGGGAGGTCGCGCACCGCGGTCGGCAGCGCCGCCATCGACTCCTGGAAGCGCAACCGGTCGATGGCCGGGTCGTCGGCGGTGACGGTGCCCGGACCGAAGTCGCGGACGTCGATACCGGAGCAGAAGCCGCGGCCGCTGCCCGTCAGCACGACGGCGTGCACGGTGGTGTCGGTGGCGAGCGCGGCGAGCGTCTGCAGCAGTTCGTCGCGCATCACGCCGTTGACGGCGTTCAGCCGCGCGGGCCGGTTCAACCGGAGCAGCGCCACACCCGGGCGGGGCACGTCGAGGGCGAGCGTTGTGGTGATGAGCACTCCGAGGGAAGACGGATTCGCGGTCAAGGAGAATCGTATTCTCTGCGCGGCGTGCGGTGCAACGGCGTGGTGCCGGGTGCGCTCGACGAGTTACTCAGTACGGCTGATCAGGCGGTGGTGTCGCGCGCGCCGAGCCGGAGGTGCTCGATGTGGTAGACCGCCTCGTCGAGCAACTGGGCGACGTGGTTGTCGTAGAGCCGGTAGACGATGTTGCGGCCGTTGCGGTCGCCGGCCACCAAGGCCAGCGCCCGCAGCAGCCGCAGCTGGTGCGACACGGCCGGCTGCTCCATGTCCACGGCCGCGGACAGCTCGGTCACCGTGCACGGCGACTGGCGCAGCCGGGTGAGAATGCGCAGCCGGTTGGGGGAGGCCAGGGCCTGCAGCGTCTCGGCGATCATGGCGGCCGACGACGCGTCGAGTGCGGCCGGTGGTGCCGACCGGCCCTCCACGCCATGACCCATGCGTTCATTGAAACACGGGTCCACCCGGACAGATGACACATGTAGACCTGTACATGTATACATCTAGACGTGATGACGACTGCAGAAGCCGCCGCACCCATCCGCAGCGAGCCACCGGCCGGCTGGCGCGCCGCCTGCTGGTCGGTCGCCTCTGTGCGCTGGGCAACGGTCGCGCTCGGTCTGTTCGCCGCCGGCGCGGTCGCCCAGCTCGCCGGCCTGCCTGACGCCGTGTGGTGGACGCTCTACCTGGCCTGCTACGTCACCGGCGGTTGGGCCCCGGCGCTCCAGGGCCTGCAGGCGCTGCGGGAGCGGCGCCTCGACGTCGACCTGCTGATGATCGTCGCGGCGATCGGCGCTGCCGCCATCGGGCAGATCTTCGACGGCGCCCTGCTGATCGTCATCTTCGCCACGTCCGGGGCGCTGGAGGACGTCGCGACCGGACGCACCAGGGACTCGGTGCGCAGCCTGCTCGACCTGGCACCCGAACGCGCGGTGCGCGTCGGTCACGGCGGCACCGAGACGGTGGTGGCGGCGGCCGATCTCGCCGTCGGCGACGAGGTCGTGGTCCGGCCGGGGGAGCGGATCTCGGCCGACGGGACGGTGACCGAGGGCGCGTCCGACGTCGACCAGGCGTCGATCACCGGTGAGCCGATGCCGGTCACCAGGGCGCCCGGCGACGAGGTGTACGCGGGCACCCTCAACGGGCCGGGCGCACTGCGGATCCGGGTCAGCAGAGAACCGTCGCAGACCGTGGTGGCCCGCATCGTGGCGATGGTCGCCGAGGCCTCGGCCACCAAGGCGCACACCCAGCGGTTCATCGAGAAGGTCGAACAGCGCTACTCGGTCGCGGTGGTGGTCGCGACCACCGCGTTGTTCGCCGTGCCGCTGCTGGCCGGCGCCGATCTGCAGTCCACCCTGCTGCGCGCGATGACGTTCATGATCGTGGCGTCGCCGTGCGCGATCGTGCTGGCCACCATGCCGCCACTGCTCTCGGCGATCGCCAACGCGGGCAGGCACGGCGTGCTGGTCAAATCGGCGGTCGCGATGGAGCGGCTCGCCGACACCACCGTGGTGGCGTTCGACAAGACCGGGACGCTGACCCACGGGACACCGACGCTCACCGAGGTGACGGCGCTGGACGGCCGCGGCGCCGACGACCTGCTGCGGTGCGCCGCGGCCGCAGAGCAGTACAGCGAGCATCCGATCGGTCGGGCGATCTTCGCCGAGGCCCGCCGCCGCGGTCTGACCATTCCCCGGGCACACGGCTTCCGGGCGCTGCCGGGCCGCGGGGTGAGCGCCGAGGTCGACGGACGCCGGATCGCCGTGCTGGCGGGCGCGGAGTTCGGCGACATCGCGCACGTGGTCGAGCTCGAACGCACCGGCGCGACCGTCGTGGTGCTCACCGTCGACGACCGGGCGGTCGGCGTGCTCGGCCTCACCGACCGGATGCGCCCCGACGCCGCGCGTGCGGTCGCGTCGATCCGGGACCTGACCGACGGCGATCCCGTCGTGCTGACCGGTGACCACCGCGCCGCCGCGGAGCACCTCGCCGACGCGGCAGGCATAGCCGACGTCCGCGCCGGACTGCTGCCCGCCGACAAGGTCGACGCGGTACGCGCGCTGCAGGCCGGCGGCCGGCGCGTGCTGCTGGTCGGCGACGGGATCAACGACGCACCGGCGATGGCCGCCGCGCACACCTCGATCGCCATGGGCCGCAGCGGCGCCGACCTCAGCATCGAGACCGCCGACGCCGTCACCGTCCGCGACGACCTCAGCGCCATCCCCGCCGTCGTCGGCCTGGCCAAACGGGCGCGGCGGGTCGTCGTGGCGAACCTCGTCGTCGCGGCCACGGTCATCGTCGCGCTGGTGACCTGGGACCTCGTCGGCCACCTCCCGCTGCCGCTCGGCGTCGCGGGTCACGAGGGGTCGACGATCCTGGTCGCGCTGAACGGGCTGCGGCTGCTGTCGAACAGGGCGTGGCGCAGCGCGGCCAACTGCTGAGTCCTACTCCCGCTTGCCGTTTCCCGGCTTCTTGTTGCCCTCGCCCTTCTTGCCCGGCTTCTTCGGCTCGGGCGCGGGCGCGGGCGCCTGGATCACCGGAGCCACGGTGGGCGTGGTCGGCGAGGGCTTCGGGGGCGGGACGGTGGTGCTGGTGCTGATCGGCTGGGGTGTGGGGTTGGTCGAGAACGGATCCATCGCCAGGGCCAGCGCCGCCACGGCCAGCGCGGTGACCACCGCCGCGGCAGCGGCGATCGTTCGGGTCCGCCCGGTCAGGCGGCGCCGCGGTGTAGGCCGTGCGGGCGGTGGGGCCGCGGCCGGGTGGTATCCCGTCGGGGGCAACGGATGGTCGAGCACCATGGTGGCCGGCCGTGGGGGAGGCGCGGCGGGCGCGAGGCCGGCGAACAGCGCCGTGCGGTCGCCGGCCAGCGCCGCCCGCATCTGGTCGGCGGAGGCGAAGCGCTGCATGGGTTCGCGGGTCATCGCCCGGTCGATGACACCCGCGAGCACCGGGTGGAGGTCCGGCCGCAGCACGCTCAACGGCGGCGGGGGATCGTCCATGATGGCGCGCGCCAGAGCGATGGGCGTGTCCTGGGGAAAGGCGGCCCTGCCCAGCAACGCCTCGTAACCCATCACACCGACCGCGTACAGATCGTCGGCCACAGAGGCCGGCGCCCCACCCACCCGCTCGGGACTCAGGTAGGCCATCGTGCCGATGATCTGCCCGGTCGCGGTGAGCGCGGCGCCCGCGGTCTTGGCGATCCCGAAGTCGGCGACCTTCACGCTGCGGCCGTCGGAGGCCAGCAGGATGTTGCCCGGTTTGATGTCGCGGTGCAGCATCCCCGCGTCGTGCGCGGTCGCGAGGGCGGCGAGGACCTCGTCGAGGAGCGCGTGTACCTGATGGGGAGGCAGCGGGCCCGCGGCGATGAGATCGCCCAGCGTCCGCCCCGGGAGGCGTTCCATCACGATGTAGGGCGTTCCGTCGTGGTCGCCGAAGTCGTGTACCGCAACGATGTTGGGGTGCGTCAGCGATGCCGCTGCCCTGGCCTCGTGTTCGAAGCGGCCGCGGACATCGGCCTGCGCCTTGAGGGCGGGGTGCATCAGCTTGATGGCCACCGCGCGGTCGAGGCGCAGGTCCCAACCGTCGCGGACCTCGGCCATCCCGCCGGAGCCCAGCAGCGCGCCGACCCGGTAGCGTCCGCCGAGCAGTTCCTGGCCGTTCGTCTCCATGGCGTTGTCCTCCCGTCAGCCGGCGCCGTTCTCAGCGGCGAGGACGAATCTTCAGTGCCATCCCTCGGGCCGGTGGCCCTACCCGGATTCCCGGTAGGGGGTACCCACAGGACCCGCATTTCACGAATCGGTGTTCGCCGGTCCGGCGGCGACCTGACGCCTGACGACCTGACGCGGGCACGCCGCCGACTCCTGAAATAGGCGCAGGTGGGCTGCAGCACACTCCGATACACTGCTGTGATGCAGCCCGGGGGCCCTCTGCTCGAGCCACCCGTTGCCCGTGTCACCCCCCTCGGAATGAGCATCGCGCTGGTGTGCCGCCGATGACCGATCCGCACCCCGTCGACGACGATCCCCGGCTCCAAACGCTGCTCGACTGGCGCCAGCAACTCATCGACTCCGGCGCGGTGTCCGCCCGCAGCTTCAAGGAAGCCCACCTGCGGCTGGTGTTGCGTTCCGGCCGCACGGAGGTCGACCAGGTCCGCGCGATGCTCCCCGGGTCGGCCGCCGAGCACGCCGACGACATGGCCAGGGTGCTGCGTGAACTGGAGGCCGACCCCGCCACCACCGTCCCGGTGGGCACCGGGACCACCGGCAGGCACCACACCACCGACGCCGGCGCCGCCGCCGACACCGGTGGTTTCGCCGCCACCGACCCGGTGCCGTTCGACGAACCGCCACCCGCAGCGGCCAACTTCGCACCCTTCGACGGCGGCGTCCCCGCAGCGGAGGTGCACCCGATCGCGCTGTTCCGCCGCCGTGACGTCAACGGCGGTCGCGGTGCGCTCGAACTGCGTTGGCCCGCATATGAATCGGCGTCGGCCGCGGTGGTGCTCTACCGCCTGGTGAGCGGGGACGACGGGCCGCCTCACTCCCCGGACCGCGCCGACCTGGTGGCCGTCACCGCCGAGCTGTCGGCCACCGACGAACGCATGGCCTCCTCGGCGGTGCGCAGCTTCCAGGTGTGGGCCAACGCCGGCGCCACCCACGCCGAGGCGCTGGCCGCCCAGCCGGTGCTGCACGCCTCCGGCATGTTGATCAGCCCGCTGGCCGACTTCGTGGTGCGTGAGGACGCCGGCCGGGTGATCGGGCAGTGGTCGGTGCCTGCCGGGGTCAGCGCGGTCTACCTCTACCGGGTGCCCGCCGAGGACGCCGACAAGGACGGCCCGCAGTACCGCATCCTGCCCGACGGCGACAACCTCAACGGCTTCGTCGACACCGGAGTCGACCGCGGCAGGCGCTACGTCTACCGGGCGCGCTGCGCCGCACCGGTCGAGGGCGTGCTGCGGCTGTCGGAGGCGACCGCGTTCGAGGTCGAGGTCTCGGCGGTGCTGCTGCCGGTGACAGACCTTGGCGTCTCGGGTGGCAGCGAAGACGGCACCATGCTCGAGCTGACCTGGACGAACCCGCCGGCCGGCAAGGTGGTGATCTACCGGACCGAGGACGGCCCGAGCGCAGGCGCCGACGCCACCGAACTGCCCGGCGGCGCACTGGAACAGGTCGGGCTGGCCGACGAGATGCGGCTGACGCAGCCGGTGGCCGAGCAGCGCGACGCCGACGGCCACGTGCGGTCGATGATGGTCGGCGTCTCCTGGCCGAACGAGTGGAGCCGCGCCTACTTCACCCCGGTCACGCTGATCGGCGATCGGGCCCGGCTCGGCACCACCTTCTCGACGGTGCGCACCGGCCTCATCCGCGACATCGACCTCGCCGAGTACTGCAACAAGCAGGTGCTCACCTTCGACTGGCCCGACGGCGCCGCGGCGGTGGTGGTCTACGTCGCCCCCAAGGGTTACGACGCGCGGGCCGCGATGTCCGGCACGTCGTTCGAGATCACGCTCGAGGAGTACGAGCGGTACGGCGGGATGCAGTTCGCCGGCCAGCTCCCGCTGGGTGGATGTTCGCTGCACCTGGCGCCGGTGGCGTTCTCCGGCGGCCGTCGCATCATGGGCGCCACCGCGAGCATCGACTACCACGGCTTGCTGCGGCTGCAGTACGGGGTGCGGATCGGGCGCGGTCCCGACGGGCAACCCACCACCGCGACCATCGCGATGCGCTCGGAGTACGACCTTCCCGGCTCGCCGGTCTTCGTGCTGGTCAACAACCCGCAGCGGATCCCGCTGTCCATCTACGACGGGCAACCCGTCGACGTGGCGCCGCTCGACGAGCACGGCCAGCTGGCTGCGCAGCCCTCGAAGGAGCTGAGATGGTCACAGCTGAGCACCAGCGGCGGCACCGAGTTGTGGGCGGCGAACCTGCGCGGCAGGCAGGGCTGGATCCGGCTGTTCGTCAACACCCCCTCACCGCTGCGGCTGCGGGTGATCGCACTGCTGGACCCGCCGGTCGAGACCCTGCGACTCACCCCGGCGGCCCCGTGACGACACGGTACGGCCAGCTCAGTTACACGTCTTTCGACGCCGCGGGCACCGTCGGCGGCTGGCAGGTCAAACAGACCGCGGGCGGGCTGACCACCGAGGAGATCCAGACCCTGGTCGCCGGTGTGCGGACCGTCTTCAACCCGGTGCGGCCGCTGCCGGCCTACCCGACCACCCAGCAGCTCGCCGACGGGCCGCGGCGGCTGGCGTTCCGGCGCGTCGACCGCGACACCGCCGGCTACTGGCACACCGTGCCCGCCGGTCCGGACAGCACCGGGCGGCCCGGCAACGTGTTCGCCCACGCGGTGCTCGACCGCACACCCGACCACAATCCGCGGCGCCCCATCGAATGGTGGCGGTCACCGCGGTGGCTGTGCCCGTACGGGCCGCCGGCGGTGGCGGGCGCCGCGCTCCCGGAGGGCGCTCCGGAACCGGGCGGCGTGGTCACCAGGGAGAGCGTCGTGACGTTCGCGCTCGACCCGTCGACCTGGCGGCTGGCCACGCTGCTCGGCCTGCTCGACGCCGTCGCCGCGGCGCTGGCCGGCGGCAGGCCGGTGGTGCTCGGCGTCGAGTCGACCGAGTCGGCCGCCCAGTGGATCGGTCTGGTCAGCTTCCTGATGTCCGCGGGAACCGCAGGGACGCTCAACTTCTCGACGTTCGACCGGGCCGAACAGCTCGGCCTCGCCGTCCAGGGCAAGCAGCACCTGACCGCGGTCCCGCTGGCCGACCTCGACCGGTTGCCGCCCGACGCACTCGTGATCAGTGAGACCGACACGCTGTGGCTCGGCGAACTCGACGGCCAGCCGCACCGCACCGCGGGCGGACAGACCATCGCCGTGACGGCGTGGTCGGCGATGGCACAGGTGGTGCTTCTCGATGCCGAGTCGGCGCGGCTGGTGCTCGACGACATCGACCACTTCGCCGCGCAGGCAGGCGATGTGGGCCTGCATCCGGCGTGGCCGATGGCGATGGCGGTGACCAGGTACGACGAATTCGCCGACGCGGAGGCCGAGGCCCGCGCCGTCATCGCCGCGCACTCCCCGCCGGGTGCGGCTCGCGACCCCGCGGTGGCGAGCACCATCTCCGGGGTCATGCACTGGGTGCTGGGCAACAGCACCCGCGATGCGTGGCAGGCCGTCGAACGGGCATCGCCCGGCCCCGCGGGTGAACTCGCCGACGCGACCTACCTGCGCCGGGCCGTCGCCGACGACGCGTGGCTGGCGCAACCCGGCCCGATTCCGGTGAGCGAGCGGAGCTTTCGAGGGATGCCGGTGCCGGACGAGCTGGACACCGTTCTCGACCCCGCCGTGGCGGCGGCCCGCGCCGCAGGCCCGCACCGGGTGCTCCGGCTGGCGGACCTGCTCATCCGCTCCGGTGTCGACGACCCCCGGGTGCGTACCGCCGTCGACGCCGAGGTGGTGTCGCGGCTGCGGGACGCGCAGCAGGGCCCGTCGCTGGTGGGCGGCCTGGACGGACAGGTCGGCGCGCCCACCCGGCTCGCGCTCGCCGCGGCGCTCTTGGCCGACGCCGACTGCACCGACGGATCCGTGCCGTTGCCCGACGACGTGCTCGACTGGCTGGCCGCCGGGATCACCGCACCGTCGGCCCAGGAGCTCGCGCAGGTGCAGGCACACGACGAGACATGGACCAGGGCCGCGCTGCGCGGAACGTATGCATTGCGGCAGGGCGCGACCGACACCGCCGACCGAACCGCGGCGCTGTGGTGGCTACGCACCTGTGGCTCGAGCGGATTCGAGCAGATGGCCGCCGAGACGCTGTGGCCACCGGGTGACCTGCTCGCCGCGGCAGGGGACGCGGTGCCCGGCGCGGCCACGATCCGCACCCTGATGGGCGCGGCCGACTCACCGGAGCTGGCGCGGCTCGCGAACGCGGTGCTCGCCGCCAACGACGACCACGTCGCGGTCGCATGCGCCGGCGTTCGGCTGATCGAGCCCCAGGTGTGGGTGCAGCAGGGTTACGCGACCACCCATCAGGCGGCGTACACACCGCTGTGGGACATCGCGGCCGAATCGGTTGGCCCCGAGGGGATCCACCCCGACTGCGCCCAGCGCCTGGTGACATTCGCGCTCATCGCCGCCGCGTCCGGACAGCCGTACCCGTCGGTGTGCATCGCGCTGGCACGTGACCCGGCCGCGGCAGGCACCGCGTTCGCGCACGCCACGGCACTCCTGGACGCACACCTTCTCAACCCGGCCGTGGTGCTGGCCGTGGCCGCCCTGCGCTGGAATCCCGATGAGGAGATCGCCCCCACCGGCGATCCCCTCGTAGACATGTCCTGGCAGCTCGCCAACCGCGTGCTGATGACGAGGGCGGGCGCCGAGGGCGTCGACGCCGGATCGGTGGCGATCGCGATGGCGCAGTTGTCCGGTGACATGTCCGACGGCGCGCTGCGGCGGGGCCGCAAGATCGCCGGGCGGTTGCTGGCCCGCGGCGCCGAGGCGCACTCGTCGCCGGCGATCCGCACCCGGTGGGGCCGCTGATGTCCAAGTGCCCCCGCTGTTTCACCGCGCTCAGCCCGGCCGAACACCTGTGGACGCTGTCACCGCAGGCCGGCGGGACCCGATACCGCGACGAGGTCGCCACCGCCTATCTCGGAGCGCCCGCCGAGTGCGGGCCGCTGTACACCTGGGCGCGGCCGGCCGGATACGACGGCCCGCCGCCACCGATCGAGGAGGCCAGCCGGGCACTGCAGGGGCAGGCGATCGAGATCTGCCCGGTCTGCCACTTCACGCTGCCCGACGGCTGGCGCAACGGCCACGCGATCTGTATCGCGATGGCCGGCGCGCGAGCCACCGGGAAGAGCCTCTACATCGCGGTGCTGGTCAAGCAGCTGGAGCTGTTGTGCGAGCGGCTCGGGGTGTCGATGGAGCCGGTCACCCGCGCGACGGCGGCCGCGTACTCGCTGAACTACGAGACACCGCTGTACGTGCAGCGCGGACTCGTCCCGCCGACGCCGACCGTGGACACCCAGGCGTCGCATCAACGGGAGCCGCTGATGTTCAGCATCGGGGTGTGGCACGGCGTCCGCCGCTTCCTGGTGTTGCGCGACGTCGCCGGTGAGGACATGGAGTCGGGCGATCTGCACGCGCCGCCGTTCCGGTTCTTCGCCAATGCCGACGCGGTGTTCTTCATGTTCGACCCGTTGCGCGTCAAGGCCATTCGCGATCAGCTGCAGGACCTGCTGCCGGTGCAGATGTTCAGCGGCGGCGACCCGCGCGGTGTGCTCTACAACATGCTGCAGGCGGTCGGATCGGCGCAGCCGAAGCTCGCGGTGATCCTGTCGAAGTTCGACGCGCTGCGGGTGCTGCGTGACGTCGAGGGATCCGAGTGGAACCTGATCATGTCGAACGCCGGTGCGGCGTATCTGCGGGACACCTCCGACGGCCAGTACTACGACGAGACCGACGGCCAGCTGCTCCACCAGGAGGTGCGCAGCCTGCTGACCCGGCTGCACGGCGGCGGCATGGTCGCCGCGGTGGAGAACCCGTCGAGCGGAATGATGTTGGCGCACCGATACTTCGTGGTGTCCGCGCTGGGCCAGCCGCCGAGTGGCAACCGGCTGCACTCCCGCGGCATCGCGCCGTTCCGCTGCGCGGACCCGGTCCGCTGGGTGACGTCGAGCTTCGGCGTGCTCTGAGCCGGCGAGGCAGGGCTAGCGGGTGCCTGGTGGTGGCCGCATGCTCGGCCCGTACATCCTGCGCCGCATGACGATCGCGACGGCGAGGATCGCGAGGGTGGGCACCGCGAAGGCGAACATGATGACGAGCAGGGGGCCGACTGACGGGGCCTCACCCACGTAGAGCCTGTCCGAGGACATTCCGCTGCACGTCACGGTGAGCGAGCCCCCGCCGCCGGGAAGCGTGGCCACCGCGCGATAGCTGGGAATGCCCCTCCCTCCACCCACGGCATTCGGCCATCTGCTGAAGCGCGGCAGCGTGATCCGTTGGCCGCCGGTACGCACGGCTGTGCAGCGGACGCCGTCCGGATCCTGGCCACGGACGAAGACAGCTTCGGTGTCCTCGGTGATGTCGATCCGGCCGCCGTTGGCGAACGAGCGCGGCTTCGTGTTGTTCGCCATGAAGAACGCCAGGGCACCGGCGATCGACAGCGCGACCACGAGGGCCAGCAGTCCGAAAAGCAGCATCCGTGGGCGGGCCGGCGGCGGCACACCATGGCCCGGCGGGAGGGGCGGATGCCCTGTGACCCGGTGGTGGATGAAGCGGCGGCCGGTACGGCGGACAGTGTTCGTGGTACACGTGATTTCTTCGAGTCGAAGCAACCGGCCCGCCTCTCCGCGGTGTGCGGATCGGCGGGCCGGTCGGCCGTCGAGTCAGCTGCCCTTGTTGCAGGCCCAGGCGTCGATGTAGCCGGGGCCGCTGCTGGACCGCAGGCTGGCCAGCGCCTTGCGCTGCGCGGCGGCCAGCGTCGGGCCGGATCCGCCGTACGCCTGCGTCGAGTTTCGTGCCACCGCACCGCATCCGGTGAAGCTGGTCAGGGTGTCGCAGTCGGTGTAGCCGCAGACCAGTTCGGCCAGCATCTCGGCTTCGCTGCGGCTGGAGTAGTTGTACGCGGTGCCCGATGATCCGTTGCCGGAGTAGGCGATCGCGCCGTAGTACAGGGCGGCGTCGGCGGGCGCCGCGGTAACGGTGCTGAACGAGGCCGCAGCCACGGCGGCGACGAGCAGGGTCGTGGTCTTCTTCATGAGCTCGAGTCCTTTCTGAGAATGGTTGCGGCCGCTAGACGGCGGGCTTGGTGGCGGTGACCTGCTTGCCGAACTCCGAGAACGTCATCGTGAGCTTGGCGTCGTCGGTCGGCGCGATCTGGGCGCGGACCACGTAGTGCGGGTCCCCGTCGGCGATCCAGACGGTGATCGGCAGTGTCTTCTCCTTCTCGGGTGCGCGGCGCAGACCGACCAGGGCGGAGACGTCGTTGGTGGACACGGTGCCGCTGACCTTCGTGGTCTTCGTCCCGTCGATGTCCTCGCCGCCCTCGGACTTCGGATCCTTGATCTTGGTCAGTGCGTTGGCCAGACCGTTGTTGGCGTCGAGCAGGACCGAGATGTTGTAGATCGAGTTGCCGTCGCCGTAGTCGACGAACGTGCCGGGCTCGGCGATGTCGGAGTAGAGGTGGCCGTCGACGTAGATGATCTGCGCGGTGCCGGGCGCGTCGCCCATGTCGAGGGTGACGGTGCCCGTTCCGACCGGCGCCGGCTTGTTCGAGATGTCCGCCTCCAGCGTGGTCACCTTGACGTTGGGGACCTGACCTTCGGCGGTGAGCACGACGTGTGCGCCGGTCAGGCCGCGCATCGCCTCGGCCGACTGCTGCAGCAGGCCTGCGGCGTCCTGGCCGCTCCCGCCGTCGCCGCTGCCGGAATCGGAGCCGCTCTGGCAACCCGCGAGTGCGAGGATCGCAGCGATCGCCGCGGCGATCACGATGGCGAACCGGAATTTCATGGAACTTCTCCTTCTGGTCTCCGCACCCGGGGTGCGGTGGTCGATCGGTTGTCCTGCGGTATGCGGCCCACGGGTCTCTGGGCAGCGCCTGGTCGGCGTGGTCAGCCCTCCTTCCGGGACTCGGGTGAGCCGGTCATGAGATCTTGTCGGCGATCTGGACGGCGACGTCGGTGGCCTGCTGATCCACATCCGGACCGCACGCCCGGACGTCGATCACCACGTTCGAATCGGTGAGCAGCGCCCGCTGGCAGCGGTTCCCGTCCTCGGTGAGGCTGACGGTGAGCCGGCCGTCCTCGTTGTTCGACGGGCCGACGACGAACTGGCGGACGGCGGCCGGCGGGGTGCCCACGCCGACCGTGGTGCCGGTGCACGCCTGCCAGCCGTTGATCTGCTCGTCCTGGTAGATCGCCGCCGCGTCCGCGTCGGGGAAACTCGACACGTACTGGTCGACGACGACGCGGGGGTCGCCCGGGTCGGTGAGTCGCCTGCCGGCGACCCCGGTGAATCCGGATGCGGCGTAACTGGCGGTGTTCCCGGCGTCGGCGGCGCCGGTGCATTCGGGCGGCGTCACCGTGGCGGTGCCGAACTGGGACAGCGGTTGCGCCGTGGCGCCGGCCAGTGCCGCCATCACCGAGCCCACGGCGTTCGGGTCGAGCAGCAGACCCTGCAGCTGCGCGGGGGTGATCGCGTCCTGGGTGGGGGCGGGCCCCTGCTCGGGAATGTCGGGTGCCGCCTGCGGATCGCGGGTGCCGCCACCTCGGGTGACCACCGACAGCGCCGCGACCAGCGCCGCGGCGGCCAGCAGCGCGACGACCGCCACCACCCAGCCGGGCACACCCTTGCGGGAATCGGCGTCCGCCGCGGACGCGCCGAGACTCCGCAGCCGAAGCCGCCAACGCACCGCGAGGGTGAACGCGATCCCCAGCAGGACCAGCATCGCGATGTCGAACAGCCACCATTTCGCCTCGTGGCGCCACAGCGGATCGTCGACGGTGACCAGCGGGGCGATCTTGAGCAGGTCCACCGTCGCCGCGGAGGCGGCGAATCCCCAGCGGGCGGGCAGGAACCACGACACCTGGTCCAGGCCGACCCGCGCGGTCACCGGTATCAGCCCGCCGGAGAAGACGATGGACAGCATGATCGCGGCGACCAGCATCGGCAGGATCTGCTCGCTGGACTTGGCGATCGACGACAGCAACAATCCCAGCAGCGCCGACACGATGGCCGTGATCGCCAGCGCGACATACAGTTCCGCGGTGGCATCGCCCAGCACCAGTGCGCCCTGGGTCGGCCCGCCCTTACCCGCGACCACGATGGCGGTCAGGATCGCGACCTGTGCGGCGGCCGCGATGCTGTAGACGACGACCTTCGCCACCAGGTACGCCCCGGCCGACAGCCCGACGGCCTGCTCGCGGCGGAAGATGGGGCGCTCACCGACGAGGTCGCGCAGCGTCAGTGCGGTTCCCATGAACACCGCCGAGATGTTCAGCAGGATCAGCACCTGTGTCGGCTCGTTGGGGGACGAGCCGCGCGGATCGGCCTCGCCGAGCCCGACGTCACCGGGCACCACCAGCGACAGCGCCCCGAGGATGAAGGGCAGCACCGCAAGGAAGAGGAAGTAGCCGCGGTCGGCGACCAGCAGCCGGCCCTGCCTGCGCAGGACCGTCAGCATCTGTTTGACCGAGCTGGTCCGCGCCGGTTGACCCAGTGGTCCGGCGGCGGGCGAGGGCTTCGGCGGTTGCGCCGCCGCTGGGTTGCGGCCGAGGAAGGCGCGGTGGGCGGCATCGGGATTGGTGGACACCCAGGCGAAGATGTCGGCCCAGTCGCTGGTGCCCATGGCGGCGGCGATCTGCGCCGGCGGGCCGGCGAACGCGGTCTTGCCACCCGGCGCGAGCAGCAGCACCTGGTCGCACATGCTCAGGTAGGTCAGTGAGTGGGTGACGACGACCACGACGCGACCGGCGTCGGCCAGGCGGCGCAGCATTGACATGACCTGGCGGTCGAGCGCGGGGTCGAGCCCGGAGGTCGGCTCGTCGAGGATGAGCAGCGACGGGCCGGTCAGCAGCTCCATGGCGACGGAGACGCGTTTGCGCTGGCCGCCGGAAAGCTTGTCGACCCGCTTGTCGGCGTGTTCGGTGAGTTCCAGTTCGGCGAGCACGCGGGCCACGACGGCCTTGCGGTCGGCACTGCTGGTGTCGGGCGGAAGACGAAGCTGCGCAGCGTAGTTCAGTGCCTTGGTGACGGTGAGCTGGCGGTGCACGACGTCGTCCTGGGGCACCATCCCGATGCGGGACCGCAGTGAGGCGTACTCGGCCTGCACGTTGTGCCCGTCGAAGCTCACCACGCCGGTGGTGGGCTGGGTGGCGCCGCCGAGCAGTTTGATCAGGGTCGACTTGCCTGCGCCGGAGGGGCCGATGACCGCGGTCAGGGTGCCGGGCCCGGCGCTGAAGCTGACGTTGGACAACAGCGACTTGTCGTCATCGACGACCAGGCCCAGCTGGTAGGCCTGCAGGCCGCCGACCTGCGGGGTGGCCGCCTTCGGCGTCAGCGTCGTGCCGGTGAAGGTGAGGTCGGTGTTGCCGATGGCGACGGTGTCACCCGGTCGCAGGACGGTGCTGGTGACGCGTTCGCCGTTGACGAATGTGCCGTTGCTGGAACGGTTGTCGCGCAGTTCCATGCCGCCGGGTACGGCGACGAGGTAGGCGTGCACGCGGGATGCGAGGGCGTCGTCGACGACGATCGTGTTGCTCGCCGACCGGCCGACGGTCAGTGCGCCCGCCGGTGCGGGTGTGGCCGACGGCCGCACCACCCGTTTCACCGCACCGGTCACCTTGCCGAGCAGATCCTCGTCCTGGGCGGGCTGCGGCACCACAGGCGGCGCGGACATGGCGCCGGTGACCGGCGGTGCGCCGCGGTGCGGTGGCCGTGGAGCAGGCGGGGTGGGCCGGGGCGCCGGGGGAGTCGCCCGTGGTGCGGGTCGTGGCGGCGGT
>NZ_JACKSJ010000052.1 GCF_025821665.1 [Mycobacterium] manitobense
GACTTCAGCGACACCTTCCGCCGGGTCCGTGACCGACACGTACTCCCCGCCGAGTGAGGCGACCTGATCGGCGACCTCAGGGCGCGGGTCGGTGGCCTTCACGATCGCACCCAGGCTGCCCGCGGCGCCGATGGCGGCCAGCCCGGCCACCCCGGCGCCGACGACGAGCACCTTGGCCGGGGGCACCTTGCCCGCCGCGGTGACCTGACCGGTGAAGAACCGGCCGAAGGCGTGCGCGGCCTCCACCACCGCCCGGTAGCCGGCGATATTGGCCATCGAGGACAACACATCCAACGACTGCGCCCGCGAGATCCGCGGCACCGCATCCATCGCCAGCACCGTGATCGGCCGGGACGACAACTTCTCCACCAGATCCGGACGCAGCGCCGGCGAAATCAGACCGACCACCGTCGCCCCGTCACGCACCGCGGCGATCTCGGAGTCATCCGGCGCATTCAC
>NZ_JACKSJ010000053.1 GCF_025821665.1 [Mycobacterium] manitobense
TACGACCAGGGCTACCGTCCGGGTCCCGGCGGGCCCGGTGGCCCCGGTGGCCCCGCCGGCGGCTACGGCGGCGGTCAGCCCGGGTACGGGCAGCCCGGCGGCGACTACGACTACGGCCGTCCCCCGGCACCCGGCAGGCACGAGGACGGTGGCTACGGCGCCCCGGCCGGCCGGCCCGGCTACCCCGACCAGGGCGGCGGCTACCCGGATCAGGGCGGCTACCCCGACCAGGGCGGCTACGGCGGCGGCCAGTACGGACGCCAGGACTACGGGCAGCAGGAGTACGGCGGCGGCCGCGGCTATGCCGAGCCTGCCGGCTACGGCGAGGCCGGTTACGCCGAGCCCGCGGGCCGCGACTACGAGTACGGCCAGCAGGCAGGCGGCGGCTACGGCGGCGCCTACGGGCAGGGCGATTACCCGGCCGGTGGCGCGACCGTCACGCTGCAGCTCGACGACGGCAGCGGCCGCACCTACCAGTTGCGCGAGGGCGCGAACGTGATCGGCCGCGGCCAGGACGCCCAGTTCCGGCTGCCCGACACCGGCGTCTCACGGCGGCACCTGGAGATCCGCTGGGACGGTCAGGTCGCGCTGCTGTCAGACCTCAACTCGACCAACGGCACCACCGTGAACAACGCACCGGTCCAGGAATGGCAGCTGGCTGACGGCGACGTCATCCGGCTCGGGCACTCCGAGATCATCGTCCGCGTTCACTGACTGATCGCGGCTGGGTCACGACCTGGGCACAGCCGCGGGCGAAGCTGAAGGCTTCACCTCCACGTCGAACAGCGTCCAAGTATCGTGACGTTGCCGACGACCGCCGGCCGGACCGGCGGGCAGGGCGCAGCGACCCGGGGATCCGTGTTGATGCGGCGAGGAGTACGGATCGGGGAACGAGAGGAACGTCAGATGCAGGGGTTGGTGCTGCAGCTGACGCGCGTCGGATTCCTGTTGCTGCTGTGGCTGTTCATCTGGTCGGTGCTGCGGATCCTGCGCACCGACATCTACGCGCCCACCGGCGCGGTGATGGTGCGCCGCGGCCTGGCGCTGCGCGGTTCGCTGCTGCCGAACCGGCAGCGCAACGTGATCCGGCAGCTGGTGGTCACCGAGGGCGCGCTCGCCGGCACCCGGATCACCCTGGGCAGCCAGCCGGTGCTGATCGGCCGCGCCGATGACTCGACGCTGGTGCTCACCGACGACTACGCCTCCACCCGGCACGCCCGGCTGTCCCCACGAGGTTCGGAGTGGTACGTGGAGGACCTAGGATCGACCAACGGCACATACCTCGACAGGGCGAAGGTGACGACGGCGGTAAAGGTTCCGATTGGCACGCCGGTTCGAATCGGCAAGACGGTGATCGAGCTGCGCCCGTGACGCTGGTTCTCCGGTACGCCGCGCGCAGCGACCGCGGCCTGGTTCGTGCCAACAACGAAGACTCGGTCTACGCCGGCGCGCGCCTGCTGGCCCTCGCCGACGGCATGGGCGGGCACGCGGCCGGCGAGGTCGCCTCGCAGCTGGTGATCGCCGCACTGGCCCATCTCGACGACGACGAGCCCGGCGGCGACCTGCTCGGCAAACTCGATTCCGCCGTCGCCGAGGGCAACTCGGCAATCGCGGCGCACGTCGAGGCCGATCCCGAGCTCGAGGGCATGGGCACGACGCTCACCGCGATCCTGTTCGCGGGTAACCGCCTCGGCCTGGTGCACATCGGTGACTCGCGCGGCTACCTGATGCGCGACGGCGAGCTCACCCAGATCACCAAGGACGACACCTTCGTCCAGACCCTGGTCGACGAGGGCCGCATCACCGCCGAGGAGGCGCACAGCCACCCGCAGCGGTCGCTGATCATGCGGGCGCTCACCGGCCACGAGGTCGAGCCCACGCTGATCGTCCGCGAGGCCCGGGTGGGCGACCGCTACCTGCTGTGCTCGGACGGGCTGTCCGACCCCGTCAGCCACGAGACCATCGCCGAGGCGATGCAGATCCCGGACGTCGCCGAGAGCGCCGACCGGCTGATCGAGCTGGCGCTGCGCGGTGGCGGACCGGACAACGTCACCGTGGTGGTCGCCGACGTCGTGGACTACGACTACGGACAGACCCAGCCGATCCTGGCCGGCGCCGTGTCCGGCGACGCCGACCAACCCCCGCCCAACACCGCGGCGGGCCGCGCGTCGGCGTTCAATCCGAAGCGCAACGAGCCCAAACGTGTTGTGCCGCAACCTGCGGAGGACGCCCGCAAGCCGCGCTCGAAGCGCCGGATGATCATCGCCGCGGTGTTGCTCATCCTGGTGGCCCTCGCCGGGCTGGCCATCGGCCGCGAGATCGTCCGCAACAACTACTACGTCAGCGACGACGACGGCACGGTGTCGATCATGCGCGGCGTGCCCGGGTCGATCCTGGGCTATCACCTCCAGGAGCCCTACCGCCAGGGCTGCCTCACCGCCCGCGACGGCCTCACGCTGATCAACCCCGGCCAGGCGCCGCGCGACTGTGAGCTGTTCCGCGTCGCCGACCTCAAGCAGTCCGAACAGCGCCAGGTGATCGCGGGGCTGCCGACCGGCTCCGAGGACGAGGCGATCGGCCAGATCAACCAGCTGGCACGCGATTCGCTGCTGCCGATCTGCCAGGCGCCCAAGCCGACGCCCACGCCGAAGACACAACCGCATCTGCCCGGGTCGCCGCAGTCCCCGGGTGTGCCGAACGCTCCGGCGACCACCGGTGGCAACGCGCCGGCGCCCGAGACACCGCGGACCGTCGCTCCCACGCCCGGCGCCACGGCGGGCGGCCCGCAGGCACCGCCACCGGCGCCGCCCACCCCGTCCCCCTCCCCCACCGTGACGGCGCTGCCGCCACCGCCCCCGGAGCCTGGCACCAACTGCCGGGAGGCGGCGTGACGACGCAGCCCCAGTCACCGGTGACGGTGACGCCGCCGCTGCCGAACCGGCGCAACGCCGAGTTGATCCTGCTCGGCTTCGCGGCACTCATCACGACCGTGGCGCTGCTGATCGTCGAGGTGAACCAGGAGCAGGGCCTCAGCTGGGACCTCGCGCAGTACGCGCTGGGATACCTCGCCCTCTTCGCCGCCGCACACGTGGCGGTCCGCCGGTACGCGCCGTACGCCGACCCGCTGCTGCTCCCGGTGGTGGCGCTGCTCAACGGACTGGGCCTGGTGATGATCCACCGGCTCGACCTCGCCGCCGGCGAGCTGACGTCAGAAGGCTTGGGCGGCACCGCGAATCAGCAGATGCTGTGGGCGCTGATCGGCGTCGCGGGCTTCACGCTCGTCGTGGTGTTCCTGAGCGACCACCGGATGCTGGCGCGGTACGGCTACGTGTGCGGCGTGACCGGCCTGATCCTGCTGGTGATTCCCGCGCTGCTGCCTTCCCAATTCTCCGAGCAGGGCGGCGCGAAGATCTGGATCCGCTTGCCGGGCTTCTCGATTCAGCCGGCCGAATTCTCGAAGATCCTGCTGCTGATCTTCTTCGCCGCCGTCCTGGTGGCCAAGCGCGACGTGTTCACCAGTGCGGGCAAGCACGTCCTCGGCATGGATCTGCCGCGGCCCCGCGACCTCGCGCCGCTGCTCGCGGCGTGGATCGCCTCGATCGGCGTGATGATCTTCGAGAAGGACCTCGGCACGTCGCTGCTGCTGTACGCATCGTTCCTGGTGCTGCTCTACATCGCCACCGACCGGTTCAGCTGGGTGGTGATCGGGCTGGCCCTCTTCGCCGCGGGAAGTGTTGCGGCGTACCACATGTTCGGTCACGTCCGGGTTCGCGTGCAGACGTGGCTGGACCCGTTCGCCGACCCGGACGGTGCCGGCTACCAGATGGTGCAGTCGCTGTTCAGCTTCGCCACCGGCGGCATCTTCGGCACCGGACTGGGCAACGGTCAGCCCGGAACGGTGCCCGCCGCGTCCACCGACTTCATCATCGCCGCCATCGGTGAGGAACTCGGCCTCGTCGGCCTGGCCGCCGTCCTGATGCTCTACACGATCGTGATCGTGCGCGGCCTGCGGACCGCCATCGCGGTACGCGACAGCTTCGGCAAGCTGTTGGCCGCCGGGCTCGCGTCCACGCTGGGCATCCAGCTGTTCATCGTCGTCGGCGGGGTGACCAAGCTGATCCCGCTGACCGGCCTCACCACGCCGTGGATGTCCTACGGCGGGTCGTCGCTGCTGGCCAACTACCTGCTGCTGGGCATCCTGGTGCGGATCTCGCATTCCGCGCGCCGGCCCATCGACACCAAGGTGGCGCCGCAGACCTCGATCGCGGCGGCCAGCACCGAGGTGATCTCCAAGGTATGAACACCTCGCTCCGCCGCATCTCCGTCACGATCATGGCGCTCATCGTGCTGCTGCTGGCCAACGCCACCATCACGCAGGTGTTCACCGCCGACGGTCTGCGCACGGATCCACGCAATCAGCGGGTGCTGCTCGACGAGTACTCCCGCCAGCGCGGCCAGATCTCGGCGGGCGGTGACCTGCTGGCGTATTCGGTGTCGACAAACGGCCGGTTCCGGTTCCTGCGGGTCTATCCGGACCCGCAGGCCTACGCCCCGGTCACCGGCTTCTACTCGCTGAGCTACTCGAGCAGCGGCCTGGAGCGCGCCGAGGACACCATCCTCAACGGATCCGACGAGCGGCTGTTCGGCCGTCGGCTGGCCGACTTCTTCACCGGCCGCGACCCGCGCGGCGGGAACGTCGCCACCACGATCAATCCCCAGGTGCAGCAGGCGGCGTGGGACGCGATGTCCGAGGGCTGCAGCGGCCGGGCGTGCAAGGGCGCGGTGGTGGCGCTCGAACCGTCCACCGGCAAGATCCTGGCGATGGTGTCGGCGCCGTCGTACGACCCGAACCAGTTGGCCTCCCACAACATGGACGACCAGGCCACCGCGTGGGGACAGCTGCGGGACAACCCGGACAACCCGCTGCTCAACCGGGCGATCTCCGAGACCTACCCGCCGGGATCGACGTTCAAGGTCATCACCACCGCGGCCGCGCTGCAGGCCGGCGCCACACCCAACACCACGGTGACGGCCGCGCCGCGAATCGAACTACCGGACAGCACAGCGTCACTGGAGAACTTCGGCGGCTCGTCGTGTGGCGGCGGGCCGACGGCCACGCTGCGGGAGGCGTTCGCGCGCTCCTGCAACACCGCCTTCGTCGAGCTCGGCATCGACACCGGCGCCGACGCCCTGCGCGACACCGCGCAGGCCTTCGGCCTCGACGATGCGCCCGCGCCGATCCCGCTGCAGGTCGCCGAATCCACCGTCGGCCCGATCGCCGACGCCGCCGCGCTGGGCATGTCGAGCATCGGCCAGAGGGACGTGGCGCTCACACCGCTGCAGAACGCGATGGTGGCCGCCACCATCGCGAACGAAGGGGTAACCATGCGGCCCTACCTGGTCGACAGCCTCAATGGACCAGACCTGGCCAACATCAGCACCACCAGTCCGGCAGAACAGCGACGGGCGGTGACGCCACAGGTCGCAAGTACACTTACGGATTTGATGGTCGGCGCCGAGCAGGTGACGCAGCAGAAGGGAGCCATCGCCGGCGTGCAGATCGCTTCGAAAACCGGCACCGCGGAGCACGGGTCCGACCCGCGCAACACTCCGCCGCACGCCTGGTACATCGCCTTCGCGCCTGCTCAGGCGCCCAAAGTCGCGGTCGCCGTTCTCGTGGAGGGCGGCGGTGACCGGCTGGGCGCAACGGGCGGCACCCTTGCCGCGCCGATCGGCCGGGCCACGATCGCCGCGGCGCTGAGGGAGGGCTCATGAGCCCCCGCGTCGGTGTCACGCTGTCCGGCCGGTACCGGCTGCAGCGGCTCATCGCCACCGGCGGCATGGGCCAGGTGTGGGAGTCGGTGGACTCGCGGCTTGGCCGCCGCGTCGCTGTCAAGGTGCTCAAGGCGGAGTTCTCGTCGGACCCGGAGTTCGTCGAGCGGTTCCGCGCGGAGGCCCGCACGGTCGCCATGCTCAACCACCCGGGCATCGCCAGCGTCTACGACTACGGCGAGACCGACATGGACGGCGAGGGCCGCACCGCCTACCTGGTGATGGAGCTCGTCAACGGCGAGCCGCTGAACTCCGTCCTCAAGCGCACCGGCCGGCTGTCGTTGCGGCACGCGCTGGACATGCTGGAGCAGACCGGCCGCGCGCTGCAGGTGGCGCACACCGCCGGCCTGGTGCATCGCGACGTCAAGCCCGGCAACATCCTGATCACGCCGACCGGGCAGGTGAAGCTGACCGACTTCGGTATCGCCAAGGCCGTTGACGCCGCCCCGGTCACCCAGACCGGCATGGTGATGGGCACCGCGCAGTACATCGCCCCCGAACAGGCCCTCGGCCATGACGCCACCGCGGCCAGCGACGTCTACGCCCTCGGCGTCGTCGGCTACGAGTCGGTGTCGGGCAAGCGCCCGTTCACCGGCGACGGCGCGCTGACCGTCGCGATGAAGCACATCAAGGAGACACCGCCGCCGCTGCCGGCCGACCTGCCGCCGAACGTGCGCGAACTGATCGAGATCACCCTGGTGAAGAACCCGGGCATGCGGTACCGATCGGGTGGGCCGTTCGCCGACGCCGTGGCCGCCGTGCGCTCGGGCCGGCGACCCCCGCGCCCGAACCAGGCGCCGACGATCGGGCGGGCCGCGCCTG
>NZ_JACKSJ010000054.1 GCF_025821665.1 [Mycobacterium] manitobense
ACGCATCCCGCACCCGGGCCGGTGCGGTACTCGAAAAGACCTATGGCTCACCGGGTGCCGAACTGGACCTGATCGGACGCGGCTGCATTCCGTCCGGCCAGCTGACCGCGCTCAAGGCCCGGGTGCTGCTCACCCTGCTGCTGCGGTCCGGGCATCCCCGGGACAAGGCCGAGGCCCTGCTGATGGCCGAGGGCGCGGCCGGGGACGGCTGAGCCGTCCCCGCCCTCAGGACACCTTGGGGCTGTAGAAGTTCGGGCTGTCCCGGTACTCGATCGGCGGCAGGTTGCGCGCCGGGGTCTGCACCAGCGGCGAGTCGGCGGGCAGCTTGCCGGCGGCCCGG
>NZ_JACKSJ010000055.1 GCF_025821665.1 [Mycobacterium] manitobense
GGAGCGCCCGGAGCCGGCCCAGCCAGTTCACCGCGGCCTCCTGGCCGGTGCCGGGGTGGGTGGGTGCGCCCAGCCCGCCGGCGGGGTCGTCGGTGACGACGTAGCCGCCGGTCATGGCGTTGACGGTGATGAGCAGGTCGGGGTCGACGGCAGGCAGAGCGCACCGCCGACGGCGCCGTCACCGTCCACCTGGGCGGCTGGTGGCGAAGTCCGCGGCCGACAGCAGGGTGTCCAGGCGTCCGCCGGGTGCCAGCGAGGTGGCCAGGTCGTCGTCGAGCAGCCGGACCGGGGTGGTCCCGCCCGGGATGCCGGCGGCCAGCCGGGGGCGGTCGGCAAGCGGCCACAACACC
>NZ_JACKSJ010000056.1 GCF_025821665.1 [Mycobacterium] manitobense
CGCCGGTGGCCACGCTCGGGCCGTGGCGGCCGGTCGCGGCGGCGGGTGCGCTGGTCGTCGTCGCCGCGGCGCTGCCCGGTGGCCACGCTCGGGCCGTGGCGGCCGGTCGCGGCGGCGGGTGCGCTGGTCGTCGTCGCCGCGGCGCTGGTGGTTCCGGTCGTCGCACTCGCCGACTGGCTGCTTGCCGCGGGACCGCGCTGGGATGCCGGTGAGTGGTCGGCCGCGGTGGTCTCCACGCTGTGGCTGTCGGCGGTGGCGGCGGTGGTGTGCACGGTGGCGGCTTTGCCGCTCGGCGTGCTGGTGGCGCGGTACCGCAGTCCGGTGACCCGGACGCTCGAGGGGGCGAGTTACGTGGCGCACGGGCTGCCGGGGATCGTCATCGCGATCGCCATGGTGTCGGTCGGCGTCGTGGCGTTGCGCCCGTTCTACCAGCGTGAGCCGCTGCTGATCCTGGCTTACGCCGTGCTGTTGGTGCCGGTGGCCGTCGGGTCGGTCCGGGCCGCGATCGAGGCGACGCCGGTGCGGCACGAGGAGGTGGCCCGCTCGCTGGGTCGCGGGCCGTTCGCCGCGTTCGCCTCGATCACCGCCCGCGGCGCCGCGCCGGGCATCGCCGCGGGTGCGGCGCTGGTGCTGCTCACCTGCATGAAGGAGTTGCCGATCACGCTGCTGCTGCGGCCGACCGGCACCGACACGATGGCCACCCGGCTGTGGACCTACAGCTCGGTCAGTGACTACGCGTCCGCGGCGCCGTACGCGGCCGCGCTGGTGGTACTCGCCGCGCTCCCGACGGCCGCGATCGGCCTGTGGAGTGCGCAGGTGGTGGAGGTGCGTGACACGTGAGTGCGGGAGACCAACCGATGCCGGGCGCCGCAGGTGTGCGCATCCGCGGGCTGGGCAAGTCGTTCGACGGGCGGCGGGTGCTGTCCGGTCTGGACCTCGACGTGGCCGCGGGCACCATCGGCGCGGTGCTCGGCCCGTCGGGCTGCGGCAAGACGACGCTGCTGCGCATCGTCGCCGGCTTCGAGGAACCCGACGCCGGAACGGTCGGCGTCGGAGACGGGATCGTGTGCGGCGACGGCGCGGCGGTGCCCGCCCATCGGCGCCGGATCGGCCTCATGCCGCAGGAGGGTGCCTTGTTCCCGCACCTCAGCGCCGCGGAGAACATCGCGTTCGGGCTGCCGAGGCGGCGGCGCGCCGAGGCGGCGGACACCGTTGCGCACTGGCTCGATGTGGTGGGACTCGACGGCAGCGGCGACGCCCGGCCGCACGAGCTGTCGGGCGGGCAGCAGCAGCGGGTGGCGCTGGCCCGTGCGCTCGCCGCGCGGCCAAGGGTGGTGCTGCTCGACGAGCCCTTCGCGGCGCTCGACGCCGGGCTGCGCACGCGGGTGCGCGAGGACATCGCCGCGATCCTGCGGGACACCGGCACCACGGCCGTACTCGTCACCCACGATCAGGCCGAGGGACTCTCGCTCGCCGATTCCGTGGCGCTGCTGATGAACGGGCAGATGGTGCAGGCCGGCACGCCGGCCGAGGTCTACGACCGGCCGCGGACCCTGGCGGCCGCCCGGTTCGTCGGTGCGGCCGTCGAGATCGGTGGCGAGTGCCGCGGCGGTGTGGTGCGCACCGTGCTGGGAGCCCATCCGACGCGGATGCCGGTCGACGACGGCGACGTGGTCGTCGTGCTGCGGCCCGAACAGCTGCGGCTGACCGAGGACGGGGCGCCTGCGGTGGTGACCGCGCACCGGTTCTACGGCCCGGACAGCTCGGTGCACGTCACGCTCGCGGACGGTACGCCGCTGGTGGTGCGCCGCATCGGCGACGTCGACGTCGCGCCGGGTCAGCCGGTCAGCGTGAGCGTGGCGGGCACCGTACTGGCGTACCCGTCACCAGCCGGTGGGCAGCGGATGGCCCTCGGCGAAGCCGGCGGCTGACTGCACGCCGAGCACCACCTTGTCGTGCAGTTCGGGAAGCGTGGTGGCACCGACGTAGGTGCAGGTGCTGCGGACCCCGGAGGTGATGTGGTCGAGCAGGTCCTCCACCCCGCCGCGGGACGGGTCGAGACCCATCCGCGAGGTCGAGATGCCCTCTTCGAAGAGACCCTTGCGTGCGCGGTCGAACGCGCTGTCGGCGGAGGTGCGCGCCGCGACCGCACGCTTGGAGGCCATCCCGTAGCTCTCCTTGTACGGCCGGTCGTCCCGGTCGCGCATCAAGTCGCCCGGCGACTCGTAGGTGCCGGCGAACCAGGACCCGATCATCACGTTGGCGGCGCCTGCGGCCAGTGCGAGCGCGACGTCCCGCGGGTGCCGCACCCCACCGTCGGCCCACACGTGAGCGCCGAGGTCCCTTGCGGCGGCGGCACATTCGACTACCGCTGAAAACTGCGGGCGGCCGACGCCGGTCATCATCCTGGTGGTGCACATGGCGCCGGGGCCGACGCCGACCTTGACGATCGACGCACCGGCGTCGATCAGGTCGCGGGTGCCCTCGGCCGACACCACGTTGCCCGCCGCCAGCGGCACGCCGAGGTCCAGCGCCGCGACCGCGCGGATCGCGTCGAGCATCTTGACCTGGTGGCCGTGGGCGGTGTCGATCACCAGCACGTCGACGCCGGCCTCGACCAGCGCGCGCGCCTTGGCCCCGACGTCGCCGTTGATGCCGACCGCGGCGGCGATCCGCAGCCGGCCCTTGGCGTCGACCGCGGGGGAGTAGATGCCCGCACGGATGGCGCCGGTGCGGGTCAGCACACCGGCCAGCGTGCCGTCGGGCCCGGTCAGCACCGCCACACCGACGGCGGCGTTCTCGAGCAGGTCGAACACCTTGCGGGGCTCGGTGCCCACGGGCGCGGTGACGAAGTCGGTGACCGCGATGTCGCTCACCCTGGCGAACCGGTCCACCCCGACGCAGTCGGCCTCGATGACCAGCCCGACCGGCCGGCCGTCGTTCACCACGACCGCGGCGCCGTGCGCCCGCTTGTGGATCAGCGCGACGGCATCGGACACCGAGTCGTCCGGCGCGAGGGTCACCGGGGTGTCGACCACCAGGTCGCGGCTCTTGACGAAGTCGACCGTCTCCCGCACCGCCGAGATCGGCAGGTCCTGGGGCAGGACGACGATGCCGCCGCGGCGGGCCACCGTCTCGGCCATCCGGCGTCCGGCCACCGCGGTCATGTTGGCGACCACCACCGGGATGGTAGTGCCCGACCCGTCGACGGTGGACAGGTCCACGTCGAATCGGGACGCCACTTCCGAGCGGCCCGGAACGACGAACACGTCGTTGTACGTCAGGTCGTACGGCGGCCGGTGGTCGTGGAGGAAGCGCACGCCCCCGAGTCTAATGACCGTCGAGACTGCGGTGAGATCGCGTTTCGGCCCGATGCCGCGATCTGGCAGCAGCCTCGGCGGTTGTCTAGGCCTCGACCTCGCTGTGGTCACCGCTCCACAGCGTGTGGAACCGCTTGTCGCGGTCGGCGTCGATGCGCCCGTAGGTGTGCGCGCCGAAGAAGTCCCGCAGCCCCTGGGTGAGCGCCGCGGGCAGCCGCTCGGTGCGCAGTGCGTCGTAGTAGGACAGCGCCGAGCTGAAGCCGGGAATCGGAATGCCCAGCTGGGTCGCGGTCACCACGACGCGGCGCCAGCTGTCGATCGCGGCTTCGATCGCGTCGCGGAAGTACGGGTCGACGATCAGGGTGGGCAGGTCGGCGTCGTTGTCGAAGGCGTCCTTGATGCGGTTGAGGAACTTCGCCCTGATGATGCACCCGCCGCGCCAGATGGTCGCCATGTCGCCGGGGGTGATGCCCCAGTCGTACTCGGCGCTGCCGGCCTGGATCTGGTTGAAGCCCTGGGCGTAGGCGATGATCTTCGACGCGTACAGCGCCTGCCGGATGTCCTCGGTGAACTGCTCTGCGTCCGAGGGCTTTCCGCCGAGGTCACCGGAGGCCAGGCCGGTGGTGGCCTTGCGCTGGGTCACCGAACCCGACAGCGCGCGGGCGAACACCGCCTCGGCGATACCGGTGACGGGGACACCGAGATCGAGGGCGGACTTCACCGTCCAGCGGCCAGTGCCCTTCTGCTCGGCTTCGTCGAGGATGACGTCGACCAGCGGCTTGCCCGTCTTGGCGTCGTCCTGGCGCAGCACCTTCGCGGTGATCTCGACCAGGAAGCTGTCCAGGTCACCCTTGTTCCACTCGTCGAACACGTCGGCGATCTCGCCTGCGCTCTTGCCGAGGCCGTCGCGCAGCAGCTGGTAGGCCTCGCCGATCAGCTGCATGTCGGAGTACTCGATGCCGTTGTGCACCATCTTCACGAAATGGCCTGCGCCGTCGGGCCCGATGTGGGTGCAGCACGGCACGCCGTCGACGTGCGCGGAGATCTCCTCGAGCAGCGGACCCAGTGATTCGTAGGATTCCTTTGGGCCGCCCGGCATGATCGACGGTCCGTTGAGGGCGCCTTCCTCACCACCGGAGATGCCGGCGCCTACGAAGTGCAGGCCGCGCTCGCGGATCGCCTTCTCCCGACGGATCGTGTCGGTGTAGAGCGCGTTGCCGCCGTCGATGATGATGTCGCCTTCCTCCATCGCGTCGGCGAGCTCGTTGATCACGGCGTCGGTCGGGTCGCCGGCCTTGACCATGATCAGCACCCGGCGCGGCTTCTCCAGCGCATCGAGGAATTCGCGGATCGTCTCGCTACGGACGAAGTTCCCGTCCGACCCGTGCTCGGCGAGCAGGGCGTCGGTCTTGGCGACCGAGCGATTGTGCAGCGCGACCGTGTAACCGTGTCGGGCGAAATTGCGGGCGATGTTGGATCCCATCACCGCCAGCCCGGTGACGCCGATCTGAGCCGTACCGGTGGTGCCCGAGTTGGTCATGCGGCAGCCTTTCGTCGATTTGTGGACAGAGAACGCTTCTTCGAGCGCGATGCATCCCTCGGCGCTGAATCTAGGTGGTGAACAGCCGGTGGAGTTCGGTCAGCCACGGCACGGCCACGGCCACGGTGGGCACCACCAGCACGGCGACCGCGGCGAGATAGGCAGTCGCGGCCAGCAGCGGGCTGTTGGGCCGACCGGCGAGGCGCCGGACCCGGATCACCGTCGTCGGACCACCCGCCGCGAGCGCACCCGACGGGGTACGGCCGGATGCGCAAGCGACAAGGGCGCGGGCCAGGGGAGTGGGTCCGGCCGCGCGGACCGCGGCGTCATCGGCGAGCAGTTCGATCAGCAACCGGACGGCGTCGAGGGCGCTGCCGCTGCGGACGAACCGAGGAAAGGCGGCGTGCACGGCGGTGAACATCTCGAGCACCAGGTCGTGCCTGGCGCGCAGGTGGGCGCGTTCGTGGGTGAGGATCGCCGCGATCTCGTCGCCGGCGAGCGTGGTCAGGGTGCCGTCGCTGACCACCACCCGGCTGCGCATGCCGGGCAGGCAGTACGCCATCGGCTGTGCGACGTCGAGGATCCGCAGGTCGGCCGTGCCGCAGACGTTGTCGGGCATTGCGGTGCGCGGCATGTCCAGCAGGTCGACCATCATCCGGTGGTGGGCGCGCCGACGGCGGGTGGCGATCGCCACCTCCAGCACCGAGACGATCAGCCGGGCGCCGATGAGCAGCGTGAGCGCGAAGACGAAGACCAGCAGCAGCCACATCGGCCAGCCCAGGACAGCGATCTCACTGGTGATGGTGGCGGTGGGTCGGCCGTCGGGGCCGGGAACGAACAGCCGGCTCGCGATCGCGATCCCGGCGCTGAACGCCGACAGCACCGCGGCGAGCACGATCGACTGCCAGAGCACGATGGCGGCCCGCGGCGCCCGCATCGGCCAGGACGCCCGCGCAAGCATTGCCGGCACCGGTCCGATCAGGACCAGCGCGACGATGGTGAAGGCCAGCGCGGACACGCTGTCAGTCTCCCTCAGCCGGTACCGGGATCGCCAGCCGGCGACGTCAATCGATGCTTGGTCTCCAATTCGGCGAGCGCACGCCGCAACGCGGCGGCCTCGCCGGCGCCCACCCGCTCGACGAAGTGCACCAGTGCGGCCTCGCGGCTGCCGGAGTCGGTGACCTGGTCGAGCGCGTCGACCATCAGGCCCGCGACCAGCTCGTCGCGGCCGTGTGTGGGGGCGTAGCGGTGCGCCCGGTCGTCGCGGTGCTGCACCACGAGGTTCTTCTTCGCGAGCCGTTGGAGCACGGTCATGATCGTGGTGTACGCCAGATCACGCCGCGCCGACAGTGCCTCGTGCACCTGCCGAACGGTTTGGGGCTCCGGAGCGGACCAGAGGTGATCCATCACCTCACGCTCGAGCTCCCCTAGACGCGTCAACTTGGCCATGTTCCGTTCACTCTCCTGAGCAGTAGGTCAAGGGTACTACGGACGTACTACCGTGCGTCGTATCCATCGCCGAAGATGAACCCCATCTTCTGTGCGTCGCATTCCGGCCGAGGTCAACGGCCTCGCCCCGCCGCCCTGTGAAACGGCTCACAGGCGACGGCCGATGTTGCCTGGTCACTATAGTAAGGCTAACCTAACCCGAGACGACGACGCCCGGGAGGTGCAGTGACGGTACTGATCGACGATCCGCTGATCGCAGGCATGGCCATCAGGCGGACGATGCCGTTGCACGAGTCATCCCGCCGGCTGCGCGAGCTCTACCCCGAGTGCCCCCGCGTATACGGCGTGGCCGTGATGGGCGATCTCTCCCGGCGCAGGTGGTGGCCCCTGGCCGAGGCGCTCACCACCGAGCGGCTGCAGGTGATGTTCGACATCGCGGCCTCCGAGACGGGGAACCGGGCAGTGGTCGCCCAGCAGTTGGCGGCGACGCTGGCCCATGTGGTCATCGGCCGCGTGGTGCCGCTGGTGGTGCTCGAGGGCCGGGCGTGGGACACCGGACTGGAGAACCTCTGGGTGCACGTGGACTCCGAGGGCGCGATCGACTGGGTGGGCGTGGTCGACCCGACGCTGCGGGCGCTGCCCGACGACCCTTATTTCGGCGCTTGCCGCGGCCGGATGGCCCGTGGCGCGGGGGACGGCATCGTCGCCCTGCCGAACGAGGCCGCGTTGACGACCTGGATCGCCCACCGCAGCCACCGCACCCTCGCGCCGCTGTTCACTCGGCTGGTGCAGATCAGTGGCGGGGCCATGACGGAGGCGGCGATGTGGCACATGGTCGGCGCCGCCGTGGTCAGTGCCGCCACCCAGGTGCCCATGCTGGCCGGCTCGAGCGAGTTGACGAGCATGCGCCGCGGCCAGGCCGTGCTGGACGCGCTGGTCGGATTCGGCCTCCCGGTCCGTGGCGCCGCCCGGACTGGTCGAGGGAAGGGCTTGCTTAATTAGGGCAGCCTTGCCTATTCTCTAGGCACGAGGCAAACGGACCGCGCCGGAGTCCTGAGGGCTGCAGAGACCCCCGGTCCCCTCGAGGGCGGGTCCCGCGCAACAGTGCGGGACCCGCCCGAATCTTCTTGTGCGGTCGACGTGTAGACATCGTTGAGTGAGCACAGAATTGCCGGCCGGTCTCGGCGAGGGTTTCGATACCGAGTTGGGCGTGACCTACCTGGAGATGACGCCCGACGGCGGCCGCGCGCAGCTGACCATCACCGACAAACTGCTGCAGCCCTGGGGAATCGTGCACGGCGGGGTCTATTGCGCGGTGATAGAGAGCCTGGCGAGCGTCTCCGCCCACGTGTGGCTCTCCGAGAACGGCGGCGGAACCGTGGTCGGCGTCAACAACAACACCGACTTCCTGCGCGCCTTGCGGTCGGGCACGGTGACCGCGGTGTCCACTCCGATCCACCGCGGCCGCCGCCAGCAGCTGTGGCTGATCACGATCACCGATGAGACCGACCGGATGGTCGCCCGCGGTCAGGTGCGTCTGCAGAACCTGCCCGACGCCTGACCCCGCCGCCGTCGAGCGCTGCTGAGCGCGCCGCGCCGTGGCAGGATCGCGCACTATGCGATTGACCCCGCATGAGCAGGAGCGGCTGCTCATCTCCTATGCCGCCGAACTGGCGCGGCGCCGGCAGGCCCGGGGGCTGCGACTGAACCACCCCGAGGCCGTCGCCGTCCTCACCGACCACCTGCTCGAGGGTGCGCGTGACGGACGCACCGTCGCGGAACTGATGGTCAGCGGACGCGACGTGTTGTCCCGGGAGGACGTGATGGAGGGAGTGCCCGAAATGCTCGAGGACGTTCAGGTGGAGGCCACCTTCCCGGACGGGACGAAGCTGGTCACCGTCCACCACCCGATCCCGTGACCATGATCCCGGGAGAGATCGTGCACGGCGACGGCGACATCGAGATCAACGAGGGCGCCGAGCGGGTGTCCCTCGACGTCGTGAACACCGGCGACCGGCCCGTGCAGGTGGGCAGTCACGTGCACCTCCCGCAGGCCAACGCCGCACTCGACTTCGACCGGCAGGCCGCCCGCGGCCATCGGCTCGACATCCCCGCGGGCACCGCGGTGCGGTTCGAACCGGGTGTGGCGCAGACGGTGTCGGCGGTGCCGTTGCGGGGGACCCGCGAAGTGCACGGGCTCAGCCTGACCCCGCCCGGTCGGATGGACGACCGATGAGCGCTTGCGCGAAGAGCGGGGAGAACCGATGAGCGGCCTGTCGCGGTCCCGGTACGCCGCGCTGTTCGGGCCGACCACGGGCGACCGGATCCGGTTGGCCGACACCGACCTGTTCGTCGAGATCACCGAGGACCGCAGCGGCGGACCGGGACTGGCCGGTGACGAGGCGGTGTTCGGCGGCGGCAAGGTGCTGCGGGAGTCGATGGGCCAGGGCCGCGCGACCCGCGCCGACGGCGCCCCCGACACGGTGATCACCGGCGCGGTGATCATCGATCACTGGGGAATCATCAAGGCCGACATCGGTATCCGCGACGGCCGCATCGTCGCGATCGGCAAGGCCGGCAACCCCGACATCATGGACGGCGTGCACCGCGACCTGGTGGTCGGGCCGTCGACCGAGATCATCGCAGGCAACGGCCGCATCCTCACCGCGGGCGGGATCGACTGCCACGTGCACTTCATCTGCCCGCAGATCATGGGCGAGGCGCTGGCCGGCGGCATCACCACACTGATCGGCGGCGGCACCGGCCCGGCGGAGGGCAGCAAGGCCACCACGGTCACCCCCGGCGCCTGGCACTTGGCCCGCATGCTCGAGGCGCTGGACTCCTGGCCGATGAACATCGCGCTGCTCGGCAAGGGCAACACCGTCAGCGCGGAATCGATGTGGGAGCAGTTGCGGGGCGGTGCATCGGGTTTCAAGCTGCACGAGGACTGGGGCTCGACCCCGGCGGCCATCGACGCGTGCCTGCGGGTGGCCGACGCGTCCGGGGTGCAGGTGGCGCTGCACTCCGACACCCTGAACGAGGCCGGGTTCGTCGAGGACACCGTCGGCGCGATCGCGGGCCGGTCCATCCACGCGTACCACACCGAGGGCGCCGGCGGCGGGCACGCACCGGACATCATCACGGTGGCCGCCGAACCGTACGTGCTGCCGAGCTCGACCAATCCGACCCGGCCGCACACCGTGAACACCCTCGACGAGCACCTGGACATGCTGATGGTCTGCCATCACCTCAACCCCAGCGTCCCTGAGGATCTCGCCTTCGCCGAGAGCCGCATCCGGCCGTCGACGATCGCCGCCGAGGACCTGTTGCACGACCTGGGTGCGATCTCGATGATCGGCAGCGACGCCCAGGCGATGGGCCGCATCGGTGAGGTGGTGCTGCGCACCTGGCAGACCGCGCATGTGATGAAGCGCCGCCGTGGCGCTCTGGCGGGGGACGGTTCGGCGGACAACAACCGGGTGCGCCGCTACGTGGCGAAGTACACCATCTGCCCGGCCGTGGCCCACGGGCTGGACCACGAGATCGGCTCGGTCGAGGTCGGCAAGCTCGCCGACCTGGTGCTGTGGGAACCCGCCTTCTTCGGTGTCCGGCCGCACGCGGTGATCAAGGGCGGGATGATCGCGTGGGCGGCGATGGGCGACGCGAACGCGTCGATCCCCACGCCGCAGCCCGTGCTGCCGCGCCCGATGTTCGGCGCCGACGCACGTGCCGCTGCCGCCACCTCGGTGCACTTCGTGGCGCCTCAGGCGATCGAGGACAGACTGGCCGACCGGCTGGCGGTCAGCCGGCGCCTCGTCGCGGTGGGCGATGTGCGCGGTGTCGGCAAGACGGACATGCCGCACAACGACGCCATGCCCCGCATCGAGGTCGACCCGGACACCTTCACGGTGCGTATCGACGGCGACGTCTGGCAGGAACAGCCTGCCGCCGAACTGCCGATGGCCCAGCGCTACTTCCTCTTCTAGCGCATGACTGCCCTGACCACCCTGCTGACGCTGGCGGACTCACGGCTGCCCACCGGAGGGCACGTGCACTCCGGCGGCGTCGAGGAGGCCGTCACCGCCGGGCTGGTCTTCGACCTGGCGACGCTGCGCGCATACCTGGTGCGGCGCATCAGGACCCATGGCCTGGTGACCGCGTCCCTGGCGGCCGCCGTCCACACCGGTACCTGCTCGGTGGTCCAGGCCGACCGCGAAACCGACGCCCGCACACCGTCGCCCGCCGCGCGGGCGGCATCGCGTGCCCAGGGCCGCGGGCTGCTGAGGCTGGCGCGCCGGGTGTGGCCGGACACCGACTGGCAGCCGCTCGGAGTCAGGCCGCACCTCGCTGTCGCAGCCGGCGCGGTGGGCGCGGCGAGCGGTCTGAGCGCCGAGCACACCGCGGTGTCGGTGGTGTACACGACCATGACCGGATCGGCGACCGCCGCGCAGCGACTGCTGGCGCTGGATCCCGGTGACGTCGCCGCCGTGACCTTCGCGCTGTCGGCACTGTGCGACCAGACCGCGGCGGCGGCCGCCAAGGAACTCGCCGAGCTGTCCGATCCGATGCTCGACGTGCTCGCCGAGCGGCACGCCCAGCGCGAACGACCGTTGTTCTCCTCGTAACTCCACTACCGATAGGCGTTGTATGCCACCGCATTTCCTGGACGGCCAACCGCACGACCACCGCGACCGCCCGCGACGCGAACGAACGCCGGGGGAGCCGCTGCGGATCGGTGTCGGCGGACCCGTCGGCTCCGGCAAGACCGCACTGGTGGCCGCGCTGTGCCGACAGCTGCGCGACGAGCTGTCGCTGGCCGTGCTCACCAATGACATCTACACCACCGAGGACGCCGACTTCCTGCGCCGCAACGCCGTGCTCCCCGACGAGCGGATCGCCGCGGTGCAGACCGGCGGCTGTCCGCACACCGCGATCCGCGACGACATCACCGCCAACCTCGACGCCATCGACGACTTGATCGCCGCGCACCATCGTCCGGACGCCCGCCTCGACCTCATCCTCGTGGAGTCCGGCGGTGACAACCTGACCGCCACCTTCTCCTCCGGACTGGTCGACGCGCAGATCTTCGTCATCGACGTGGCCGGCGGGGACAAGGTGCCGCGCAAAGGCGGACCCGGCGTCACCTTCTCCGATCTGCTGGTGGTCAACAAGACCGACCTGGCGCCGCTGGTCGGCGCGGACCTCGACGTGATGCGCCGCGATGCGGCCAAGGTCCGCGGCGACCGTCCCACGGCGCTGATCTCGCTGACCGAGGACCCGACCGCGGGCCCCGTGCTGGCCTGGGTCACCGAACAACTGCGCGCGCCGGTGTCCGCGCCTGCGCCATGAGGTCCGACGTCGCGATCATCGCCTGCCCGGGACGTCCGCCGCGACTGGAGTGCAGCGGGGGATTGGCCGCCCGGCGCACCGGTCCCGACACCGTGCACCTGGTGTCGGCGGCCGCCACGCCGCTGGGCGGCGACCTGATCTCCGTGCGCATCGTCGTCGAACCCGGCGCCCGGCTGCAGGTGCGCACCGCCGCGGCGACCATGGTGCTGCCCGGACCCGGCACGCCGGAATCGACGGCCCACTGGGACATCGAGTCAGCGGGCGAGTTGGACGTCGACCCGCAGCCGACCGTCGTGGCCGGTGCGTCGAGGCATGTCACGCTCACCCGGCTGCGGTTGACCGGAGCGGGGCGCATCCGGCTGCGTGAACGGATCCAGATCGGCAGAACCGGTGAGCGCCAAGGCTTCTGGTCCGGGTCCATGCACGCCGACCTGGACGGCGCACCGATGTTGCGGCATCGCATCGAGCTTGGCGACGACACCGTCGCCGACGACGTCCTCGGCGCGCCGCGCGCATGCGTGAGCGAACTGTCCTACCCGGACCGAGCACCGGCGGCCAACGGCACCGAGCTCGCCCTGGCCGTCGGCGGTTGGCTGACCACCTGGCAGGGGGAGCGGCTGACTAGCTAGCCGCCTGCTCCCTCTCCCGTTCGGTCTCGGTCACCGCCGCCGCTATCTCCTCGAGTTCCTCGATGCGCGTACGGGCGTAGGCCTGCTGTTCGGTGATGGTCAGCTGTCCGCGGTTGCGGCCGAGGAACGTCACCGTCCACGACAGCAGCGTGACGATCTTGGTCTTGAAGCCGACCAGGTAGACCAGGTGCAGCACCAGCCACGCCAGCCATGCGATGAAGCCGCCGAACTCCAGCGGGCCGACCTTCGCCACGGCGTTGAACCGCGACACAGTGGCCATGGAGCCCTTGTCGAAGTACTCGAACGGTTCGCGGAACGCCGGGTTGGCGCCCTTGACCTCGTTCTTGATCAGCCGCGCGGCGTACTTGCCGCCCTGGATCGCGCCCTGGGCCATGCCGGGCACGCCTTCGACGGCCGCCATGTCGCCCACCACGAACACGTTCGGGTGGCCGGGCAGCGACAGGTCGGGCTGCACCTTGACCCGGCCTGCCCGGTCGAGTTCGACGCCCGATTGTGCAGCGAGGTCCTTGCCGAGCGGGCTCGCCGAGACACCGGCGGACCACACCTTGCACGCCGATTCGATGCGCCGCACGCTGCCGTCGGGATCCTTGACGGTGATGCCGTTGCGGTCGACGTCGGTGACCATCGCGTTGAGCTGGATCTCGACGCCCATCTTCTCCAGGCGGGCCTTGGCCTTGTTGCCCAGCTTCTCGCCCATCGGCGGCAGCACCGCGGGCGCGGCGTCGAGCAGGATCACCCGCGCCCTGGTGGAGTCGATGTGGCGGAACGTGCCCTTGAGGGTGTGGTCGGCCAGTTCGGCGATCTGACCCGCCATCTCGACGCCGGTGGGCCCGGCGCCCACCACCACGAAGGTCAGCAGCTTCGCGCGGCGTTCGGGGTCGCTGGACCGCTCGGCCTGTTCGAACGCGCCGAGGATCCGCCCGCGCAGCTCGAGCGCGTCGTCGATCGACTTCATGCCGGGCGCCCACTCGGCGAAGTGGTCGTTGCCGAAATATGACTGGCCCGCGCCCGCGGCGATGATCAGGCTGTCGTACGGCGTCGCGTAGTCGTGGCCCAGCAGCTCCGAGTGCACGAGCTTGTTCTCGAGGTCGACGTGGGTGACGTCGCCGAGCAGCACCTGCGCGTTCCGCTGCTTGCGCAGCACCACCCGGGTTGCGGGCGCGATCTCGCCCTCGGAGATGATCCCGGTCGCCACCTGGTACAGCAGCGGCTGGAACAGGTGGTGGGTGGTGCGCGCGATCAGCTTGATGTCGACGTCGGCACGCTTCAGGGTCTTGGCGGCGGTCAATCCGCCGAACCCCGACCCGACGATGACGACCTTGTGCCGGTCGGACACGGTGGCTCCGGGGTGGCTCATCTGCAACTCCTCGACGAACGTCTACTCGTTCAGTACAACCACTAGGCTAGTGGGCGGGCATCCCGCAGGCGCGGTGAGATAGCGCACCGCACCGACTGTTTACCCAGCCAGCATCGGCTTCAACGCGGCGGCGACATCCGTTATGCGCCCGGGGTGGTACCCGTCGATGTTGGTGACCGGGCTCAGGATGACGCCGTCGACCCCCGCGTCGAGCACCTTGGTCTTGACCTGTTCGGCGATCTGCTCGGCGCCACCGAAGGCCACCCGGTCCTTGAAGTCGTCGGGAATCATGTCGGCGGTGACGTTGTCGTCGATCAGGGCCATCACGAGCATGCTGGTCTCGAGCGTCGCCGGGTCGCGGTCGATCTTCTCGCAGGCTTCCTTGACGACCTGGACCTTGCGTGGCAGCTCGTCGAAGCCCGCGATGATGTTGAGGTGGTCGAAGTGCCTGGCCGCCAACGGAATGGTCTTCTTCTCGCCACTGCCGCCGATCATCAGCGGGATGTGGTCGCGCAGGCGCGGCTCGGCCATCGCGTCCTGGGTGCGGTAGTACTTGCCGTTGAACGTCGGCCGCTCGCCGGCGAGCATCGGCAGGATGATCTGCAGCGCTTCGCCGAGCTTGTTGAACCGGTCGGTGAAGGTGCCGAACTCGTAGCCGAGCTGGTCGTGCTCGAGCTCGAACCACCCGGTGCCGATGCCGAGGATTGCGCGGCCCTGACTGATCACGTCGAGCGTGGTGATGGCCTTGGCCAGCAGCGTCGGATTCCGGTAGGTGTTTCCGGTGACCAGCGTGCCGAGCTGGACGCGCTCGGTTGCCGTGGCCAGGCCGCCGAGCGCGGTGTACGCCTCGAGCATCGGCTGGTCGGGGGTGCCCAGGCCGGGCAGCTGATAGAAGTGGTCCATCACGAAGACCGAGTCGAAGCCGGCGGCCTCGGCTTCCTGGGCCTGCGCGATGACGGTGGGGAAGATCTCGGCGACGCCGGTGCCGTAGGAGAAGTTGGGGATCTGGAGTCCGAGTCGAATCGTCACTCCGTCGACCCTAACCCGCTAGCCGAAGTTCGCCAGTGCACCCCGGCTGACATGCAGTGTCTGCCCGGTGATGTGGCGTGCCGCAGGCGTACTGAGGAACAGCGCCAGCCGGGCGAACTCCTCGGCGACCGACGGCGGGGTGGTGCTGAGGCCGTCGTAACCGGCGTCTGCGCTGCGGCCCGAGGCCACGGCATTGACGGTGATGCCGCGGGTGCCGAAGTAGCCCGCCTGACCGGCGGTCCACTCGCTCAGAGCGGCCTTGACCGCGGCGTCGGCACTGCCGGGTCGCGCACTCTCCGGCACGACGTTGACGATCGAGCCGCCCGAGCGCAGGTGGTCACCGACGATCTGGGTGGTGAGCACGGCCGACAGCACGGTGGTGTCGAGCGCCGCGCGCCACGCCGCCGCCGTGTCGGCGAGCGAGAACGTCCGGGGGTCGCCGGGCTGCCAGCCCGGTGCGGGGACGTTGATCAGGGCGTCGAGGTGGTGCGGGAACAGTCCGCGCGCGTCCTCGATGCTGGCCGGGTCGGTGTTGTCGAACAGGATCGAGTCGACGTCGAGCTCCTTGGCGGCGACCTCGAGGTCGTCGCGGCGTGCCCCGGCGATGACCACGGTGTGGCCCTCGGTGCGGAAGCCGGCCGCGATCGCGCGTCCCAGATCGGTGTCGCCTCCGGTGACCAGCACGTCCATCGGTTGACCTCCTCGTCGCGGGTGATCCGCGCGCGGTGGCGCGCCGATCAAGCGCCGATGTTACTGGACAGTAGCTAGCCCGGGAAATCCGACGCGCGAGCGACGCGGCACATGTCGGTAACGGTGGTGGTCAGCGATGCGATTCACTGGGCAGACCGCCCTTCGAGCGATGAGCCAGGGCGGCCACCGGGACCGGCGTGGCGCCCCGGGGAGCTGCTATGTCAGCAATCTATCAAGAATGCATTGAGCTGCATCGATTCGATCACAGCAATCGCTCATCAGAGCACTTTTTAATCAACTCACACTTGCGTCACGGCGGTAACACGGTAGTTTCTTCTCCATGGTGCAGCCGGACGCGACTTCCGCACGACGACGTAAGGGTCTCTCGACGACGCTGGCGCTCGCGGCCTCGACGAGTATCGCCGTGGCGGTGCTCACCCTGCCGATCGCCAACGCTCAGCCTGAGCCCACGCCGCCGCCACCCCCACCGCCTCAGGGCAACACGTTCATCGGACAGCCGCCGCCCCCGCCCAACGCGCCGCCGCCTCCTCCCGCCGATCCGAACGCGCCGCCGCCTCCGCCGGCCGACCCCAACGCGCCTGCGCCGCCGCCCGCGGACCCCAATGCGCCGCCGCCTCCGCCGGCCGACCCCAACGCTCCGGCGCCGCCGCCCGCGGATCCCAATGCCCCGCCCGCGCCCGAGGCCGGCCGGGTCGACAACGCCGCGGGTGGTTTCAGCTACGTGGTGCCGGCCGGCTGGAAGGTCTCGGACGCCACGCAGCTGTCCTACGGCCAGGCGCTGCTCAACCGGATCGCGCCCGAGGGTGCCGAGCCGCCGAGCGACACCAGCGTGCTGCTCGGCCGGTTGGACCTCAAGCTCTTCGCGGGCGCCGAGGCCGACAACACCAAGGCCGCACAGCGTCTCGCGTCCGACATGGGTGAGTTCTTCATGCCCTTCCCGGGCACCCGGCTCGGTCAGGAGACCGTCCCCCTCGACGCTGCGGGCATGCCCGGTGTTGCGTCGTACTACGAGGTGAAGTTCACCGACGCCGCCAAGCCCACCGGACAGATCTGGGCCGGCGTCGTCGGCCAGCCCACTCCCGCGGGCACCCCGCGCGGGCAGCGCACCCCGGAACGCTGGTTCGTGGTCTGGCTCGGCTCGGCGAACAATCCCGTCGACAAGGGCGCCGCGGTGGCACTGGCCAACTCGATCCGGCCGTGGTCGCCGCCGCCGCCCCCGCCGGCCGACGCCCCGCCGCCTCCGCCCGATCCCAATGCGCCTCCGCCGGACCCGAACGCCCCGCCGCCGCGGCCGGGTGTGGGAGTCGCGGTGCCGGTCGATCCGAACACGGCACCGGAGATGCGCCCGCCGTCCTGATCAAGAGCTGACCCGGAACGGGCGTCGCACACGTCGAGCGATCGACCGCGGCGCCCGTTCGGCATGCTCGGGCCTGTCACTGCGGCGACTCTGCGCGCAGGGCGCGATAGTGCGAGTGATGACCGCTCAGGACGCAGCTTCAACGGTGCGCCCCGCCGGGGCGTCTCGACTACATGGACAGGTGCCACACCAGCGCCGCGGCGAGCGCGCCCAGCCCGTTGAGCGACCAGTGCAGCGCGATCGGCGCGAGCAGGCTGCCGCTGCGACGGCGCAGCCAGGTGAAGACGAATCCGGCTATCCCGGTCGCCACGACGGCCAGCACCACCCCGGCAACGGTGCCCCACATCCCGGCGCCGAACAGTCTGGTGAAGCCGACGTTCTCGCTGGTCAGGCCGAACGACGTGGCGATGTGCCACAGCCCGAACAGCAGCGACCCCGCGGCGGCGACGCCGCGGAACCCCCAGGCCCGGGTCAGCGCGCCGTGCAGCACGCCGCGGAACGCCAGCTCCTCGGGAATGACCGTCTGCAGTGGGATCACCACCATCGAGGCGATCAGCGCACCGGAGATCGTCGCGTAGTTGTTGTTCATGAACATCGGCCGCGTCCACGGCAGCAGCGCGCCGATGGCGATCACCGTGAGCACGAGGCCCACCGCGGCGGCCGCGTAACCCGCGCCGGAACGCCAGTGCTCACGGCCGAGGCCCAGTTCGGTCCAGCCGAGGCCACGGGCGCGCACCAGCAGCATCAGCCCGACCGCGGCCGCGGGCACCGTCGCGATGCTGGCCCACGGCGTCGTGAAGTGCGCGACGAGATTGGTGACCACCAAGACCGCCACCACCACGGCGATGTCCACGTAGACGTGGATGCCGCGCGGCGCGGTGAGGTCGGCGTCGGCCGGCGCCGCGGCAAGGTCGGTCATTTGCGGTGATTCTACCGGCGCCGGGCGGGTGCCCTAGTCGGCCGAACCGTCGTCCGGTTCCCAGGTCCACCCGGAGATGGCCGGATCATCCTCGCCGTGCTCGCGGGTGTAGCGCCGCGCAGCCAGCCGGGCGTCGGCCATCTCCTGGCGCAGTTCGGCCGCCCGGGTACCCAGCCCCTCGACCCGGTCGATCACGTCCATCACCAGGTGGAAGCGGTCGAGGTCGTTGAGCATCACCATGTCGAACGGCGTCGTGGTGGTGCCGCGCTCCTTGAAGCCGCGCACGTGCAACTGGGCGTGGTTGGCGTGCCGGTAGGTCAGCCGGTGGATCAGCCAGGGGTAGCCGTGATAGGCGAAGATGATCGGCTTGTCCTCGGTGAACAGCGAGTTGAACTCGCGGTCCGATAGGCCGTGCGGGTGCTCCGACTCGGGCTGCAGCCGCATGATGTCGACGACGTTGACCACTCGGACCTTCAGCTCCGGCAACCGTTTACGCAGGATGTCCGCGGCGGCGACGGTCTCCAGCGTCGGGATGTCGCCCGCGCACGCCAGCACGACGTCGGGCTCACCGGTACCACTGCCCGCCCACTCCCATATCCCGGCGCCGCGGGTGCAGTGCGCGATCGCCTCGTCCATCGTCAGGTAGTTCAGCGCCGGCTGCTTACCCGCGACGATCACGTTGATGTAGTGCTTGCTGCGCAGGCAGTGGTCGGCCACCGAGAGCAGCGTGTTGGCGTCCGGCGGCAGGTACACCCGCACCACCTCGGGCCGCTTGTTCGCGACGTGATCGATGAATCCGGGGTCCTGGTGTGAGGCGCCGTTGTGGTCCTGGCGCCATACGTGCGACGTGAGCAGGTAGTTCAGCGACGAGATCGGCCGCCGCCACTCGATCTCGGCGCTGCTCGACAGCCATTTCGCGTGCTGGTTCAGCATCGAGTCGACGATGTGCACGAACGCCTCGTAGCAGTTGAACAGCCCGTGCCGCCCGGTCAGCAGGTACCCCTCCAGCCAGCCCTGGCAGAGGTGCTCGGAGAGCACCTCCATCACCCGGCCCGCCGGCGCGAGGTGCTCGTCGTCCGGATCGTTCTCCGCCATCCACGCCTTATCGGTGGCCTCGAACACCGGCGACAACCGGTTCGACGCGGTCTCGTCGGGTCCCATCAGCCGGAACCGGTCCGGGTTGCGGACGATGACGTCGCGCAGGAAGGTGCCGAGCACCTTGGTGGCCTCAGCGGACTCGGCCGCGGGGGCGGGCACGTCCACCGCGTAGTCGGCGAAGTCGGGCAGGTCGAGGTCACGCCGCAGCACCCCGCCGTTGGCGTGCGGATTCGCGCTCATCCGCCGGTCTCCGGCCGGCGCGAGCGACCGCAACTCGGGCCGCAGGTGGCCGTCGTCGTCGAACAACTCCTCGGGCCGGTAGCTGCGCAGCCACTCCTCGAGCTGGGCCATGTGCTCGGGATTGGAGTGGGTCTCCGACAGCGGCACCTGATGCGCCCGCCAGGTGCCCTCCACCTTCTTGCCGTCCACCTTCTCCGGCCCGGTCCAGCCCTTCGGTGTGCGCAACACGATCATCGGCCACAACGGCCTGCCGGCCTCGCCGTCGAGGCGGGCGGCCCGCTGGATCGCCGCGATCTGGTCGAAGGCCTCGTCCAGCGCGGTGGCCAGCTGCTGGTGCACGTTGGCGGGGTCGTCGCCCGCGACGGTGATCGGCCGGTAGCCGTAGCCGTAGAACAGCGCTTCGAGTTCCTCCTGCGGAATGCGCGACAGCACCGTCGGGTTCGCGATCTTGTATCCGTTGAGGTGCAGGACGGGCAGCACAGCGCCGTCGGTCACCGGATCGAGGAACTTGTTGGAGTGCCAGCTGGCGGCCAGCGGGCCGGTCTCGGCCTCACCGTCGCCGATCACACAGGCCACCACCAGGTCCGGGTTGTCGAAGGCGGCGCCGTAGGCGTGCACGAGCGCGTAGCCGAGCTCGCCGCCCTCGTGGATCGAACCCGGCGTCTCGGCGGCCACATGGCTGGGGATGCCGCCGGGAAACGAGAACTGGCGGAACAACTTTCGCAGCCCGTCGACGCCCTCCTCGATGCCGGAGTAGACCTCGCTGTAGGTGCCCTCGAGATAGGCGTTGGCCACCAGTCCGGGTCCACCGTGACCGGGGCCGGTGATGTAGATGATGTCGGCGTCCCGTTCCCGGATGATGCGGTTCAGGTGGGCATAGACGAGGTTGAGCCCCGGGGTGGTGCCCCAGTGCCCGAGCAGCCGCGGCTTGATGTGTTCGGCGGCGAGGTCCTCGCGCAGCAGCGGATTGTCCAGCAGGTAGATCTGGCCGACGGACAGGTAGTTGGCGGCCCGCCAGTAGGCGTTGATCAGGTCCAGTTCGTCGTCGGTGAGAGTGGGGGACAGCGACTCGTCGGTCATCTGGCTGGTCATCTGGCTCATTCTGGTCACGGCGGGTGAACTTCGGGTGCCGACCGTCTACCCGAACACGTGATCTTCAAGCGGATCGGCGTACGCACTAGCCTGTGGCGGTGCGGACACTGCTGGCCTCGCTGCGGGTGCTCGACGCCGGCGACGCGGACTCCGCCGGGATCGGCCGGATGTACGCCGATCTCGGGGCCGACGTGCTGAAGGTGGAACCGCCCGGCGGCACCGCCGATCGGGAGGCGCGGCCGGCGATAGCCGGGTCGAGCATCGCCTTCGCCGTGCACAACGCCAACAAGCGCAGTGTCGTGCTGGACCCGCAGTCGCCCGCCGATCGAACCCGGTTCGCGGATCTGCTCGCCGAGGCGGACATCGTGGTGGACAGCGGACCCCGCAGCAGGCTGGAGGCGTTCGGGCTGCCGCAGGCGACGGTCGCGGCGCGATGGCCGCATCTGGTGGTGCTGTCGGTCAGCGACTTCGGCGCGACGGGCCCGCGCGCGGCGTGGCGGGCCACCGATCCGGTGCTCTATGCACTGTCCACGGCGCTGTCGCGGTCCGGGCCGACGACCGGTGAGCCGGTGCTTCCGCCCGTGGGCCTGGCGTCGGGAACGGCGGCGGTGCAGGCGGCGTGGGCGGCTCTGGTCGCTTATTTCCACCGGCTGCGCGGCGGGCACGGCGAACACATCGACTTCGCGAGGTTCGAGGCGGTGGTGCAGGCCCTCGATCCACCCTTCGGTTCGGAAGGTCAGGCCGCGGTGGGCCGGAAGCACTCCGCCGAATTGTGGCGAGGCCGGCCCCGCAACCAGCAGATCTACCCGATCTTCGGATGCGCCGACGGTCACGTGCGGATCTGCCTGCTCTCGGCGCGGCAGTGGCGCGGGATGTGGCGGTGGCTCGGCGAACCCGAGCGTTTCGCCGATCCGTCGTTCGAGACCATCGCCGCCCGCTACGCCGCGTCGGAGGCACTCAACGCGGCGATCGCCGAACTGTTCGCGTCCCGGTCCGTCGCCGAACTGGTCGAGCAGGGCCAGGCCCGCGGCGTGCCGATCGCGGCGGTGCTCACCCCCGCCGAGGCGCTGCGGTGTGAGCACTTCCGCGCGGTGGGCGCGCTGTCGGTCATCGAGCCGGTGGCCGGCCGGCAGCTCGACGTGCCCGCCGGGCCGTTCGTCGTCGACGGAGAGCATGTCGGCTACCGCCGCCCCGCACCCACTCACGATGACGCTGAATCCAGCTGGCGCGCAAGCCGTTCGGTAGCCGCAGCGGCAAGAGACCGGCCGCTGCGGCCGTTCGACGGCATGCGCATCCTCGACCTCGGGGTGATCGTGGCCGGTGGTGAGCTCGGCCGGCTCTTCGCGGACCTGGGCGCCGAGGTGATCAAGGTGGAGAGCGCGGCGTATCCCGACGGGCTGCGTCAGACCGCACCGGGGCAGCCGATGAGCCGGTCGTGGGCCCTGACCCACCGCAACGAGTACAGCCTGGGTCTGGATCTGCGCCATCCCGCGGGCGCCGACGTGTTCGCCGGCCTGGTGGCCGGGGCCGACGCGGTGTTCGCGAATTTCAAGCCGGGGACCCTCGACGCGCTGGGGTTCTCCTACGACCGGCTGCGCGCGCTGAATCCTCGCATCGTGCTGGCCGAGAGCAGCGCGTTCGGCGCGACCGGCCCGTGGAGTGCGCGCATGGGCTACGGGCCGCTGGTGCGGGCGAGCACCGGCATCACCCGGCTCTGGAGTGACGGCACCGCGGACTCTGCCGACGCGACGCCTTTCGATGCGACGACCATCTTCCCCGACCATGTCGCGGCAAGGATCACGGCCATCGCGGCGCTCGCGGCGCTCGTCGACCGCGACCACTCCGGAACCGGTGCACACGTGCACATCTCGCAGGCGGAGGCGGCGGTGAACCAACTGGCCGTCACGTACGTCGCACAGGCCGCGCGGGCGGCCGGGCTGCCGGTCGACGACGACGACGGCGTGCACGGCGTCCATCCGTGCGCCGGTGACGACGAATGGTGTGTCGTCTCGATGCGCACCGCTGCCGACCGTGACGCGGTGGCCGGTGTCGTCGGCTCGACAGAGCCGGCGACGATCTCGGCGTGGACCTCCCGGCGCGACAAGAACGAGGTAGCCGAGACGATGCAGGCGGCGGGAGTGCCTGCCGCACCGATGCATCGGGCGGCCGACGTGCTGGCCGACCCCCAGGTGCGGCACCGCGCGCTGTTCTCCGAGATGACCCACCCGCTGTTCGCGATGGCGATGCCGACCGAGACCGGCCCCGCCCGGTTCCGGCACATCCCGCCCGCCGACCTGCGGCCCGCCCCCATGCCCGGCGAGCACACCCGCGAGATCTGCCAGAAGGTGCTGGGGCTCGACGTCGCCGAGGTGGACCGGCTGATCGCCGAGGGCGTGCTGTTCACCACAGCCGGGCGACCCTGACGCCGGATCGACGCGGCAATCCGGCATGCTGTCCCCATGCCTGTCGCCCCCACCACGCCGGTGCTCATCGGATACGGCCAGGTCAACCAGCGCGACGAGAATCCCGCGGTCGAACCCGTCGATCTGATGGCCGCCGCGGCCCGGTCCGCCGCGGACCCGCGGGTGCTCGCGGCTGTCGACTCCGTGCGCGTGGTGAACCTGCTGTCCTGGAGGTACATCGATCCCGGGCTGCTGCTCGCCGGACGCATCGGCGCCGACGGCGCCGCGACCCGCTACTCGGGCATCGGCGGCAACGTGCCGCAGACACTGGTCAATCAGGCCTGCCTGGACATCCAGGACGGCAACGCCGGTGTGGTGCTGATCGCGGGCGCCGAGACCTGGCGTACCCGTTCACGGTTGAAGCGCCGCGGCGAGAAGGCGGACTGGACGCGGCAGGACGAATCGCTGCCCACGCCGCCCGGGGCCGACGACGTGCCGATGGCCGGCGACGCCGAGATGCGCATCGAGCTGGGACGGCCCGCCCACGTCTACCCGATGTTCGAGCAGGCGGTCCGGATCGCGGCGGGGGAGGACCCGGAGTCACACCGCCGCCGCATCGGTGAACTGTGGGCGCAGTTCAGCGCGGTCGCCGGGGACAACCCCTACGCGTGGAGCCGCGAACCCGTTGCTGCAGAGGATATCTGGCGGCCAGGGCCGACCAATCGGATGATCAGCTGGCCGTACACCAAGCTAATGAACTCGAACAACATGGTCGACCAGGGCGCGGCACTGATACTGACCTCGGTCGAGCAGGCGCGGCGGCTGCAGGTGCCCGAGGAACGCTGGGTGTTCCCGTACGCCGGCACCGACTCCCATGACACGTATGCGATCTCCGAGCGCGCCGACTTCCACCGGTCACCGGCGATCCGGATCGCGGGCCGGCGGGTGCTGGAGCTGGCGGACACCGATCTCGACCGGATCGACCTCGTCGACGTCTACTCGTGCTTCCCGTCCGCCGTGCAGGTGGCCGCCGCCGAACTCGGATTGCCGGTGGCGGACCCCGCGCGTCCGCTGACGGTCACCGGCGGGCTGACATTCGCCGGTGGGCCGTGGAACAACTACGTCACGCACTCCATCGCGACCATGGCCGAGCAGCTCGCCAGCGGACGCGGCACGCGGGGCCTGATCACCGCCAACGGCGGCTACCTCACCAAACACAGCTTCGGCGTCTACGGCACCGAGCCGCCCGCGCACGAATTCCGTTGGCAGGACGTGCAACCCGAGGTCGACCGGGAGCCCACCCGTACCTCCCTGGTCGAGTGGTCCGGCACCGGCACCGTCGAGGCATGGACCACCCCGTTCGACCGCGACGGCGCACCCGAGAAGGCCTACCTCGCCGTGCGGACGCCCGACGACGCCCGCACACTCGCGGTGATCACCGACGCCGGCGACGCGGCCGCCACCGTCGAGGGCGACATCGCCGGCGTCAAGGTCACCGTGCGCGAGGACGGCACAGCGGCGCTGCTGTAGCGGACTAGCGGATCGTGTAGCCGCCGTCGATCACCAGGTCGGCGCCGTTGATCATCGCCGCCGCGTCGGAGGCGAGAAACACCGCCGCCGCGGCGATCTCGTCCGGGTAGGCGAACCGTCCGGTGGGGATGAGCTCTTTCATCGCCTCGCCCCGCGGGCCGTCCCAGGCCTTACGCCCCAGTTCGGTGAGCACGACCGTCGGTGAGATCGTGTTCACCCGGACGCCGCGGCCCGCCCATTCCGACGCCAGTACCTTCGAGACACCGACCACCCCGAACTTCGACGCGCAGTAGGCGACGTGCTGGTCGAGGGCCACGCTGGCCGCCTGCGACGCCATGTTGACGATGACGCCACGACCGGCCGCCAGCATCCGGTTGCCGACCGCCTGGCACATCAGGAAGGTGCCCTTGAGGTTGACGTCGATCGTCTTGTCCCACGCCTCCAGCGCGAGTTCCTCTGCGGGACCGAGCATCACGATGCCGGCACTGTTGACCAGCACGTCGATTCGCCCGAAGTTCGTCATCACCTCCTCGACGACCGCACCGACCGAACCGGCGTCGGCGACGTCGCAGCCGAAGCCCCTGCTGTCCGCGCCGAGTGCCTGCGCCGCTGCCTGCGCGCCGGCTGCGTCGAGGTCCGCCAGCGCGATCCGTGCGCCCTTCGCGGCGAGGGCGGCGGCGGTCGCCGCACCGATGCCCGACGCCCCGCCGGTGACCAGCGCGACCCTTTCGTCGAGCCGGAAGTCGAGATCCACTGCAGGAGAGGTCATCTGTTTTCGCATCCTTTCATTCGAGCGGTCTTCACAGAAGTGCGGCGGCGATGTCGCTGTCGGTGACGATCGCCGTGACCAGCCCGGAGCACAGCACCGCCCTGGTGGCGGCGATCTTCTCGGCACCGGTGACGATCGCGATGCGGGTCGGTATCGCCCGCAGCGCCGATTCCCCGATGCCCATCCGGCGGTCGTCCAGGCCAGGCACGCGGTGGCCGTCCTCGTCGAGCAGCAGCGCGCAGGTCTCGGCGCACACCCGCGCCTCGTTGAATCGCGCGACTTCCCGGTCCGTCAGCGACAGGTGGGTCTGCGACGCCCCGGGCTTCCACGCCCCTACCGACACCAGGGCGCATGTCACGTCCGGGTACCGGCTCACGGTGTCCCGGATCTGCTGGTTACTCCGCAGCGCCGCCGCCGTGCGGCCGTCCTGGACGACGAGTGGGGCGTAGAGCGGCCAGGACTGCCCACCGCTGACCTCGCTGATCCGCCGCACCAGATCGAGGCCGTTGCCGGTGATGGCGCCGGCCATGCCGCTGAGTTGAACGACGTCGCACCGCGGCAGGGTCGTCAGGTGCGGCGCGATGTGGGCGAGGGTGCGGCCGCAGTCGACCCCCACCACGTCGCCGTCGCGCAGGATCGACTGCAGCAGTTCCGCCATCGCCTTGGCGACCGCCTGTACCCGGTCGGCGGTGTTGCGGGCGTCGCTCGCCACCGCGTACACGTGCTGGAGGCCGAAGCGGCGCTGCACGGCGGTGGACAGGTCGACGTCGACGGATCCCGGGTTGTGGATCTTGATCTCGACCATGCCCGACTGCAGCGCCTCGTCCAGCATGCGGGTCACCTTGAAGCGGGACACCCCGAGCTCCTCGGCGATCTGGATCCTGGTGCGGCCTTCCAGGTAATAGCGGCGCGCCACCAGTGCACGCTCGAACAGTTCGTCGGGCCCCATCCCGCCCCTCCCACGTCAGCCGCGGACGCCTCGTGCACATATGTGCAGAGCCGTTGACATCTGAGCATAGGCCAGAGCATGATCCACCTCACAAGAGAGCGGGCGGGTGTTCCCGCCCACAACAGCGGAGGAGCCCGGTGCGGTTCGTTCGGAAAGGGTTGGCGGGCATGACGGCAACGGCGGTCTGCGGGTCGCCGCCTCCGTGGTCCGGTTCGACATCGACGGAGATGCCATCGTGAGCAGCGCGGTGCTGGAGTGTGCTGGGATAACGAAGAGCTTCGGCGGTGTGCCCGTGTTGCGCGGGGTCACGCTGACGCTGCAGCCCGGGACCGTCACCGCGCTTGCCGGAGAGAACGGTGCGGGCAAGTCGACCCTGATGAAGATCATCAGCGGCCAGTACCACGCCGACGCCGGAACGGTGGCGGTGCGCGGCACGCACCTCGCCGCAGGCAATCCGAGGGACGCCGTGCGACACGGCGTGGCCATCGTGCCGCAGGAACTGGCCTCGATCGAGGACATGACCGTCTACGAGAACCTGTTCGTCGGCCGGGAGATCCGCCGCGGCCCGTTCCTGAACCGGCGGGCGATGATCGCCGAGGCGCGCGAGACGCTGGCCGTCTTCGACGTCGGCATCTCCCCGACGGCCCGGATGGGCAGCCTGCCGGTCGGGCTGCGCCAGATCGTGGAGATCGTCAAGGCCGCCCGCACCGGCGCCGAGGTGGTGATGCTCGACGAGCCCACCTCGGCGATCTCCGAACGCGAGGTGGAGGGCCTGTACTCCATCGTGCGCAGGCTGCGCGAACACGGCGTGGCGATGGTCTACACCACGCACAAGATGGCCGAGATCCGCGCCATCGCCGACCGCGCCGTGGTGCTGCGCGACGGCGGCCTCATCCTCGACGCCCCGATCGCCGAGGTGTCCGACGACGACATCGTCACCGCGATGATCGGTCGCGAACTCGACGCGCTCTTCCCCGACCGCACCGAGCCCGGCAGCGAGACGGTGCTCGAGGTCCGCGATCTCCAGGTCGACGGTGCGGCCGAACCGGTGTCGTTCTCCGTGTCGGCGGGCGAGATCGTCGGACTCGCGGGTCTGGTGGGCGCAGGGCGCACCGAACTCCTCGAGGCCATCTTCGGCGCCCGGCACACCGCCGCAGGCGCCATCGTGGTGCGCGGCAGGCCGGTGAAGCGCAACGCCCCCGCCGCCGCGATCGCCGCGGGCATGGCGATGGTCCCCGAGGACCGCAAACTCTCCGGCGTGGTGCTCTCCATGAGCGTGCTGGACAACGGATCACTGCCGCGGTTGTCGTCGTTCAGCGTCGCGGGATGGTTGCGCGGTAAGGCGCGCACCAAGGCGGTCTCCGACGTGATGTCCTCGGTACGCCTGCGCAGTCGCGGGCTGAACCAACAGGTCGGGACGCTCTCAGGCGGCAACCAGCAGAAGGTGGTGCTGGCCCGCTGGCTGACCGGCGACGTCAACGTCCTGCTGCTCGACGAGCCCACCCGCGGCGTCGACGTCGGCGCGCGCAGCGAGATCTACCGCATCATCACCGAATTCGCGGCCGCCGGGATGGCGGTGGTGATGGCGTCGTCGGACATGCTCGAGATCATCGGGCTGTCACACCGGGCCTTCGTCATGCGCAGCGGCGCGCTGGTCGGGGAGCTCGACCGGGAGGCGCTGGACCACCCCTCCGTGCAGGAGTCGGTGTTCCGGATGGCGACCGCGCTGGACGGACCCGGCCACCGGATTCCCGCTCGATCAACGGAGGACGACACGTGAGCACCCCCACCGGCACCGAGGAGAACGCGGGGCATGCCGGACCGACGACGGTGACGTCGCCGATCACCGGTGAGCCGGTCAAACTGTTCTCCAGGGCGTGGCTGAGTGGTCTGGCGCTGCGGTACTCGATGGTCATCATCATGCTGCTGGTGATCGCCTACTTCAGCTACCGCAGTGCGCGATTCGGCACCGTCGACAACCTGGTGACCATTCTCGTCGCGGCGGCGCCGTTCGCCCTGATCGCGCTCGGACAGACGCTGGTGGTGCTCACCGGAGGGATCGACCTCTCGGTGGGCAGTGTGATCGCGGTGTCGGCGATGGCGGGAGCGGCGACGGCGAAGGCCAACCCCGGCCAGGTGTGGATGACGGTGCTGGTGGCCATGATCGTCGGTCTCGCGGTCGGCTCGTTGAACGGGATCCTGGTGTCCCGCCTCAACGTCCCGCCGTTCATCGCCACTCTGGGCACGCTGACGGCAGGCTCCGGATTGGCCTACGTGATCGGCGGAGGTGCGCCCATCAACGGACTGCCCGCGGAGTTCGGCTCCATCGCCAACACCAAGATCCTCGGCCTGCAGATCCCGGTGCTCGTCATGATCGTGGGCATCGTGGTGCTGGCGGTGGTGATGAAGCGCACCACCTACGGCATGCGGGTGTATGCGGTCGGCGGCAACAGGTCGGCAGCCGAGATCGCAGGCATCAACGCCAAGAACGTCCTCTTCAGCGTCTACGCATTGTCGGGTCTGCTGGCCGGCATCTCCGGGGTGATGCTGGCCTCGCGGGTCATCTCGGGGCCGCCGAATCTGGGGCAGGGCTACGAACTCGACGCGATCGCCGCGGTGGTGATCGGTGGCGCGAGCCTGATGGGCGGCCGCGGCACGGTGTGGGGAACGGTGCTGGGCCTGTTCATCATCCAGACGCTCAACAACGGGCTCGACATCCTCGTGGTGCCCGCGTACTGGCAGGACGTCATCAAGGGTGTGCTCATCGTCGCGGCGGTGGCCGTCGACGTCTGGTCCACCCGAAGACGGACGTGACCGGGCCCGCACGCACCACACAGGCAATTTTCCTTCCATCACAACGAGAGTGAGAGACGTCATGAGACTGGGAACGAAGTGGACCGCCGCCGGCGCGGCCGGTGTGCTGGCCCTCGGGCTGACCGCCTGCGGGGCCGGCGACACCGAAGCCAACAGTGACACCACGAGGATCGGCGTGTCGGTGTACGACATGAGCTCCTTCATCACCGCGGGCAAGGAGGGCATGGACACCTACGCCGAGGCCAACAACATCGAATTGGTCTGGAACTCGGCCAATCTCGACGTGTCCACCCAGGCCAGCCAGATCGACTCCTACATCAACCAGGGCGTCGACGCCATCATCGTGGTGCCCGTGCAGGCGGACTCGCTGGGACCGCAGGTCGCTTCGGCCAAGGCCAAGGGCATCCCGCTGGTACCGGTCAACGCCGCGCTGGAGAGCAAGGACATCGCGGGCAACGTCCAACCCGACGACGTGGCGGCCGGGGCGCAGGAGATGCAGATGATGGCCGACCGCCTCGGCGGGCGCGGCAACATCGTCATCCTGCAGGGGCCGCTGGGGCAGTCCGGCGAACTCGACCGCAGCGAGGGCATCGAACAGACGCTGAAGAAGTACCCCGACATCAAGGTGCTGGCCCGCGACACCGCCAACTGGAAGCGCGACGAGGCCGTCAACAAGATGAAGAACTGGATCTCCGGCTTCGGCAACCAGATCACCGGTGTGGTCGCGCAGAACGACGACATGGGTCTGGGCGCCCTGCAGGCCCTCAAGGAGGTGGGGCGCAGCGACGTGCCCGTCGTCGGCATCGACGGCATCGAGGACGGCCTGAACGCCGTGAAGAGTGGCGAGTTCATCGGCACGTCGCTGCAGAACGGCACAGTCGAGCTGGCGGCGGGCCTCGCGGTCGCCGACAAGCTGGTCAAGGGCGAGCAGGTCAACACCAATCCGGTGTACGTCATGCCGGCGATCACCAAGGACAACGTGGACGTCGCGATCCAGCACGTGGTGACCGAGCGGGAGAAGTTCCTCGAAGGTCTCCCGGACCTGATCAACGAGAACCTCAAGACCGGCGACATCGCCTACGAGGGCATTCCGGGCCAGAAGCAGCCCTAGCGGGCATCCACGGACTCGCGGGACCGGTCACTGCGGTGGCCGGTCCCGCGCTCGCTTATCGCCGCCGTTACGCGACACTCACCGCACCGAAACCCGCTGTCGCTATGAAAGGTCGATGACGGACAGCGCCCTGCAGAATCACGCCGGCCCCGACGCGCCGCGCAAGCCCTGGTACTCCTCGCTGTTCATCCAGCTGATGATCGCGATCGTCGCGGGAATCCTCGTCGGCTGGCTGTGGCCGGCGTTCGGCGCCGACCTCAAACCGGTGGCCGACGCGTTCATCAAGCTGATCAAGATGCTGATCGCCCCGATCATCTTCTGCACCGTGGTGATCGGCATCGCCCACGTCGGCGACCTCAAATCGGTGGGACGCATCGGGGTCAAGGCGCTCATCTACTTCGAGGTCGTCACCACCTTCGCGCTGCTGTTCGGTCTGGTGATCGGCAACCTCGTGAAACCCGGTGCCGGTTTCGACATCGACGCCGACACCCTGGCCACCGGCGCCGACGCGGTCGCGGCCAAGACCAACGACGGCGAACTGCCGCACACGGTGGATTTCCTGCTCGACATCATCCCGGCCTCGGCCGTGTCGGCATTCGCGGAGAACCACCTGCTGCAGGTGCTGTTCTTCGCGGTGCTGTTCGGGCTGGCGCTGGCCAAATTCGGCGAGCACGGCCCGCCTGTGGTGTTCGAGTTGATCGAGCACCTGTCGACCATCTTCTTCACCATCATCGGCTGGATCATGCGGCTCGCGCCGGTCGCCGCATTCGGCGCGATGGCCTACATCATCGGCCAGTACGGCATCTCGTCGCTGGGCAGCTACGCCAAACTGATCGCCGCCTGCTATCTCGGCGCGGCGCTGTTCATCGGCATCCTGGCGGCGATCTCGTGGTTCCTCGCCGGGGTCAACCTGTGGCGCTTCGTCGGCTACATCAAGGACGAGCTGTTCCTGGCGCTGGGCACCGCGTCGACCGAGGTCGTGTTGCCCCGCATCATGGACAAACTGATCCACGCCGGGTGTTCGCGCACCACAACGGGTCTCGTCGTCCCGACCGGATACTCGTTCAATCTCGACGGCGCAACGCTCTACCTGTCCATCTGCGTGCTGTTCCTGGCGCAGGCGCTCGGTGTCGACCTCAGCATCGGCGAGCAGGTGATGGCGGTGCTGGTGTTGATGCTGACCTCCAAGGGCATGGCGGGTGTGCCGGGTTCGTCGTTCCTGGCACTGTCGGCCACCGTGGCCGCGATCGGTCACGGCGCCATCCCGGTGGCCGCCGTGGCGCTGCTGCTCGGCGCCGACCGGATCATGGACTCCATGCGCGTGTCGGTGAACCTGCTCGGCAACTGCGTCGCCACGCTGGTGGTGGCCCGCTGGGAGGGGCAGCTCGATGCCGAACGGATGCTCAGCGTGCTGCGCGGCGACGACGTCGACGAGGTGGCGGCACAGCCGGAGCCGGTGATCAGCTCCCGGTGAGCCCGCGGCGGGCGATGTCGAGCACCTCTTCGGTGGTGGGCGGACTCTGCGGATGGTGCGACAGGCACCACGGCGCACGGATCTTGTGGAACGCGTTGCCCTCCAGCGCGACATAGAAGTTGCCCGCCCGCAGCTTGCTGATGTCGGGCACCTCACCGCCCTTGGCGCGGGCCATCTCCCTGGCGACCGCGATCTGCGCGGGCGCGTTGAGCAGGCCGTAGAACTGCGTCGCGGAGTTGCCGGGGATGTTGAGGTGCAGTCCCTTCGGCGCCTGCGTGGCGAAAACCAGTCCCAGGCCGTACTTGCGGGCCTGCGAGACCAGCGCCAGCGTGCTGCGGGTGCAGGCGGTGTGCCGGTCGGACGGTGCGAAATTCTGAGCCTCGTCCATCACGAGCAGTCCGCCCAGCGGCCGGTCGGCGGCGGGATGACGCTTGATCCAGGAGAACAACGCCATCTGCAGCTGGTTCACGAAGCCTTCGCGCTGCTGCTCGCTGGTCAGACCGACCATGCTGATCACCGACACCCGCGCCCGGCGGCCCGGTGACGGGGTGAGCAGCAGGCCCGGATCGACAGGCGTTCCCCGTCCGCCGAACAGCGGGTCGTTGACCATCGCGGCGTGCAGGTTCTCGGCCAGCTCGGCAGCCAGTTTGGGGCCCTTCGCCAGTTCGGTGACACCCTGCGGCAGGTCACCGAGCATCGCGATGAACCCCGGCAGCGTCGCGTCGGGTTCGCGACGGGCGTAGTGCCGCAACGCTTCCTTGAGCACCGCCCGGGACAGGTTGGCCTTGGCGGTCCTGCCCGCGATCAGCGCCCGGACCTCGAGCGCGGCCACCGCGGATTCCACCGCGTCGTCGAACTCCTCGTCGTCGTCGAGCACGCCCGCGAAGTCGGGGAGCGGCTGGAACGACAGCGGTCTGCCGGAGTTCTTGCGCGGCGTCCAGATGACCACCTCGGTGCCGTCGAGGTATTGCGCCGCGCGCTCGTCGTCCGCGGCGTTCCAGCCGGGCGGCGGCGTCGGCCACGCCTCGCCGAGGCGGGACAGGTCGTTGTTGATGTCCAGGACGATCGACGACACCCCGCGCAGTGCGCACTCCTCGATGAGCCGCCGGATCATCACCGTCTTGCCGGAACCGGAGCCCGCGAAGATGGCGGTGTGCTTGCGCAGCGCCAGCAGATTCACCGTCAGCGCCGCTCCGGCGGCGTCGATCCCCAGCGGCACGTCGCCCGCCGATTCCTCGACCGCGGCATAGGTCGGCGTGCCCGGCCCGGTGGTGGCCGTGGTGGGCTGTGCCGCAACGGGTTCGGGAACCGGTGGCGGCGGATCGCCGGTGAGGTCGCCGAACGCCTCGCGGAAGATCGTGATCCCGTGCGCGGGCCGGCGACGGCGCAGCCACTCGGGCAGGTCGGGATGGTTGTCGTCGAAAAGGTCGCGCAGGGCGGCCAGGGTGCGCAGATCCTCCCGGCCGATCGGGATCGTGCGGGCGCCGGCCGCCTCGACCTCGGCGATCAGCGCCGCCGTCTTGGCTCCGCCGGGCCACCGCGAACTGCGCAGCAGCAGGAGTTTGCGGCGGTCGGGGTCCGAGCTGATTCCCGTTGCCTCCCAGGCTTTGCGGACCCGGTTCTGAACGGCGATGGCGTTCCCGTGCGCGATCGCGCGGAAGGCCCAGTGCCGCTCGTCGTCCGTCGCGTCGTCGAGGCTCTGCCGTAGCCGCCCGTGCAGTACGACGTGCCGTCCGGGCGGCGGGTCGAGCCGGAAGGCCTGGCCCGCGTCGCCTCGCTCGGTGATCCACGCCTCCAGGCCGGCCGCGAGCAGGCCCGGCATGGTGGTGTCCTCGCCGTCGGGGTCCAGTGCCGCCTCCACCACCGCCCCGCCGCGGTATTCGGCGAACCGGCGATCCAGCTCATGGGTGTCCGCGGCCTGCCGTTCATCTCCCGCGGTCGCAGGCGCGGCCTCGGGGGTGTCGTCGTTGAGGTGGGCGAGTTCGGTCAGCGAGCCGCTCTGCAGGCAGGCGCGGACGTGGGCGTCGGCCCGCTGCAACAGCCGGCGCGGCGTGTACTGCGGAGCGTCGTCGAACGCGGACGGCAGGATCGGCCAGCTCGCGTAGGGCGGGTCGAAACGTGACACCGCGTATCCGGCCGCGAAGCGGCGCTCGAGGATCGACCGCCCGATCGCCGCGCTCGGCACCCGTTCCAGCACATGGGTTTCCCGGAACCGGTCGGGCACCGAGGCGGTGGCGCGTTCGCGGATGAGCTCCCACACGCTGGGCAGGCACGCCACCACCGGGACCGTGCGCCGCATCGCCTCCTTGATGGACATCAAGCCGTGCGCGACGTGTTCGAGATTCCGGTTGTCGGAGACGCTGCCCGGTGCATCGGTGCTTCCCGCCGACTGGGCGAGCAGCGTGTCGATCTGGTCGATGCCGATCACGGCCGGCCCCGCGAGTGCGACCAGACGGGCGATGTCACGCACCGTCTCCTGCGGTGTCTTGCCCGGCCGGCGCAGACCCCAGGGCGCCCGGTCGTCTCCGCCGGAGTCGTCGGTCGACGTCAGATACGCCTCACCCATGTCCTGCAGCGACGGATCGGTGGCGCCGAGCAGGATCAGGGCACGCAGCGCATGACGGCACTGCCGCACGGTGTCGCCGTGTGCCTTCGTGCAGGCGACCACGAACTCGTCGAGCATCTCCGGATCGAGGTCGTCACCGCGGACGACGTCGCGCCGCATGGCGCGACCGATCCTCGCAGGTGTGGACAGCTGCCACAGCAGGTCCTTGAGCTGGGTCTCCTCGACGCGGCCCGGCCTGCCGAGGCTCTCCAGGATGCCGCCCCGCGCGGACTGCCAGAAGGTGGTGGCGTCGAGCAGCTCCACCATGAAGAAGAAGCCGCCGCCGGCCTGCACCCGCTCGCGGACCTGGCCCAGCAGATGGGTCTTGCCCGATCCGGCCCGTCCGCGGATGACGACGCCGAGCGGCGTGGCGTCGGCATAGCGAGCGACCTCGTCGAAGGCGGACATCACGTCCGCCAGCGCGTCCTCGTGCAGACCGCCGATGTGGGTGCTCTGGGAATGCCAGATGTCGTCGAGACTCATCACGGAGTTGAGCCGCAGCGCGCCGAGCGCCTCCCGGTGCTGTGTCTGCATCAGGACTCGATCGCGATCAGATGGTTGTCCTCGTTGCCGATGCGCAGCGCCGCGGCCCGGTCGTCGTCGGTCAGCGCCTTGCGGTTCTCCTCGGGGATCAGGCTCACCCCGGGCTGCCGTTCGAGCCGCAGCAGTGCTGCGTCGAGCTCGTCACGCGGCACCTCGGTCAGGTGCCTGCGCAGCGCCGCGAGTCCCACCCAGCCGCCGGGCCGGCGCGACAGCTGCCGGTAGCTGCGGCGGACCCGGGTGTCGACGTCATCGGCCTGCGCCGGCCCGAACGCCTCGGCCAGCGAGAGACCGGTCCGCTCAAAATGCCGGTCGAGCGCCCTCATCAGCGTGTACAGCGCCCTGCCCTGGCCGGAGGGCCGGGCGGGCACGGCGGCTCCGAACAGCGATCGGCATGTGGCCCAACCGTCGTCGGTGAGCTCGAGCACCATCGGCCGGCCGGGGGTCACCTCGATCAGGCCACGCCGCTGCAGCCGGTTCCTGCTCGACTGGTCGAGCGCCGGGCCCAGGTTCTTGAGCTCCGGGTTGGGCACCGGCCGGCATTCGGACATCAGCACCAGGAGCACCGCCTGCTCGGTTCCGGTCAGCTCGTCGGGGGCCACGGTCACGTCCGCTCGCCTTTCTGCCGTCGTCTCGTGCGGGTACCGGCGACAGCGCCGAACGATTCACGCCCCACCCGGATACCCCTCCACGGTGTCGTCTTCATTCTTGTCACACCCGCGGCGCGATGGCGAAGTGGAGGCTACGGCGCACCCGCGGGCACGTCGGTGTACTGCGGCGCGAAACCCTCGTCGGAGAAGCTGAATCCGCGCCCGCTGCGCTCGGAGAGGCACGAGATCCCGACGGCCTCCTGCACGTTGCACCGGAAACCGCCGACGGCGAGGATCCGGTTGAAGGGCAGCACGTTCGCCGGGCCCGGGTCCAGCCCGAACTCGGGCTGTTCCTGCGCGACGAATCGGGCGTCGCCGTCGCGTTCGACCACGACGGCCGTGGGCGCGGCCGGCTCGCCGGTGGCGTCGGGCACCGTCTCGGGTGCGCCGGTGATGCTCAGCGACCCCGAAGCGGCCTGGCAGCCGGCCCTCTCCCGCGCCACGATGGCGCACTGCCAGCGCCCCGACGGGGTGGTGAAGAAGTACCGGGTGCGGCCGTCCACCGGCGCCCCGAAGTAGAAGGCGTTGACCAGGTGTGCGTTGCTGGGCGGCGGCCCGGCCGGCGGTGGTGGCGCCGCTGTCGAGCTCGCAGCGGTTTCTTCGGTGGTGACGACGGTGTCGGCCGTGCAGCCCGCCATGGCGAGCGCCGCGAGGACCGTCGCGATCAGAGTTGTGGCACGCATGTCAGTGCCCCAGCGTGCCGGAAGCCGATTCCGGCGGCACGTCGGGGTGCCGTTCACGCAGCAGCTCCCGCAGCCTGCGGCCGTTGCGGACGGCGTGGCCGCCCAGGTCGTTGTTGAAGTAGACGACCACCCGCCTGCCCTCGCCCGCCCATCCGGCGATTCGGTCCGCCCACTGCCGCAGCGCGTCGTCCGAGTAGGACGCCGCATAGAGCGGGCCGTCGTCGGGGCCGTGCAGCCGCACGTACACCCGGTCACTCGTCGCCTTCGGCACACACGGCATGCCGGGCCCGCTCATCACGACGTAGGCGGCGCGGTGGCGTTCCAGCAGCGCGAACACCGCGTCGTCGTTCCAGGACGGGTGGCGAAGCTCCATCGCGACCGGGATGCGGTCGGGCATCAGCGTCAGGAAGTGGCCGAGCCGGTCGTCGTCACGCGCGAGGCCGGGGTGCAGCTGGACCAGCAGCGCCTCGCTCTTGTCACCCAGCGCGGTCCAGCAGCGCTCGAACCGCTCGACCCACGGCTCCGGGGAGGCGAGCCTGCGGTAGTGGGTGAGCCCGCGGTGAGCCTTGACGGTCATCGTGAATCCGTCGGGCAGCCGTTGCCGCCAGCCCTCGAACGTGGCGTCGCGCGGCCACCGGTAGAAGCTGGCGTTCAGTTCGACGGTGTCGAATTCGGCGACGTAGTGCGCGAGCCGCTTGGCCACCGGCAGCTTCGGCGGGTACAGCACGCCGGCCCAGTGATCGTAGGACCAGCCCGAGGTGCCGATCCGGATCATCTACCGGCGATCTCGTCGCGCAGCGCGTCGTCGAGGGACACCCGCACCAGTGCGGCCGCCAGCGCGGCGTTGCGGCCGGATGCGAGCTCGCCGAGCCGCGCGGCGTCGGTGGGCAGCCCGAGTTCCTTTGCGGCGCCGCGGGCCCGCTCGTCGAAGTGGGGCCGCACCCAGGTCCAGGTGTCCTGCACCTCGCGCAGGAAGATGTCGGCGCCGGTGTCGCCGATGCCCTTGAACTCCATCAGCAGCTTCTTCGCCGCTGCCACGTCGTGGCCGGCCGATTCGGCGAGGTTGCGCAGGTCACCGGAGTAGCCGTCGCGCACCGCGGTCGCCATGTCGGTGAGCCGGGTGGCCGAGCTCTCGTCGTAGCGGGCGTATCCCGCGTGGGCGAATGCGTCGATCATCTTCTGTCGCTTGGCCTCCAGCACCGTGTCGGGCGTCCGGATGCCCGCGGCGAACAGTTCGTGTCCCGCCCGCATCGCGATGGTGGCGTCGATCGGCTTGCTGGCCAGCATGCACAGTGTCAGCAGCTGGAACAGCGGCATCGGCGTGTCCTTGAGGTGGACACCGGCCTCTTCGGCGTACGTGGTGCCCGCGCGGTCCAGCAGTCGGTGGACCAGCTGATCTGGCTTCGCTCCCATCAGGACCGGCTTACCCGTCGGCCGTGTCGGGAAACGTCCTCACTTGGGTGGCAGGCTCGCGGCGTAGCCCGCGCCGCGGCGCACCCACGACTGGAGCTGGCGCATGGTCTTGATGCCGTCGTCGCCGACCCGAAGCCAGCCGCGGGTCTCGCGGCCTGCCATCACCATCGGTGCGACGTGGTCACGCTGCAGCAGCCGGTCGGTCTCCTCCGGCGGGACGCGCACCATCAGGCCGCCTCTCCCACTGGCCGCCACGGCCATGTTGCCGTTGATCAGGAATGCCAGGCCGCCGAACATCCGCTTCTCGTCGACGCCCGGCTCGGCGGCGAGCAGTTCCCGGATGCGGTCGGCCAGTTCGGTGTCGTAGGCCACGCCATGACGGTAACGCGATTCGTCATCGTGAGTCGGCAGGCGACCACCCGAGCCGGGGCCCCAGGTGCTCGGCGAGGTCGCCGATGATCTGGGCGTAGTCGTCGGGCCGGAAGGTGAAGGGCAGCGCGAACGCCACCTCGTCGGCGCGCTGGAACCCGGCGTGCGCGAACAGGCGGTCCGCGAGTTCGTCGGAGGTGCCGACGAGGTCGGGGGAGAACAGCATGCCGCGCGGCCCCTGCGGAGCCCTGGTCCGTTCGAGGCGGCCCGCGGCGTACTCCCGGTAGCGCCGCACCTGATCGTCGGTGGCGGAGTCGGTGGGGACTACCACCAGACCCTGTGACACCCTTGCCCGTTCGGGAATTGGGTGATGTGCCCGGTACGCGTCGATCTGCTGGCCCTGGATGGTGGCGAAGTCGCGCGACTCGGTGCCCCCGGAGATGTCCTGCGTGCTCACCACCGAGCTGGTGAGGTAGTTGATGCCCTGTTCGGCCGCCCAGATCGCCGAGGACAGCCCGCCGCCGTACCAGACGCGGTCGGCCAGGCCGGGGGAGTGCGGCTGGATGTGGTCGGTGAACTGTTCGATGCCGACGGTGCCTGCGAAGTCGCTGACCGGTTCACCGCGCAGCGCCCGAAGCAGCCGCAGCACGCGCTCCTTCGAGAAGTCCTGCAAGTCATGCGATTCCGGGTACAGCGCGGTCTTGTAGTGGTCGTACTGCATCGGGGTGCCGACCGAGACGCCCGGGTTGATGCGGCCACCCGACAGCAGGTCGACGGTGGCGAGGTCCTCGGCGAGCCGGAACGGGTTCTCCAGCCCGAGCGGGATCACCGCCGTGCCGAGCTCGATGCGGCGGGTGCGCTGGGTGGCGGCCGCCATGATCGCCACGGGTGAGGAGATCCCGGGCTGAAGGTGCCTGCAGCGCAGCCACACGCTGTCGAAGCCGAGCGCCTCGGCCCGCTCGATCACCTCGAGGGTCTCCTCGATGCCGGGTCGCGGGTCGGCGGCGTCGAAACGGCCGATGGTCAGGAAGCCGAGCTTGCGCAACGGCTCTCCACGTCGTGGCATGTGGCTCCTTCACCTCGATTTCTGCACCAGGGCTGCGATCGGCGATCGATCACAGCCCTGGTGCAGATCTCGCGAATTATGCCGCGACGGTCACCGTCTCGGCCGCGGGCTCCAGCGCCTGGGCCACGATGTCGGCCACGTCGGTCATCGGCTTCACCTCGAGCACCGCCAGGACTTCAGCCGGAACATCGTCCAGGTCGGGCTCGTTGCGCTGCGGGATGAACACCGTCGACAGCCCGGCGCGCTGGGCGGCCAGCAGCTTCTGCTTGACGCCGCCGATCGGCAGCACCCGGCCGTTGAGTGTGACCTCACCGGTCATGCCGACGTCGGCGCGAACCTGACGGCCGGTGGCCATCGACACCAGCGCGGTCACCATCGTCACACCCGCCGACGGTCCGTCCTTGGGGACGGCACCCGCCGGGACGTGCACGTGGATCTTGCGGTCCAGCGCCTTCGGGTCGACGCCCAACTGCTCGGCGTGTGCCCGCACGTAGGACAGCGCGATCTGCGCGGACTCCTTCATCACGTCGCCGAGCTGACCGGTGAGGACCAAGCTGGACTCACCGGCGCCGTTCTCTGTGGCGCCGGCCTCGATGAAGAGCACGTCGCCGCCGAGACCCGTGACGGCCAGCCCGGTCGCCACGCCCGGCACCGCCGTGCGTTCTGCCGACTCCGGCGTGAACCGCGGACGGCCCAGGTACTCCACCAGATCCGGTTCGTCGACAACGATCGGCGCCGGGGAGGAGTCGAGCTTGGTGGTCACCTTCCGCAGCGCCTTGGCCAGCAGCCGCTCGAACTGCCGAACCCCGGGCTCGCGGGTGTAGTCGGCGGCGATCTTGCGCAGCGCGGCGTCGGTGACGCTGACCTCCTCGGCCGTCAGCGCGGCCCGTTCGGCCTGCCGGGGCAGCAGGTAGTCACGGGCGATCGCGACCTTGTCGTCCTCGGTGTAGCCGTCGATCTGCACGAGTTCCATCCGGTCCAGCAGCGCCGACGGGATGTTCTCGATGACGTTGGCCGTCGCCAGGAACACGACGTCGGACAAGTCCAGATCCAGGTCCAGGTAGTGGTCGCGGAACGTGTGGTTCTGCGCCGGGTCCAGCACCTCGAGGAGCGCCGACGAGGGATCGCCGCGGTAGTCGGAGCCGACCTTGTCGATCTCGTCGAGCAGCACGACGGGGTTCATCGAACCCGCCTCGCCGATCGCCCGCACGATACGGCCGGGCAGCGCGCCGACGTAGGTGCGCCGGTGGCCGCGGATCTCGGCCTCGTCGCGCACGCCGCCCAGGGCGACGCGCACGAACTTGCGGCCCAACGCCCTTGCCACGGATTCACCCAGCGAGGTCTTACCGACCCCTGGAGGGCCGGCCAGCACCATCACCGCGCCGGAGCCGCGGCCGCCGACGACCGACATGTTGCGCTGTGCCCGGCGCGCCCGCACCGCGAGGTACTCGACGATGCGGTCCTTGACGTCGTCCAGCCCGTGGTGGTCGGCGTCCAGGATCTCCCGGGCCGACTTCAGGTCGGTGGAGTCCTCGGTGCTGACGTTCCACGGCAGGTCCAGCACGGTGTCCAGCCAGGTCCGGATCCAGCCGCCCTCGGGGCTCTGGTCGCTGGACCGTTCCAGCTTGCCGACCTCGCGCAGCGCCGCCTCGCGCACCTTCTCGGGCAGGTCGGCGGCCTCGACGCGGGCCCGGTAGTCATCGGACCCCTCGGGTTCGCCCTCGCCGAGTTCCTTGCGGATCGCGTTCAGCTGCTGACGCAGCAGGAACTCCTTCTGCTGCTTGTCCATCCCGGACCGGACGTCCTCGGCGATCTTGTCGTTGACCTCGACCTCGGCCAGGTGCTCCCCGGTCCAGTCGATCAGCAGCCGGAGTCGACGCGCGGCATCCTCGGTCTCCAGCAGCTCACGGCGCTGGACGTCGGACAGGTACGACGCATACCCGGCGGTGTCGGCGAGCGCCGACGGGTCGGTGATCTTGTTGACCACGTCGACGATCTGCCACGCCTCCCGGCGCTGCAGCATCGCCAGCAACAGCTTCTTGTACTCCGCGGCCAGCGTCCTGGTCTCCTCGGAGCTCTGGGGCTCCGGCGCCTCCTGCACCGTCACCCACAGCGCCGCACCCGGCCCGGTGGTGCCGGAACCGATGTGGGCGCGCCGCTCACCGCGCACCACCGCCGCGGCGCCGCCCCCGGGGACGCGGCCGACCTGCACGATCGAGGCGATCACCCCGTAGGTGGGGTAGCGGTCCTCCAGGCGCGGTGCGATCAGCAGCTTGCCGCTCTCGCTGGCCTGTGCCGCGTCGACGGCCGCGCGCGCCGCGTCGTCGAGCTCGACGGGCACCACCATTCCGGGCAGGACGACCGGTTCGCTGACGAACAACACGGGCACTGCGATTGCTTCAGACATCCATCCTCCAAAGTTGAACCTGATGCGCTCAACCCTGTCGGCGGTCGCTTTGTTCCCCGCACCGATCCCGTTCACTCTGCGCGTACGGCGCCAAACTGCGAGTGGCAGCCGCCCTCAGCGCAGAGTCGACGCCGGGACGCACACAGACAGGGAGCCTGCCGCGGGGGTGACGGCAGGCTCCCTGGTGTACGGGTGGATCTATCCGCTGGTGTCAGACACTGCCCTGGGCGCCGAGCACCCGCTGGATGTCGGGCTTCATCTGCTGGAGCTGCTGACCCCAGTAGCCCCAGCTGTGCGTACCGTTCGACGGGAAGTTGAACACGCCGTTCTGCCCACCCGCCGCGATGTAGTTGTCACGGAACGTGACGTTGGTGCGCAGCGTGAACCCCTCGAGGAACTGCGCGGCCATCAGGTTCCCGCCGTTGGCCCCGGTGTCCAGGTCCGACGGGGTGCCGGTGCCGCAGTAGATCCAGATGCGGGTGTTGTTGGCGACCAGTTGATTGATGTTGATCATCGGGTCGTTGCGCCGCCACGCCGGATCGCTGGACGGTCCCCACATGCTCTCGGCGTTGTAGCCGCCGGCGTCGTTCATCGCCAGACCGATCAGCATCGGCCACCAGCCCTCGGACGGGTTGAGGAAACCCGACAGCGCGCCGGCGTAGATGAACTTCTGCGGGTGGTAGATGGAGTAGGTCAGCGCGGTGCTGCCCGCCATCGACAGACCCACCACGGCGTTGCCGTTGGGATCGACGCCCTTGTTGGCCTGCAGGTAGGCCGGCAATTCCTGAGTCAGGAACGTCTCCCACTTGTAGGTGTAGTCCTGCCCGTTGCCCCGCGACGGCTGGTACCAGTCGGTGTAGAAGCTGGACTGGCCGCCCACGGGCATCACCACCGACAGGCCGGACTGGTGGTACCACTCGAACGCCGGGGTGTTGATGTCCCAGCCGTTGAAATCGTCCTGCGCGCGCAGGCCGTCGAGCAGGTAAACCGCGTGCGGACCACCGCCTTGGAACTGGACCTTGATGTTGCGGTTCATCGACGGGGAGAACACGTCCAGGTACTCGACCGGGAGACCCGGCCGGGAGAACGCGCCTGCGGTCGCCGAGCCACCTGCGAAGCCGATCAGGCCCGGCAGCATGGCCGCTGACGCGGCAACCACCGCCAGCCTGCGCATCCACATTGCTGTACCGCGAAACCTTCTGACGAACTTCATAACGGCAACCAACCCACCTTTCGTTTTGCATGCCACAAGCAATTGCCGTTGCTGTGCTCGAAAAGTGAAACACGGGCCTCACCAGTCACACTGGTACCAACACTCGCATGCGTTGTCGCGGTTGGCTAACGATTACGCGTCGGGCTCGAGACCTTCGCCGCCGATCGGAACGGGCCGCATGCGGCGCAGCTGGGTGACGTGCCGGGGCGTCAGCTCCGCCATCGACGTCACGCCGAGCAGCCGCATCGTGCGGCTCACCTGGTCGGCGAGGATGTCGACGGCACGCTGCACTCCCGCCTCACCGCCGGCCATCAGGCCGTACAGATACGCCCGGCCGACGAGGGTGAACCGGGCGCCGAGCGCGAACGCCGCGACGATGTCGGCGCCGGACATGATGCCCGTGTCGACCAGGATCTCCGCATCCGCCCCGAGTTCACGCGCCACCACCGGCAGCAGATGGAACGGCACCGGCGCCCGATCGAGCTGACGCCCGCCGTGATTCGACAGCAACACGCCGTCGACACCGAGCTCGACGACCGCCCTGGCGTCCTCGAGCGTCTGAATTCCCTTGACCACCAACTTGTTCGGCCACTGCTGCTTGATCCATGCGAGGTCGTCGAACGTGACGGTCGGGTCGAACATCGAGTCGAGGTACTCCGCCACCGTCCCGGGCCAGCGATCCAGCGACGCGAACGACAGCGGCTCGGTGGTCAGCAGGTCGAACCACCAGCGCGGCCGCGGTATCGCGTCGAGCACGGTGCGCAGCGTGAGCGTCGGCGGAATGGACATGCCGTTGCGGGTGTCACGCAGCCGCGCGCCGGCCACCGGCACGTCCACCGTCACCAGCAGGGTGTCGAAGCCGGCCGCGGCGGCCCGCTCCACGAGGGCCATCGACCGTTCCCGGTCCTTCCACATGTATAGCTGGAACCAGTTGCGGCCGTTCGGGTTCGCGGCCTTCACGTCCTCGATCGAGCTGGTGCCCAGCGTCGAGAGGGAGAACGGGATGCCTGCGCGGGCGGCGACGTGGGCCCCGGCCACCTCGCCCTCGGTGTGCATCAGCCGGGTGAAGCCGGTCGGCGCGATGCCGAACGGCAGCGCCGACGACGCACCCATGATGTCGGCGGAGGTGTCGATGGTCTCGACGTTGCGCAGGATCGTCGGGTGGAACTCGACGTCGCGGAACGCCTGCCGCGCGCGGCCCAGTGACAGCTCCTCCTCCGCCGCGCCGTCGGTGTAGTCGAAAGCGGCCCGGGGCGTGCGGCGCTTCGCGATCCACCGCAGGTCGTCGATCGTCAGCGCGCGGTCGAGGCGTCGCTTCGTCGCGTCGAGCTGCGGCTTGCGAAATCCGATCAGCGGGGCGAGTTCGGCCGGCCTGGGGATGTGCCGCTTCATCGCATGCCTACTTCTCCGCGGCGGCCAGCGCGCGCCGCAGGCTTGCCCGCCGCTCCTCGATCGCGCGGCCGATCTCCTGCAGCAGCATCGGCTTTCGCGCCACGAGTTCTTCGATGTGCTCGCGGTCGACCTGAAGCACGGTCACCTCCTCGAGTGCGTACGCGGCGGCGGTCACGGGCTCGCGGGTGAGCGTGGTCTGCCCGAGGAACTCGCCTGCCTCCAGGGTACGGATGGGGATCGCGCCGCCGTCGTCGTCGGTGGCCACCAGCTTGACCCTGCCGTTGACGATGAACGTCATCCGCTTGGGCACCTGGCCCGCGACCTGGAGGTACTCGTCGGTGCCGAAACGGATCAGCCGGGCATGGGCGAGCAGGTCCTCCTGATCGGACTGATTCAGCCGCAGGGTCGGCGCGATGATCCGCACCGAGCGCTGCATCCGGTCCGGTGTGCCGAACTCGTCCTCGGCCTCGTCGAGGTGCAGGCCCTCGCGCCGCGCCGCGTACCAGACCCAGCTCAGGAAACGCGATCTGGCGGCGAAGTCGTCGGCGGGAGAACGCAGCGGGATGTCGGTGGTGTACTGCAGGCTGCCCGACCGCACGCTCTTCGGGGTGGCGCCCGGTCGCAGTTGCGGCAGCGCCACCGCAACCCGGTTGAGCATGCCGCAGACGTCGTCGGGTGGGTCGTCGACGGAGAAGACGGTGGTGACCGACAGCGAGTGGGCCCCCGGCGGTCTGCTGAAGTTCGTGAACGACGCCGCGGCGAGCACCGAGTTCGGGATGATCTGGGTGCCGCCGCCGGTGTCGATGTGCGTCGCGCGCCAATTCACCTCGATCACGCGGCCCTTGGCCGATGGCGTCTGGATCCAGTCGCCGAGCTGGAACGGCTGCTCGAACAGCACCAGCAGCCCCGAGATGATCTGGCCGACCGAGTTCTGCAGCGCCAGCCCGAGCACGATGGACGAGACACCCAGCGCGGTGAACAGCCCACCCACGTTGGCGCCCCAGATGTAGGCCAGGATGAGGCCGGCGCCGATCGCGATCAGCGCGAAGCGCGCCACGTCGAGGAAGATCGACGGAATCCGTTTGCGCCAGGTGCCTTCCGGCGCGCCCTGGAACAGGGTGGCGCTCAACCCGGACAGCAGGAGCACCAGCACCACGACGCCGAACACCGTCGCGACGATGCGCACCGGGGTGGTCTCGCCGGAGATCTGCATGGCGCCCACCAACAGGATCAGCAGGGCACCGAGCGGCAGGATGTAGTTGCGCAGCACGTGCACGGGTCCGGCCAGGAAGCTGTTGCGGCGGCGCAGCGCGTTGTGGATCTCGGTGAGCAGCACCAGGGCGACCGGGAAACCGATCGCGATGCCCAGCGCCCAGTAGAACCACGGCTCGGCCAGGATGCTGGTCACGGCTGCCGCTCCGTCAGCCGCCAGACCGGCTGTTCCTCGCCGTCGACGGCGATCACGCCCGCCGAGCTGAAGGTCCGGCTGTCGCGCATCGCGTCGTAGACCGCGGAGGTGACGTAGATGCCCGCCTTGGGTGACCCGCTCTGTACCCGGTAGGCCAGATCGACCGCCGACCCCCACATGTCGTAGGCGAGGGTGGCCCGCCCGACCAGTCCGCTGCTGACGGTGCCGGTGTCGATGCCGGCGCGCAGCTCGAGGTCGTGGCCGGTCTCGGTGTTGAACCGGTCGACGGTGCGTTGCATCTCGACGGCGAAGTCGACGGTGCGCCGCACGTTGTCGAGCCGGGGCACCGACAGACCGCAGCTGGCGAGGTAGCCGTTGTGCAGCGTGCGCACCTGCTCGACACCGAGATTCTCCGCCGCGGCGTCGAATTGGCGGGTCAGCTTGTTCACGATCACCAGCAGCTCGTCGGAGTTCAGATCCGACGACAGTTCCTCCAGGCCCACGATGTCGGCGAAGATCACCGTCACGTCCTGGTGGTCCTGGGCGATGGTCTCCTCACCCTCGCGGTAGCGCTGGACGACGGGTTCGGGCATCAGCGACAGCAGCAGCCGGTCGTTCTCCCTTCGCTGCTCGGCGAGCAGTTCCTCCTTGATCGCCAGATTGCGGCTCATGTCGTTGAAGGCGACCGTCAGGTCGCCGAACTCATCACGGGTGTGCACCGGCAGCGTCACGTGGTAGTCACCCGAACTGATCTGCTGCGCACCGGCTTCCAGGCGGCGGATGGGCCGCACGAACAACCGGGCCAGCAGCATCGCGGCCAGGCACACCACGAAGATGATGACGGCGGTGCTCAGCACGAGGGTGCGGGTGAACGCCGACACCGGCGCGAACGCCTCGGAGGTGTCGATCTTGGCGATGATGGACCAGTTCAACCCCTCCAGATTCACCGGCGCGTAGGCCTGTAGCGACTTGTGACCGAGGTAGTCGTCCTCGATGACCGTGCCGGTCTGACCGCGCTGGGCCTCCCGGGTCGCGTCGCTGGCGACGGGTTGCACCAGCGTGGTGCCGTGCTGGCGCAGCGAATCCTCGGCGATCTCGGGCGGCGTGCCTGCGTCGATGACGTCGGCGCGGAACTGCTCCGGATTCTCGATGAACGTGCGGGAGTCCGACCGCATCAGGTCGTCGGGCCCGACCAGGAACGTCTCGCCTGTGGTGCCCATGCCTGCGGCCTCCCACTCCCGGTCGGCGGTCATCAGCCGGTTGATCTTCGAGATCGGGAACTGCAGGGCCATCACGCCCCCCACCTGGCCGCCGGCGCTGACCGGGGAGAGCATCCATGCCGTGGGCTCGTCGGCGGGGAGGTAGTTGCTGAAGTCGGTGACGCCGACGTAGTCGACGGCGTTGGACGCCATCGCCTTCTGGTAAGCGTCGCGCAGTTGCCCCTCCCGGTAGGGCCCGGTCAGGATGTTGGTGCCGAGATCGACGCCCTTGTACGCGGTGTAGACCACGTTGCCGCGGGTGTCGAGCAGCAGCGCGTCCTCGAACCCGAAACGGGTGACGATCTCCCGGAAGAAGTCGTTGTACCGCGCGTTGGCGGCCGACCACGCGCTGCCGTCGCCGGCGTCCTCGAACTGGATCGCCTTGTCGAAGTCGTCGAACGGGGCGGTGTAGTAGGCCTGTAGATATCGCTGGGCGGCCGACGTCGGCAGGATCGCTCGCGCGTCGAGTTCGTCGCCGGTCTGCTCGCGCTTCGCGACGGCGAAGCGGTTGTTGTAGTAGTCGACCACCGACTGCGACTGCTGCGGACTGATCGTCGCGTCCCTGAGTTGGTCGAATCCGGCAGTGAACGCCTCGACCGCCTGGGTCGCGGTGGCGCCGCGGGTGTAGATCACCAGCGAGTTCTTCAGGTCGGTGTACTTCGACTCGAGTTGACGCGACTGGGAGCCGCGGATCTCGGTGAGCCGGTCGAACACCGACTCCCGCAGCGACGAGCGTCCCGACTGGTAGCCGATGAACCCGATCACCGCCACCGACAGGACACTGGTCAACAGCAGCATCACCAGCAGTTTCGACTGGATGCTGATGCGCGACAGCACGCGGCGCCGCAGGCTTCGCCGGGCGGGAGCCGGCACGGTGGGATGAGAGGAGTCCGGCTCCGCGGTAGAGGTCATCGGGACTAGAAGGCTAGCTGGCCCGGGCGTCCGATGCGGGGGCTGTGGGCAAATTATCGCCGGTCCGGCGGCGGACATGTGTCACCGTGGCTGACATGACCACCGACGACCCCTTCGATCTGCAGCGCTTCGTGACCGCGCAGGAACCCGTCTACGACACGGTGCTGGCCGAACTGCGGGCGGGCCGCAAGCGCACGCACTGGATCTGGTTCGTGTTCCCGCAGCTGCGCGGACTGGGCCGCAGTGCCACCGCCGACCGGTTCGGTATCGCATCGCTCGCCGAGGCGAGAGCCTACCTCGAGCACCCGGTGCTCGGCCCGCGGCTGCGGGAGTGCACGCGCCTGGTGCAGCGCCTCGAGGGACGGTCGGCCGAGGACGTCTTCGGCTTCCCCGACGTGCTCAAGGTGCGGTCGTCGATGACGCTGTTCGCCCGCGCCGCCGCCGACGACGCCGACTTCGCCGCCGTGCTGGAGACGTTCTACGACGGCGAGGACCCGGCGACCGTCGAACTGTTGGCCTGAGCGCGTCCCGGCCCACAGATCAGGCCGGTGCGATGACCACCCATCCGTGCGGGCCGACCTCGGTGTGCTCGATGTCGTCCTGCGGCGGGGCGCCGGAACCGGCGACCACCCGGCCGCGTCCGAATCCGAGCTCGGGCAACGACACCCGAAGCGGCTGGGCCGGGTCGACGTTGAGCGCCACGAGCAACCGCTCCCCGTCGCGGGCGCTCTGGTAGACGTAGTGGGTGTTGGTCAGCGCCAGCGCGGAGGTCGTCGCCTCGTGCAGCCACGGGTGGCGCCGGCGCAGGCCGATGAGATGCTGGTGCAGCCGGTACGAGTCGCCCGCGGCGTCGTCGGACAGCGCCGGCGGAGCACCGAATTCGGGTCGGATCGCGTCGTCGCCCCCGAACCGTTCCTCCTTGACTCCCCGATAGGCCAGCTCGTCGCCGGCGTAGACACTGGGGGTGCCGCCGGTGGTGAACAGCAACACCAGCGCGTGCTCGACGTGGCGCGGGTCGTCCAGCTTGCTGGCGATGCGCGTGACGTCGTGGTTGCCGACGAATGTGAGCGGGACGAACGACGACAGGAAGTCGTTGTGGCGCTGCATCGCCCAGTCCAGCTCGTGGAAGTTCCCGTCGTTGAGACTGCTCCAGACGGCCTTCCAGAGCTCGTACTGCGTCACCGAGTCGAACCCGGCGCCGGACACGTGGGCGGCGTAGTCGCCGTGGATCACCTCACCGACGAACCAGGCCTCGGGGAACGACTCCCGGACCGCGGGCAGCACCTGCGCCCAGAAATCGTCGGGCATCGCGTAGGCGGCGTCGAGCCGCCAGCCGTCGGCGCCGCGTGCCAGCCAGTGCCGCATCACTTCGACGGTGTAGCCGACCACCTCAGGGTTGCGGTGGTCCAGCGCGATGAGTTCGCCGTGGCCCTCGAAGGTGCCGAATTCGCCGCCGCGCGTTCGGAAGAAGGCCCGGGCGTCGGCATCGCCGTCGGCGGCCCGCCGGTAGCGGTCGAAGTCGGTGCCGACGTGGTTGAACACGCCGTCGAGCAGCACCCGCAGCCCGTGCCGATGTGCCTCGGCGACGAGGTGGTCGAAGTCGGCGTCGTCGCCGAGACGTGGGTCGATGCGGTAGTGGTCGGTGGTGTCGTAGCCATGGGTGCGCGAGGCGAACACCGGGCCGAGCGCCAGGCCGGAGGCGCCGAGGGCGATCGCGTGGTCGAGCCAGTCGACGATGCGCCGCAGCCGGTGCTCGTCGGGTCCCGGCGCAGGGTCGGCCGGGTGGGCGCCGACGAATCCCAGTGGGTAGACCTGCCACCAGATGGCGTGCCGCACCCAATCCGGCCCGCTCATGCGGGACTTCCGGCCGGGCGGAACTTCGCCTCGTAGAGCGCCCGCATGGTGTCCGCGAGTTCGGGCGCCGGCCCGTCGACGACCACGGCGGGCGCAACGGCGGTGATCGGCAGTGTGGCCACCGGGGGCGGCGGGGCGCCCCACTCGGCGAGCCAGCCCGTCAGCTGTGCCGACGACGTCGCGTAGACGATGCGGCCCAGTCCGACCCAGGCGTGGCCGGCCGCGCACATCGGGCAGTGTTCGCCCGAGGTGTACACCGTCGAGCGCGCCCGCTCGGCGGGGCTCAGGTGGTCGACGGCCCAGCGGGCGATGGCGAGTTCGGGGTGGGCGGTGGCGTCGCCGTCCTTCACGCGGTTGTGGTCCTCGAAGCGGACCTCGCCTGCCTCGTCGACGAGCAGTGAGCCGAAGGGTTCGTCACCGGCGTCGAGCGCGGTCCGGGCGAGTTCGACGCAGCGGTGCAACCTGCGCAGGTCGTCGTCACTGATCACCACGCGCAGTTTACGCAGCGTGCGAGTCCCCGATGACGGTTGGCCGGTTGGACGCGCGGAGCTGCACGAACACCATTACGGTGACCAGATGATCCGGTGTGTGCGGTTGTGGACGGGCGACGACAACGCGTCGCAGTTCCAGATCGGGCGGCTGGAGATGCGCCCGGGCCGCAACGACGACCTGGTGTCGGCGGTGATGCCGTCCACCCACGTGACGGTCGAGGAGACCGCGGCCGGCGCCGCGCTGGCCTGGCACACTGCGCCCGTGCGTCAACTGGTGGTGACGCTGGCGGGCAGCCTGGTGTTCTCCACCCGCGACGGCGAGGAGTTCACGTTGGGCGCGGGCGATGTGCTGCTGGCCGAGGACACCGCCGGATCCGGCCACAAGTGGCGGCTCGAGGGCTCCGAGCCGTGGCGCCGGCTGTACGTCGTGCTCGCCGACAGCACCGAGGTCGCGTTCGTCGCCGACTGACCGGCCGGCATCAGTGACCCGCGACGACGTCCGACTCGTCAACGGTCACCGGGTCTTTCGCGCCGGGCAGGACGGTGCACGCGGCGCAGACCGCGCCGAAGAGCAGATAGCCGAGCGCAACCTGGGGATTGGCCGCCCATGCCACCTGGGGAGCGTGGATGAGGCCGACGAACGACAGCACGGCGCCGACCGCCGAGGCGGCCGCCGCGTAGAGGAACTTCTTCTCCAGGATGAACGTCACCATGGTGCCGAGGATCAGGCCGACGAGCACCGCACCCTCGCCGAGGGTCTTGAGTCCCTCGTAGACCACGCCTGCGCCGTTCAGCGCCTCCATGCCGACCGTGCTCGCGCTGGTGCCTGCGGCGTTGAGGGCGTTGTCGATCAGGCCGTGGGCCCACTGCGCGAGGTTGGGGAGCAGTGCTGCGACTACGGCAACGGCATGCAGCCGGGGCACCGCCTGGAACGCCTGCGCCCCGATGAGCAGGCCGATGTAGAGCAGGATCGGCACGATCGCCGGCACCGGCAGCAGCGCGTCGAGCACACCGAACAGGCCGATGAAGCAGAGCACGCCGATCACCACTCCGCTGGCCAGCGAGTAGCCCGCACGGCCTCCGGCGTCCTTCCATCCGGGGTGCCCGATGTAGACCGCGGGCGGGAAGGGCGATCCGAAGGCCGAGCCGACGACCGCGCCCGCGCCGTCGGCGAGCAGCACGCTGCGCAGGTTGTAGTCGTCGCCCGCCGCGGCGGCGCTCTCCACGTTGCTCATCGCTTCGGTGAAGTTGTAGACACCGAGCGGGATCGCCGTGCCGAGTAGCGGCGCCAGGTCGGTCAGGCCGTTGATCAGCAGGTCGAGCCGCAGGTCGGGAACGCCGATCGCGATGTCGGAGACGGCCTGTCCGACGTCGGGGGCCGACATGTAGCCGCCCGCCCACCCGATGGCGGTGCCGACCAGCAGCGCGACCAGCCCGACCGGGATGTTGCCGGGCAGCCGGACGTCGGTGAAGAAGCCGATCAGGATGATCGCCAGCACGGGCAGGCCGATCCATGCGGCCTCCCACATCTGGGCGGCGGGCCGCATGGAGATGAACGTGATCGAGATGCCGGCCAGGGTGCCGAGCATCGCGGCGCGCGGGGTCAGCCTGCGGACGTAGGGACCGACGAAGGCACCGATCATCACGATGACGCCGATCAGGAACGCCCACGCCAGCCCCGCCTGCCAGGCCTGCACCGGGTCGTCGGTGTTGAGGTAGACGGGCAGCATCACGACGAAGACGACGATGAACATGTGCGGCACGCTCGGTCCGTACGGCAGCGCGGTGACGTCGGAACGGTTCTCCCGGCGGGCGAGTCGCCGCGCCAGGAACGTGTAGTACAGGTTGCCGAGGATCAGCGCGACGCCGAGCGCGGGCAGCACGGTGCCGAGCACGTCGGCGGCGGGTACGGCGATGACGCCGATCATCAGGCCGGTCAGCGTGAGCACGTTGACGAGGATGTTGAAGCCCAGCCCGAAGAAGGCGTTCAGGTCGCCGCGCGTCCACCACGGGTTGGCCGGCGCCGCCTCGGTGGGCGGATCGGCAGGGGTGTGCTCTATGTCGGTGCTCACGTGCGGATCTCCTGGGCTGCGGGGGTGGACAGGGCGTCGAGAGCGGGGATCACTGCGGCAGTGTCGGCGACCCAGCCGAAGATGCCGCCCTGGGCGGCGACCATCTCCAGTGCGACCCGATGGAACTCCGGGAAATACGAACCGACGCAATCGGATACGACCAGGCACTCGTATCCGCGGTCGTTGGCCTCCCTGGTGGTGGTGTGCACGCACACCTCGGTGGTGACGCCGGTGATCAGCAGCTGGGTGACACCGGCCGACGTGAGCACGTCCTGGAGTCCGGTGGCGTAGAACGCGCCCTTGCCCGGCTTGTCGATCACGGTCTCGCCGGGCAGTGGCGCCAGTTCGTCGACGATGTCGTGGCCGTATTCGCCGCGGATGAGGATGCGGCCGTAGCGGCCCGGGTCGCCGATCCGCTTCGACGGCGCGCCGCGGTGGAGCTTGGCCGGTGGGCAGTCGGACAGGTCGGGCCGGTGTCCTTCGCGGGTGTGGATGACCATGACACCCGCCGAGCGGGCCGCGGCGATGAGCGCGGCCAGTGGGGCGACCACCCGCTGCAGCCGGCCGACGTCGTTTCCGAGGCTCTCGCCGAATCCGCCGGGCAGCAGGAAGTCCCGCTGCATGTCGATGACGATCAGCGCAATCTTCCCGGCCATCGCGGTGAACGGGCCGGGCGCGGCGGCGATCTCGGCTGACTGACTCACACGTGCTCCTCGGTGGTCACGACGGCGGTGGGGTGGGAGGTGACGGTGGCGCGCGGCTCGTCGAGGATCTGCGCGGCGAACTGCAGGACGGTGTCGTCGGTGAGGGCACCACCGAGCAGCATCGCGCTGTGCGGCCTGCCGTCGGCGGTGACGCCGAGGGGGACCGCCACCCCGAGAAGGTCGAGCAGATTCCCGAAGTGCGTGTAGTGACCGAGCACGGTGTTGGTGTCGATGGGGCGGTCGAGCACCTCCGCCACGGTGAACGTCGTTCCGATGGTGGGCACCACCAGCACGTCGACCTGCTCCCACACCCGGCTGACCACCGCCTTGAGTTCCTGCAGCCGCTGCAGCGCCGAGAACGCGTCGACGGCGGTGTAGGCCTGTCCGCCTTGCAGGATCTCGCGCACCACCGGGTGGATCGACCCCGGTGTGGCGGCCAGGAATTCGCCGAATTCGACCAGTCGCTCGGCGACCCACGGCCCCTGGTAGAGCAGGGCGCCCGCGGCCAGGAACGGCGCGAGCGGGACGTCGACGACGTGGTGGCGGCGCGAGAGCTGAGCCCGGAACGCCGTGTGCGCGTCGGCCATGGCGGTGTCGCCGAAGAACTCGAGTTCGTCGTCCCCGGGCAGGCCGACGCGGATCTCGGCGCCTGCGTACCGCGGGCCGCGGTCGCGCGACCACGGGTCGGCGTCGTCGCGTGCTGCGATCACCGCAACGACCCGGTCGACGTCGTCGACGCAGCCGGCCATGACGCTCAGGCAGTCGAGTGACCTGCAGGCCGGCACCAGACCCACGGTGCTGATCAGTCCGCGCGACGGCTTGAAGCCGACGACGCCGTTGAGCGCCGCGGGCACCCGGCCGGAGCCCGCGGTGTCGGTGGCGACCGCGAACGGGACCTGCCCCAGCGCCACCGCTCGCGCGGACCCCGAACTCGATCCGCCGCAGATCATCTCGTCGCCGTAGACGCTGCGCGGCACCGTGTACGGCGTGCGGGTGCCGTTCAGCCCGGTGGCGAACTGGTCCAGGCTGGTCTTGCCGACGTAGAGGGCGCCGGCGTCGAGCAGCCGCTGCACCGCGGGCGCGGTCCGGTCCGCGACGTAGGCGTAGTCCGGGCACGACAGCGTGGTCGGCACTCCCGCGACGTCGATGCTGTCCTTGACCCCGAACGGCACGCCGTAGAGCGGCAATGTCCTTGCACCCGTCCGGCCCTCGATCTCGGCGGCGGCTGCGAGCAGTTCGTCGCGCGGCACCGTCGACAACCAGGTGCCGTCGTCGCCCGCCCCCGCGATCGCGTCGGCCACCCGAGCGGCGGTCCTGGTGGGGGAGCCGGTCCCGCCGGCGTGAGAGGCCAGGATCTCGGCCACTGACGGACCGATCGACGGACCCTGCGAATCAACTGGCATAACCGTCGATTGTCGACAGAATGATGGCGGATTCGGGTCGGTGGTGTGTCGATCGTGTTAGCGCTCGGGCGGGAGCTCGACGTAGCGCAGGTGACCGTGGTCGGCGAGGGCCGCGATGACGACCGCGGGATCGTTGGTCTGCAGCGCGGTCAGGATGGCGCGGTGGCGGGCGATGCCGTCGGTGGCGGTGTGCCTCGCCTCGGTGCGCAGATTGCGGGCCATCGGCAGCTGGAGCTTGAGCAGGATCGGCGCCAACGTCAGGTCCAGCTGGCGGTTCCCGGCGAGCCCCGTCACCGTGGCGTGGAACCGGCGGTGGGCGTCGTCGCGGGCCAATTCGTCACCGGCGGAACCCATGTCGTCGAGTGCCGCGCGGACCGGGGCCAGTGCCGACTCGAGGTCGGGTCGTGGCAGTGCGGTGTCGATCGCGTGGCACTCCAGCACATGACGCAGCGCGAAGAGAGCCCTGACGTCCGAGGGGGAGCAGTCGGCGACCCGGGATCCGCGCCGCGGCATCTGCTCGACGAGACCCTGCTGGGCGAGCAGGCGCAGGGCCTCGCGCAGCGGCGCCCGGCTGATCCCGAACTCGGAGCACAGCCGCTCCTCGACGAGCTTCTCGCCCGGCCGCAGCGCGCCGCTGAGGATGGCGTCGCGCAGCCGGTCGCCCGCGACGTCGACGAGCGTCGGCGGCAGCGCGTGGCGCGACGCGTCGACCCGGGGTGCGGCCATGGCCGTCAATGGTAGGAACTCGCCGCCGGGTTTGCTTCGTTGTGCGCCCATGCCGACACTCATCGACACCCTTCCGCAACCCCGTGTGCAGGCCGAACGGCTGATCGCCGTCGGGGCGCACGAGCTGGCCGGCCTGTCCGCGGACGTCCTGCGCGAGGCGGCCGACCGCGCAGGCGGCGACGCCGTCCTGCTGGCGGTCGACCCGCTGCGGCTGCCGCCCTCGGGGCTGGCTCCGCTGCTCCGCAGGCACGACAAGGCGGGTTTCGTGGTCTCCGACATGGCCGATGTCGACGAGTTCGCGCCGCTGCCCGCCGTGGCACCGCCGGGCGGACCGGTGTATGCGATCAGCGGTGTCGACCGCGGCGACGAGATGGCGAACTGGAGTCCCGACGAGGCGCTTCCGGCGATCGAGGCGGCCGGTCGCACACCGCTGACCCTGGCCGAGGGACTGCACTGGCTGATCCAGCAGCCCGAGGCGCTGCAGCGGGGCCGCTGCTTCATGACCGTCGGCTCCCGCCGTCGCAAGCCGGACGGACGGCTCGACGCGCGCACTCCGGCGCTGTGGATCAGCAACGGCACCGGACGTGACGGCCCCGCTCACCGCGATGCCCCCAAGGTCGGCTGGTGCTGGGCGGGCAACCGGCACACCTGGCTGGGATTCGCCTCTGCCGCAGCGCGCGTGGCGCTTTGATCGGCGGTCAGGGTGTGTCGGGGGTCAACCAGCGCTTCACCCACCGGTGCAGCCGGTCGGCATCGGCCGCGGTGCCTGCCGCGGCGAGGTAGCCGTCCGGGCGGGCCAGCAACCAGGCGGCGGGATCGGCGGTGAGCGTGGGCGCCGAGACCAGCCGACGCACCGTCACGGCGGTCGACAGGCCGGTGTGCAGGGGTTCGTCGTCGCCGAAGACGAACAACGTCGGGCCGGACAGGTCGAGCAGGTCGTGCAGGCACCGGTGGTCACCGTCGACGGTGACCACCGCGGCGTCGGGGATCCGGTCGCCCGCGCGCAGCGTCCCGATCCGGCCGCCGTCGGCACTGAGCGGCGCCCCGCGGTAGCCGGCGCTCAGCTGCCCGAGCCGGTCGGCGGCCTTGCGCTGCACCCGGACCCGCGCGAGCACCAGGGGCGCCAGGCGGGTGAGCGCCGCGTGCGCCAGCGGACTGGTCGAGTTGAACGCGGCGGTGGCGCGCTCGGTCATCGTGACGAGGTCGCGGATGACGGGTAGCCGGTCGGACTCGTAGGTGTCGAGCAGTTCGGGCCGGGCCCGGCCGGCCAGTACGAGTGCCAGCTTCCAGGAGAGGTTGACCATGTCCTGGATGCCGGCGTTCATCCCCTGCCCGCCCGCCGGGCTGTGCACGTGGGCGGCGTCGCCGCCGAGGAACACCCGCCCCGCGCGCAGATGGGCGGCGTGTCTGCTGTTTATCCGGAAGCGGGAACTCCACCGCAACCCGGCGACCCGCGCCGGGATTGCGGCCGTCCGGTCGTAGAGCTGCTGGATACCGGCCAGTGTCGGGTCACCGGCGGAGCCGGTGAGGCCGTCGGGGTCGGTGGCCATGAACCGGAACCGCCCGGCGCCCATCGGGAACACCGCGAGGAAACCGCGGCGGCCGAGGAAGATCGACAGCTGATCCCCGGGCACGTCCCCGGTGAGCGACAGGTCGCCGAGCACGTAGGAGTGCGACAGCTGCCTGCCCTCGAAACTCACCCCGGTCGCCTTGCGGATGACGCTGTGCGCGCCGTCGGCGGCGATGACGTAGCGGGGCCGGACGATCTCGGATTGCCCGTCGTCCGCGCGAAGGTGCACCGCGACGGAGTCGTCGTGCCGGCGGACCGCCGTCACCTCGACACCCCGCTCGACCTTGACGCCCTGGCGGCCGAGCTGTTCGGTCAGCACGCGTTCCGTCTCGGACTGGTCTAGCAGCAGCACATAGTTGAAATCGCTTGCCATCCGGTGTAATTCAATTTCGGCGAGCTTGCCGCCCGCCGCGTACAGCGCGGTGGCGTTCGCCCGGTTGCCGAGCCGGAGCAGTTCGTCACCCACGCCGCGGGGCCGCAGCAGTTCGACGGTCCTGGCCTGGATGCCGAGCGCCCGTGAGGTGGTCGACGGCGCACCCGCCCTGTCGACGATGCGGACGTCGACGCCGAGTCGCGACAGTTCCATGGCGGCGGTCAATCCGGTCGGGCCCGCGCCGGCGATCAGCACTGCTGGGTCGTTCATGTCCACCACTCCTCGTGTCACCAGTCGATGACTTAGACCGTAGGCCGCGTCCGGCAATCAAGTCAACAGTCGATGACTTAAGCTGGTGCGGTGGCGCCACAGGGCAACGCAACGCAGCCCGTCGGCCCAGCTCTCGACACCGGCGATGAGAACGTGTTCTAGTTCTGGGATGCCGCGCTTCACCCGTGTCGAGCACCTGACGCCCGACGACGTGGCGCAGCTGCGAGCCACTTACGGCGGGCTCGCCGACTCGGTCCGCGACCTCGTCGACGCCACCATCCGCACCGAGGTCGACGCGGAAGCGGTGGCCACGGCACGCGCCCAGATCGACGCCGCCACCGCGCTGCTGCGGTCGCGCCAGGTCGACGGCGCGTTCGGCGTCCAGATCACCTCACACGGCGACCGGATGCCGTGGGGCAACCCGGTGATCGGCGTCCGCAATCCCATCGCACCGCCACTGGTGATCGAGCGGGACGACTCCGGCGCGGTCCGCACCGATTTCCACCTGGGTGCCGCCTACGAAGGGCCGCCGGGACATGTGCACGGCGGCGTCGTGGCGATGGTGCTCGACCACGTCCTCGGCGAGGTTGCCGCCAACGACCCGGAGAGCCCGCGGTTCACCGGCACCATCAGCGTCCGGTACCGGCGCGCCACACCGCTCGGACCGCTGCGTGCCGAGGGCAGCGTGTCGCGGATCGACGGCATCAAGGCCTACGCCACCGGTCACATCGCCGACGCCGACGGTGTCACCGCGGAGGCCGAAGGCGTGTTCATCCTGCCGAGGTGGGCGCGCGGCTGACCGTCAGGGCAGCGCATTGGCACCGCCGGACAACCGGGCGAGCTGCGCGGTGATCACGCCGATCTCGGCGACCAGCACGCGGGCCGCCGCGAGATCGGACGGCAACGTCGATGCCACCTCGCGGACCCTGGCGTTCGCGGCGGCGAGCGCCTCGCCGTCGACCGTCCACGCCGCGGTGGGGTCCGGGAACCCGCCGCGCAGCACGTCGACGTAATCGTCGACGACCGTGACGAATTCGATGGTCATCGTCGCGGGCAACTGGCCGGGCAGGTTGTTCTCCAGGGCGGTGCACGAGGCGGTGACGGCATTGAGCGCCGAGCGGTAGGTCCGCAGCCACAGCCGCAGTTCGCGTGCCGCGACACGGGTGGTGCCACACGCCGCCTCGAACGCCGCGCGCGACCGGAAGGCCCGCTGCCAGGCGGCCGACACCGCGTCCGCGGGCCGGTCGACGTCGTGTACGAAGGCCCGGATCACCGCGGCGGCGTAGTCGACCTCGGCCCGCAGCAGCTCACCGGCCCGCTGCCGCAGCCGGACCAGTCCGTCGTCGGGCAGCAGCACGTGGCCGAGCACGGCGAGCGCACCACCGATCACGGCGGCGGTCAACCGGTCGGTCAGCGCGCCCGCGCCGGCAACGGCCGAGACGTCGACCAGGAACACGAGCGCCGCGGCCAGCCCGGCGCTCACCGCGATGTACCCGTACGCCGACATCGCATAGGTGAGTCCGAGACAGAGCACGGCCAGCGCTGCGGCCACCAGACCCGTCGGGTGCCACATCACCGTGACCACCGACGCGACGCCGATACCGGCGAGGACTCCGGCGATGCGGCCCGCGCACCGCGTGTAGGTGTGCGCCGTCTCCGGCCGGAGAACCAGCAGCACCGCGAGCGCGACCCAGTGCCCGTGCGGGAGCTCCGCCCAGCGCGCGAACGCCGTCCCGGCGGCTGCGGCGGCCGCCAGCCGGATCGCGTGCCGCAGGATCGACGAGGTCCGGTCGAGTTGACCCTGCACCGCCCTGATCCGGGTGCGCGCCGCCCCCGCGACGTCGGCACGGGTCAGCCGCCGCAGATCCGATGTCGTGGAGGCGATCTCACTGAACTGCGCGGCGACGGCCTCGCGCAGTGACGACACGAGGCGCTGCGCCGCGGCTCTGTCGGGCCCGACGGCCGTGTCGGCGGCGGCGAGAACCGCGGCCAGGGCGTGCACGGCGTCGTCCCGGTCGCGCACGGCGATCGCCTCGAGGGTGTCCGCGGCCGCGGCGAGCAGGCGACTGCGGACGCCGGGGTCGGTGACCTTCGCCGCCGCGGTGACCGCCGCGGCGATGCGCTCGGGCAGCCCGTACCACTGCCGGTAGGCCAGCGGGCGGCGTCGCGCCTGGTAGTCCGACAGCGTGAAGGCGTCGCGCAGATGGCGCAGCGGCGCCGGGTCGACGCAGGCACCTGCATCGTCGGCGAGCGCGCGAGAGTTCTCACCGAGCGAGCGGTACGCCCGCTGCGACGCCGCCCGCTGCGTCCGCCACCGCCGTCGCGGCCGGACGGCGATCAGCACGGCCTGCACGAGCCCGCCCCCGACGGCCAGCCCGGCCGCCACCGCCGCGTCCACCGGCGGGGTCGGCGGCGCTACGACCAGCAGCACCGCTGTCGCCGTGGCGAGCAGCCCGGTGTTCGCGCTGAACGTCCACATCAGCCCGGCGAGCCAGCACCACACGGCGACGAGCGCGACGAACACCACGGGCATCCCGGACGTCAGGCCGCCAAGGCCGACCGCGACACCCATCGCGAGGGAGACGAGCACGACCCGCGGACCGGGGCCGCGCGGTTCGTCCTGGAGCGCGGTGCCGCCGGCTATTGCGGCCGCGCCGGCCGCCGCGGTCGCCGCGCCGACCGCGCCGAATCGCAGCGCGACCGCAGCCACGAACAGCACACCGGCCAGACTGCGCAGCACCGCCCCGAGGTCGAGCGGCCACCTGGGCGCCGCCCGCTCGAGCGTCAGGGGCCGAAGTTGCACCCGCCCATTCTCACCCGGAGGCGACGCATCGCGCGGCAGGCCGCCACACCGGTTCGGAAACGATATGTAGGTTCACCCCGTGGAGAAGGTCATGATCACGCTGCGGTCCGACGAGGTCGACGACGCCTGGTGCGAGCGGTTGCGCGGCGAGGTCTCGGCGGAGCTCCTGGCGACGGGCGTGCCCGGTCTCGCGGTGAATGTCCGCGACGCGGTGGTGCGGGACTCGCTCATGACGTTGACCACGCTGGACCCTCCGGTGATGGCGGTCGTCAGCGTGTGGACCCAGCAGTACTACGGCGGCCAGGTCGCCGCGGTCGTCGAGCGACTGGCGCGGGAGTGCGCCGAGGCAGCGGCGTACCTGGTCACCGAGTCGGTGCCGTTGGCGCCGCCGACACCCGCTCCGGGGGAGCGGGCGGCAGGACTGGTTAACGTGGCGCTGCTGCGCCGCCCGGCCGAACTCGACGAGGCGAGCTGGCTGGAGCGCTGGCACGTCGACCACACCCCGGTGGCACTGGCCACCCAGGCCACGTCGGGCTACGTGCAGAACACCGTCGTGCGGGCCCTCACGCCGGCGGCGCCGGAGCTTTCCGCGCTGGTCGAGGAGACGTTCCCGCTCGAGGCGGTGTCCGACCTGCACGCGTTCTTCGGCGCCGCGGACGACGCCGATCTCGGCGACCGGATGCGGCGCATGCTCGCCAGCACCGGGCGGTTCGGCGCCGATCGCGACGTCGACACCGTGCCCAGCAGCCGCTACGTGTTCCGCACGCCGTTCGCACCGACCACCTGAGCGCACCCACGCGCCGCGCGGTTGCGTACGCTGCTGGCCGTGACACTGCAGATCAGTGACGAGGGCGCGGTCCGCACGATCACCCTCGACCGTCCGGCATCGCTCAACGCGTTCAACGAGGCCCTGTACGACGCGACCACGATCGCATTGCGCGAGGCGGACGCGGATCCGCAGGTGTCGGTGGTGGTGCTGACCGGGGCGGGCCGGGCGTTCAGCGCAGGCAACGACCTCAACGACATGGCCGCCCGGGTCACCGATCCGGACTACCAGCCGGGCGAGTACGGCTTCCCCGGTCTGATGGAGGCGCTGCTCGACCTGCGCAAGCCGCTGGTGTGCGCGGTCAACGGGCTGGCCGTCGGCATCGGCACCACCATCCTCGGCTACGCCGATCTGGTGTTCATGTCGAGCGCCGCGCGGTTGAAGTGTCCGTTCACCAGCCTGGGTGTGGCGCCGGAGGCGGCCTCGTCCTACCTGCTGCCGCAGTTGATCGGCCGGCAGAACGCGGCGTGGATCCTGTTGTCGTCGGAGTGGATCGACGCCACCGAGGCGCAGCGGATGGGCGTGGCGTGGCGGGTCTGCGAGCCCGAGGACCTGCTCGCCGAGGCGCACAGGCACGCCGGGTTGCTCGCATCGCGCCCGCTGCCGAGCCTGATGGCGGTCAAGCACACGATGGTGGAGCCCACGCGGAAAGCGATCCGCGACGCGATCGCTAGGGAGTACGCCCAGTTCGCCGAACTGCTGGGCTCCGCCGCCAACTCCGAGGCGCTGGCGGCCTTCGCCGATCGACGCGACCAGGGGGAGTAGTCAGCGCCCTGCCGGGGTCGCAGAGTCGTTGACCTGGTGAGCGGCGATGATGGCGCGTAGGGTGCGCCGGCACCGGCCGCACTCGCTGCCCGCGCCGCAGGCTTCGGCGATCTGCTTCGTCGTACTCGCGCCCGCGGCCACCACCTCGTCCACCACATGACTGGTGACGCCGTGGCACAGGCAGACGAACATCAGCTCACCCGTTCGTTCCGCCGTCGATGCTCATCAGGTGCGCGAAGCGCCCGACGAACTGGGTGGGGTAGGCGCCGAGGCCGGCGTGCGACATCCACTCCGCCGCGGCGTCGGGATGCTCTATCCAGTTCCGTGCGCTGGCCTCGTCCTGGATTTCCTGCAGAATCATCACTTCCTGCCCGTCGTCGAGCGCCCGGTACACCCAGATCTTGCGGACACCGCCACGCTTGAACCGTTCGATGCCGTCGTGGATCTTGGCCATCAGGGCCGGCACGTCGTCGACGGACGACATGACGCCGACGACGGTGCGGCCGACGTGTTCCTCCGAGGTCGGCCCGCAGAGGTCGATCTTCTCGACCACCTCGCCGCCGAAGATGGGCGGGATGTCCTCGACACCGGAGATGTCGAACCATTCGAAAATGGTCGGTGACCGCAATATCTCACGTATCGACATCGGATTGCGCAAGCCGATCGTCACCAGCACACGCCCCGGCTCCCAGATCGACCGGTAGAGAACGACGTGATGCGCGCCGATCGCGTCGAGACCGGATTCGTGTTTCTGCAGCCAACGCCACATTCGATCGACGTCGTCGACCCGGAAATCGCACGCGAGAATGAGCGAGTGGAGGTCGTACTCACCCATTGTTTTCCACCTGTCCGAGCTCCCCGTCGACGCGTTAGCGCAGTCTAACCTTAGTTAGGACAGGCAGTCCAGAGTGCCCCCACTTGGAAGGTGAGGCTGTCTTACCAAAATCGCTCCTCGGTCCGAAAACATGCCTCTGACAGGCGTAATGAGATGCCCATCCGGCCTCTTCTGCACTAGATTGGAGAGGCGGCGCAGATGGCGACACGTTGGTCAGCCCCCGAGGTGTTTAGGAGCGAACATGCAAGGCGATGCCGAAGTCCTCAAATTGCTCAACGAGCAGTTGACGAGCGAATTGACAGCGATCAATCAGTATTTTCTGCATTCCAAGATGCAGGACAATTGGGGCTTCACGGAATTGGCCTCACACACTCGGGCGGAATCGTTCGAAGAAATGCGGCACGCCGAGTCCATCACCGATCGAATTCTCATTCTCGACGGGTTGCCGAATTACCAGCGGCTTTTCTCCCTGCGCGTCGGGCAGACGCTGCGCGAACAATTCGAGGCCGATCTCGCGATCGAGTACGAGGTGATGGCACGGCTCAAGCCGGGCATCACGCTGTGCCGGGAGAAGGAAGACCACACCACCGCCAACCTCTTCGAGTACATCCTGGCCGACGAGGAGAAGCACATCGACTACCTCGAGACCCAGCTGCAGCTGATGGACAAGCTCGGGGAGCAGCTCTACGCGGCGCAGTGCGTGTCCCGCCCGCCGGGCAGCACGGCGGAATAGCGCGCCGCCCGCGCACATTCGCACCGGGTTGTCCGGGTAGCCGGCCGCAGGAACGGGAAGCCCCCGTCCTGCGGCCGTTCTGCGTCGGCGGTAACTTTTCTAGCCTAGCTAACGATGTACGGTCAGGCGGCGAGAAAGGCAGGCATGACGACCACGACCCCGGAGGCGACGGCCAGCGATCCCGAGGACCGCAGCGCGATGCTCGGCGCCCGGCGCCGAAACCTGGTGTTCGTCGCCGTGCTGCTCGGGATGCTGCTGGCAGCCCTGGACCAGACCATCGTCGCCACCGCCCTGCCCACCGTCGTGGCGGACCTCGGCGGCGCCGGACACCAGTCCTGGGTGGTGACGAGCTATCTGCTCGCGTCGACGATCGCCACCGCGATCGTCGGCAAGCTCGGCGATCTGTTCGGCCGCAAGCTGGTGTTCCAGGTCGCGATCCTGTTCTTCCTGGCCGGCTCGGTGCTGTGCGGGCTTTCCGAGTCGATGACGATGCTCGTCGCCTCCCGTGCGCTGCAGGGTATCGGCGGCGGCGCGATCATGGTCACCGCGACCGCGCTGATCGGCGAGGTCATCCCGCTGCGTGACCGCGGCCGCTACCAGGGCGCCCTCGGCGCCGTGTTCGGCGTGACGACGGTGGTGGGACCGCTGCTCGGCGGCTTCTTCACCGACCACCTGACCTGGCGGTGGGCCTTCTGGATCAACGTGCCGGTCGCCATCGTCGTGCTGATCGTCGCCGCCACCGCCATCCCGGCCCTGGCGCGCGGCGCACGGCCGGCGATCGACTACGCCGGAATCGTCCTCGTCGGCCTCGGCGCCTCCGGCCTGACGCTGGCCACCAGCTGGGGCGGCGGGGAGTACGCCTGGGGCTCGCCGGTGATCATCGGATTATTCGTCGGCTCGGCGGTGGCGTTGGCCGCCTTCGTGTGGGCCGAGAGGCGGGCCGCCGAGCCGATCCTGCCGATGCGGCTGTTCGCCAGCCCGGTCTTCACGGTGTGCTGTGTGCTGTCGTTCATCGTGGGATTCGCGATGCTCGGCGCGCTGACATTCCTGCCGACCTTCATGCAGTTCGTGGACGGGGTGTCGGCCACCGAGTCGGGCCTGCGGACGTTGCCGATGGTGGCCGGTCTGCTCATCACGTCGACCGGTAGCGGCATCCTCGTGAGCCGCACCGGCCGGTACAAGATCTTCCCCGTCGTCGGCACCGCCGTGATGGCGGTGGCCTTCGTGCTGCTGTCCCGGATGGACGCCACCACCCCGCTGCTGCTGCAGTCGCTCTACCTGCTCGTGCTCGGCACCGGCATCGGGCTGTGCATGCAGGTGCTCGTGCTGACCGTGCAGAACACGTCGGCCTTCACCGATCTCGGCGTCTCCACCTCGGGGGTCACCTTCTTCCGGACCATCGGCAGCTCGTTCGGCGCGGCGATCTTCGGCTCGCTGTTCGCCAACTTCCTCGACGACCGCATCGGCGCGGCCGTCATCGCCAGCGGAGCACCGCCGGCTGCCGCGGAGTCGCCGCAGGCGCTGCACGAGCTGACGGCGCAGCAGGCGGCCCCGATCGTCACGGCCTACGCCGACTCACTCGGGCTGGTCTTCCTGTGCGCCGCACCGGTCGCACTTGTCGGGTTCTTCGTCGCTCTGCTGCTCAAGGAGGTGCCACTGCGCGAGATGGAGACCGGCGTCGCGGTCGATCTCGGCGAGGGCTTCGGCATGCCGAGCACCGAGACGCCCGAGAAGCTGCTGGAGACCACCATCGGCAGGCTCATGCGCAACTCACCGGACATCCGGCTGCGCAACGTCGCCGGTTGCCCGGGCTGTGAACTGGACGTCGCCCGGCTGTGGGCGCTGCTGCAGATCTACCGGCACAACCAGGCCTTCGGCACCGCCGATCTGACCACGATCGCCGACCGGCTGCGCATCCCGTGCGAGGTGATCGAACCGATCTTCGGCCGGCTCGTGGAGACGGGATATGCCCTGCGGACGGGCAATCGGCTGTGGCTGACGCAGCGCGGCGCGCGACAGGTCGACGCGGCCTCCGCCGCCCTGGTCAGCCTCATCGTCGACAAGCTGGCGCAGTCCCCGACATTCGAGGGCCGGCCCGACCGGCTGCAGGTCGAGGCCGCGCTGGAGCGCATCGCCCATCGCATGCTGGTGCAGCGCGACTGGGGTGACGAGCGCGGCGAACTCACCGCCGCCGCACCCGCGGCGCCGACAAACTAGAACGTGTTCCAATTCCGGCCGATCCGCCGTAAGATCCGTCCATGAGCCGAATCGGAGACTTCGCCGACGATGACGTCACCGCCTTCGCCGTCCGGTCACCCGACCTCGGCTCGGCGATGGCGAACTTCACCCAGGCGGTCTACGCGAAAGGCCGGTTGCCGCTGCGCGTGCGGGAACTCGCGCGGATCGTGATCGCCGACTCGAACGAGTGCGTCGTCTGCCTGAACACCCGCGACTCCGACGGCGCCGCCGCAGGCGTGGACGAGGACCTCTACACCCACGCGTCGGAATGGCGGACGTGGCCCGGCTACAGCCCCGCCGAACGGATCGCCGCCGAGTTCGCCCACCGGTTCGTCACCGACCACACCGGCCTGCGGGACGACGAGGACTTCTGGCAGCGCGCCGGCGAGCACTTCGACGGCGACCTGATCACCGATCTCGCGATCTCGTGCGCCATGTGGCTGGGTATGGGCCGGGTGCTGCGCACCCTCGACATCGGCCAGTCCTGCAAGATCACCCTGTAGAGGACGCTCGCCAGTTCTGACCGCGGCGCGGTTCCCGCCGCGGCTGTGCGCCCGCGCCATGCACAATGACGGGCATGGCAGCCAAACCGCTGGCCGCAGCGGCCATCGCCCAGCTCGAGTCCGACGGGGTCGCCACCCTGATCGGAACCGTCGTCAATCCCGCCGGCCTGACACACGCCAAGACGGTGCCGTTGCGCCGGATGGGGGCATTCGCCGACCCGGGGCTCGGCGCCAGCCCCGTCTGGCACGCCTTCACCATCGATCAGGTCGGCATCGCGGTCAGCGACGCCATCGGCCCGGTGGGCGACCAGCGGATCCGAATCGATCTCGGCGCACTGCGCATCCTCGGCGACGGATTCGCCTGGGCGCCAGGGGCGTTCTTCGATCAGCACGGCGCACCGGACCCCTACTGCTGCAGGGGTGCGCTGAGCCGCGTCGAGCAGCGATTGGCGGACGCCGGGCTCACCGCGGCGGTCGGACACGAGCTCGAGTTCCTGCTGGTCGGACCCGACGGCTCCCGGCTGCCGACGCACTCCTGGGCGCAGTACGGGTTGGCGGGCGTGCTCGAGTACGAGGGGTTTGTCCGCGACGTCACCGAGGCCGCGACCGGTTCCGGGGTGAACATCGAACAGTTCCACGCCGAGTACGGACCGAATCAGTTCGAGATCTCGCTTGCACCACAGTCGCCCGTCGCCGCGGCCGACCACCTCGTGCTGATGCGGATCATCGTCGGCCGGGTCGCCCGCCGGTACGGGCTGCGGGTCAGCCTGTCGCCGGTGCCGTTCGCCGACAGCGTCGGATCCGGTGCCCATCAACATTTCTCGTTGCTGAAGGACCGGACGCCGGTGTTCTCCGGCGGGGCAGGCGCACACGGAATGACGCCGGCAGGGGAGTCCGCCGTCGCGGGGCTCGTCGCGGGCCTGCCCGAGGCGCAGGCGACGCTGTGCGGCTCGGTGGTGTCCGGCCTGCGTGTGCAACCCGGCCACTGGTCCGGCGCCTATGTCTGCTGGGGCGCCGAGAACCGCGAAGCCGCAGTGCGTTTCCTCACCGGAGGACCGGGCAACCCGCACGGCGGCAACGTCGAGGTCAAAGTGATCGACCCGTCGGCCAACCCCTACCTGGCGTCGGCGGCCGTCCTCGGCCTGGCACTCGACGGCATCGAGCGGGAACTGGCGCTGCCGCCGGAGACCACCGTCGACCCCGCGACGCTCAGCGCGGAACAGCGCGACAGCGACGGCACCGTGCTGCTGACCGCCGAGCAGAGCACCGCACTGGACAGGCTGGATCGGTCCGCCCTGCTGCGCGGCGTCCTCGGCGACGAGGTGGTCGACGCCGTGCTGGCGGTCCGGCGCTACGAACAGGAGAACTTCGGGGACCTGTCACCCGACGAACTGTGCGAAAAGTTCCGAATGGCCTGGAGCGTCTAGGTTTCTAGATGAGCCCGGTGGCGTCGAACACCCATGACGTGTCGGCGCTCATCAGCTCTTCCATCCAGGTCGGCGGCGCGGTGGCGGTCAGCCCGGACATGTCCCAGTAGTCCTTCCAGACCGTGATCTTTCCGTTCTCTACGCGGTGCACCGTCACGAAGCGCAGCACCGCGGTCTCCCCGCTGTGCCATCCCCAGGTCTCGGAATGCTCGTACATCACGTCGGCGCCGTTGCTGACCAGCGTGCCATCGTGGTTCTCATAGCTCGCCAGCGGCTCGAGGCCGACTTTCAGTCGCTTGACGATGTCGTCGGGGCCCCGTGCGGCCAGTGCCGGGCCGACCGGCATGTCCGCATAGATGCAGTCGTCGGCCAGGTGGGTCTTGAGCAGCTCCCAGTCGCGCGCCGACAGCGCCTTCCACATACCGAGCACCGTTTCGTCAACGGGCACTGGACAACTCCTTCTCGGTTGCAGTGGGTGCCGGGGCCCGGTGGGCGGCGCGCAGGAAGCGACCCGTCCGTCGGGTGCCGACGAGGTCGGTCGGTGCTCCGTCGCGGAACACCGTGTTGCCGCCCACCAGGACGGCGATGACGGTGGCGTCGTTGCGGTTCACCATGCGCGACAGGCCGCCGTAGTGGTCGACCGGATGCTCGGCGTAGGCGTCGAGGGTGTCGTCCAGCCGCGCCGGGTCGAGGACGACGACGTCGGCCCGGTCACCGATGCGCAGGTGCCCGGCGTCGAGCCGGTACCAGTCGGCGAGCTCGCCGGTCAGCCGGTGCACCGCGACCTCGACCGTCATGAAGGGCCGCCCGGCCTGTTCTGCCGCGCGGACGTGGCGCAGGAACCGCAGGCCCATGTTGTAGAAGGCCATGTTCCGCAGGTGTGCGCCGGCGTCGGAGAAGCCCATCTGGATGCCGGGATCGCGCGCGAGCTTCTTGAGCACGTCGGGCCGGTGGTTGGAGATGGTGGTGCGCCAGCGCAGGGCAGTGCCGTGGGCGAGGACCAGGTCGAGGAACGCGTCGACCGGGTGCAGACCCCGTTCGAGCCCCACGTCACCGAAGGACTTGCCGACGAGCGGGGCCTCCGGGCAGCCGACGATCTCGGCGTCGAAGAAGTCGCGCTGCCACACCCTCATGCCCATCTTGTTCTCGTAGTCCTTACGGAACTGCCTGCGGTAGGACTCGTCGCGCATCAGCTCGTTGCGCTCCACCTCGTCGCGCAGATGGAGTGCGGCCGCACCCGATCCGAACTCCTCGAAGACCACCAGGTCGATGCCGTCGGCGTACACCTCGAACGGCACGGGCAGGTGCTGCCAGCGGAAGTCGCCGCCGAGGGCGTTGACGGCGCGCGCCATCGGCCCGAGCGCCACGATGGCATACGGGTTGGACTTCACGTCGGCGGCGGACAGCAGGCTGGTCTTGAGTGGATTGCGGAAGACGCCCAGCGACTGGGCCAGCTGCGACACCAGGTTGAGCGGATTCTGGATGTCGGGGCCGGACTGCAGGATCCGCCCGGTTCGGCGCAGCAACGACTTGAGCCTGCGCAGTTCGCGCGGCTTGGCATAGGTGGACGGCAGGGTGCGCGAGCGGCAGGTGTCACCGTCGATCTTGTCGAAGAGCAGTTGCATCGAGGACATTCCGACGAACCCGGCGTCGAGCGCCGCCTTGAGCATCCGCTCCATCTCGGCCTGCTCGGCCCGGGTGGGACGTTCGTCGCTGCGGGTGGCGCGGTCGAGACCCATCACCGCGGTGCGCATGTCGGAGTGGCCGAGGAACGCGGCGACATTGGGGCCCAGCGGCCGCGACTCCAGGGCCGATACGTATTCCTCGCACGACGACCAGGTCTTGTGCCGGTTGACCGCCGCGATCACGTGATCGCGGGGGATCGCCTCCACCCTGCCGAACAGGTCGCCCGCCGCCTCGCCGTCGACGTGGACGGTCGACAGCGAGCAGGACCCCAGCATCACGGTGGTCACGCCGTGCCGCAGTGACTCCGACAGCGCCGGGCCGTCGAGCACCTCCACGTCGTAGTGGGTGTGGATGTCCAGCATGCCCGGCAGCACCCAGCGGTCGGTGGCGTCGATGACCTGCGGGCAGTCCGCCTCGTCGAGCGGGTCCGGCGAGATCGCGACGACGTGGCCGTCCCGGATGCCGATGTTCCTCACCGCGGAGGCGGCGCCGGTGCCGTCGAACCAGCGGCCGTTGCGGATGATCGTGTCGTAGGTCACCTCGTCATAGAACCGCCCCCGGCATCGCAGTGTCAACGAAATCAGTGAACAGATTCTGCAATTTGTCTACTGATCTGGCTGCAGCCGTCTGGACCTGCGGTTATGCGCTGTCCCACGGGTCGGGCCTGCGACCGTCGAGGTCGGTGAACCCGTAGACGCGCGCCAGTTCGGCCGCACTGACGGAGCTCTGATTCCACCGCGCCCGGTCCTCGTCTGCGGCGACGGCGGCCACCGCGCGCCCGACGAAGCGAGGCGACTCGGAGTCCGCGAAGCCCGGTGGTGCGGTCGGCCGACCGGCGGGGCGGTCGGGTTCCAGCGCCATCCGCCAGTCGTCCTCGGTCACGCCGTAGTTGTCGAGCATCATCTCCGACCGCAGCCAGCCGGGCGTGACGGCGACGGCGGTGGCGCCGTAGGGGGACAACTCGTGGCCATGGGAGAAGGCCAGCCGGTTGACCGCCGTCTTGACCAGGTCGTAGAAGACCGAGAGACGGTATCGGTCGGCGTTGTGTTCGCTTGTGCCGTCGGTGATCTCCACGAGGAGCCCGCCCGGTGCCCGGACCAGCAGCGGTAGCAGGCAGTGCGAGGTGATGAGATGGGTGTCGAGACCGAGGCGCAGGATGCGGAGTCCCGCGTCGAGGTCGTGCTCCCACACGGGCCGGTTCCAGCTCGGCGGCGGGCCCTTGAGCAGTTCCGCGCCCCAGATGTCGTTGACCAGGATGTGGATGGTTCCGTAGTCGTCGGCGATGCGGTCGGCGAGGGTGCGCACCTGCGCGATGTCGAGGTGGTCGACCTGGACGGCGACACCGGTGCCGCCGAGTCGGGTGACCAATTCCGCGGTCTGCTCGATGGTCTCGGGGCGGTCGTAGTCCGACCGGATGCCGCCGGGGCCGGCAGATCCCGACCTGCTGCTGCGACCGGTGCAGATCACCGTGGCGCCGGCCTCGCCCAGTGCTGCGGCGATGCCCCGCCCTGCACCGCGGGTCGCACCGGCGACCACGGCGACGCGTCCGCGCAGCGCATCCGGATCGGGCGTCCAGGCGCTCATGAGCCGAGTATGCGCGCGGCGGGTCTCGCCGCCGCCGCCGGCATCGCAGGCGCATACTCGCCAAGGTGACTCCACTGCAGCGCTACATCGCCGAGGAAATCGCCACCGACCACGTCGACGGCCTGCTGTCCAGGCGTGAAGCCGTGCGCAGGCTCGGATTGCTCGGCCTGAGCACCGCCGCGGCGACCTCGCTGATCGCCGCGTGCAGCGGCAACAAGGAGCCGACGGCCGAGGCCCCGGTCACCTCGAGCGGAGCGGTGACCGCCAGTGCGCCACCTCCGGGAGCCGACACCGCAGTACCCACCACGCCGGTGACCTGGGCGGGGCCGCGCGGCGAGTTGCAGGCGGCGTGGGCCGAGGCGCCCGCTGCACGCGGCGCCGTGCTGGTGATCCACGAGAACAAGGGTCTCAACGACTACATCCGCTCGGTGGCGGGACGCTTCGCCGGCATCGGCTACTCCGCGCTGGCGATCGACCTGCTGTCCGGGCAGGGCGGCACCGGGAAGTTCGCCGATCCCGCCGAGGCGACGGCCGCGTTGAGCAAGCTGCCGCCGGCCGAGGCCGTCGCCGACCTCAGGTCCGGACTCGACGAACTCGCCCGCCGGGTGCCTGGCAAGAAGCTGGCCGCCGTCGGCTTCTGCATGGGCGGTGGCATGGTGTGGCGGCTGCTGGCCGCGGGCGAACCCCGACTCGCCGCCGCGGTGCCGTTCTACGGGCCGACGCCAGACAATCCCGATTTCGCCGGCTCCAAAGACGTTGCGGTGCTTGGTCTTTACGCAGCGCAGGATCAGCGGGTCAATGCGACGGAACCTGTCGCCCGTGCCGCACTCGAGAAGGCCGGACTGGTGTTCGAGCTCGTCACCGAACCCGATGCCAACCATGCGTTCTTCAACGACACCGGTGACCGCTACGACCCCGCGGCCGCAGCGGACGCCTGGCGCAGGGTGCAGCACTGGTTCACCCGCCACGTGGATTGAGCCTCCGCTCCTGGTGCCGAGGTTCACGGGTCGTTAAGACACCGGTTGCACCGCCGTTGTTGACCGCACATGCGCTGCGGTTTCCATCGGTGCCATGCGGGTTGTGCAGGTGGCGAACTTCTACGGTCCGCGGTCGGGCGGGCTGCGCACCGCAATCGACAGGCTCGGCGCGGAGTACAGCGCCGCGGGCCACGAGGTGTATCTCGTCGTGCCCGGACGCCGTCCCGAACAGCACACGCTGCCGTCGGGCGTCACCCGGATATCACTGCCCGCGCGGCTGATCCCGTTCACCGGCGGCTATCGGGCGGTGCTCCCCGGCCCTGTCACCACCCTGCTTCGCGAACTGGAGCCCGACGCGATCGAGGTGTCCGACCGGCTCACACTGCGCTCGCTCGGCGGGTGGGGCAGGCGCAACAACGTCGCCAGCGTGATGATCTCCCATGAACGGCTCGACCGGCTCGTCGGCCAGCTGTTGCCCGGCCCGATGGCGCGCGCCGTCGCGAACATCGCCAACCGCCGGACGGCGGCGAGCTACGACGCGGTGGTGTGCACGACGGCGTTCGCACGCAAGGAGTTCGACCGCATCGACGCCCGCAACGTCGTCACGGTCCCGCTCGGCGTCGATCTCGACCAGTTCCACCCGAGCCGGAGATCGCTGCAGGTCCGCCGGCAGTGGGCGGATCCGCAGCAGACTCTGCTGGTGCACTGCGGGCGCCTGTCGGTGGAGAAGCACGCCCACCGCAGCATCGACACCGTCGCATCGCTGCGGAGTGCCGGCGTGGACGCCAGGCTGGTCGTCGTGGGGGAGGGACCGATGCGGGCGCGGCTCGAACGCCAGGCCGCGCGGCTCCCCGTCGCCTTCACCGGCTACATCGGCTGCCGCGACACCGTCGCCACGATCCTGGCCTCCGCCGACGTCGCTCTGGCTCCCGGTCCGCACGAGACGTTCGGGCTCGCCGCACTCGAGGCGCTGGCGTGCGGCACCCCCGCCGTGGTGTCGCGCACCTCCGCACTCGCCGAGATCCTCACCTCTGACAGCGGCGCCACCGCCGACAACGACCCGGATGCCATCGCCGCGGCGGTCTCCTCGGTGATCGACACACCGGAACCGTTGCGCCGCAACAATGCCCGGCGCCGCGCCGAGCAGTTCACCTGGCCGCGGGCCGCGGCGGGGATGCTCGACGCGCTCGGCGCCCGATGACGGGCCGCCCCGCACGCTAACGTGACCGGATGGTCGAACCGGGACCAGCAGACACCGAGCGCACCAGGACGCTGTGGTTCGCGTTGCTCCTGACCACGGCCAACGGGTTCCTCGACGCGTACACCTACGTGTCCCGCGGCGGGGTGTTCGCGAACGTGCAGACGGGCAACGTGATCTTCTTCGCCATCGACGTTGCCCACGACCACTGGGCGGCGGCGATGGCCCACGTGTGGCCGTTGCTGGCCTTCATCGCCGGCATCGTGCTCGCCGCCCACATCAAGTCCGGGCGGGTGGAACGCGTGGTGCCGCACCCGCTGCGGTGGACCATGGCCGTGCAGGCGGCGGCGCTGGCCGTCATCGGCTTCGTCCCGGCTTCGGTGCCGCACAGCTATGTGACGGTGCCGATCTCCTTCCTGGCGGCCGTGCAGATCGGCCTGTTCCGCAACATCGGCGATCTGGCCTACCTGCCGGTGGCGACCACCGGGAACCTGTATCGCTTCGTCGAGGCCGGTTACGACGGGTTCGTCGAGCGCCAGGCCGCATCACGGCGGGCGTTCGGCGTCTACGGAGCGCTCATCGCCGCCTTCGCGACGGGCGCCGTCGCCGGTGCGGTCGGCAGCCGGGCCTGGGGTGTGCATGCCGTCTGGCTGCCTGCTGCCTTCCTGGCGGTGACACTCGCGCTGTTCATCGTCGACAGGCGCGCGCTGCGCTGATCGGCCGATTCCGCCCGGGCTCCGTCCACGACGAGGACAATCACGCCCACGAGCGAGGGGCGAACCATGAAGACCATCAAGATCCTGCTGATCGGGTGCTTGATCGCACTGGCGGCCGCGTGCGGGCAGTCCGAGAGCCCCAGCGACACCTCCACCGCGGAACGCGACCCGGGGACGGCGAGTGCGACGGCGACCAGCGAGGCCAGCGCAGGCACCGCGCCGACGATCACCATCAGCAGCATGGAGTTCGGCGAACCGATCACCGTCCCGCCCGGTGCGCTGATCTCCGTGGCGAACACCGACCGGGCCGAGCACTCGGTGACCTCCCGTACGGCGGGCCGGTTCGACGTGCACGTCGACGGCAACCAGAAGGCGACCTTCACCGCGCCGACCGAGCCGGGAACCTACGAGTTCTACTGCACCTACCACCCGAACATGACGGGCTCGCTGATCGTCTCCTGACGTCTGCGCCGGTTTAGTCAGCCCCCGCGGAGGGCATTCCGGCGAAATAGCGGGATCGTCAAAAGTGGTGACCACGCCCGCACCGAACGAAGGAGCCCGTGGTGGCCACCAACACCGTCATCTGGATCGTCGTCGCCGTCGTGGTCGCCGTGGCGGTCATCGCGCTGCTCGCGGTCCTGGCCCGCAAGCAAAGTCACAAGCGCCGGCACCTGCAGGCCGAACAGATCCGCGAGGAAGTCGCCGAGAAGAGCCAGCGCGTGGAGAAGCGCGCCATCGTCGCCGACGAGGCCGAGGCGAAGGCCCGTGCGGCCGCCGCCGAAGCCGAGGCCAAGGCCGCGGAAGCCGCCCGTCTGCGCGACGTCGCCTCGTCGCACCGGAATGCTGTGACGACGTCACGCGAGGAGCTCGACGCCCGCCGCGAACACGCCGACGCGCTCGACCCGCATACACCCAAGGCCGAGGACATGCAGCCCGACGCCCCGGCCGGCGAGAAGCAGCCGGACACCTGGAACCAGGCGGATCCGACGACCGCTGGCCTGCACCATGACGGGCCCACGAACGGGGACCGGTTCGCGCAGCCCGACCAGGGCCGCGCTCCCGCGGAACACCGTCCCCGGTGACGGCGGGAGACAACGCGCCGGCGGTGCTCTTCGACATCGACGGCACGCTGATCGATTCCAACTACCTGCACGTGCACGCGTGGATTCGGGCCTTCACCGAAGCCGGGGTGGAGGTGGAGGCGTGGCGGATCCACCGGTGCATCGGCATGGACGGATCGACGCTGCTCGAGTCCCTGGCCGGTGATGAGGACGACGACACCCGCAAGCGCGCGAAGGAATTGCATTCCAAGTACTACAAGGAGGCCACCGGGCTACTGCGGATGCTGCCCGGCACCCGCGACCTGCTCGACCGGGTGGAAGCCCTCGGCCTGCAGGTCGTGCTGGCGACGTCAGCGCCGGAGGACGAACTGGAGATCCTGCGCGACGTCCTCGACAGCGAGGATGTGGTGTCCGCGGTGACGTCCTCGGAGGACGTAGAGACCGCGAAGCCCAAGCCCGACATCGTGGCGGTGGCGCTCGAGCGGGCAGGCGTCGACGCCGACCGTGCGGTGTTCGTCGGCGACTCGGTGTGGGACATCGTGGCGTGCGAACGTGCAGGGGTGACCGCGATCGGATTGCTCAGTGGTGGGGTTTCCAGGGAGGAACTCGAGAACTCTGGTGCCAGTGCCGTTTTCGAGAATCCGGCCGACCTGCTCGCCCAGATCGGCCGGAGCCCGATCGCTGCCCTGACGGATCAGGGCAGCGGGTAGCGCAGTATCGCGGCGATCCCGTCGTCCGGTGTGATCCGTTCGTCGGTGCGGCAAACCGTCACCCATCGAGCAGTGCAGCCACCAGACTGTCGGCCAGCCAACTCTCGAACCGGTCGGGCGCCCAGCCGCGAAGCCGTACCAGCCGGTCGAACAGGGCGGGGTCGATCGCCAGCCACACGACGTCGACCGCTTCGTCGGGTTCCAGGCGTCCCGTCAGCGCGCCGAGCGTCCGTAGCCGTCCGACGATGGTCCGTGCCTCCTGCAGGCGATGTGCGTTGCCCTCGTCGACGAGTGTCCGCGCCTCCTGGTCGACTCCTGCCGCGCCGTCGAGCACCAGGCTCAGGGCGGCCACCCGGCCGTTGATCTGTGCGCTCGCCCGTGCGCAGCCGCGCAGCAGCGCAACCGGATCGGCCTGGTTCAACACGTCGCGCAGACCGGCGCGGTCGGCGACGGCCACCGGCAGGTCGTCCCCGGCGACCGCCCACTCGATCGCCGTCCTGAGCAGGTCGAGCTTGCCTCCGACCGCGGTGAACACGGTCTTGCGGCTGACCCCGGCCGCCGCGGCGACGGCGTCGACGGTGGTGGCCCCGTAGCCACGCTCGACGAAGAGGCGATCGGCGGCGGCGATCACGGCGCGGCGGGTATCGCGAGCCTGGGCAGCGCGGACCTCCGAGCGATAGCCACGCTTGACAGCACCACCCATTTCAGGTGACTCTCTGTGTATTCATTACACCGAACGCTACCTCAATAGGAGGCGTCATGCACGCCCTCGTGATCGGGGCCGGGCCCACCGGTCTGTTCACCGCCCTGGCGCTGGCCCGGAGGGGCCATGAAGTCACAGTCGTCGACCGTGACCCCGGGCCGCCGGCCTCGGGACCGTGGCGCCGCCGCGGAGTGATGCAATTCGACCACGCACACACCTTCCGGCCCCAGGTCGTCGAGGCGCTCTCGGCCGAATCACCGGACGTGCTCACCACCCTCCTGGCGGCCGGCGCCTCGGTGCCCGTGGACGCCGACGACCGTCCGGCCGCACTGCGATGCCGACGCTCGACCTTCGAGCGGGCACTGCGCCGCCACGCCGTCGCCGAGCCGGCGGTGACGATGCGCACCGGGCATGTCGACACCGTGTGGCGTCCCGCGGGCCGCGCCGCCGGCGCCGTCGTGGATGGTCGCCCCGTGCCCGCCGACGTCGTGATCGACGCGTCCGGTCGGACGAGTCGCGTCACCGAAGGCATCCGCCCTCCCGCCGAGGGGGAGGACTGCGGCGCCGTCTACGTCACCCGGCAGTACCGGCTGCGCGACGGGGCCCCGCCCGGGCCGACGAACTCGCCGATCGGGCTGTCGCTGAGCTTCCCGACCCATTTCGCCATCGCCTTCGTCCACGACGACCGCACGTTCTCGGTGACCGTCACCCACGACGGTGGCGACCGGCGGCTGCGGCTGCTCCGCCACGACGCCGTGCTCGAACGCGCGGTGCGCGCGATACCTCGACTCGCGGAGTGGATCGAGGACGAACGCGCACAACCCATTTCACCGGCCCTGGCGGGCGGTCGGCTGTACAACGCCTATCGCGGCCAGCTCGACGACGCCGGCCGTCCGGTACTGCCCGGCCTCGTCTCGGTGGGTGACGCGGTGTGCACCACCACGCCGCTGGCCGGGCGCGGCGTCGCCCTGGCGATGCTGCAGATTCGGCGCCTGGTCGCCGTGATCGACCGGCACGGTGATGACTTCGATTCCGCCACAGTTGACTTCGATGACTGGTGCACGAAGCACATCAGGCCGTGGTTCGAGGACCACCGGCACTGCGACGCCGCCCGGGTGCGCCGCTGGAGGAGCGGCGACGTCGATCTGGGTAGCCCGCTGCCGTCGGATCTGGTCGTCGCCGCCGCCGACGCCGACAGGCGGCTGCGCGACGTGGTCGCGCCGTATCAGTCGATGCGCGCGCTGCCCGCGACGCTGATGCCGGTGGAGCCGCGCGCCAGGGAGATCTTCGCCACAGGCTGGCGCCCCGACGTGCCGGACGGGCCGACGCGCACCGAACTCGCCGAACTCTGTCAGCGCGTGGGCGTCCAGGACACCGGTAACCGCTTGATGCCGTGGATGAACGCCGAGTGCAAGCGGTCCGGTTCGGCGATGGCGGTGAGGTCGGGGACCTGACGGTGCAGCTCCTCGAACGCGACGGTGATCTCACGCCGCGCGAGATTGGCGCCAAGACAGAAGTGGGCGCCGCCACCGCCGAAGCCGACGTGCGGATTGGGATGGCGGCGCACGTCGAACAGGAATGGGTCGGCGAACTTCGACTCGTCGCGGTTGGCCGAGCCGTACCAGAGCGTGACCTTGTCCCCGGCGGCCATGCGCACACCGCGCATCTCCACGTCCTGGGTGAGTGTCCGCCGCATGTAGGCCACCGGCGACGCCCACCGCACCACCTCCTCGACCGCCGTCGGCGCCACCGATTCGTAGTCGTCCCACCAGATCCGGCGCTGTTCGGGATACCGGCTCAGCGCCAGGACGCCGTGACTGATGGCGTTGCGGGTGGTCTCGTTGCCCGCGACGACCAACAGGATGAAGAACGACGCGATCTCGCTCGACGTCAGCCGCTCGCCGTCGACCTCAGCCTGCACCAGGCTGGTGGTCAGGTCGTCTCCAGGGTGGCCGCGCCGGTCGTCGGCCAGTGCGGTGGCGTAGGCGCCGATGTCCATCGCCACGCGCACGAACTCGTCGAAGTCGTTGGTGATGTCAGGGTCACCGAACCCGAGAATCACGTTGGTCCACTGGAAGACCCGCTGGTGATCGGTCTCCGGGATGCCCATCATGTCGCAGATGATCTGCAGCGGGAGGGGACCGGCGAACTCGGTGACCAGATCGGCCTCGCCGTCGGGATGAGCCGAGACCATCTCTTCGACCAGCCGGCGCGCACGGTCGCGCACCGCGTCCTCGATCAGGGTGAGCACCCGCGGGGTGAACGCGCTGCGCACGATGTTGCGCAGCCGGGTGTGCCGCGGGTCGTCCATCGCGATCATCGAACCGAAGTACTCGGCAAGTTCCGGCGACTGGTCGCCGACGGTGATGCCGCCGGCAGAACTGAAGATCTCGGGGTGGCGGCTCGCGTGGAACACGTCGTCGTGGCGGGTGAACGCCCAGTGGCCGGCGATCGGGTCGGCGTTCTGCAGGATGAAGGAGGGATGGAACGAGATCGGTGCTTCGCGACGCAGCGTCGCGAACGCGCCGTCGCGGATGTCGTCGTCGTAGGCCCAGAAATCCCACGACCCCAGATCGACGTCGGCGAGCGGGATGTCCGGTGGCGCCGCCCCATTGACCCGTTCCGGTACCTGCGCTTCACCCAGTTTCACGTCGCCCGCCGCTCGATGATGGAGTCCCGCACCGAGCCTAGTCCTGCGGGCGGCCCTCGTGACCGGATCTGCCGCGGGTGCGCCGGTCCTCCTTCATCCTTGCCTCGAAGACGTGCCGCATGCCCTGCTGCAGTTCGTCGCGGACCCGGCGCTCGTGCTCACGCAACACCGACCAGTAGTTGTCGTCGAAGTCCTCGACGATCTGGAACGTCCACCTGCCGTAGAGCACGTTGCGGCCCACCATCTCGGTGCCCAGCCGGTCGGCCACCTCGTCGTGGCCGGCGTCGCGCAGCTTGTCGCACGCCTCGCCCAGCAGCAGGTCCGCGCGCCCCATCAACTGGTGGAACTCGTAGAGATGGCCGCGGGCCCGTTCGACCCATTCCAGCGCCTCCGAAACCGACCCGACCGCGTCGATGGTTTCGTCGCTGACCCCGGAGGGCCTGCGGTCGATGTCTGCGGGGGTGTCGTCCTGCTCGCTCACAGGGTCTCAGGTACCCGTGAGCACATCGGCTAATCGCGTCAGCCCACGGGCTCTTCGACGACGGCCTTGATCCGGTCCAGCGTCTTACGCATGTCCCGCTTGTTGCGCCGCGTGCGGAGCTGTCCGCCGAAGATGCCGAACACCGTCGCCAGCAGTCCCTCGGTCATCCGGAACGACTCGGTGACGTCGGTGCCGCCGTCGACCGGGTCGAACCGGTAGTGCCAGTTGTTGACCGGCCGGTCGCCGATGAGCACCTCGAAACCGAACTCGCGGCCCGGTTCACACGCGGTGACGCGGCAGACGGTCCAGTACACCGGGCCGATCTCGTTGCGCTTGACGTGCCCGCGGAAGCGCGCCCCCAGGGCCGGGCCGGTGGCCCCGTCCAGCCACTCGGCCTCCATCACCTCGGGGGAGAACCGGCCGGTGTTGCGGACATCGGCCACCAGTTCCCAGATCCGGTCGGCAGGTGCGGACATCGTCACGGTCACGGCAGCGTGCATGACTTCCCTCCAGTCGCTTCGTCATCGGTTCTGAGGTCAGCGTGCCAGACGACCCAGTGCCGTCTCCGTAGCATCGTCGAGGTGGCTGTGAAGATCCGCTTCGGCGTCGGGCTTGGTGCCGACACGGGCCCCGACCGGCTCGCCGGCGTCGTCGACCACCTCGAGGCCGTCGGGATCGACTCCCTGTGGTTCTCCGAACTCGTCTACACCCCGGCCGTCGACCCGTTCGTCGGGATGGCCTACGCGTTGGGGCGCACCAAACGGCTCAAGGTCGGCACGTCGGTGGCCATCCTTCCCGGCCGCCACCCGGTGCTCGTCGCCAAGCAGTTGGCGTCGCTGGCGGCCGTGGCGCCGAAGCGGGTGCTGCCGGTGTTCGGCCTCACGTCGGCCATCCCCGCCGAGCGCGACCTGTTCGTCGTGCCCGATGGCAAGCGGGCCGAGGTGTTCGACGAGGCGCTGCGGCTACTTCGCGCCGCGCTCGAAGGAGACGGCGCCTTCCACGGCGAACACTACGAGGTGCGCGCACTCGCGGTGGCGCCCCGACCGGACCCGTCGCTCGACATCTGGCTGGGCGGCTCGGCCCCGGCGGCCTTCCGGCGCATCGGCCGGCTCGCCGACGGCTGGCTGGGCAGCTTCGTCACCGCATCTGAGGCGCGCGGGGCCCGCGAACAGATCGAGCGGGCCGCTGCCGAGGCCGGCCGTGAGGTCGAATCCGACCACTTCGGCATCAGCCTGGCTGTGTGCGACGGCGCGATCCCCGACGACGTGGCGGCGGTGGTCCGCAGGCGCAGGCCCGACGTCGATCCCGCCGAGCTCATCGCCGCGGACTGGCCGCAGCTGCACCGCCAGCTCGACGACTATGTGGCGGCCGGGCTGAGCAAGTTCGTGATCCGGCCCACGGGCGGCGGTGACCTCACGTCGTTCGTCGACCGGTTCGCCGCCGAGCTGCTGCCCCGGCAGAACTGAGCGACGTCATCGGCCGGCGTCGGTGTCCGCCATGTCATCGCACAGCAGCGCCATCCGGTCCATGAACCACAGCTTTCCGGCGGTCTGGACGGCGACACCGAAGGCCGTCAGCCAAGGGTCGTACACCACCAGCCCCCACACCAGGAACGGCACCCCGGCGGCGCTGAGCGCACCGAGCACCAGCGGGGCCGTCCGGTGCCTGCGTGGCACCGGCCTGACTTTCCGCTCGCCCCAGTATGTTTCGCCGAGTACCGCCCGCGACGCCCAGCTGTCCAACGTCCGTGGCGCCGGGAACACCCGCGGGTTGACCGCCGTCCACACCACCACGGCGGCGACGGGGACGAGCGCCCACCAGCCGAGCCACACCCGGCTCCACACCGCGAGCGCGAGCGCCACGGTGATCGGGATCCTGGTGTAGACGCTCCACGGGTTGGCGTGTCTGCGCCACGAGTCCGGCCCGCGCAACCCGAAGACCGCGGACAGCCGCGCCTGCAGGGTCACCCGACACTCAGCGTTCGGTGATCGTGGGGAGTTCCTTGACGATCCGGCCGCGCACCCACTCCGGGCTGAGGCCCTTCAGGCGGTCGATCCAGCGGATGCTGTCGGGCACGTACCAGTGCAACCGCCGCGGATGCCGGTAGGCCGCCCATGCCGCGTCGGCAACGCTGGACGCCGGCATGAGCCGGAACAGGCCCTTCTTCGGCGCCGCAGCCGTGATGTCCGTCGAAGTCGAAGTCCGGCCGTGTGCGGAGTGGTTGGGGGTCTCGGTGAGGATCGCTGTGTCGATGAGCCCGGGCAGCACGTCGGCGACCCGGACACCGTGGCGCTGCCACTCGACGCTGAGGGCTTCGGTCAGGCCCTTGACCGCGTGCTTGGTCGCCGAGTAGACGGCGATCTGCGGCATGCCGTAGGTGGCCGACGACGAGGACGTCGAGAACATCAGGCTGCCCGGTCGTCTCCGCAGATACGGCAGTGCGCCGTAGGCACCGGTGAGGACGGCCTTGAAGTTGACGTCGACCACCCGCATGGCGGCGTCGTAGGGCACGTCCTCGAACCACCCCGACTCGCCGATCCCGGCGTTGTTCCACATCATGTCGAGCCCACCGTCGGTGTTGCCGCCGCAGAACTCGGCGAGCGCCGCGTCCAGGGATGACCGGTCGGTGACGTCCACTCGGGCGGTCCAGAGCCGGTCATCGCCCAGGTCGTCGCGCAGCGAGGCCAGGCCGGCCTCGTTGCGGTCCACCGCGGCGACCCGCCACCCTCTCCCGTGGAAGAGCTTCGCGCCTTCCCGGCCCATACCGCTGCCGGCGCCGGTGATGAATATCGACTTCTCAGCTGCCGGCATCCGCCCGCTCCTCGCCGTGTCGACCTCGTTGTCGGAGATCATCCTGGCACCGATGAGTCGGCCGCGGCGGCGTGGTCAGCACATGCAACGACAACACAGGAGGACCCATGGTCATCGTGGCAGGACACCTGGCGGTGCAGCCCGCGCAGCGCGACGCCTACCTGGCCGGTTGCGTCGAGGTGGTCCGCCAGGCGCGCGGCGCGCCTGGCTGCCTGGATTTCGTCATCTCGGCGGACCTGGTCGACGAGGGCCGGGTGAACGTCTATGAACGCTGGGAGTCGCAGGGCGCGGTCGAGGCGTTCCGCGGCAGCGGCCCGAGCGACGAGCAGGGCGCTGAGATCCTGTCCGCGTCGGTGGCCGAGTACGACGTCGCGGGCAGCCGCTCGTTGAGCTGAGCGGCCCTCTAGGCGGTCCGCGCGCTCAGCGGTCGCAGTAGGACCGGGTGGCGGCGTCGAGGGCCTGCCGGTACATCGCGTCGAGCCCGCGGGCGTCGCCGACTCCTGTCCTGGCCTCGCCGAGCCGGGCGGCGCAGTCCGGGGAGCGCAGCAGCGTCCAGTGCGTGGCCAGTTCGGCGACCATCGTGCGGTTGAATCCGTCGATCGTGGCGCGCGACGCCGCCAGATCGGGACTGTGCGCGGGCGCCGCGACCGGATCGAGCTTCCACTGGGCGAAGCGGCTGTATTCGATCGCCTCGGTGGCGTCGATCTGGTCGGTGAAGATGCGGCGGACCCGCTCGGCGTCGATGCCCCGGGCGGCGGCGTCGGCGGCGACCTGGTCGAGCACCTGCTGCGCGCGGGCGGGGTCGGTGATCGGCCCACCGGTGTGCCACTTGTTCGCGGCCACCGGCTCGGCGACCGCCAGCCGCTGCGCCGCGGTGTCCACCAGGGCGGTCAGCGGCGACGTGGGATCCGCCGATGCCCCGGCGACGGGCCACAGCCCGCAGACCGTCGTCAGGGCGGTGACCGCGCACACGGCCGACCGGACGGCGCGACCTGCGCCCGGGATGCCGGTCAGCGGTCGAAGTCCGGTTCGTCGTCGGTGAGGGGGACCGCGATGGCCTGATCCAGCAGATCGGCCTCGCTGCCGTCGTGATCCCGCGAGATCGCGGTCCGCGCGGCTGACAGGTCCGGATCGTCCTCGCTCACCTCGACCGGGATGAGCTGCTCAGCGACGTCGGCTTCGGCGGCGTCGCGGTCGAATGCGGGATCGGTCATGATCAGTTCCCCCTTCACCTTGCGAACGGTCTGCTCTGACGTGACTCCACGATAGTGTGACGACTCACCGATGCAGGTCGGCGCGGGTGCTGTGCGTAGACTGCGCTGTCAACGGGGGCGGCTCTCGAGACAAGTGGAGCGCCGGACAACATCACGAAGACCACAACGTTCAGAGGTTGGACCTTGCCAGAAACACCGAGTGAGACTCAGGACCTGAAGCCGCACTTCGAGGACGTCCAGCACCATTACGACCTGTCCGACGAGTTCTACCGGCTGTTCCTCGACCCGACCCAGACCTACAGCTGCGCCTACTTCGAGCGCGACGACATGACGCTGGAAGAGGCGCAGCTCGCGAAGATCGACCTCTCGCTGGGCAAGCTCGGGCTGGAGCCCGGCATGACGCTGCTCGACGTCGGGTGCGGCTGGGGCACCACCATCAAGCGCGCCATCGAGCGCTACGACGTGAACGTCATCGGGCTGACGCTGAGCAAGAACCAGCAGGCACACGTGCAGAAGGTGCTCGACGGCCTCGACACTCCCAGGAACCGGCGCGTGTTGCTGCAGGGCTGGGAGCAGTTCCACGAGCCGGTGGACCGGATCGTCTCCATCGGCGCGTTCGAGCACTTCGGCCGCGACCGCTACGACGAGTTCTTCAAGATGGCCTATGAGGCGCTGCCCGCCGACGGTGTGATGATGCTGCACACCATCGTCAAGCCGAGCAACGAGGAATTCGCCGAGCGCGGGTTGCCGATCACGATGAACAAGCTGCGGTTCTTCAAGTTCATCATGGACGAGATCTTCCCGGGTGGGGACCTGCCGCAGGTCAGCGCCGTCGAGGAGCGGGCCCGCAAGGCCGGCTTCGAGGTCAAGCTGGTGCAGCCGCTGCGGCTGCACTACGCCCGCACTCTGGACATCTGGTCGGCCGCACTCGAGTCTCGCAAGGACGAGGCGATCGCCATCCAGTCCGAAGAGGTCTACGAGCGGTACATGAAGTACCTCACCGGGTGCGCCGACCTGTTCCGCGAGGGCTACACCGACGTCTGCCAGTTCACGCTGACCAAGGGCTAGTCACCGGTTCCGTCGCGCCGGCGCAACCTGCGCCACAGCCGCAGCGGCAGCATGCCCAGCAGCGGCGCGCGCCTACCGAGGTCGTCGGCGTCGCGCCGGTTGAACGCCGCGGCGTACCGCGCCGCGTGCGCGGCGGTCGGGTACTCCTTCTCGCCGGCATCGCCGCCGCAGCGCGCACAGGACCAGCGCATCACCGGTCCTTCGGCGAGAAAGCTCGGGTTGTGACCGAAAACGCGGCATGCGACGGTCATCGGCGGGCGCCCTCCGCCGCCCCCTCGGGCGAGTCGTCGGCGGTGGTGAGCGGTGCGGCGATGTCCTCGAGTCGCCGGCCTTCGGCCTTGACACCCAGCACCAGTTCGGCGATGCCGCCGAGTGCCATCACCGCAGCGCCCACGAGGAAGCCGATGGCCGCGAGACCGCGGTCGGATGACTCGATGAGCTGGCCGAACAGCAGCGGTCCGGTGATGCCACCGACGGCCGTACCCACGGCGAAGAAGAAGGCGATCGCCATGGCCCGCGTCTCCATGGGGAAGATCTCACTCACCGTCAGATAGGCCGAACTCGCACCCGCGGAGGCCAGGAAAAAGCACACCATCAGCACCGCGAGGAAGACCCAGACGCCGCCCACCTCCATGACGAAGAGCCCCGCGAGGAGCACGGCGACCGCGGCCGATCCGAGATAGGAGACGGCGATCATCGGCTTTCGCCCGACCGAGTCGAAGAAGTGGCCCAGCAGCACGGGTCCGGCGAAGTTGCTCACCGCCCACAGGGCATAGAACACCGGAACGGAACCGGAGGCCACCCCGTAGAACCCGTTGAGCAGCGTGCCGAGATTGAACGTGAAGGCGTTGTAGAGGAACGCCTGACCGACGAAGAGGGCAAGGCAGAGAACAGCGCGCCTGGGGTAGCGCGTGAACGCCACCCGTGCAATCTCGGCGAACGAGATGGTCTTGCGCTGCCGGATGCGCAGCGAGCCCTCGGGTTCGGCGAGTTTCTCGCCGGTCTCGCGCTCCACCTCGGCCTCGATGTCGCCGACAATGCGCTCGGCCTCGTCCTCGCGGCCATGGATGAACAACCAGCGGGGGCTCTCCGGCACGTGGCGCCTGACAACGAGCACCACCAGACCGAACACCGCGCCGATCCCGAACGCGATCCGCCAACCGATGTCGGCAGGGAAGATGTCGGTGTTGAGCAGCAACAGCGCCCCTACAGCCCCACCCGCGGCGCCCAGCCAGTAGGACCCGTTGATGACGAGGTCCACCCGGCCCCGCACCCGGGCCGGGATCAGCTCGTCGATCGCCGAGTTGATCGCCGCGTACTCACCGCCGATTCCGGCGCCGGTCAGAAACCTGCAGATGAAGAAGTACCACGGCGCGAACGAGAACGCCGTCGCCACGGTGGCGGCGAGGTAGACCACGAGAGTCAGGATGAACAGCTTCTTGCGGCCGAACCGGTCGGTGAGCTGACCGAAGAACAACGCGCCGAGGCAGGCGCCCGCGATGTAGAGCGCAGCGGCGATCCCGATCTCACCGGCGCTGAGTTGGATGCCGCTGCCTTCCTCGGTCAGCCGCGAGGCGACGTTGCCGACCATGGTCACTTCGAGCCCGTCGAGGATCCACACCCCGCCGAGACCGAGGACGACGCGCCAGTGGAATCGGGACCAGGGCAGGCGATCCAGCCGTCCCGGTACCGCGGTGGTGATCGTGCCCGAACCCATCTTGCCTCCTGCCGTCGTTGGTGAGACGGAGCGGGTGTACCCAGGGTTCGGCCGTCTCACCCGCCGAGACTGCGCTGCAGCAGCAGGGTGTCGAGCCATCGGCCGTGCTTGTAGCCCACCGCCGTCAACCTGCCGGCTTCGACGAAGCCCCGCTTCCGGTGCAGTGCAACCGAAGCCGCCGCATCGGCGTCGACGATGACGGCGATCACCTGGCGGACACCCGCGTCGGCACACCCGGCCAGGAGGTGGTCGAGCAGTAGGCCCCCGGCGCCGCGGCCGGTCGCCTCCGGCGCGAGATAGACCGAGTCCTCGACGGTGTGCCGGTAGGCCGGACGCGGTTTCCACGGAGCGCAGTAGGCGTAGCCGATGACCTCACCGGACACCGTGGCCACCAGGAAGGGCAGGCCGGCGGAGCGCCCCGCCTCCAGGCGACGGCGCCATTCCGCACTGTCGGGTGGTTCCAGCTCGAACGTCGCGACGCCGGTGCGGACGTGGTGGGCGTAGATCCCGGCGACGACGGCGAGGTCGGATTCGACCGCCGGACGCACGGTCACCATCGGTTCACCTCGACGGCGGGCCCGGCGTCGCGCCGGCGGCGTCGCGGCGGCGGGCCGCCATTCCGGCGAGTGCCTCGAAGACCACCCGGTGGGCCGCGTTGACGGTGAGTTCGGCATGGTCGTAGGCGGGCGCGACCTCGACCACGTCGACACCCACCACATCGTGCTCGCGGCAGAGCTGCCGCACCATCCGCAGCAGGTCGGCACTGGTGATGCCGCCCGGTTCAGGAGTCCCGGTGCCGGGCGCGTGTGCCGGGTCCAGGACGTCGATGTCGACCGACACGTACAGCTTGTCGGCCTTGGCCAGTGCCTCGCCGACCGCCGTGCGCATGACGTCCTTGAATCCCCGGTCCCAGATCTCCTGCATGGTGTGCCACGTCATGCCCTGCTCGAGCATCCACTCGAAGGTGTCCTGCGGCGGCCAGTAGCCGCGCAGGCCCACCTGGACGAAGTGCGTGCCCGGCACTGCGCCGGACTCGATCAGGCGGCGCATCGGCGTGCCGTGACTCGCGAGGTTGCCCTCGATGTCGTCGGCGGTGTCGGCGTGGGCGTCGAAGTGCACGATGCCGACGTTGCCGTAGCCGTGCACGTCGGCCACCGCGGTGGCCGCCGGCCAGGTGATCGAATGGTCGCCACCGAGCACCACCGGTACGATCCCGCGCGACGCGACGGCGTGCACCCGTTCCCGAATGTTGTTGTGCGACACCTCGGTCTGGCCGTGCGGGCAGTAAGCGTCCCCGAAGTCCACCACCTCGAGCCAGTCGAAGATCTCCAGCCCGAGATCCAGATGGTAGGTGCCGGGTTCGTAGGCGGTGGCGCGGATGGCGCGTGGGCCGAACCGGGCGCCGGGCCGGTTGGTGGTGCCGATGTCGAAGGGCGCCCCGACGATGGCCACGTCAGGTCGCCACGCCTCGAGTTGACCGGTCTCGGTGAGCACCGGCCGCTGACCGAAGGACACCATGCCCGAGTAGGCGAGTTCGAGTTGTTCGACCATCCCCGGCGGCAACTCGCGCCGTGGCCCGTCATCCGAACCGGCATCACCCATTCGACGACGGTACCGCTACGACGGCGCGGCTGCGCCCGATCCCGTCAGCGCGACGCGCAGTTCGTCGGGGACCGGCCGCTTGGCCCAATCCTCCTTCGCCACCACGACATAGACCGTGCGGCCCTGCACGGCGGGCTGCTCGGCAAGACCCGGGCGGCTGTGCAACACCGTGAAAGCGAGCGTGAAACTCGTCGTCCCGATGCGATCGCAGCGCACCGCGACCCGGACGTGGTCGCGCCACCGGACCGGCGCGAGGTAGTCGATCTCGCTGTGCACGACCTGCAGGTCGTGACCTGTCCCGAACAACGCGGTGTCCGTCGCGTCGAGGTGGTCGAGGAAGCCGGTACAGGCTTCGTCGAACCAGGTGAGGTAGTGACCGTTGAACACCACGCCCTGCTGGTCCACCTCCGCGTAGCGCGGGACGATCGGCAACGAGAAGCCCGGTGGCGAAGGATCGGTCGACACGTGCTCACCCTAACCGCGTGGTCCGACAGGCTTCACCTCCCGCCGCAGCGCCTGACCCGGGTCACAGGGCACACTGGGCGGGTGCAACTGGTCACCATCGACGACATCCGCGCCGCGGCCGACCGGATCCGTGACGCCGTCCTGCGTACCCCGCTGGTGCCGGCCGGCTGGGCCGGCGACCCGGACCGCCCACTGTGGCTCAAACCCGAGAGCCTGCAGGCCGTAGGGGCGTTCAAGGTTCGCGGCGCCTTCCACGCCATCGGCCGCCTCGACCCCGACGTGCGGGCCCGCGGTGTGGTGGCCTACTCGAGCGGCAACCACGCGCAGGCGGTCGCGTTCGCCGCGGCCCGATTCGGATGCCCGGCGCACATCGTCATGCCGGAGGAGACACCGGCGGTGAAGGTTGAGGCGACCCGCGGCCACGGTGCCGAGGTGGTGCTGTGCGGGCCGGGACGGCGCGAGGCGGTCGCCGCCGAACTGGTCGAGCGCACCGGCGGCGTGCTGGTGCCGCCGTTCGACCACCCGGACATCATCGCCGGCCAGGGCACCGTCGGGCTGGAGATCGCCGAGGACCTGCCCGACGTCGACAACGTGCTCGTCCCGGTCAGCGGCGGCGGACTGGCGTCGGGCATCGGCACGGCGATCAAGGCACTCTGCCCGCACGCCAAGGTGTTCGGCGTGGAACCGGAACTGGCCGCCGACACGGCCGAGGCGCTGCGACTCGGCCACCGTGTCGACTGGCCCATCGAGCGACGCAACCGCACGATCGCCGACGGGTTGCGCTCTCAGCCCTCCGAACTCACCTTCGCCCACCTGCAGCAGGTGCTCGACGACGTGTTCACCGTCACCGAGGACGAGATCACCGACGCCGTGCGGGAACTGACGTTCCGGGCGCACCTGGTGGCCGAGCCGAGCGGAGCGGTGGGTCTGGCCGCGTATCGCCGCCGCGTGACACCGCCAGGCCGGACGGTCGTGGTCGTGTCGGGCGGCAACATCGAACCGTCTGCACTGCAACGGATCCTGGCCGACTGACCTCTAGTGCACACCTTCCATCAGCCGGCTGATCGGTCCTGACACCGCGAACACGACGGCCCCGACCGCGATCGCCACGACGCCCAGGATCCCGAAGTACGCGAATTCGCGTGCCGGATCGTAGTATCCCGCGAGCACGCCGGACATCGATGTGCCGAGCCCGACGGAGAAGAAGTACAGCGCCATCATCTGCGCCCTGAACGCCTCAGGCGCAAGCTTTGTGGTGACCGACAGGCCGATCGGCGAGAGCAGCAACTCCGACACCGCGAACACGGCGAGGACTCCGGCCACGAACAGCGCCGGGACCGTCCGGCCCGTGGTGCCTGCCATCGGCAGGAAACACAGGAACGCCAGGCCCATCCCCATCACGCCGTAGGCGAACTTGCGCGGGGTGGTCGGCGCACGGGTACCCAACCGGGTCCACATCACCGCGAACACCGGTGAGAGCAGGATGATCCACACCGGTTCGATGGAGCCGATCCAACTCGACGGTGCGGTCCACCCGAAGATCGACCAGTTCATGCGTTCGTCGGAGTACACCGCGAGCACGGTGAAGATCTGCTGGAACAGCGACCAGAACACCGCATTGGCGATGAACAGCGGAATGAAGGCCCGGACCCGGGTCTTCTCGATGGGCTCGACCTTCTTACTGGTCAGCATCACCACGAAGTACAGGATGGATGCCGCCACGATCACCACCGTGGTGACCTGGGACAGATTCGCCAGTGTCACCAGTCCAGTGCCGAGGGCGACCGCGACTACGGCCGCCGCCGCGACGAACAATCCGACGAAAACGCCGATCTTACTGCGTGGCAATGGGTTCGGAACGTCACGTCCGTGCGTGCCCAGGTTGCGGCGGAAGACGACGTACTGGATCAACCCGAGGGCCATCCCGATCGCCGCGGCCCCGAAGCCGTAGTGGAAACCGAGGCTGTTCTGCAGGAGGCCGGTGATGAGCGGGCCGATGAACGCGCCGAGGTTGATGCCCAGATAAAAGAGGGTGAACCCGCCGTCGGCGCGCGGATCGCCCTTCGCGTACAGCGTGCCGAGCAGCGACGAGGCGTTGGCCTTGAGCGCACCCGACCCGAGTGCGACCAGGACCAGACCGGTCCCGACCCCGGCGAGACCGGGCAGCAGCGCCAGCGCGATGTGCCCCAGCATCACCACCACGCCGCCGTAGAACACGGTGCGCTCCATGCCCAGCAGCCGGTCGGCGACCCAGCCGCCGAGCACGGTGGACAGATACACCAGCCCGCCGTAGGCCCCGACGATGCCTGTCGCGGTGGCCTGCGGCAGCCCCAGCCCGCCCTTGGTCACCTCGTAGTACAGGTAGTAGCCCAGGATGGTGACCATCCCGTAGTAGGAGAACCGCTCCCACAGTTCCACCCCGAACAGGTTGGCCAGTCCGACGGGATGCCCGAAGAGCGTCCGTCCGGCGGGTCGCTCCTGTGCCTCGTCCACCGCTGTCATGCCGACACCCTGCCACGGCCTCTGCCGGCGGGCGCGGTAATCGAGGCCGTTGTCCGGGCACCGAGGGGGCACGCCGGGCTGCCGCTAACCTGGCTGGGGTGAGGGACACCGAAACACGGGGCGCGCAGATGCTGCGGCTGGCCCTGCGGGTGGTCATCGTGGCGGCGGTGGTGGCCGCGGTGGTCATCGTGGAACTGTCGTCGCGCTCGGGTGTGCTGTGGCGGTTGATCACGTTCACCTACCAGGCCAATCTGCTGGCCGCGGTGTTCTACCTGTGCACCCTGGTGTCCCCGCGTGCCGACGCGCGCGCCGGGTTGCGCGGCGCCGTCGTGGTGTACGTGGTGGTCGCCGGGCTGGTCTGGAACCTCGTGCTGACCGACCACAGCATGGGCTACACGCCGGCGAACTTCCTGTTGCACGTGGCGGTGCCGGTACTGGTCGTCGCCGAATGGCTGCTGGCACGCCGGTCCGGCATCCGGTGGTGGCAGCCGCTGCTGTGGCTGGGCTATCCCGCGGTCTACGTGGTGGTCGCCCTCGCGGTGCTCAACCACGCCGGCAGGCGCGCGCCCTACTACTTCCTGGATCCGCAGAGCGTGGGGCTGCCCACCGTGGCCGCCAACATCGCGCTGCTCGCCGCCGTTTTCCTGGCTTTCGGGTACGGCGTGATGGCGCTCGGACGCACGTCGGCGCCGCCACGGTTGCGGTCCGGGTGAAACGATTCGCCGTCGCCGTCCGATGAAGAGGACGTGGATGAATCTGACATCGGTGGCGTGGGCGTGTACCCACGTGCGGGCCAGCGCTTCTCGGCCGGTGCGACCGTGACGAACTACACTGGGGGCATGACGGTGCGCAGAGCGGTCCGACGGTTCGCAGTGATTGCCGGCATCGCGGTCACCGCCCTGGCGGGATCGGTGTCCGTCGGTTCGGCGGCGGTCGACACCTCGCTGCGGGTGGCGAAGGTGGAACCCGCTGCCGGCGCCGTCGTCGGCGTGGCGCATCCGGTGGTCGTGTCCTTCAGCGCCCCGGTCACCGACCGCCGCGCCGCAGAGCGCGCCATCAGATTCGACTCACCCGGCACACCCGCGGGTGAGTTCGTCTGGCGGAGCAACAGCGTGGTGTCCTGGGAGCCGGAGGGCTTCTGGCCGGCACACTCCACCATCTCGCTCTCCGTCGGTGGTGCGCCGACGAGCTTCGAGACGGCGGCCGAGGTGGTCGCAGTGGCCGACATCAACGCGCACACGTTCACCGTGAGCATGGACGACGAGGTGCTGCGGGAGATGCCTGCGTCGATGGGCAAGTACGGATTCGCAACGCCCGTCGGTTCGTTCACGGCACTGGAGAAGCAGCGCAACGTCACCTTCGACTCACGCACGATCGGCATCCCACTCGACGATCCCGAGGGCTACCTGATCAAGGGTGAGTACGGCGTCCGGGTGACCTGGGGCGGGGTGTACGTGCACTCCGCGCCCTGGTCGGTCGGATCGCAGGGCTACAGCAATGTGAGCCACGGCTGCATCAACCTCAGCCCGGACAACGCGGCGTGGTACTTCGACATGGTCCGCGTCGGTGATCCGATCATCGTGCAGTCCTGACGGTTTCGCTCACGACGGAAGCTCGGCGTGCAGGTTCCTGGCTGTCGGTGAGGTCTGCACGCCGGCGGGATCGGGATAGGTCCCGAGCAGGCGGTCTGCGGTGCCCGTGCTGGTGACCGTGAACCAGTAGTGCTCGTTCTTGAAGTGGTGCTGGCGGTGGTTGCGCCAGATCGCCCGGTAGACGGCCGTTCTCGGCTTGTAATCGCTGTGGATCAGGTAGTGGCACCACTCGTAGCAGATGCCCAGCACCGCCAGGCAGACCAGGAACGTCAGGCCCATCGCGAGCCGCGGGAAGGCCAGTAGGGCCACGGCGACGGCGACCGGCAGCACCCACAGCAGCGCAGGCCAGGGGATGAAGATCGCCGGGATGTCGCGTGGATCGACGTGGTGCTCACGGTGTTTGCGCGCCAGCAGCGGATCGACGACGAGCCGGCCGACGCGCCTCGGCCGCCAGTGCAGCACGCAGACGTGGATCACCCACTCCAGGAACGGGAAGAGCGCGACCATCACCACCGGCACGACCGCGTCGGTGACCTGCCAGTCGCCGGCCATGACGCGGGCGACGGCGGCGCTCAGCAGCAGCGCCGAGATCATCCAAGGCGAGGGATGTCGGATGAACTCCCGCGCGGCGTCGGACAGGGTGAAGCCCTTGCGCGGGCGGCGGTCGGTGGCGTTGCTCATCGTGTCTCCTCCAGGGCGTCGAGGGCGGTCAGCAGGGCGGTGGAAGCCGGTTCGAGGAGCCGTTGCGCCGCCTCCTCGGCGGCGGCCGGGTCGCGCAGGCGGACGGCGTGGGCGACGGCGCGATAGGCGTCGGGACGCCCGACTTCCTCGGCCATCAGGGTGGCGAGCGCGGGCAGTGCCGGTTCGTACGTGGCGCGCAGCGTGTTGTACATCAGCCGGAAGACGATCGAGTCCGCGCCGTCGACCACCAGGTCCCAGAAGCTCAGCGCGTGGCGCTGCCGGTCGACGGGGTCCTGCTCGGCGTCCAACATCCGGACCGCCTCGTCGAGCCGGTCCGGAAGGTCATCGGGCCGGCGCCGGGCGGCCAGTTCGGCCACCTTCGGCCCGTTGTGCAGCCGGGTCTCGATGATGCTGCGCACCACGGCGACGTCGAGATCGCCGCCGTGCAGCAGGAGCCGGGGGAGCAGGTCCAGGCCGGCGTGTCTGCGGTAGTCGCGCACGGTGGTGGTGTCGCCCTGCCGCACTTCGACGAGGCCGGTCGCGGCGAGGCGTTTGAGCGCTTCACGGATGGCGGGACGCGACACACCGAGTACCTCGGCGAGCCGCCGTTCGCTCGGCAGGGCGTCTCCTGGCGCCATCTCGCCGGTGAGCACACCCGACATGATCTGGTCGAACACGTCTTCGGGGACGGATCGGCGGTGGACTGGCTGCAGCGGCATGCTGCCAGCCTGGCACGACTATTGGCCAGAGGTCAAGTGGTCAGACCAGTTAGCACTTCGTCTCGATGTCGAACGTGGCGGTCGCCTCGTCCGAGTTGCCCTCGAATTCGCCCTGGGCGGTGCCCGTGATCTTGACGCGGCCGTTGTCGACGGTCGCCTTGCCGTCGCCGTTCGTGCCTTCCCAGAACGCGCCGGTGAAACCGTCGAGTCCGCGGATCTCCACCGACTGCGCGGTGATCTTGTCACCGGTCGAGAAAGCGGCACGGAAGCCGGATTCCTTGTCGGGCGTCTCGACCAGCCAGTTCCAGCCCTGCTGAATACACCGGATGGCCGGCGGGGGATTGATGTTCTTGCCGTTGATGCTCACCCGCGCGGTGTGTGTGCCCACCGCCGCAGGCGGCGTCGAGCACGCGCCGACTCCGGCGACGAGTACTGCTCCAGCAACTGCGATGATCCGGCTGTTCACGTCGTCACCTTATCCACGTCGTCCCGTTCGCACGGGCGCTTTCCCGGCACAGCCGCCGTACAAACCCCTCGGTCAGCGCAAAGCGGCGGCCGTCTGCTCGTCGGCGGGCAGGAACGCCTCGATGCTCAGTTCGGCGGCGGTGAGGTCCAGGGCCGTGCCAAAGGTGGTGACCAGGCTCAGAAAAGTCAGCGGCACGCCCTTCAGCGTGGTCAGCTCGAACGGCACCGCGACGCCGCCGAGATCGGTTGCGCGCGCCGAATCCGCGCCATAGGACCCGATTTCGGTGAGGAGCGCGGCCAGGCCGGCGGAGCCGCCTGCGGCCACCTCCCGGCGCAGCCGGGACACCAGGTGATGCCGCCACTGAGCCAAGTTGCGGATCCTGGGCGCCAGCCCGTCGGGATGCAGGGCGATCCGCAGTGCGTTCGGTTCGGCGAGCAGGTGCGGCGCCACCCCGTCGAGCAGCACACCGGCGCCCGCGTTGGCCTGGAGGATGTTCCACCCGCGGTCGACCACCACGCACGGGAAGGGGTCATAGGCGTCAAGCACCCTGGTGATGCCTGCGCGGACCGCCGACATGTCGGGGTCGTCGAGCGCGCGCTCGGTGTACACCGGCGCCAGGCCGGCCGCGGTCAGCAGCAGGTTCTGCTCGCGGCGCGGGACGTCGAGGGCGTCGGCCAGTCTCAGCACCATCGCCCGGCTTGGCGCCGAACGGCCCGTCTCGACGAAGCTGACGTGCCGTGCCGACACGTCGGCCTGAATGGCCAGATCCAGCTGGCTCAGCCGACGGCGTTCCCGCCAGCTCCGCAGCAGCGTCCCGAACGGCGGTGTCGAGGTATGCGCGCTCGTCATCACCACAGTGTCGCCGCAGAACCCGCCGGCCGCGACTACCTCGGAGGTAATTGCCCCGCTTACCCCGCCGCGGCACCGTTGACAGTGTCCCCGTCGAGCCGAGGAGCACCGATGCCAGACCTGACGCCCAACACCACCGGCGCCCGCCGACCCATCCCGCGGTGGCTGCGCTTCGTCCTGGCCTCCGACCGCGCGGGTTCCGCGTGGTACATCGGCGCCGGCTTCTTCTTCGCGCCCGCACTCACAATGGTGTCGCCGTGGCCTGCGGTCACGACGGCGCTGTGGGTGGTCATCGGCCTCGCGGGGCTGTGGCTCGGACTGCTCGGCATGGCAATGGCCACCGGCCTGGCGATGGTGCTGCGGTCGAACACCGAGATCCCCGAGGAGTACTGGCGGTCGATCATCGACTACCCGGCGACCGCGCCCACTCGTCAGCCGACGCCGGCGTTGCCCCCGGTGTAGTCCACCTGCCAGTGCTTGATGCCGTTGAGCCATCCGGACCGCAGCCGTTCCGGCGGTGAGACCGGCCGGAGGTCGGGCAGGTGGTCGGCGATCGCGTTGAACATCAGGTCGATGGTCATCCTGGCCAGGTTGGCGCCGATGCAGTAGTGCGCGCCCGTGCCACCGAACCCGACGTGCGGATTGGGGTCGCGGAAGATGTCGAAGGAGAAGGGGTCGCCGAACACCTCTTCATCGAAATTCGCCGACCGGTAGGACATCACGACCCGCTGGCCCTTCTGGATCCGGACGCCGGACAGCTCGTAGTCCACCAGGGCGGTGCGCTGGAACGACGTCACGGGCGTCGCCCACCGGACGATCTCGTCCACGGCGGTGGCGGGGCGCTCCTTCTTGTAGCGCTCCCACTGTTCGGGGAACTCGGTGAACGCGATCATGCCGTGGGTGATCGAGTTGCGGGTGGTCTCGTTGCCCGCGACCGCCAGCAGCACCACGAAGAACCCGAACTCATCATCGGTGAGCTTGTGCCCGTCGACATCGGCCTCGATGAGCTTGGTGACAATGTCCTCGCCGGGTTGTTCGGCGCGCATGGCGGCCAGTTGCATGGCGTACATGATGAGTTCGACCGCGGCGTTGCGGTTGTCGTGGTGGGCGAACTCGGGATCGTCGTCGCTGACCATCTGGTTGGACCAGTCGAACAGCTTCTTGCGGTCGTCCAGCGGTACGCCGAGAAGACCCGCGATGGCCTGCAGCGGGAGCTCGCAGGACACCTGCTCGACGAAGTCGCCCGTGCCTTGGGCGGTGGCGTTCTTGGCGATGTTCTGAGCCCGCTGGGCGAGGTCCTCGCGGAGTCGTTCGACGGCGCGCGGGGTGAAGCCGCGCGAGATGATCTTGCGCAGATGGGTGTGGTGCGGTGCGTCCATGTTCAACAGCACGAATTTGCCGGTCTCGCGCTGCTCGCCGGTCGACCCCGCCGGATACCGGGGCAGCGCCGTGTTCTCGAGACTGGAGAACACGTCGCTGCGTTTGGATATCTCCTTGACATCCCGGTGTCTGGTCACCACCCAGTAACCGCCGTCGTCGAATCCGCCGATCCCGTCGGGCTGCGCGTTCCACCAGATCGGCGCGGTGCGCCGCAACGCCGCCAGCTCCTGCTCTGGGAGTCGATCGCGGTTGAGGTCGGGATCGGTGAAGTCGAACCCGGGGGGCAGGCCGGGGACGGGAACGCTGATGGTCACGGGCGGCTCCCTCGGAAACGACATCGTCTGCAGGCCGGTAATCCATTGCTACACCACGCATGCGGCGGTCGCCCCTGGTTCCGGGAATCCGGCGGGCACCGCACCGCGGACGGGAGCTCCCGCCGTCCGTCGGAGAACATCGGCCACTTTGGTAACAAAATCACGGGGAAGGAAGACAATGGGATAACACCGGGACGCAAGGAAAGGGCGGTCGGTATGGGTCTCTTCGAGCGTGGGGCAGTGCTCGCCGCGGCCGGTGCGGCGTTCGCCATCCTGATGTCGGCGCCGGCGACGGCCGAACCGGGTCCGCCGGCGCCGCCCGGGCCACCGCCGCCGGGTGTCGAGGCACAGGCGGTGGCAGCC
>NZ_JACKSJ010000057.1 GCF_025821665.1 [Mycobacterium] manitobense
ACCCCGCGGGTCATGCAGGTGACCCTGCGCGCCCAGCAGCCGACCCCGCGGGTCATGCAGGTGACCCTGCGCGCCCAGCAGCCGGCGCTGGCCGATCTGCGGGTCCGCAAGGCGCTGTTCGGTCTGCTCGACGTGGACCTGCTGGCCGCCGTCGGGGCCGGATCCGACAACACCGTGACGCTGGCGCAGGCGCAGGTGCGCTCACCCTCGGACCCCGGTTACGTGCCCACCGCGCCGCCGGCGATGAGTCGGGAGGCCGCGCTGAATCTGCTCGCCGACGCCGGCTACCGGATCGAACCCATCACGCCCACGCAGCCCAGCACCCCGGGCAGTCCCGCACCGGACGAGGCCCGCGGCCAGATCGTCAAGGACGGTGAACAGCTCACGGTGGTCCTCGGGGTGGCGGCCAATGACCCGACCTCCATCGCGGTGGCCAACACCGCGGCCGATCAACTGCGCAACGTCGGCATCGCCGCGTCGGTGTCGGCGCTGGACCCGGTCATCCTGTACAGCGAAGCGATGGTGAACAATTCGGTCGACGCGGTGGTCGGCTGGCATGC
>NZ_JACKSJ010000058.1 GCF_025821665.1 [Mycobacterium] manitobense
CGGCTACAAGGGGGCTTTCGAGATGGCCGCCACGGTCGACTATCTGTTCGGCTAAGACGCCCGGCTACAAGGGGGCTTTCGAGATGGCCGCCACGGTCGACTATCTGTTCGGCTAAGACGCCACCGCCCATGTGATGGCGGACTGGATGTACGAGCAGCTCAGCCAGAGCTACGTGCTCGACGACGAGAACCGTAAGTTCATGAACCAATCCAACCCGTGGGCGCTGCACGGGATGGCCGAGCGGCTGCTGGAAGCGGCCGGCCGCGGGATGTGGGCGGCCCCGGAGCCGGCCACCCTCGACGGTCTCAAACAGGTGCTGCTGGAGACCGAGGGTGAGCTCGAAGGCTGAGCACTCCCGCGGCCGACATAGGATTCACAGCATGGCTCTCACCTTCTCCGATGTCGCCAAGGCCGACTACATCCTGCTGACCACGTTCACCAAGGACGGCAGGCCCAAGCCGACCGCCATCTGGGCCGTCCCCGAGGGTGACCGGCTGCTGGCCATCACCCAGGCGAAGTCCTGGAAGGTCAAGCGAATTCGCAACACCCCCCGGGTGACGCTGGCCGTGTGCGACCGCGCCGGCAACCCCAAGAGCGAGCCGGTGGAGGCC
>NZ_JACKSJ010000059.1 GCF_025821665.1 [Mycobacterium] manitobense
CGGTAAGAACGACGGAAGCACCATTACGAAAGACGTCACCGTCACCATTTCCCCTGTTGTACCGACAGATAACGGTGCTCCGGTGGTTGGTGATCCCGCGTACTCGATTGATCGGTTGGATCCTTCAACCGGTCAGGTCACCGGATCGCTACACGTCACAGACCCCGACGGAGACCGGCTCACATATACTCTGAACAGCCCGCCTTCCGTAAAGGAAGGCCGTGTCATCATCGACATAAACACCGGTGATTGGACCTTCACGCCATCAACCACTGCCCTTATGAGTGCATGGGACAAGAACGCGCCGAAGGTCGTTCCCTTCGGCATCACCGCGAGTGACGGCGAGAAGTCAGTCATCGTAACAATCGTCGCGACAGTGGTGCCCTCCCGTGACGCACTGATCAACAGTATTGAGTACACGGGCAGTCGTCCATCTGGGGTAGCAGTTGCACCTGACGGGCGGATTTATGTCATCAA
>NZ_JACKSJ010000060.1 GCF_025821665.1 [Mycobacterium] manitobense
GCTGTTCGGGGTGGCGGGCGCGATCTTCCTGCGTGGGTTCGCCACGCCCTCGGCCCCGGTGCCGGCGCGGGTCCCGCCCGTCGAGGAACAGCATTCCCTCGACGAAACCTGGGACGAAGAGGACGACTACATCGAGTACACCGTCGACTGGGAGCCCGTGCTCCCTGCCGCGGACCCGCCCACCGACATCGTCCGGGCAGTCACCGACGACCCGATCACCGACCGGATCTACGACCACGTCGAGCATCCGCTGCACGCCCCGGCCGAGGTCTGGCATCCGGGCCCGGTGGAGACCTGGTCACACCCCACCGAGGAACCGGAACCGGAACCGGAACCCGAACCGGAGCCGGCCTGGCGCGGCATGCTCGACGATTGGCTGGGCCCGCAGCAGCAACAGCCGGTCCGCACCGGATTCCACAGCGATCAGCAGGGCTGGCTGCAGCCGACGGAACCGCCGGCCTCGGTCACCGAGGATGACCTGCCCGCGGGCTCGCATACCCGCCGGACCCGCGGCCGGCACTCCCGCGGCGACTGACCCTCAGATCCGCCCGTTGGCCCGCAGTGTCTGCAGCGCCCGCAACGTCACCAGCCCACGCCACTCGGTGGACTGCGCGGGGGCCCATGCGGCCCAGTCGAAGAGCCAACCGCCGTCGTCCTGCTGGCCGGCCGCCAACGCGTCGAGTCCGGTCTCGATCTGCTCGGTGCTGAACAGCGCGCGACTGCGCAGACCGGGTTGCGG
>NZ_JACKSJ010000061.1 GCF_025821665.1 [Mycobacterium] manitobense
CGCGGCCGGTGCTGGTGCAGGTGCCGCGCCGCGGCTACGTCCCCTCGCTGGCGTGCGCGAAGTGCCGGACCGTGGCCCGGTGCAGGCATTGCGCCGGACCGCTGTCGCTGTCGGAGCGGGGCGGCGAGGGCGCGGTGTGCCGGTGGTGCGGCAGGCACGACCCGGTGTTGCGCTGCACGCGGTGCGGGTCGGGTGCGGTGCGGGCGGTGGTCGTCGGCGCCCGCCGCACCGCGGAGGAACTCGGCCGGGCGTTCCCCGGGCAGTCGGTGATCACGTCGTCGGGGGAGTCGGTGGTCGCGATGGTGGGCGAAGGACCGGCACTCGTCGTCGCCACGCCGGGAGCCGAACCCGTCGCCCCGCAGGGGTACGGAGCGGCGCTGCTGCTGGACAGCTGGGCCCTGCTGGGCCGCCAGGACCTGCGCGCCGCGGAGGACACACTGCGGAGGTGGCTGTCGGTGGCCACACTGGTCCGCCCGCGCGGGGACGGCGGCGTGGTCGTCGTGGTCGCCGAGACGTCGCTGCCGACCGTGCAGGCGCTGATCCGCTGGGATCCGGTCGGTCACGCCGAACTGGAACTCGATTCGCGCGCCGAGGTGGGTCTGCCACCGAGCTCGCACATGGCCGCGGTCGACGGCGTGCCGCCCGCGGTGACCGCGCTGCTCGACGAGGCTGAGCTCCCCGCCGGGACCGACGTGCTCGGGCCCGTCGAACTGCCGCCCGGTGTGCGCAAGCCGGCAGGCCTTCCCGCAGGCGCCGAGGTGATCCGGATGCTGGTGCGCGTCGACCGCGGCCGTGGCCACGAACTGGCCGCCGCGCTGCGCCGGGCGATCGGCGTGCAGAGCGCGCGGCGCGAACACGAACCGGTTCGGGTGCAGATGGACCCGTTGCACATAGGGTGAGTCGCACGCGGCGTCTCACGCCGGACGGGAGGTTCTCATGCGGCGGCCGATCGCCTGGCTGATCACCGCGGGAGTCATCGCGATCGGGTTGCTCTGGCCGCTTCTCCTGGAAGCCGGCGGCGGCGGTGGCCAGGTCGACGATCCGGTGGTGTTCAGCAACTATCGCGCCGAGTACACCGTCGCCGCCGACGGGACCCTGTACGCGACCGAGACCATCACCGCCGAGTTCCCGGGCGGACGGCACGGCCTCTTCCGGTACTGGGACGTCGGCAACCGGAACAGCCCGCACGTGCGGCAGATCCCGGAGATCACGTCGATCATCCTCGACGGTGCGCCCGCGAACTACCGGATGCTCTGGGAGAGCGGCGACCGGTTCCGGGTGGCCAAGATCGGCGACGCCGACATCACGCTCGACGCCGGCGCGCACATCTTCGAGATCCGTTACGCGATCCCGGGTGTGCTGGACCCGGGAAGCACGGGCGCCGACCGGGCATTCGCCGCGACCACCGGTGAGCCGAACTCACGCTCGGCGTTCTACTGGAACGTCATCGCACCGGCGTGGAACAACACCATCGAGCGGGCCGACATCACGGTGCGACTGCCGGGGCCGGTCACCGGGGCGCAGTGCAGCGTCGGGGTGGGCGTCGGTCGGGCCTGCCGCGACCTCGCCGTCGACGGTGACACCGTCACCCTTCAGGCGCTGAACCTGAAGCCCGGTACGCCGGTGACGCTGCGCGCGGGACTGGATGTCGCGACGCCCGCCCGCGCCGAGCTGCCGTGGACCTACTACTGGGACCGCATCTTCGGACGGTCGACCACCACCGCCGCCTGGGTCGCCGCGCTCACCGCACTGGGCGCCGCCGGCGGGTGGCTGTCCTCACGCGCGACGCGCGAAACACCGCCGGGATTCCCGCTGCAGTACGCGCCGCCGCCGGGTCTCGGGCCGGTTCAGGTCGAGTACATCCGCACCGAGACCGTCCCCAAGCACGGGTTGACGGCGACGCTGTTCCACCTGGCCGACCGCGGCCTGGTCGACCTGCGGCAGGTCAACTCCGATCAGTGGAACGTGCGCGGGGTCGCCGAACGCGGCGCCTGGGCCGACGTCGACCCGGTCAGCGTCGCAGTCGGATCGGCGCTCAAGGTGATGTCGCCCGGCTCGGAGTTCGAGGCCAAGAAGGCGGTTTCCGCGGGCAAGAAGCTCGAGAAGGCCAAGAAGGAGATGGCCGACGCCGTCGAGAAATGGGCCTTCGACGGCGGGCTGCTGGTCAAGCAGAAGAAGGAGCTGTGGGCCACGATCGCCAGTGGCGTCGCGTTCGTCCTTGCGGTGTGCGGGTTCTTCCGGTGGGGCGTCCCGGCCACCATGTGGGGGCTGCCGTTCGCCGCCTTCTTCCTGCTCTCCCTGTCGTCGTGGTCGAAAGGCGTGGGCACCCGGCGTACCCCAGCCGGCCGCGAATTGTGGTCACAGGTGGGCGGATTCCACCGGATGCTGGCCACCGACTCGGCCGAGACCCGGTTCGACTTCGCCGCGCGCAAGGACCTCTACACCGCCTACATGCCCTTCGCGGTCGCTGCGGGCGCCGCGGCGCTGTGGGCTGCGAAATATCAGACCACGATGGGAATGCCTGCGCCGCAACCGGAGTGGTACAACTCGTCGTCGTCGACGGGCTCCGGATTCATGGGGTCCGCCGGCAGTGACTTCGACAGCTTCGAGTCGGCGCTGTCGTCGTCGATCGGGGCCTACACCGCCTCTCAGGCGTCCTCGTCGTCGAGTAGCGGGAGCAGCAGCAGCTCCAGCAGTGGCGGCGGCGGTGGCGGCGGTGGCGGAGGAGGAGGCGGCTCGTGGTGAGATTCCTGCTCGTACTGATCCTGGTGCTGGCCGTCGCGGTGCTGGTTGGATTCGTGATGGGCTACAACCGGCTTCGGGCCGCCGACGTCCGCGTCGCCGAGGCCCTCGCCGGCATCGACGTCGAGTTGACCCGGCGGGCCTCGTTGATCCCCGGCCTGGTGCACACCGTCACGACGTTCGCCGCGCACGAGAAGGCGATCCTCGACCACGTCACCGCGGCACGCGCGGCGCTGACGGCGGCCACCGGCAGCACGTCGGTGACCCAGCGCAGCACCGCCGAACGCGATCTCGACACCGCGGTGCGCGAGGTGGTCGCGCTGGGGCAGAACTACCCGCAACTCTCGTCGTCGAGCAACTTCCTGCAGCTGCAGGACAATCTCGCCGACACCGAGAACAAGCTGGCATTCGCCCGCCAGTACTACAACGACGCGGTCGCCACGTTGAACCGGCTCGCCACCACCATCCCCTGGATGTTCGTCGCGCCGCTCGCGGGCACCACCACTCGCGAGTACTACCAGACGCCCCGTTGAGCCGGCGCTTCCCTAGACTGTCGCGGTGCGCATCGTCTTCGCCGGCACGCCGGATCCCGCCGTGCCGTCGCTGCGACGGCTGCTCGCCTCGCCTCACCACGAGGTGATCGCCGTGCTCACCCGCCCGGACGCCGCGTCGGGCAGGCGCGCGAAGCCCTCGCCGTCGCCGGTCGCCGAGGTGGCCCTCGAACACGGCGTACCGGTGCTGCGCCCGCAGCGGCCCAACTCCGAGGAGTTCGTCGCCGAACTGAGCGCCCTGCAACCGGACTGCTGCGCGGTGGTCGCCTACGGCGCGCTGCTGCGCGAGCCGCTGCTCGCCGTGCCCGCGCACGGCTGGATCAACCTGCACTTCTCGCTGCTGCCCGCCTGGCGCGGCGCCGCGCCCGTGCAGGCCGCGATCGCCGCAGGCGACACGGTGACCGGAGCCACCACGTTCCTGATCGAACCGGCGCTGGACTCCGGACCGGTCTACGGGGTGGTCACCGAGACCATCCGTCCCACCGACACCGCCGGTGCGCTACTGGAACGCCTCGCGGTGTCGGGGGCCGCCCTGCTCGAGACCACCCTCGACGGCATCGCCGACGGCACCCTGACCGCGGTGCCGCAGCCGTCCGACGGGGTGACGGTGGCGCCGAAGATCACCGTCGACGAGGCCCGGGTGCGATGGGACCTGCCCGCCCACGTCGTCGACCGCCGGATCCGGGCGGTCACGCCGAATCCCGGCGCGTGGACCATGATCGGTGACCTCCGGGTCAAGGTGGGGCGGGTCACGGTCGACGACAACGCCGCAGATGCCCTGGCGCCCGGGGAGGTTCGCGTGTCGCGGGACGGCGTGCTGGTGGGCACCGGTTCGGCGGCCGTCCGGCTGGACATGATCCAGCCGCCCGGCAAGAAGATGATGAGCGCAGGCGACTGGGCCAGGGGCGCCCGACTCGACGAATCGGTCCGCGCCCAGTGACCCGGCCCAGGAACACCAAGCGGCCCCGCCGGACACCGCTCGATCCGGCCCGCCGCGCCGCCCTCGACGTCCTGCGGGCGGTGTCCGAGCGTGACGCGTACGCCAACCTGGCGTTGCCCGCGATGCTGCGGGAGCGCGGGATCACCGGCCGCGACGCCGCTTTCGCGACCGAACTGACCTACGGCGCCTGCCGCACCCGCGGCCTGCTCGACGCCGTGATCGAACGCGCGGCAGGGCGGCCGGTCGACCGCATCGACCCGATGCTGCTCGACCTGCTGCGGCTGGGCGCCTATCAGCTGCTGCGCACCCGGGTGGAACCACACGCCGCGGTGTCCACCACCGTCGAACAGGCCGGCATCGAATTCGACACGGCGCGAGCGGGTTTCGTGAACGGCGTGTTGCGGACCATCGGCAGGCGCGACGAACAGTCCTGGATCGCCGAGCTCGCGCCGCCCGCGGACGCCGACCCGGTCGGCCACACCGCGTTCACACATGCCCACCCGCGGTGGATCGCGCAGGCGTTCACCGATGCGCTCGGCGCGGACGCCGGACAGCTGGACGCCGTGCTTGGGGCGGACAATGAACGACCGGTGGTGCACCTGGCGGCACGGCCCGGCGTGCTCGGCGCCGACGCGCTGGCCGAGGCCGTCGGCGGCACCGTCGGCCGTTACTCGCCGTACGCCGTGCATCTGCCCAGCGGCGACCCCGGCACCCTCGAGCCCGTGCGCAACGGCACCGCGCTGGTGCAGGATGAGGGCAGCCAGCTGGTGGCCCTGGCCCTGACGCGGGCTCCCGTCGACGGCGACACCGGCCGCTGGCTCGACCTGTGCTCCGGACCGGGCGGCAAGACCGCGATGCTGGCCGCCATCGGCGCCGGGACGGGCGCCCGGGTGACGGCCGTCGAACCGGCACCCGCCCGCGCCGACATGGTGCAGCAGAACACCCTCGGCCTCGGGGTCGAGGTGGTGCGCGCCGACGGCCGCGACAGTGGGCTGGCGCCCGGGTTCGACCGGGTGCTGGTCGACGCGCCGTGCACCGGCCTCGGCGCGCTGCGCCGCAGACCCGAGGCCCGCTGGCGCAGGCAGCCCGGTGACGTGCCCGCCCTGGCGAAGCTGCAACGTGAACTCCTCGCGGCGGCGATCGCGCTCACCCGCCCGGGCGGCGTCGTGCTCTACGCCACCTGCTCGCCGCACCTGGCCGAGACGGTGGGCGTGGTGGCCGACGCGCTGCGCCGCCACCCGGTCACCGCGCTGGACACCCGGCCGATGTTCGCCGCGGGCCGCGACCCGCTGCCCGACCTCGGCGACGGCCCGTACGTCCAGCTGTGGCCGCACCGGCACGGCACCGACGCGATGTTCGCCGCGGCGCTGGAAGTAGGGTGAAATCCATGCCGGAGCAACCGATGATCGCGCCGTCGATCCTGGCCGCCGACTTCGCCCGACTGGCGGACGAGACCGCCGTCGTGACGGGCGCCGACTGGCTGCACGTCGACGTGATGGACAACCACTTCGTGCCGAACCTCACGCTCGGCCTGCCGGTGGTCGAGTCGCTGCTCAAGGTCACCGACATCCCGATGGACTGCCATCTGATGATCGAGGATCCGGACCGGTGGGCCCCGCCGTACGCGGAGGCAGGCGCCTACAACGTCACATTCCACGCCGAGGCGACGGACAACCCGGTGGGCGTGGCCCGCGACATCCGCGCCGCAGGCGCCAAGGCCGGCCTCTCGGTGAAGCCCGGGACATCGTTGGAGCCCTACCTGGAGATCCTCCGCGACTTCGACACCCTGCTGGTGATGTCCGTCGAGCCCGGCTTCGGCGGCCAGAAGTTCATCCCCGAGGTGCTGACGAAGGTGGCAACCGCCCGCCGACTCGTCGACGCCGGCGAACTGACGATCCTGGTCGAGATCGACGGCGGCATCAATGCCGACACCATCGAGGCGGCCGCCGAGGCCGGGGTGGACTGCTTCGTCGCCGGGTCCGCGGTCTACAGCGCCGAGGATCCCGCGGCCGCCGTGGCGTCGCTGCGCCAGCGGGCCGCAGGGGCATCCCGACACCTGGTGCTGTGACCCCCGAGGCCGCGATGCGGCTGGCCGTCGAACACGCCGACCGCGTGAAGGGCACGACCTACCCCAACCCGCCGGTGGGTGCGGTGATCCTCGACGCGGAGGGTGAGGTCGCCGGCGTGGGCGCCACCGAGCCGCCGGGCGGGCCGCATGCCGAGGTGGTCGCGCTGCGGCGGGCCGGCNCCAGGGCGGCCGGC
>NZ_JACKSJ010000062.1 GCF_025821665.1 [Mycobacterium] manitobense
CCGCCGCGTGGCGGGCCGAGCCCGGCGCCGAGCCGGTGGTGCTGCGGTGCGGGCTGGACCGCCCCGCCGAGTTCGTCGTCGGGGCACCGCTGCAGATGGTGGACGCCGTGGCATGGTTCCGGGTGGGCGAGGCGCGGGCGGGCGAAGCAGGGGTGGGCGAGGCAGACGCGGGCGGCGGACAGTCGGGCGACGGCACGCGCAGCACCTGGTACGCCGTCGACCGACCCGTCTACGTCGCGCTGACCCTGCCCGCCGGTTCGGGGCCGACGCCGATCCAGCTGATGTCGGCGACGATCACCGAGACCCTCCCCGCGCGCCCGGCCGATCCCGCGCCGGTCGGTTAGCGCAGGCCGGTACCCCTGGCCAGCGCGGTGTCCACCATCGCCGCCAGCAGCGTCGGATAGTCGACCCCGCTGGCCGCCCACATCCGCGGGTACATCGAGATGGTGGTGAAGCCGGGCATCGTGTTGATCTCGTTGACCACCGGGCCGTCGTCGGTGAGGAAGAAGTCGACGCGGGCCAGTCCCTGGCAGTCCACGGCGGTGAAGGCGCGGATCGCCAGCTGGCGTATCTCATCGGCGATCTCGTCGTCGACCTTGGCCGGCACGTCCAGTTCGGCGCCGTCCTCGAGGTACTTGGTGGCGAAGTCGTAGAACCCGTCCTCGCGGCCACGCACCCCGGCGACCCGGATCTCACCGACCGTGCTGGCCTCGACCCGCCCGTCGGGCAGTTCGAGCACACCGCACTCCAGTTCGCGGCCGGGCACCGCGGCCTCGACGATCACCTTCGGGTCGTGGCGGCGGGCGAGTTCGATCGCCGCGGGCAGGTCGTCCCAGGCCGCGACCCGGCTGACGCCGATCGACGATCCACCGCGGGCGGGTTTGACGAACACCGGCAGCCCGAGCCGCTCGCGCTCCTCGAGTTCGAGCGTCGACCGGCGTGCCCGCAGCACGACGTGGTCGCCGACCGGCAGGCCGTCGGCGATCAGCAGCTTCTTGGTGAACTCCTTGTCCATCCCCGCCGCACTGGCCAGCACGCCGGCCCCGACGTAGGGCACCCCGGCGAGTTCGAGCAGGCCCTGGATGGTGCCGTCCTCGCCGTAGGGCCCGTGCAGGACCGGGAACACCACATCGACCGAGGCCAGGATCTCGCCCGCGGCGCCCTGGCTCAGCGACACCAGCTGACCACTGCGCTCCGGTGCGGCGGGCAGCGCCAGCTCGATGCCCGACGCGCCGCTCACCTCGGGCAGCCGGCCGTCGGTGATCGCCAGCGTCTCCGGGCGGCCGTCGGTGAGGACCCACGAGCCCGCCGGGGTGATGCCGACGGCGACGACCTCGAACCGCTCCGGATCGAGGTTGCGCAGGATGCTGCCCGCGGAAACGCAGGAGATGGCGTGCTCGGAACTGCGGCCGCCGTAGACGACGGCGACGCGCGTGCGGCCGGCGGAGCCGGGCTGGTTGCGAGCAGTCACAACCTGCAGAGGCTACCGTCCCGCCCGCTCACCGCACGATCCGATTACCTGACCAGGGCTTTCACCGCAGCGCGCGGTCGATGTCCGCGATGAGGTCGTCGGTGTCCTCGATGCCGAGCGAGATCCGGGCGAACCCGTCGGCGACGGGGTCTCCCCAGCGGGCCCGCCGGTCCACCGAGGAGTGGATGCCGCCGAAACTGGTCGCGCCCACCAGCAGGTCGCTGCGCTGCACGAGGCGGTGGACGGCGGCGGCGTCGGCCAGTTCCGCCGACACCACACCGCCGAAGCGCCGCATCTGGCGTGCCGCGACCTCGTGCGACGGATCCTCGGGCAGCCCCGGGTAACGCACCATGCGCACCGCCGGATGGGTGCGCAGCAGCATGGCCAGCGCCTGGGCGTTCTGGCACTGCCGCTCGAAGCGCAGGCCGACGGTGCCGAGGCTGCGCAGCAGCAGCCACGCCTCGAACGCGCCGAGCACCGCGCCCGCGAGCAGGCGGTCGCGTTCGATGGCGGCCATCAGCTCCGGGTGGCTGCCTGCGACGTATCCCGCGAGCAGGTCGTGGTGGCCCGACAGCGCCTTGGTGGCGCTCGCCACCACCAGGTCGGCGCCCAGCGAGAGCGGTTGCTGGCCGAGCGGGGTGGCGGTGGTGTTGTCGACGACCAGGGTGGTCCCGCGGCGGCGGCACAGCGTCGCCAACCGGTGCAGATCGGCGACGTCGAGCGTCGGGTTGGCCGGTGTCTCGGCCAGCACGATGTCGGCGCCCGCGGCCGCCTCGCACATCTGCGCGCAGGTCGCCTCGATCACCGAGATACCGCGCGGCGCAAGATGTTCGGTGGCATACCGGCGCACCTGGTAGTAGCCGTCGGCGGGTACCACCAGCGTGCTGCCGGGCGTGGCCAGCACCCGGAGCGCGGTGGTGATCGCCGCCATCCCCGATGAGAATGCCAGCGCGCGGGTGGCGCCTTCGAGCGTGGCGAGCGCCGACTCCACGAGGCGCCACGTCGGATTCGACCGGCGGCCGTAGCTGTCCAGCGTGTCGTCTTCGTCAGCCGGGATGTGATAGGCCGCAGCGGGAATGGGCGGCGGCGCCACGGGTGCGCCCGGAACCGGTTCGGCGCCCGCGGCTTTCACGCTGCGGGTGGAGTCACCGTAGCCGCCGTCCATCGCCGTCACTCCGGCTTGGTGCTGCGGCCGAGCAGCAGCGCCACCGCTTCGTCGACGCTGAGCCCCCGGTGGCACACCCGGTGCACGGCGTCGGTGAGCGGCATCTCGACGTCGTAGCTCGAGGCCAGCGAGAGCACCGACTCGCACGAGGTGACGCCCTCGGCGACGTGACCGCCCGCCGCCTCCAGCGCGGACTCCATGGTGCCGCCCCGGCCCAGCCGCTCGCCGAACGTGCGGTTGCGCGAGTGCGGTGAGGTGCAGGTGGCGACGAGGTCGCCGACGCCGGCGAGCCCGGCCAGCGTGGCGGGCTGGGCGCCCAGCGCGATGCCCAGCCGCATGATCTCGGCCAGGCCGCGGGTGATGATCGCGGCCACGGTGTTCTCGCCGAGCCCCACACCGGCGGCCATCCCGGTGGCCAACGCGATGACGTTCTTGCAGGCCCCGCCGACTTCGGCGCCGATCACGTCGCTGTTGGTGTACGGACGGAAGTAGCCGGTGGCCAGCGCGCGCTGCAGCGTCACCGCCCGGCCGGAGTCGTTGCAGGCGACGACGGTGGCAGCGGGCTGCTCGGCGGCGATCTCGCTGGCCAGGTTCGGCCCGGTGACCACCGCCACCCGCCCGGCGTCGGCTCCGGTGACGGCGATGATCACCTGGCTCATCCGCATCAGGGTGTCGAGTTCGATGCCCTTGGCCAGGCTGACCAGCGTCGCGTCGTCGCCGATCAGCCCCTTCCACTGCTGCAGGTTCTCCCGCAGCCGCTGCGAGGGCACCGCCAGCAGCACGGTGCAGGCGCTGGCGAGCGCCTCCGCCGGGTCGGCGGTCGCCCGGATGGTGCCCGGCAACTCGGTCTCGCCGAGATAGGAGGTGTTGCGGTGGGTGGCGTTGATCTCGGCGGCGAGTTCGGGCCTGCGGGCCCACAGCGCGACGTCGTTGCCCGCGTCCGCCAGGACTCTCGCCAGGGCTGTTCCCCACGCACCGGCACCCATCACCGCCGCCTTCACCACCGCTTCACCCTAGCGCGGGCCGGTGGGCGTACCCGCTTTCGGCGTGGCCGGGCATCTGCGAACACGCCTGGCAGGATGGCGATCATGAGCGGCTCACGAACCGCGGCGGATGCCGACGTCGCGGTGGTGATCGCCGTGAAGCGGCTTGCGGCGGCGAAGACCCGGCTGGCCTCGGCGTTCCCGCCGGCCGGCCGGGAGAGCGTGGTGCTGGCGATGTTGACGGACACCATCGCGGCCGCGCTGCGGGTGGCAGCGGTCACCGTGGTCACCCCTGACACCGCCGCCGCCGATGCTGTGCGGTCGCTCGGCGCGAACGTGATCGACGACCCGACGCCCGCCGGGCACCCCGACCCGCTCAACAACGCGATCGCGGTCGCCGAAGCGGAGCTGCGCGCCGGCCATTCGAACATCGTTGTGCTGCAAGGCGATCTGCCGGCACTGCGATCGCAGGAGCTGGCCGAGGCGATCACCGCGGCGCGCGACCACCCCCGCAGCTTCGTGGGTGACCGGCACGGCACGGGCACCGCCGCCCTCTTCGGGTTCGGTGTCCCCCTCGATCCGCGACTGGGAGCCGATTCCGCTCGGCGCCATCGCGATTCCGGCGCGGTGGAGCTGACGGGCGGGTGGCCGGGCCTGCGGTGCGACATCGACACCCCCGACGATCTGGCGGCCGCACGGTTGCTCGGCGTCGGTCCGGCGACCACCCGCGTGCTGCCACCGACCAGGTGAACAGGCGGCGAGCAATGTAGGTCCGCGGTGGCCGCACGAACCGCGGATGAGGAATGATTGGCCAGATGACCGAAGCCGAGGCCCAGACACGAACGGAAGACGCCGAGCGGGTGCCGGTCGACACCGCCCCGGAGGCCCAGGCATCAGCCGCGGCGCCGGATGCGCCGCCCGCGGCGACGTCGCCCGTCGCCGACCCTGCCCAGCCTGCCGCCCTCCCCGAGGACCGCTATCTCAACCGTGAGCTGAGCTGGCTCGACTTCAACGCCAGGGTGCTGGCGCTGGCCGCGGACCCGTCGCTGCCGCTGCTGGAACGCGCCAAGTTCCTGGCGATCTTCGCCTCGAACCTCGACGAGTTCTACATGGTGCGCGTCGCCGGCCTCAAGCGTCGCGATGAGATGGGCCTGTCGGTTCGGTCGGCGGACGGCCTCTCCCCGCGTGAGCAGTTGCGGCGCATCGGCGAGCGCACGCAGCAGATCGCCAGCAGGCATTCGAAGGTCTTCATGGACGAGGTGCGCCCCGCTCTCGCCGAGCGGGGCATCGTCATCGTGACGTGGAGCGAACTCGACGACTACGAACGCGACAGGCTGTCGACCTACTTCCACGAGCAGGTGTTCCCGGTCCTCACGCCGCTCGCGGTCGACCCGGCACACCCGTTCCCCTTCGTGAGTGGGCTGAGCCTGAACCTGGCGATCACCGTCAAGCTTCCCGACGACGGGACCCAGCACTTCGCGCGAATCAAGGTGCCCGACAACGTAGACCGCTTCGTGGAGCTGCGGGCGCGCGACGATGACGGCGGCGGTGTCCGATTCCTTCCGATGGAGGAACTGATCTCGGCGTTCCTCGACGTCCTGTTCCCCGGCCTGGAGATCGTGGAGCACCACGCCTTCCGGATCACGCGCAACGCCGACTTCGAGGTCGAGGAGGACCGCGACGAGGATCTGCTGCAGGCCCTCGAACGCGAGTTGGCCCGCCGCCGGTTCGGGTCGCCCGTGCGTCTGGAGATAGCCGGCGACATGACCGAGAACATGCTCGAGTTGTTGCTGCGCGAACTCGACGTTCATCCCGGTGACGTCATCGAAGTGCCGGGTCTGCTCGACCTGTCCGCGCTGTGGCAGGTGTACGGCGTCGACAGGCCCGAGCTGAAGGATCCCCCATTCGTCCCCGCCACTCCGCCGGCGTTCGGCGAACGCGAGACTCCCAAGAGCATCTTCTCCACGCTGCGCGACGGCGACGTCCTGGTGCACCACCCGTACGACTCGTTCTCGACCACGGTGCAGCGCTTCATCGAGCAGGCCGCCGCCGACCCGAATGTGTTGGCGATCAAGCAGACCCTGTATCGGACCTCGGGCGACTCGCCGATCGTCAGCGCGCTCATCGACGCCGCAGAGGCCGGTAAGCAGGTCGTCGCGCTCGTCGAGATCAAGGCGCGCTTCGACGAGCAGGCCAACATCAAGTGGGCTCGCGCACTGGAACAGGCGGGCGTGCACGTCGTCTACGGGTTGATCGGGCTCAAGACGCACTGCAAAACGTGTCTGGTCGTGCGCCGCGAGGGGTCGACGATCCGGCGCTACTGCCACATCGGGACCGGCAACTACAACCCGAAGACCTCTCGCCTCTACGAGGACGTCGGCCTGCTCACGGCCGCTCCCGACATCGGTGCCGACCTCACCGACCTGTTCAACTCGCTGACCGGCTACTCCCGCAAGGTGTCCTACCGCAACCTGTTGGTGGCGCCCAACGGCGTGCGCCGCGGCATCATCGAGCGCATCGAGCGGGAGGTGGCCGCGGCCCGTGAGGGCGCCGACGCGCGAATCCGGCTGAAGGCCAACGCCCTGGTCGACGAACAGGTCATCGACGCGCTGTACCGGGCATCGCAGGCCGGCGTGCGGGTGGAAGTGGTGGTGCGCGGCATCTGCGCGCTGCGGCCGGGTGCGGCGGGATTCTCCGACAACATCGTGGTGCGTTCGATTCTCGGCCGGTTCCTCGAGCACTCCCGGATCATCCACTTCAAGGCCATCGACGAATTCTGGATCGGCAGCGCCGACATGATGCACCGCAACCTCGACCGCCGGGTGGAGGTGATGGCGCAGGTGAAGGATCCTCGATTGGCCGCACAGCTCAACGACACGTTCGAGTCGGCGATGGATCCGTCCACCCGGTGCTGGGAGTTGGGCACCGACGGGCGCTGGACGGCCTCGCCGCAGGAAGGCCGCACGGTACGCGACCATCAGGTGTCGCTGATGGAACGTCACCGGCACCCGTGATCCTCGCCCACCGTCTCGGCCGTACCTCCCCGAACCGACTGCAGGAGTTGAGGTGAGTACCAAGAGCCCCAAGGGCAAGGCGGTGCTGGCCGCCGGTGCGGTGTTGTGGCGCACCGAAGGCGACGACCCGCAGCCACTGGTCGCGGTCATCCACCGCCCGCGCTACGACGACTGGTCACTGCCGAAGGGCAAGGTCGACCCGGGTGAGACCGAACCGGTCACCGCGGTGCGGGAGATTCTGGAGGAGACGGGCTGCGGCGCGCACCTCGGCCGCCGGCTGACCACGGTGAGCTACCCGGTGGACCAGGGCGTCAAGAAGGTCAGGTACTGGGCCGCCCGCCGCATCGACGGCGAATTCGCCCCCAACGACGAAGTCGACCAGCTGATCTGGCTGCCGGTGGGCGACGCGATGAAACGGGTGGGCTATCCGCACGACCGGAAGGTCCTGCGGCGGTTCGCGAAACTGCCTGCCGACACCCAGACCGTGCTGGTCGTCCGGCACGGCTCGGCAGGCGACAAGAAGCGTTACCGGGGCGACGACGACAAGCGTCCACTGGACAAACGCGGGCGCGCACAGGCCGAGTCGCTCGTCGGCCAGTTGCTCGCATTCGGTGCGGACGAACTGTTCGCCGCGGCCCGCACCCGGTGCCTGCAGACGCTGGAGCCGCTGGCCCAGGAACTGGGCACCACGGTGACCAGTGAACCGGAGCTCACCGAAGAGGCCTACTCCGATGACAAGAAGGCGGCCCGCCGCCGGATCCTCGACATCGTCGCGAAGGCCGGGGAGAGCGGTGCCACTCCGGTGATCTGCTCGCAGGGCAAGGTCATCCCCCACCTCGTCGACTGGTGGTGCGAGCAGGACGGGGTGCGGCCGGACAAGTCACGCAACCGCAAGGGCAGCACGTGGGTGATGTCGCTGTCCGGTGGCCGGCTCGTGTCGGCGGACCACATCGGCAGCCCTCTGGCCGTCAGCGGCTGAGAACGCCCGCACGACGCTCCACAGCAGGAAACGCCGCGGGTCGGTTCGACCCGCGGCGCCTCCGTGTCGTTTCCGGCTGGAATCTACTTGCGGCCCTTCTTGGCCGGCGCCTTCTTGGCAGCCGACTTCTTGGCGGGCGCCTTGGTGGCGGCCTTCTTGGCGGCCGGTGCCTTCTTGGCCGGCGCCTTGGTGGCGGCCTTCTTGGCGGCGGGTGCCTTCTTGGCCGGGGTGGTCTTCTTCGCGGCCGTCGACTTCGCCGGCGCCTTCTTGGCAGCGGTGGTCTTCTTCGCCGCCGTCGACTTCGCCGGCGCCTTGGTGGCGGTGGTCTTCTTCGCCGCGGTGGACTTCGCGGGCGCCTTCTTGGCTGCGGTCTTGGTGGCGGCCTTGCGGGCCGGCGCCTTCTTGGCGGCCCCGCGCTTGGCGGGCGCTGCCGTCACGCCGCGCTTGACGGCAGGGCCGTCCGCCGGGAGACGCTGCGCGCCAGACACAACCGCCTTGAACTGAGCACCCGGGCGGAATGCCGGCACCGAGGTGGGCTTCACCTTCACCGTCTCGCCGGTGCGCGGGTTGCGCGCGACACGGGCGGCGCGGCGGCGCTGTTCGAACACGCCGAAGCCGGTGATGGTCACGCTGTCGCCCTTGTGCACTGCGCGCACGATGGTGTCGACGACGTTCTCGACCGCGGCGGTGGCCTGCCTACGGTCGGTGCCCATTTTGTTGGTCAGTACGTCGATGAGCTCCGCTTTGTTCATTCAAATCCTCCGAGACCAGTGGTCCTCCTTGGACCGACTAGTGGACACGGTAAACCCTTTGACCACTGATTTCCAAGAGCCACGCGCAATTTCAATCGTCGCTGGCAAATAATTCGGCAATCCGGTTGCCGCGCACGGGCTCCTGCCGGAGGCTCGGAGAACCCCTTCCAGGGCGGCGAATTCGGCCCGCCGCGGGGCCGCGATCAGGCCGGCAGGGTCTTCGGTTTCCAGTTCGGCCTGTGCTGCTCATAGGACTCGATCTCGTCGAGTTTCTGCAGCGTAAGGCCTATATCGTCGAGTCCGGAAAGCAGTCGCCAGGCGGTGTAGTCGTCAATTCTGAACGGCACCACAACCGTTCCGGCGGTCACCGTTCGATCTTGAAGGTCCACACCGATTTCCAGCCCGGGATTCTGCTCGATCAGCTTCCACAGCAGTTCCACATCGTCTTGCGCGACTTCGGCGGCCAGCAGTCCCGCCTTGCCCGCATTTCCGCGGAAGATATCGGCGAACCTAGACGAGATAACCACCCGGAACCCGTAGTCCATGAGCGCCCAGACCGCGTGCTCGCGCGATGACCCGGTGCCGAAATCCGGTCCCGCCACCAATACGGAACCCCGGTCGAACGGCACCAGATTGAGAACGAACGAGGGGTCGTTGCGCCAGGCGGCGAACAATCCGTCCTCGAATCCCGTTCGGGTGACCCGCTTCAAATACACCGCCGGGATGATCTGGTCGGTGTCGACGTTGGACCGGCGCAGCGGTACGCCGATCCCGGTATGGGCGGTGAAGGCTTCCATCAGTGGGCTCCTCGGTCGGTCAGATCGGCGGGAGAGGACAGCGTGCCGCGCACGGCGGTGGCCGCGGCGACGGCGGGTGAGACGAGGTGGGTCCGACCGCCCTTGCCCTGCCTGCCCTCGAAATTGCGGTTCGAGGTCGACGCGCAACGCTGCCCCGGTGAGAGTTGATCGGGGTTCATGCCAAGACACATCGAGCACCCGGCCTGCCGCCACTCCGCGCCGGCGGCGGTGAAGATCGCGTCCAGGCCCTCGGATTCGGCCTGCGCCTTCACCCGCATGGACCCGGGCACGATCAACATCCGCACCCCTTCGGCGACCGAGCGGCGGTTCAGCACGTCGGCGACCACCCGCAGATCCTCGATGCGGCCGTTGGTGCACGAGCCGACGAACACGGTGTCGACCGCGACGTCTCGCATCGCGGTGCCCGGGCGAAGGTCCATGTAGGTCAACGCCTTCTCCGCGGCCTGGCGCTCGCCCTCGTCGACGATCAGCTCGGGATCGGGCACCGCATCGGCCAGCGGGATGCCCTGCCCGGGGTTGGTGCCCCACGTCACGAACGGGCTCAGGGCCGCCGCGTCGATGTGCACCTCGGTGTCGAATTCGGCGCCGGGATCGGTGCGCAACTGGCTCCACGCCGCGACCGCGGCATCCCAGTCGGCGCCCTTGGGGGCGTGCGGCCGCCCACGCAGGAACTCGAAGGTGGTCTCGTCCGGCCCCACCATGCCGGCCCGGGCACCGGCCTCGATGCTCATGTTGCAGATGGTCATCCGGCCCTCCATCGACAACGCCTCGATGGCGCTGCCCCGGTATTCGATGACGTGACCCTGTCCGCCGCCGGTGCCGATCTTCGCGATCACCGCGAGGATGACGTCCTTCGCGCTCACTCCCGGCGGCAGTTCGCCGTCGACGTTCACCGCCATCGTCTTGAACGGGCGCAGGGGCAGCGTCTGGGTGGCCATCACGTGCTCGACCTCGGATGTGCCTATTCCCATGGCCAGCGCGCCGAACGCGCCGTGCGTCGAGGTGTGGCTGTCGCCGCAGACCACCGTCATCCCCGGCTGCGTCAGGCCGAGCTGCGGGCCGATGATGTGCACGATGCCCTGTTCGGCATCGCCCATCGGGTGCAGCCGGATGCCGAATTCCGCGCAGTTGCGCCGCAATGTCTCCACCTGGGTGCGTGACACCGGATCGGCGATCGGCTTGTCGATGTCGATCGTCGGGACGTTGTGGTCCTCGGTGGCGATGGTGAGATCGGGCCGGCGCACCGGGCGTCCGGCCAGCCGGAGGCCGTCGAACGCCTGCGGGCTGGTGACCTCGTGGACCAGGTGGAGGTCGATGTAGATCAGGTCGGGTTCCCCGTCGCCGCGGGCGACGACGTGGTCGGCCCAGACCTTCTCTGCCATGGTCCTGGGCTTCTGCGAGTTGGCCATCACATCTCGATTCGCGTCGTGACGCCCGCACCCTGATCGTGACACCGTGGGCTGGTTTCTCAACATGCGGGACGCTAGTATCTCTCTGTGAGACAGGATAGCGGTATCGGCGTGCTGGACAAAGCCGTGGGCGTACTCCATTCGGTGGCCGAGTCACCATGCGGGCTCGCGGAACTGTGCGACCGCACCGGGCTGCCGCGCGCGACGGCGCACCGCCTCGCGGCCGGTCTCGAGGTGCACCGGCTGCTCGCCCGCGACGCCGACGGCCGCTGGCGACTCGGCCCCGCGCTCACCGAACTGGCCGGGCACGTCAACGACCCGCTGTTGGCCGCCGGTGCGGTGGTGTTGCCGCGGCTGCGCGAGATCACCGGTGAGAGTGTGCAGTTGTACCGGCGGGAAGGCACCGCACGGATCTGCGTGGCGGCACTGGAGCCGCCTGCGGGCCTGCGTGACACGGTTCCGGTGGGCACCCGGCTGTCGATGACCGCGGGCTCGGGCGCCAAGGTGCTGCTGGCTTATGCCGACGCGGCGACCCAGCACGCCGTGCTGCCGGAGGCGAAGTTCACCGACCGCGCCCTGGCCGAGGTGCGCAGGCGGGGCTGGGCGCAGAGTGCGGCCGAGCGCGAACCGGGGGTGGCGAGCGTGTCCGCCCCGGTGCGCGATGGCCGCGGCGCAGTGGTGGCCGCGGTGTCGGTGTCGGGACCCATCGACCGGATGGGCCGCCGCCCCGGTGCACGCTGGGCCGCCGATCTGGTGGCGGCGGCGGAGGCCCTCACCCGCCGGCTGTGACGAGGGTCGCAGTCGCGCCCGGGAGAACGAGAAACGCCCGCCTCGAGCGAGGCGGGCGATCGATTTCTGGTACCCCCGATGGGATTCGAACCCACGCTACCGCCGTGAGAGGGCGGCGTCCTAGGCCGCTAGACGACGGGGGCTAGAACAAATTCCGGAGAGCCAGCATAGCTCAGGCGACATGCCTGACCTAATCTCCGGGTGCAGCTGGGGTACCAGGACTCGAACCTAGAATGGCGGTACCAGAAACCGCTGTGTTGCCAATTACACCATACCCCATGGGCTACTCGTCACCGCAGGTCACGAGCGCTTTTCGGCCCTACCGGCAGCGGCTCGTCGCCACCGCCCGTGTTTGTGGGCCGACAGGCAGACTACCAAAGATTTCGCGACGACTTTTCACGCCTGGGGTGTCTCGGCCGCCGCGCGCTGCCGGCCGGCGCGCAACCGCCGCAGGCTGCGGTCACGGCCGAGCAGTTCCAGCGACTCGAACAGCGGGGGGCTGATGGTCGCACCGGTGATCGCCACCCGGATCGGGCCGAACGCCTTACGCGGCTTGAGCTCGAGGCCGTCGATCAGCGCCGCCTTCAGCGCCTCTTCGATCGCCGTCGTCGTCCACTCCTCGACACCCTCCAGGGCGGTCGCCGCGGCGTCGAGCACGGCCACCGCCTCCGAGCGCAGTTCCTTGGCCGCGGACTTCTCGTCGAGCGCAAACGCAGAGTCGTCGAGGAACTTCAACAGCTCCCATGCGTCGCCGAGCACGACGATGCGCGTCTGGACCAGCCGGGCGGCCTCGGCGAACTGCCGCTCGTCGAGGCCGGTGTCGTGACCGTGGGTGGAGAAGAAGTCGCGCAGCCGGACGGTGAACTCGTCCTCGCTGAGCAACCGGAGGTGCTCGGCGTTGAGGGCGTCGGCCTTCTTCTGGTCGAAGCGCGCCGGATTGGAGTTGACGTCGGCGACGTCGAACGCGGCCACCATCTCGTCGAGGCTGAACACGTCGTGGTCGTCGGCGATCCCCCACCCCAGGAGCGCCAGGTAGTTGAGCAGGCCCTCCGGGATGAAGCCCCGCTCCCGGTGCAGGAACAGGTTCGACTGCGGATCCCGCTTGGACAGCTTCTTGTTGCCGTCACCGAGAACGCTCGGCAGATGTCCGAATTCGGGCACCCGCTCGGCCACGCCGATCCGGATCAGCGCCTCGTACAAGGCGATCTGGCGCGGCGTCGAGGACATGATGTCCTCGCCGCGCAGCACATGGGTGATCTTCATCAACGCGTCGTCGACCGGATTGACCAAGGTGTACAACGGATCGCCGCTGGCGCGGGTGAGCGCGAAATCCGGAACGGAGCCCGCAGGGAAGGTCGTCTCGCCGCGCACGAGATCGCGCCACGTGAGGTCGTGGTCGGGCATCTTGAGCCGGATCACCGGCCTGCGCCCGTCGGCGAGGTAGGCCGCCCGCTGCTCGTCGGTGAGTTCGCGATCGAAGTTGTCGTAGCCCAGCTTCGGATTGCGCCCGGCAGCTACGTGCCGGGCCTCGACCTCCTCGGGAGTCGAGAACGCCTCGTAGGCCTCGCCGGCCGCGAGCAGACGGTCCACCACGTCGCGGTGGATGTCGCGGCGCTGCGACTGCCGGTAGGGCGCGTACGGCCCGCCGATGTCGGGACCCTCGTCGTAGTCGAGCCCCAGCCAGGACAGCGCGTCCAGCAGGGCCAGATAGCTCTCCTCGCTGTCGCGTTCGGCGTCGGTGTCCTCGAGACGGAAGACGAATGCGCCCCCGGTGTGGCGGGCGTAGGCCCAGTTGAACAGGGCGGTGCGGATGAGGCCGACGTGCGGCGTTCCCGTCGGCGAGGGGCAGAACCGGACCCGGACCGTCATCACTTGCCCTTCCGCACAACGGGATTGGTCAGCGTGCCGATGCCCTCCACCGTGATGCTGACGGTGTCGCCGTCCTCCAGCGGGCCGACCCCCTCCGGCGTGCCGGTGAGGATGACGTCACCCGGCAGCAGGGTCATCACCGCCGACACCCACTCGATGATGGCCCCGATGTCGTGGATCATCAGCGACGTCCGGCTGTGCTGGCGCAACTGCCCGTTGACCTCGGTGCGCAGATCCAGGTCGGTGGGGTCGAGGTCGGTGACGATCCACGGCCCGAGCGGGCAGAAGGTGTCATGGCCCTTCGCGCGCGTCCACTGGCCATCCTGCTTCTGCTGATCCCGGGCTGACACGTCGTTGGCGATCGTGTAGCCGAGGATGTTCTCGGCGGCGCGGGCGGCCGGGACGTCCTTGCACGGCCGGCCGATCACCACCGCCAGTTCCCCTTCGTGATGTACCGGATTGGCGCCGGCCGGCAGCTGGATCGGGACGCGCGGACCGATGATCGACGTGTTCGGCTTGAGGAAGATGATCGGATCCGGGAAGTCGCCGCCGCCCATCTCCTCGATGTGGGCGGCGTAGTTCTTGCCCATGCATACCACCTTGCTGGCCAGGATCGGCGCCAGCAGGCGGACGTCGGCCAGCGGCCAGGACCGCCCGGTGAACGTCGGAGTGCCGAACGGATGTTCGGCGATCTCCTTGGCGACGGCCGTCGGATCGTCGGGAGGGCCTTCGACACTGACGAAGGCGACACCGTCTGGGCTGGCGATTCGACCGAGGCGCATCAGCACAGCCTAGTGGCCGCCGGGCGGCGACCGACGGCGGACTCCCCGCCGACGGCGTCCCATACTCTGAGACAGAAGTTCTGCAGCGTGAGACACGTGTGCCACCATGTCCGCATGGCCACGGCGGCGATCGGCACCCTGCGACGCTGGTCGATGCTGGCCATCGCGCTCACCGCTACGTTGTGCGCCAACGTGTTCATCAACGGGGCGGCGTTCCTCATCCCCACCCTGCACTCCGACCGCGGACTCGACCTGGCGGTGGCCGGCCTGCTCTCGTCCATGCCGAGCTTCGGGATGGTGGTCACGCTGATCGCCTGGGGCTATGTGGTCGACCGGGTCGGCGAGCGGTTCGTGCTCACCGTCGGTTCGGCGCTGACCGCGGCCGCCGCCTTCGCCGCGGCAGCCGCCGACTCCCTGATCCTGGTGGGCGCACTGCTGTTCCTCGGCGGCATGGCCGCTGCGAGCAGCAATTCGGCCAGCGGCCGGCTGGTGGTGGGCTGGTTCCCCCCGCAGCAGCGCGGGATGGTGATGGGCATCCGGCAGACCGCCACGCCACTGGGCGTCGGGCTCGGCGCGCTGGTCATCCCACGGCTGGCCGAGTCGCACGGTGTGGGGACCGCGCTGTTGTTCCCCGCGGTGGTGTGTGCGGTCGCAGCGGTGATCTGCGTGGCGGGCGTGCTGGATCCGCCGCGGCCGCCGCGCGCGGAGGCGCCGGCCGCGGATCTGGCCAACCCGTACCGGGGCGCGGCCGTGCTGTGGCGGATCCACGCCGTCTCGGTGCTGCTGGTGGTGCCACAGGCGGTGGTGTGGACCTTCACCCTGGTGTGGCTGATGACCGATCGCGGATGGTCGGCGGTGTCGGCCGGGACACTCGTGACCGTCGCCCAACTCCTCGGTGCGGGTGGACGTGTCGCCGCCGGCTACTGGTCCGACAGGGTGCGTCACCGGCTCCGGCCGATCCGGTCCATCGCACTGGCCGCCGCCGCCACCATGGCGCTGCTCGCGCTGACCGATGCGCTCGGCTCACCGATCAGCGTCGCGCTGATGGTGGCGGCGTCGGTGATCACCGTCTCCGACAACGGGCTGGCCTTCACCGCGATCGCCGAGATCGCAGGCCCCTTCTGGAGCGGCCGCGCCCTCGGCGCGCAGAACACCAGCCAGCACCTGGCGTCCGCGGCCGCTGCGCCGTTGTTCGGCGGGCTGATCGGAATCGCCGGCTATCCGGCGGCGTTCGCGGTGTGCGCCGTGCTGCCGCTCATCGCCCTGCCCCTGGTTCCCGTCGACATCGAGACCACGTCGGACACCTGATCGACGACCCAGCGTCGAATCCGTTGCGCCGCAACCCCCACCTTGACATCGTGAACGTTTCCGGCGGAACCGCATTCGCCGCCCTGATGCAGCGGCAGCAGCGCTAGAGGTTCGCCGCGATCCGGTCGCCGATCTGGGTGGTGGACAACTTCTCGTCACCACGGGTGGCGAGGTGCTGCTCGACCGCACGGTCGACGCGTGCCGCCGCGGCGTCCTCGCCGATGTGGGACAACAGCAGCGCCACCGACATGACGGCCGCCGTCGGGTCGGCGATGCCCTGCCCCGCGATGTCCGGCGCGCTGCCGTGCACCGGTTCGAACATCGACGGATTGGTGCGCGTGGCGTCGATGTTGCCGCTGGCCGCCAGGCCGATCCCACCGGAGACGGCGGCCGCGAGGTCGGTGATGATGTCGCCGAACAGGTTGTCGGTGACGATCACGTCGAACCGGCCCGGATCGGTCACCATGTGGATGGTGGCGGCGTCGATGTGCTGATAGGCGGTCTCGACATCGGGGAACTCGCGACCGACCTCGGCGACCGTGCGCGCCCACAGGGTGCCCGCATACGTCAGGACGTTCGTCTTGTGCACCAGCGTCAGGTGCTTGCGCCGCTTGGCCGCTCGCGCGAACGCGTCGCGCACCACTCGTTCGACACCGAACGCGGTGTTCAGGCTGACCTCGGTGGCGACCTCGTGCGGGGTCCCGACGCGGATCGCGCCGCCGGTGCCGGTGTACGGCCCCTCGGTTCCTTCGCGCACCACCACGAAGTCGATCGCCGGGTCGCCGGCCAGCGGGCTGGTGACGCCCGGCAGCAGCCGGGACGGCCGCAGGTTGACGTGGTGGTCGAGCTGGAAGCGCAGTGTCAGCAGTAGCCCGCGTTCCAGCACGCCGCTGGGCACCGACGGATCACCGATCGCACCGAGCAGGATCGCGTCGTGGCCGCGCAACTCGTCGACCACACCGTCGGGCAGCGTCTCCCCCGTGGCGTGATAGCGCCGCGCGCCGAGGTCGTACTCGGTGCGCTCGACGCCCGGCAGCACGACGTCGAGCACCTTGAGTGCCTCGGCGATGACCTCGGGTCCGATGCCGTCGCCGGCGATCACGGCGAGCTTCACGACAGGTCGACCAGTTCCAGCGTCGATGCGTTGACGTCGCGGCCGATGCCGGCCAGCACGTCGTCGGGAACCTGCCGGTCGAGCCGCAACATGATGGTCGCGCCGTCGCCGTCGGCGTCCTGGGAGAGCTGCGCGGCCAGGATGTTCACCGCGGCGCCGCCGAGCAGGGTGCCGATCTTGCCCAGTGCGCCCGGCTGGTCGTCGTAGTTGATGATCAGGTTCACGCCCTCGGCGCGCAGATCCAGGTTGCGGCCGTTGACCTGCACGACCTTCTCGACCAGCTGCGGTCCGGACAGCGTGCCCGAGACGTTGACGGTCGAGCCGTCAGCGGCCACGGCGCGCACGTCGACGACGCTGCGGTGATTGGGGCTCTCGCTCTCGGTGTCGATGCTCGCCTCGACGCCACGCTCGGCGGCCAGCGCGGGGGCGTTGACGAACGTCACCTGATCCTCGATCACCGCGGAGAACAGGCCGCGTAGCGCGGACAGCCGCAGCACCCCGACGTCCTCGGATGCCAGCTCACCGCGCACCTGGACGCACAGGTTGGTCGGCAGTTCCGCGGACAGCGCCCCGACCAGCACGCCCAGCTTGCGGACCAGGTCCAGCCACGGCGCCACCTCCTCGCCGACGGTGCCGCCCCCGACGTTCACGGCGTCCGGCACGAACTCGCCGGCCAGCGCGAGCCGCACGCTGGCCGCGACGTCGGTGCCTGCCCGGTCCTGCGCCTCGGCGGTCGATGCGCCGAGGTGCGGTGTGACGACGACCTGCGGCAGCTCGAACAGCGGGCTGTCGGTGCACGGTTCGGTCGCGAAGACGTCCAGGCCCGCACCGCGGATGTGTCCGCTGGTGATCGCGTCGGCGAGCGCCTGCTCGTCGATCAGCCCGCCGCGCGCTGCGTTGACGATGATGGCGCCCGGCTTGATCTTGGCCAGTGCGTCCTTGCCGAACAGGCCCGCGGTCTCCTTCGTCTTCGGCAGGTGCACCGAGATGAAGTCGGCCCGGCCGAGCAGTTCGTCGAGGGAGAGCAGTTCGATGCCCAGCTGCGCAGCCCGCGCGGACGACACGTAGGGGTCGTAGGCGGTGATGTGCGCACCGAACGCCGCGAGCCGCTGGGCCACCAGCTGCCCGATGCGGCCGAGTCCGACGACACCGACGGTCTTGCCGAAGATCTCGGTGCCCGAGAACGACGAGCGCTTCCACGTGTGCTGGCGCAGCGTGGCGTCGGCGGCGGGGATCTGCCGAGCCGTGGCGAGCAGCAGCGCCAGTGCGTGTTCTGCGGCGCTGTGGATGTTGGACGTCGGCGCGTTGACCACGAGCACGCCGCGCGCGGTGGCGGCGTCGACGTCGACGTTGTCCAGGCCGACACCGGCCCGGGCGACGATCTTGAGCTTGGGCGCGGCGGCCAGCACCTCGGCGTCGACGGTCGTCGCCGAACGCACCAGCAGCGCGTCGGCGTCCGGCACCGCGGCCAGCAGTTTCGGGCGGTCCGGGCCGTCCACCCAGCGGACTTCCACCTGGTCACCGAGGGCGGCGACGGTCGACTCGGCGAGTTTGTCGGCGATCAATACAACGGGCAGGCTCACGCGGACAGCGTAGTGGTCTGTAATGGGGGGGCGACGGGCAGGAGCGAAGCGACCGGGGAGGGACTATGAACATCACGGTGGTCGGCAGCGGACCCAACGGGCTCGCCGCGGCCGTGGTCTGCGCCCGCGCGGGGCTGTCCGTGCAGGTACTGGAGGCGCAGCCGACCTTCGGCGGCGGGGCGCGCAGCGCCGCCGACCCCGAGTTCGACGGCATCCTGCACGACGTGTGCTCGGCGGTGCACCCGCTGGCGCTCGGATCGCCGTTCTTCGCCGAGTTCGACCTGCGGGCGCGCGGCGTCCGGTTCGGCGTGCCCGAGATCTCCTACGCCAACCCGTTGGCGGGGCGGCCCGCGGCGATCGCCTACCGCGATCTCGATCGCACGTGCGACGAGTTGTCCGACGGTGCGTCGTGGCGGCGGTTGCTCGGTCCGCTGGTGGAGCACGAGGACACGGTGTTGGGGTTCATGTTGGGCGACAAGCGCTCCCTGCCCCGGGATCTCCTCAACGTGACGAGGCTCGGCCTGCGGATCCTCGAGCAGGGCACGCGGGCGTGGAACCTGCTGCTGCACGGCGACGATGCTCAGGCGTTGCTGACGGGCGTTGCCGCGCATGCCATCTCGCGGCCGCCCTCACTGGCGTCGTCCGGAGCCGGGATGATGCTCAGCATGCTGGCCCACACCGAGGGCTGGCCCATCCCGGTCGGCGGAACGCAGGCGATCACCGACGCCCTGATCGCCGACCTGCGCGCCCACGGCGGCGAGATCCACTCCGACAGTGCGGTGACCACTCCGCCGTCGGGAGTCGTGCTGTACGACACCGCCCCGACCGCCCTGATGCCGATCTACCGCGAACGCGTTCCGTCCCGATACGCCAGGCAGCTCATGCGCTACCGCTTCGGTCCCGGCGCGGCGAAAGTGGACTTCGTCCTGTCCGGTGACGTGCCGTGGTCCGACGAGCGTCTGGCCGATGCACCGACACTGCACCTGGGTGGCAGCCGCGGCGAGATGGCCCGAGCCGAGATCGAGGCCGCCGAGGGACGGCACGCCGCGCGACCGATGATCCTCGCCGCGCTCCCCCACCTCGTCGACCCCGCCCGCATGGACGACGCCGGGTGGCGGCCGATGTGGACCTACGCACACGTTCCCGCCGGGTCGACGGTGGACCAGACCGAGGCCGTCACCGCATCGATCGAACGGTTCGCGCCCGGCTTCCGGGACATCGTCGTCGCCGCGCGCAGCGTCCCCGCCGCCGAGATGCCGCGTCACAACGCGAATTACGTGGGCGGCGACATCACCGTCGGTGGCGCCGACGTGTTCAAGGCGGTGCTGGGGCCGACACCGCGGCTCGATCCGTGGGCGACACCCATCGACAAGGTCTACCTGTGCTCGTCGGCCACGCCGCCGGGCGCAGGCGTTCACGGGATGGCGGGGTACTACGCGGCACGCTCCGTGCTGCGCCGCGAGTTCGGCATTCGCGAGATGCCGAGCCTCGCCCCCGAGGGCTTGGTGACATCGGGCGGTCACGACCGGCCCTAGGGTCGCGCGCTGCTCGGACACGCCGTGGGCTGGGACGACTTCGGCGCGCCCACCTCGGGTGAGATGGACGCGCCGAAAGCGTGGTTCGTCAGGCGGTTTCGGTGATCGGGCGGTCGACCCAGCTCATCAGGTCACGCAGCTTCTTGCCGGTGACCTCGATCGGGTGCTCGGCGTTCTGCTTGCGCAGGCCCTCGAGCTCCTTGTTGCCGCCCTCGACGTTGGCGACGAGCTTCTTGACGAAGGTGCCGTCCTGGATCTCCGAGAGGATCTGCTCCATCCGCTTCTTGGTGTCGGCGTCGATGACCCGCGGTCCGGACAGGTAGCCGCCGAACTCGGCGGTGTCGGACACCGAGTAGTTCATCCGCGCGATGCCGCCCTCGTAGATCAGGTCGACGATCAGCTTCAGCTCGTGCAGCACCTCGAAGTAGGCCAGTTCCGGCGCGTACCCCGCCTCGACCATGACCTCGAAGCCGGTCTTGATGAGTTCCTCGGTGCCGCCGCACAGCACGGCCTGCTCACCGAACAGGTCGGTCTCGGTCTCGTCCTTGAACGTGGTCTTGATGACGCCGGCCCGGGTGCCGCCGATGCCCTTGGCGTAGGACAGCACGAGCGCCTCGCCCTCGCCCTTGGGATCCTGCTCCACGGCGACCAGGCACGGAACGCCCTTGCCGTCGACGAACTGACGGCGCACCAGGTGGCCGGGCCCCTTGGGCGCCACCATGCCGATGGTCACGTTGGCGGGCGGCTTGATCAGGTCGAAGTGGATGTTCAGGCCGTGCCCGAAGAACAGCGCATTGCCGTCCTCGAGGTTCGGCTCGATGTCGTTGGTGAAGATGTCGGCCTGCGCGGTGTCGGGCGCCAGCAGCATGATCACGTCAGCCCACTTGGCGACTTCGGCGGGGGTGTCGACCTCGAGCCCCTGCTCGGTCACCTTGTCGCGGGACTTCGAGCCCTCCTTGAGGCCGACCTTCACCTGCACGCCGGAGTCGCGGAGGCTCAGCGAGTGGGCATGGCCCTGGCTGCCGTAGCCGATGACGCCGACCTTGCGTCCCTGGATGACGGACAGATCCGCATCGCCGTCGTAGAACATCTCAACTGCCACTGGTGATATTTCCTTGTCTTCCGAGCGTTTTCGCTTGTTTCAGGGGTTACTTGGCGGTGCCGATGCCGCGGGGACCGCGGGACAACGACACCACACCGGACTGGACGATCTCGCGGATACCGTACGGCTCGAGCACCCGCAGCAGCGCCTCGAGCTTGCCCGGCGTGCCGGTGGCCTCGACGGTCAGCGACTCGTTGGAGACGTCGACGACCTTGGCGCGGAACAGGTTCACCGCCTCGATGACCTGACCGCGGGTGGTGGCGTCGGCGCGCACCTTGATCAGCGCCAGTTCCCGCGAGACCGAATTGTCGGCGTCCTGCTCGACGATCTTGATCACGTTGATCAGCTTGTTGAGCTGTTTGGTGATCTGCTCGAGCGGGAGCAGCTCCTCGACGCTGACCACGATCGTCATCCGGGACATGTCCTTCTGCTCCGTCGCGCCGACGGCCAGGGACTCGATGTTGTAGCCGCGCCGCGAGAACAGCGCCGCGACACGGGCGAGCACACCGGGCTTGTCCTCGACGAGCACCGACAGCGTGTGCGTGGTGGTCATCAGGCGTGCCCCTCTTCGTTGTCGTCGAACAGCGGACGGATGTTGTGGGCGGCCATGATCTGGTCATTGCTGGTGCCAGCGGCCACCATCGGCCACACCTGCGCGTCGGCGCCGACGGTGAAGTCGATGACCACCGGCCGGTCGTTGATCGCGCGGGCCTGGTTGATGACGTCCTCGACGTCTTCGGCACGCTCGCACCGCAACCCGACACAGCCGAGCGCGTCGGCCAGCTTCACGAAGTCCGGGATCCGGCGCGAGTGGGTGCCCAGATCCGTCTGGCTGTACCGCTCCTCGTAGAACAGCGTCTGCCACTGGCGCACCATGCCGAGGTTGCCGTTGTTGATCACCGCGACCTTGATCGGGATGCCCTCGACCGCACAGGTCGCCAGCTCCTGGTTGGTCATCTGGAAGCAGCCGTCACCGTCGATGGCCCACACCTCGGCCTCGGGCCGGCCCATCTTGGCGCCCATCGCCGCCGGGACGGCGAAGCCCATGGTGCCCAGGCCGCCCGAGTTGAGCCACGTCCGCGGGTTCTCGTAGGAGATGAACTGCGCGGCCCACATCTGGTGCTGCCCGACGCCGGCCACATAGATCGCATCGGGGCCGGCCAGCTTGCCCAGCGACTCGATCACGTACTCCGGCGACAGGCTGCCGTCGCTCTGCGGGCCGTAGCTCAGCGGATACGTCGACTGGACGCCGCGCAGGTACTCCCACCAGGTGTCGATCTGCTGCTCCTGCCCGCCGGTGTCGATCCCCCGGTCGCTTCGCTCCTGCCCGCCGGTGTCCCTTCGCAGCACCTCGAGCAGGTCGGCGATCACGGCCTTGACGTCACCCACGATCGGGACGTCGGCGTGCCGGTTCTTGCCGATCTCCGCCGGATCGATGTCGGCGTGGATGACCTTCGCCTCGGGCGCGAAGGAGTCCAGCTGCCCGGTCACCCGGTCGTCGAAGCGGGTGCCCAGCGCGATCAGCAGGTCGCTGCGCTGCAGCGCGGCCACCGCGGAGACGGTGCCGTGCATGCCCGGCATGCCGAGGTTCTGCGGGTGGCTGTCGGGGAACGCGCCACGGGCCATCAGCGTGGTGACCACCGGGATGCCGGTCAGCTCGGCCAGGTCCAGCAGTTCCTGGCTGGCGTTGCCGCGGATCACGCCGCCGCCGACGTACAGCACCGGCTTGCGCGCGGCCGCGATCAGCTTCGCCGCCTCCCGCACCTGACGGCTGTGCGGTTTGGTGTTCGGCTTGTAGCCGGGCAGGTCCATCTGCGGCGGCCAGGAGAAGGTGCACTTGCCCTGCAGGATGTCCTTGGGGATGTCGACCAGCACGGCGCCCGGCCGTCCGGACGACGCGATGTGGAACGCCTCGGCGATCACCCGCGGAATGTCGTCACCGTTGCGGACCAGGAAGTTGTGCTTGGTGATCGGCATCGTGATGCCGGAGATGTCGGCCTCCTGGAAGGCGTCGGTGCCGATCAGCGCACGGCCGACCTGACCGGTGATCGCCACCACCGGGATGGAGTCCATCTGCGCGTCGGCCAGCGGCGTCACCAGGTTGGTGGCTCCGGGACCCGACGTGGCCATGCACACGCCGACCCGTCCGGTGGCGTGGGCGTAGCCGCTGGCGGCGTGGCCTGCGCCCTGCTCGTGGCGCACCAGCACATGGCGAAGCTTCTGCGAGTCGAACAGCGGGTCGTAGACGGGCAGCACCGCCCCGCCAGGGATGCCGAAGATCGTGTCGACGTCGAGTTCCTCGAGCGACCGGATCACCGCCTGGGCACCGGTGACTTCGTGCGGCGCAATTCGCTTGGGCTGCACGGTCTTCGGGCTGGTGGACTTGACAGCGGACACTGCATCGCCGCTGGGCGGCGCGGTGGCGGCCCGTTCCGGTGGTCGCGTGGTCGGTGCGCTCACTTCGTCCTCTTGAATCTCGTTGTTGTCGGTTTCACGTCGGCGCCCTTGAAGCAACAAAAAACCCCCGTCAGCAGGGCTGCTGTACGAGGGTTGGCGCGTCGATGCTGGTGGCTATGCCCAAGTGAGGGCCAGCGCGGCATCAACGCGCCAACCAATTACTACGAGCAAGCCCTTTCGCATAACACATGACGGTAGCCTCCGCACAGGTCACAGGTCAAATTCCGGCGCCCCCGGTCCGGCCCGCCGCGGCCCCTTCGGCGCAGTGCCAGAATGGGAACGTGACCACGCCCTCCGCATCCACGCCGCCGGCTCCGGTCGTCATCCGGATCTCGCCGATGGCGCACCTTGCGGTCGGTTTCTTCGCGTTCGCACTGCTCGCGATCGTGATGAGCACCCCGCCGGTGTCCGCCGTTCTGTTCGTACTCCCGATCGCACTGTCGGCGTTGATCATTCGCTACCGCACCGTCGCCGACCAGGACAGCGTCACCGCCCGCCGGGCATTCGGCAGCACCACCGTCGCCTGGTCGGACATCGAGGGCCTGCAGTTCGGCAAGGGCGCCTGGGCGTCGGCGCGCCTGACCGACGGTTCTGAATTGCGGCTGCCGGCCGTCACATTCGCGACGCTGCCCCAGCTGACGGAGATCAGCGCGGGCCGGGTGCCCAACCCGTACGCGTAGCCCGTCAGGCCAGCGGGTTGGCGCCGTTGAGCAGCACCCACAGGCCGATACCCGCCCCGGCGCCCAGCAGCAGCGCGACGAACGAGCCGACGAACGGCCTGCGCGCCCAGGCGCGACCGGCGTCGAACCCGTACCGCCCCGGACCGGCCAGGATGACCGCGACGACCGCGGCGAGCACGAACACCCGGTACTCGTGGCCGTCGGTGAGGAACGCGGACAACCTGGCTTCCTCGTGGGCGACGACCGCCTCGGCGAGCACCCCGTTGATCAGATACGCCAGCGCGCCCGCGGCGGCCACCGGGGTGAACAGGCCGAGCACCAGCAGCACCCCGGCGGCGATCTGGCCGATGGTGGCCACATAGGTCAGCACGCCGGCGTGCTGGAAGCCCAGTTCGGTCAGCGTCGTCTCGAACCCGCCGAGGCCGGGACCGCCCCACCACCCGAACGCCTTCTGCAGACCGTGCGAGATCAGCAGCGCGCCGACCGCCACCCGGAGCACGAGCAGGCCGAGGTCCTGGGTGCCGCGCCGGCCCGCGGCCCGGACCCGGTCCTCGGCGATGGGGTCGGCGTCGATCTCGGCCGGCTCGGCGGAGTACGGCGCCATCGCATGGCGCCCGCTGGGCTGGACGTACGGCAGTGGTTCGGGGTCGGCGAGCAGGCCGAGCCCGGGCTCGCCGGTGGTGCCCTTGGTGGAGTCGTAGCGCGGGATCGCGGTGGTCTCGAAGTCCCCGCCGTAGGTCGAGGTCGGCAGATCGTCTTCCGGGTCGACCAGGCTCGCCGTCGCCGGGCGGGCCGAGCCGTCGGGCCGTTGCCAGGCGCGCGGGTCCTGAGAGTGACTGGTCACGCAGCCCAGGGTAAGTGCAAATCACCCCCGAACCGGGGATTTACCACGGCGCTGTGACCGCGTTTCGGCAGGTGGGCGAACACCGGCGTGGCGGGCACCGCCCGGCGATCCGTAATCTGGCTCGCATGAGGACGCGCCGGCCGGTCATGGGTGTGTTCGTGCTGTTGTGCGCCGTCGTGGTCGGGTCGGGTTGCGCCCGCTTCGACGAGGCGCAGTCGCAGCCGTTCACCACCGAGCCGGAGATGAAGCCGCCGCCGAGTTCGGCGCCGCCACCCCCACCGCCGCTGCCGCCCAATCCGTTTCCGAAGCAGTGCCCGGCGCCCGGAGTCATGCAGGGCTGCCTGGAGAGCACGAGCGGCCTGATCATGCTGCCCGACGGCCAGTCCGCGCTGGTCGCCGAGCGCACCACCGGCGCGGTCAAGGAGGTCGCGGTCCGCGCCGAGCCCAAGGTGAAGACCACCATCGGAGTCGACGGGTCCGGCGACGGTGGCCTGATGGACATCGTCATGTCGCCGACCTACGCACAGGACCGGCTGATGTACGCCTACGTCAGCACGCCGTCGGACAACCGCGTCGTGCGCATCGCCGACGGCGACATCCCCAAGCCCATCCTGACCGGCATCCCCAAGGGCGCCACCGGCAACTCGGGATCGCTGATCTTCACCAGCCCGACGACGCTGCTGGTGCAGACCGGCGACGCAGGCAACCCCGCGCAGGCCGCCGATCCCGGCTCACTGGCCGGCAAGGTGCTGCGCATCGAGCAGCCGACCACGGTCAACCAGGCGCCGACGACGACCGCGCTGAGCGGGCTCGGGGCGGGTGGCTCCATGTGCATCGACCCGTCCGACGGCGCCCTCTACGTCACCGACCGCACGCCCACCGCGGACCGGCTGCAGCGGGTCACCAAGGACTCGGCGGTCTCGACCGTGTGGACGTGGCCGGACCGGCCGGGCGCGGCCGGGTGCGCGGCACTCGACGGCACCGTGCTGGTGAACCTGGTGAACACCAAGCAGACGGTGGCGGTGCGAATGGCACCGGACACCGGAGCGGTCACCGGCGAGCCGGAGGTGCTGCGCCAGGACACCCACGGCCACGCCTGGGCGCTGCAGCTCTCCCCCGACGGCAACGTGTGGGGCGCCACGGTCAACAAGACCGCGGGTGACGCCGAGAAGCTCGACGACGTGGTCTTCCCGCTGTTCCCGCAGGGCGGCGGTTTCCCGCGCAGCAACGCCGACAACACCTGATCCGACGATCGCCGCGTGGGAGGGACTGGTCCCCGCGCGGGGGGACTAATCCCCCGCCGCCACCAGTGAGCGCAGTTGCAGGCCGGGGTTGTCCCGTTCGACGCTCTGCAGGCGCCACGGGGTGGAGAACACCGCGAGGATGACGCCGTCGGTCCGGGTGAAGACCTCGACGGACGCCTGCTTCTGCAGCAGCTCGACGTCGGCGGGGTCGGCGGCGCGCGCGACGGTGTACGGCAGCGGCTCGAGCGCGATCGGCGCGGCGAACTCGGCGGCCATCCGGTGGGTGGCCACCTCGAACTGCATCGGCCCCACCGCGGCGAAGACCGGCGCCTGGTCACCGCGCCGGTCCGAGCGCAGCACCTGCACGACGCCTTCCTGCTCGAGTTGCTCGATGCCCTTACGGAACTGCTTGTGCTTACTGGGATCCGTGCCCCGCGCGACCGCGAAATGCTCGGGCGAGAAGCTCGGTATCGGCGGGTACTGCACGGCGATGTCCCGGTAGAGGGTGTCGCCCGGACGCAGCGATGCGGCGTTGGCGAGCCCGATGACATCGCCCGGCCAGGCGGTGTCCAGAGTGGAACGGTTCTGACCGAAGACCGATTGCGCGTACTTGGTCACGAACGGCTTGCCGGTGGCGGCGTGGGTGAGCACCTCGCCGCGCTCGAACGTGCCCGAGACCACCCGGGCGTACGCGATCCGGTCACGGTGCGCGGAATCCATGCCCGCCTGGACCTTGAACACGAACGCGCTGAACGGCGACGAGGCGTCTCGCCGGTTGCCGTCGACATCGAGCTGACCGTTCGGCGACGGCGCCAGCTGCGCGAGGACGTCGAGCAGCTGGTTCACCCCGAAGTTGAGGATGGCCGAGGTGAAGAGGACCGGTGTCGAAGTACACCGCAGGAACGAGTCCCGGTCGAAGTCGGCGCCGTCGGCGGACAGCAGCTCCGACTCCTCGATCGCGTTGTCCCAGTCGATGCCCGCGATCTCGTGGGCGCGGGCGGCGTCGATGTGTTCTTCGGGCGCGGCGGTGGCACCGCCGGCTGTGCGGGTGTACTTGATGTATTCGCCGGTACGGCGGTCGAGGACGCCCTTGAAGTCGCCGGCGATACCGACCGGCCACGTCAACGGCGTGGTCTGCAGCTGAATGCGCTCGTGGATCTCGTCCATCAACTCCAGCGCGTGGCGACCCGGCCGGTCCCATTTGTTGACCACCGTGATGATCGGAATGCCCCGATGGCGGCAGACCTGAAACAGCTTCAGCGTCTGGGGTTCCAGGCCCTTGGCGGCGTCGATGAGCATCACCGCGCAGTCCACGGCCGTCAGCACCCGGTAGGTGTCCTCGGAGAAGTCGGCGTGGCCGGGAGTGTCGAGGAGATTGATGACGCAGGTGTCCCCGTGCTGCGTCCGGTACGGGAACTGCAGCGCCGTCGAGGTGATCGAGATCCCGCGGGCCTTCTCCATCTCCATCCAGTCCGAGACGGTGGCGCGACGGCCGGCCTTGCCGTGGATCGCGCCCGCCTCGGTGATCGCCTTGGCGTGCAGCACCAGCGCCTCGGTCAGCGTGGACTTACCGGCGTCGGGATGGCTGATCACCGCGAACGTTCTGCGACGTCGCGCTTCGGCGGAGATGCGGTCTGCCTTGGGCCCCGTGGCGGCCGTCGACACACCGGAGGCGGTATCGGTCATTGCACCGTCAATGGTATTGGCCGTGGCGGTGAAACCGATAATCGCGGCGGCCTAGGCCTGCAGTGCGAGATGCATCACGTGCAGGCCCACCAGACCGTGCGTGCGCGAACGGAAGGCGCCCGGGACGGTGCCCACGATCTCGAATCCCAGCGACTGCCACAGCCGCACCGCGCGGGTGTTGGTCTCGACCACAGCGTTGAACTGGATCGCCCGGTAGCCGTTGCGCCGGTGCCAGTCGATCACCCATTCGGCCATCGCCCGCCCCGTCCCGCGCACCTGCAGCCGGGGATCGACCATGAAACTGGCGGTGCCGACGTGATCACCACGGCCGGGGCGATTGGGGCCCATCTTCGCGGTGCCGACCACCCTGCCATCCGTCACGGCCACGATGGCGTGCGCAGGCGGCGGCTCGAGCCAGAGTCGCGCGATCTCGTCGTCGGTCAGCTTTTCGGGGTAGGCGTAGCTCTCGCCGTCGGCGACCACCGGGCGGAAGATCGCGGCGATCTCCCGGACGTCGTCGGCGGCAGCGGCCCGGATCTCCAGCACGGCCGATCAGCCGCAGGCGGCGAGGACCAGTTCGCGGACGCGGGCGGCGTCGGCCTGACCCCTGGTGGCCTTCATCACGGCGCCGACGATCGCGCCTGCGGCCTGGACCTTGCCGCCGCGGATCTTCTCCACGATGTCGGGGTTGGCGGCCAGCGCCTCGTCCACCGCCGCCTGGATCACGGAGTCGTCGCGCACGACCGCCAGACCGCGGTCGGCCATCACCTGCTCGGGGTCGCCCTCGCCGGCGAGCACTCCCTCGATCACCTGGCGGGCCAGCTTGTTCGACAGCTTGCCGTCGTCGACGAGCTTGATCACAGCGGCCACCTGTGCGGGCGTGATGGACAGCGCGTCGAGCTCGACGCCGGCCTCGTTGGCCTTCTGCACCAGGTAGTTCCCCCACCAGGCGCGGGCCTGGTCGCCGGATGCGCCGTGCGCGACCGTCGCGGTGATCAGGTCGAGTGCACCGATGTTGACCAGGTCGCGCATCACCTCGTCGGAGATGTCCCAGTCCTGTTGAATCCGCTTGCGCGACAACCACGGCAGCTCCGGGATGGTGCCGCGGAGCTGCTCGATGAGCTCCGCGCTGGGCGCCACCGCCTCGAGATCCGGCTCGGGGAAATACCGGTAGTCCTGTGCGGTCTCCTTGCTCCGGCCCGGCGAGGTGTAGCCGTCCTCGTGGAAGTGGCGGGTCTCCTGCACGATCCGGCCACCCGACTCGAGCACGGCGGCCTGCCTGCGCATCTCGTAGCGCACCGCGACCTCGACGCTCTTGAGCGAGTTGACGTTCTTGGTCTCGGTGCGGGTGCCGAACTCGGCCTGGCCGATCGGCTTCAGCGACAGGTTCGAATCGCACCGCATGGAGCCCTGATCCATCCGGACATCGGAGACACCCAAGGCCCGCAGCAGATCCCGCAGTGCCGTGACGTATGCCCTGGCGATCTCGGGAGCGCGGGCCCCTGCGCCTTCGATCGGCCTGCTGACGATCTCGATCAGCGGCACCCCGGCACGGTTGAAGTCGGCCAGCGAATGCGTCGCCCCCGCGATCCGGCCGGTGTCACTGCCCAGGTGGGTCAGCTTGCCGGTGTCCTCCTCCATGTGCGCGCGCTCGATCTCCACCCGCCAGGTGCTGCCGTCGTCCAGCGGCACGTCGAGGTGCCCGTTGATGGCGATCGGCTCGTCGTACTGCGAGATCTGGTAGTTCTTCGGCTGGTCCGGATAGAAGTAGTTCTTCCGGGCGAACCGGCACCACGGGACGATCTCGCAGTTGAGCGCCAGCCCGATCCGGATCGCCGACTCCACCGCCGACTGGTTGATCACCGGCAGCGACCCCGGCAGCCCCAGGCACACCGGGCACACCTGAGTGTTGGGCTCGGCGCCGAAGGCGTTGGCGCACCCGCAGAACATCTTGGTCGCCGTCGACAGCTCGACGTGCACCTCCATGCCCATCACGGGTTCGTAGCGCGCGATGACCTCGTCGTAGTCGAGCAACTCGGCGGTAGCGGCAGTCATACCAGCGATGTTAGTGGTCAGGACTCGGCCAGCTTCGGGTGCACGCCCGGCTTGAGCGCCAGTCCGGTGGACACCCGTTGCAGCAGGCGCAGGAACTCGGCGCGCTCGGCGGACGTCAGCGTCGCGGCGATCTCGTTCTCCTGTGCACGGCCCTGCGCGTCGAGTGCCGGAAGCAGGTCGCGCGCCTTGTCGGTGAGCGTGACGGCGAACGCCCGCCGGTCGCGGGGGTGCGGCTTGCGGGTCACCAGGCCCTCACGCTCGAGGGTGTCCACGACGCCGACCATCACGTTGCGGTGGATTCCCAGCCGCGACGACAGCTGACGCTGGGACTGTCCGTCGTCGGCGTGCAGTGCCATCAGCACCGCGTAGGTGCGCGGCCCCACCCCGAAGGGCTGCAGGCGCGCGACGAAGTCGTCGGCGACGAGCACGCCCAGCTGCGACAGCAGGAACGGGATGCGCTCATGGAGTTCGGCGATGCCCGGTGAATCCTCGGTCATGTCAGCACACTAGCCCTATCAGTGATTGTCACATACAGTGATAATCATTAATCGTGACAAGGAGCCGCCATGAACCTCGTCATCCTCGGCGCCAACGGGCAGACCGGCAGGCTGCTGACGCGCCGCGCGGTCGACCGCGGACTCTCCGCGGTCGCCGTCACCCGCCGCCCGCAGGACTTTCCGTTCGCCCACCCGAACCTGCGGGTCGCCCGTGCCGACGTGCGCGACGCCGCCTCGCTCGAAGACGTCATCGATGGCGCCGACGCGGTGGTGTCCACCCTCGGGGTGCCGATGAGCCGCCGCCCGATCGACACCTACTCCGCCGGCGCGACGAACGTGGTCGCGGCCATGCGACGGGCCGGCGCCGCACGCCTGGTCGTCGTGAGCTCGACCGCGGTCGCGAACTACCCGGGCCGCACCGGCGCACCGGTGGCGCTGCGCGTCGTCGAACCGATCCTGAAGAACACCCTCGGAAAGTCCACCTACGCCGACCAGCGCCGCATGGAGGCCATGGTGAGCAGCAGCGGCCTCGATTGGACGGTGGTGCGCCCGTCCGGTTTGTTCGACCTACCGCACGTCACCGAATATGTTGCCGGGCATCGTGATCCGATCGGAGCATTCACCTCGCGCGCCGATCTGGCGGACTACCTGCTGCACTCGGCGGTCACCGCGGACGGGGACCGTGGCGTGGTGACGATCTCCACGGTCACCGACACCCCGACGCTGTGGCAGATGGTGCGCCGCGAAGCGTTCGCCGGCGCCTGAGGTCAGCCGAAGAACTCGGCGGCGTCGTCGTAACGGCTCTGCGGCACCAGCTTCAGTTGGCGCACCGCATCGGCGAGCGGCACCCGGCCGATCTCCTGACCCCGCAGGGACACCATCATCCCGAACTCGCCGGCATGGGCGGCGTCCGCGGCGTTCACGCCGAAGCGGGTGGCCAGCACGCGGTCGAACGGCGTGGGCGTACCGCCGCGCTGGACATGGCCGAGGACCGTCACCCGGACCTCCTTATTGATCCGCTTCTCGACCTCCATCGCCAGCTGCTGCGCGACGCCCGTGAACCGCTCGTGCCCGAACTCGTCGATTCCGCCCTGGCGCAACTGCATCGAGCCCTCGGCCGGCTTGGCGCCCTCGGCCACCACGCAGATGAAGTGCGAGTCGCCCCGCACGAAGCGCGCCTTGACCAGCCGGCACACCTCCTCGATGTCGAACGGCTGCTCGGGGATCAGCGTCATGTGGGCTCCGGAAGCCATGCCGGCCCCCAACGCGATCCAGCCCGCATGGCGGCCCATCACCTCGACGAGCATCACCCGCTGATGGGATTCGGCCGTGCTGTGCAGACGGTCGATCGCCTCCGTCGCCACGTTCAGCGCGGTGTCGTGGCCGAAAGTCACGTCAGTGAAGTCGATGTCGTTGTCGATGGTCTTGGGCACGCCGACCACCGGGACGTTCTCCTCGGACAGCCAGTGCGCGGCAGTCAGCGTGCCCTCGCCGCCGATCGGGATCAGCACGTCGATGCCGTTGTCGTCGAGGGTCTGCTTGATCTGGTCCAGCCCGGCGCGCAGCTTGTCCGGATTGGTGCGCGCCGTGCCGAGGATGGTGCCGCCCTTGGCCAGCAGGCGGTCGTTGCGGTCGTCGTTCTTGAGCTGGATGCGGCGATCCTCCAGCAGGCCCCGCCACCCGTCGAGGAAGCCGACGACCGACGAGCCGTAACGGACGTCGCAGGTGCGGACCACCGCGCGGATCACCGCGTTCAGGCCAGGACAGTCACCGCCACCGGTGAGAACTCCGATCCGCATGATCTATACCGTTCCTCGCGTGCGCATGGACCCCGATCCTGCCAGCATCGTCGGTTCGCGGCTCGTCAGCGGCGGAACGGGCGAACGGGGACACCAGCCCTGATTCGTAGGCGATCACCACGGCCTGCGCGCGGTCGCGCAGCCCGAGCTTCGAGAAGATCCTGCCGACATGTGTTTTCACCGTCTCCTCCGAGACCACCAGACCCGCCGCGATCTCGGCATTCGACATCCCGCGGGCCAGCAGCTCCAGGACCTCGGTCTCCCGTGGTGTCAGACGCGCCAGCTCGTCGGTGCAGCGGTGCGGCGCGGCATGCCGGCTCATCAGGTCCGCGATCACGCGCCGGGTGACCGACGGCGCCAGCAGTGCGTCGCCCGCCGCGACGACGCGCACCGCACGAATCAGCTCGTCGGCTGGCGCGTCCTTGAGCAGGAAGCCGCTGGCTCCGGCTCGCAACGCCGCGTAGACGTAGTCGTCGACGTCGAAGGTGGTCAGCATGAGAACCTTCGACGTGGTCTGGGCCAGGACCTCCGTGGCGGCGTCCAACCCGTTCATCTCCGGCATCCGCACGTCCATCAACACCACGTCCGGCGCCGAGGTGAGCACACCGGCCACGGCGTCGCGCCCGTTGGCCGCGTCACCCACCACGTTGATGTCGGGCTGGGCCGCCAGCAGCGCGCCGAAGCCCTGCCGCACCATCGCCTGGTCGTCGGCGATGAAGGTGGTGATCATCGGCGAACCGGGCGCGGGGGGACCGTCAGACCGGACACCCCGACACGGTAGCCGGGACGCACGGCAGATAGGACCAGACGACGAACTCGCCCTCGGTGTCGTGGACGGCCACCATGCCGCCGACCGCAGCGGCCCGCTCCCGCATGCCGGCGATGCCCAGACCGGGCACCGGAGGCTCCCACGATTCGGTCATCAGCGGGTTGCGGATCTCGACGCCGACGCCGCCGACGGTGATGTTCACCTCCGCGGTCACCGTCGCCCCCGGCGCGTGCCGCGCGGCATTCGCCAGACACTCCTGCACGATCCGGTACGCGGCCGACCCGACCAGGTCTCCGACCAGCTCCGTCGGCCCGTCGATCCGCCACGTCAGGTGCACACCCGCGCGCTGGGTCGAGGTGAACAGCGCGGGCAGGTCGGCGATCGGCGGCGCGGGTGCGAGTTCGGCGGGCTCCACACCGCTGCGCAGCACACCCAGCAGACCGCGGATCTCGTTGAGCGCTTCACGGCCGGTCGCCGCGATCGTCTCGAACTCGGCCTGCAGGCTCGGTGGCACGTCGGGGTGGCGATACGGCGCGGTCTGAGCCGACACCACCACCATCGACATGTGGTGGGCGACGACGTCGTGCAGGTCGCGCGCGATCCTGGTGCGCTCCTGCAGCACCGTTCGCCTGGCCCGCTCCAGGTCGCCCACCTCCTCCAGTTCGGCGACCTGCCGTCGCGACAGCACCAGCCAGCGCACCAGCACCACGGCGAACACGATGGCGGTGACGCCGAATGTCCAGCCGCCGTCCACGTGATTCGGCATCGCGACGAGGAACAGCAGCGCGGTCGCCAGCCACACCCTGACGACGACCGGCAGCGGCCGGGTCCAGACCACGGCGACCGTCAACACCAGCAGCTCGATGAGGTGCACCACCTGCCACGGGTAGGTCCAGCCCGGTTGCCTGTCGAAGAACAGCGGGATCAGCACCGCCGACACCGCCGAGATCGACCATCCGAGAAGCGGATTGACCGACAGGAACAGGATCGGCAGGGCCGCGAGCGCGGCGACGATGGGCGCCAGTGCCGCAGGCACCTGGTGGGTGAGGAACAGCGTCGGCCACGCCACCGCGAACAGCACCCCGGCGGCGGCGATCACCAGCCAGTCCGTCCAGTGTCCGCGCCGCATCCACCCCGTCGAACCGCTTGGCCTGTTCACGGTCCGAATGCTAGGGCGCTTTGCGGCCCCGGCCATCCCCCTGCGGGGTGATTCCCGACTGGCTCGCCGGAGCCAGCGGCTACAGCGCGGTCGGCAGCGCTCCGCGGGCCGCCTCGTACGCCGCACCGACCCGGTAGAGCCGGTCGTCGGCCAGCGCAGGCGCCATGATCTGCAGGCCCACCGGCAGACCGTCGTCGGGGGACAACCCCGACGGCACCGACATGCCGCAGTGCCCCGCCAGGTTCAGCGGCAGCGTGCACAGGTCGAAGAGATACATCGCGAGTGGGTCGTCGACCTTCTCCCCCAGCGGGAACGCCGTGGTCGGCGTCGCCGGCGACACCAGCACGTCGACACTGCGGTACGCCTCGTCGAGGTCTCGGGCGATCAGCGTGCGGACTTTCTGCGCCTGGTTGTAGTAGGCGTCGTAGTAGCCCGCCGAGAGCGCATAGGTGCCGATCATGATGCGGCGCTTGACTTCTGGTCCGAAGCCCGCGGCCCGGGTCAGCGCCATCACCTCCTCGGCACTGTGCGTCCCGTCGTCGCCCACCCGCAATCCGTAACGCATCGCGTCGAAGCGGGCCAGGTTCGACGACACCTCCGAGGGCAGGATCAGGTAGTAGGCGGCCAGCGAGTGGTCGAAGTGCGGGCAGTCGACCTCGGTCACCTCGGCGCCGAGCGCGGTCAGCTGCTCCACCGCCGCGTTGAACGACGCCAGCACGCCCGGCTGGTAGCCGTCGCCGCGCAACTGGCGCACCACTCCCACGCGCACACCGGACAGGTCGCCGTCCGCGCCGGCCCGCGCCGCGGCGACCACGTCCGGCACGTCGGCCGTCACCGACGTCGAGTCCTTCGGGTCGTGCCCGGCGATCACCTCGTGCAGCAGGGCGGTGTCGAGCACCGTTCGGGCACACGGCCCGCCCTGGTCCAGCGATGACGCGCAGGCGATCAAGCCGTACCGCGACACCGTTCCGTAGGTCGGCTTGACCCCGACGGTCGCGGTCAGCGCGGCGGGCTGGCGGATGGAACCGCCGGTGTCGGTGCCGATGGCCAGCGGCGCCTGGAACGCCGCGAGCGCGGCGGCGCTGCCCCCGCCCGAACCACCGGGAACGCGATCGACGTCCCAGGGGTTGCGGGTGGGGCCGTACGCGGAGTTCTCCGTCGACGAGCCCATCGCGAACTCGTCCATGTTGGTCTTGCCGACGATCGGGATGCCCGCCGCGCGCAACCGTGTGGTGACCGTCGCGTCATAGGGCGAACGCCAGCCCTCGAGGATGCGCGAGCCGCAGGTGGTGGGCATGTCGGTGGTGGTGAACACGTCCTTGAGCGCCAGCGGCACCCCGGCCAGCGCCGACGGCAGCTTCTCCCCGGCCGCGACGGCCTCGTCGACCCGGGCGGCGGCCGCCAGCGCCGCGTCCTGCGCCACGTGCAGGAACGCGTGGTAGCGCTCGTCGGTCGCGGCGATCTGGTCCAGGCACGCCCTGGTGACCTCGGTGGAGGACACCTCCCCGGCGGCGATGCGCCCGGCCAGGGTGGCGGCGTCGAGGCGGGTCAGCTCGCTGCTCACTCCGGCTCCCCCAGGATCCGCGGGACGGCGAAGCGGCCGTCGACGGCGTGCGGGGCCGCGGAGAGCGCCTCGTCCTGCGTCAGGCACGGCTCGACCGTGTCGGGGCGCATGACGTTGACGTCGGTCAGCGGATTGCCGGTGGGCTCGACCCCGGTGACGTCCACCGCCTGGATCTTGCCGACGTGGCCGAGGATCGCGTCCAGCTGGCCGGCGAAACCGTCGAGTTCGTCATCGGTGAGCGCCAACCGGGCCAAACGGGCCAGGTGGGCAACCTCGTCTCTGGAGATCTGCGACACGACAGAACAGCCTAGTCACGGCGGGTCGGGCCGGTCCGGGGGGCAGGCACGCGGCGGGCGGGACGGCGCCCGCTGTGTCACAGTGTCAGCCGTGCCTTCGTATCTCCTGCGGGTCCAGTTGGCCGACCGGCCGGGCAGTCTCGGCTCGCTGGCGGTCGCACTGGGCTCGGTGGGCGCCGACATCCTGTCCCTCGACGTCGTCGAGCGCGCTTCCGGATACGCGATCGACGACCTGGTGGTCGACCTGCCCGCGGGGGCGATGCCGGACATGTTGATCACCGCCGCGGAGAACCTCAACGGCGTCTACGTCGACAGCATCCGCCCGCACACCGGCCTGCTGGAGGCGCACCGCGAATTGGAACTGATCGACCACATCGCCGCCGCACCGAGCCGCGACGGCAAGCTGCAGGTGCTGGCCGACGAGGCGCCGAAGGTGCTGCGGGTCGGGTGGTGCACCGTGGTGCGCTCGACCGCCGCCGGGATCGAGCGGATCGTCGGCAGCGCCTCGGCCCCGGAGACGCAGGCGGGGTCCGCGCCGTGGCTGCCGCTCGAGCGCGCCGCCGCGCTGGACGGCGCGGCCGACTGGGTGCCGCAGGTGTGGCGCGACATGGACACCACGCTGGCCGCGGCGCCGCTGAGCGAACCGCACTGCGCGGTCGTGCTCGGCCGCCCCGGCGGGCCGCTGTTCCGGCCGTCGGAGGTGGCCCGGCTGGGTTATCTGGCCGGCATCGTGGCAACCATCCTGCGCTGAGCGGGCGTCAGTCCCAGGTCGTCATCAACTGTTCGGTGTCGGCGCCCAGCTCCGCCACATCCACCCCCGAGTCGGCGTTGAACCGGACGTCGTCGATCCGCTCGAGAAGCGGTGCGGCATGGGCTAATTCACCACGCGCGATGTCACCGGTGTGCACGAACTGCGCCGCGATGCCGGTCCGCACGAACAGGAAATTCCGCACCACCCGGGCGAGTTCGGCGCCGGCCTCGGCCGCCGACAGCTCGCCACGTCGGTGCCGTTCGGTGATCGCGCGGGCCGACCGCACGAACCGGCGCTGGGTCAGGCGCCGATGCAGGTCTCGCACGACCGGGATGCGCCGCAGCCGGTCCGGCGGCAGCGTCCACAGCACCACTGCCGTCCACCAGAGCAGCACGGTGACCGCGAGGACGGCGGCCAGCAGCAGCCAGCCCGTCGAGTACGGCAGCGGGCCGCCGACGAATCGCAGCAGGTCCTCACCCGGCACGGCGGTACGCCTCGGTCACCGCGGTGAGCTTCGCGCGCACGTCGGCGCTGCCCGTGATCCGGGCGAACGGCACACCGCGCGTGGTTATCGTCTCGACCAGCGCGCCGAGTCGGCGGCGCTCGGCCTTGCGGTAGGCGGCAAGCACCCGGGGGCCCAGGCTGTGGCCGTCGAGCACCACCCGTCCGGTCGCCACGTCGACGCCCTCGTGCCCGCCGTCGGCGGGGCCACCCACGGCGGGCATGTCCGAGATCATCAGCCACAGCACGTCATGGCGGCCCGCGAGTCGGCGGACCACGTCGTCGAGGCGGGGACTGACCTCCGGCTCGTCGGAGATCACCACGATCAGCACCGGCCGCCGGAGGTGGCGCGCGACGTACTCCAGCTGGCAGATGATGTCGCTGGTGCCGACGTCGCCGCGGCTGTGCAGGTAGAACTGCTCGATCAGGCCCTCGATGTGCGGTTCGCCGCGGCCGCTGCGCATGTGCTGCGAGCCGCGGACATCGCCGTAGACCAGCCCCACCTCGTCGGTGCGGCGCAACGCGATCAGGCCGATCGCGCCCATCGCCACCGCCGCGACGTCGCGTTTGAGCTCACCGCCGGGGGCGAGCGCCGACATGTTTCGGCCCGCATCGGCCACCAGCAGGATCTTGTGGTGCTTCTCGGTGACGAATCGCTTGACCAGCACCGAGCCCGCCCTCGCGGTCGCCCGCCAGTCGATGTCGCGGATCTCGTCACCCGGGACGTACGGTCGCAGGTCGTCGAATTCCATTGTCCGGGTGTGCAACAAGGCGTAGTGACCGCCCTCGAGCATCCCCCGGGTGTCGGAGCCGAAGTACTGTTTGGCCCGATTGAGGTGCCTGCCCATGACGGACTCAGGGCACCCGGACGGACTGCATCACGGCGTCGACGACGGTCTCGGTGGTGACACCGGCGCTGACGGCCTCGAAGCCGAGGACCAGCCGGTGGCGCAGCACGCGGTGCGCGAGGTCGCGGATGTCGTCGGGCAGTACATGGTTGCGGCCGGCCAGCAACGCCAGTGCCCGCGCCGACCGGCAGAACGCGATCGTCGCTCGGGGACTCGCGCCGTACTCGACGAGCCGGGCGAGCTGCGGGGTGAGGAACTCGTCGGGGTTGCGGGTGGCGTACACCAGCTGGCTCACGTAGTGGACGAGCTTCGGGTCGAGATACACCCGGGCGGCGACCTGCTGGATCATCCGCATCTCGTCGAGGGTGATGACCGGCGGGGTGGTGTGCGCGCGGTCGTAGACCCCGGCGTCCATGCGGAACATCACCTCCGCCTCCTCCTGGGGCGTCGGGTAGCGCAGCACTTCTTTCAGCATGAACCGGTCGGTCTGGGCCTCCGAGAGCGGGTAGGTGCCCTCCTGGTCGACGGGGTTCTGGGTGGCGATCACCAGGAACGGCTCCGGAATCGGGTAGAGCTGTCCGGCGATGGTGGTCTGGCGCTCCTCCATCGCCTCGAGCATCGCGCTCTGCGTCTTGGCGCTCGACCGGTTGATCTCGTCGAGCACCACGATGTTGGTGTGCACCGGACCCAGCTGTGTCACAAAGGAACTGGTGGCCGAGTCGTAAATCTGGGTGCCGATGATGTCGCTGGGCAGCAGGTCCGGTGTGCACTGGATCCGCTGGAATCCTCCGGAGATGGACTCGGCGACGACACGCGCCGCGGTGGTCTTGGCCAGTCCGGGAACGCCTTCGAGCAGGATGTGGCCGCTGGTGAGCAGGCCGATCAGCAGGGTCTCACGCAGATTCTCCTGGCCGACGACCTTGGCCGAGAACGCCTCGGCGATACCGGCCACCACGCGGCGGGTCCGGTCCAGCTGCTCGACGTCGGACGGGCTGCTCGTGGTCATCGGGGTCAGAGTAGCCGTCCGCCGGTTCCCCAAACATCGCCCCGCAGCGGCAGCAAACGGCGATCGGGGCGGCGGCCCTGCTCAGACGGCGTCGGGGCCGCCCTCGAGCAGCCGGCTGAAGCCGTCCTCGTCGAGCACCGCCACCCCGAGTTCGACGGCCTTGTCGAATTTCGAACCGGGCGCGTCGCCGGCGACGACGTAGGCCGTCTTCTTCGACACCGAGCCGGCGGCCTTCCCACCGCGGGCGATGATCGCCTCCTTGGCCTCGTCGCGGGAGTACCCGGTGAGCGATCCGGTGACGACGATCGACAACCCCTCCAGCGTGCGCGCGATGCTGGCGTCGCGCTCGTCGGCCATCCGGACCCCGGCATCGCGCCACTTCTCGACGATGGCGCAGTGCCAGTCGACGGTGAACCACTCCTTGACCGCGGCGGCGATGGTCGGCCCGACCCCCTCGGTGGCGGCCAGCTCCTCCTCCGAGGCCTCGATGACGGCGTCCAGGCTGCCGAACTCGGTGGCCAGCGCCCGGGCGGCGGTGGGGCCGACGTGCCGGATCGACAGCGCGACCAGCACCCGCCACAACGGTTGACTCTTGGCTCTGTCCAAATTGGCCAGCAGCCGGCGGCCGTTGGCCGAAACCTCGCCGGCCTTGGTGGTGAACAGCTCGGTGCGCAGCAGGTCGTCGGCGGTGAGCGTGAAGAGGTCACCCTCGTCGGTGATGACCTCTGACTGCAGCAGCGCGATGCCCGCCTCGTACCCGAGGCCCTCGATGTCGAACGCGCCGCGGCCCGCGACGTGGAACACCCGCTCACGCAGCTGTGCCGGGCAGGTCCGCGCGTTCGGACAGCGGATGTCGGCGTCGCCTTCCTTGGCCGGCGCCAGTTCGGTGCCGCATTCCGGACAGTGCGTGGGCATCACGAACTCGCGTTCCGAGCCGTCGCGCAAGTCGACCACCGGGCCGAGCACCTCGGGGATCACGTCGCCGGCCTTTCGGATGACGACGGTGTCGCCGATCAGCACGCCCTTGCGTTTGACCTCCGAGGCGTTGTGCAGCGTGGCGAGGCCGACCGTCGAACCCGCCACCTTCACCGGCTCCATGTAGGCGAACGGCGTGACGCGGCCGGTGCGGCCCACATTGACGCGGATGTCGAGCAGCTTGGTCTGCGCCTCCTCGGGCGGGTACTTGTAGGCGATCGCCCAGCGCGGCGCCCGTGAGGTCGCCCCGAGCCGGCGCTGCAGCGACACCTCGTCGACCTTGACCACCAGGCCGTCGATCTCGTGCTCGACGTCGTGGCGGTGCTCGCCCCAGTACGCGACGCGCTCGGTCACCGCGTCGACACCCTGCACCCGGGTGGTGTGGTCGGACACCGGCAGCCCCCACGCCTGCAGCGCGCGGTAGGCGTCGTGCAGCGTCGTGGGTGTGAAGCCCTCGACCCGGCCGAGCCCGTGGCAGATCATCCGCAGCCGGCGCCGCGCCGTCACGGCCGGATTCTTCTGCCGCAGTGAGCCCGCCGCGCTGTTGCGGGGGTTGGCGAACGGCGGCTTGCCCTCGGCGACCAGGCCGGCGTTGAGGTCCTCGAAGTCGGCCAGCCGGAAGAACACCTCGCCGCGCACCTCGAGCACCGTGGGCAGCGGGAATTCCTCGGTGGCGGTGAGCCGCTCGGGCACGTCGTCAATGGTGCGGGCATTGAGTGTGACGTCCTCGCCGGTGCGGCCGTCGCCGCGGGTGGCGGCGCGTTCGAGCTTGCCGTCGCGGTAGACCAGGGCCAGTGCCACACCGTCGATCTTCAGCTCGCACAGGTAGTGCGCGTCCTCGCCGATCTCGCCCTTGAGGCGGGCGGCCCACGCCCCGAGCTCGTCGGGGGTGAACACGTTGTCGAGGCTCAGCATGCGCTCGAGGTGCTCGGCCGAGGTGAAGTCGGTGGCGAAGCCGGCCCCGCCGACCAGCTGCGTCGGCGAGTCGGGGGTTCTCAGTTCGGGATGGGTGTCCTCGAGTGCCTGCAGCCGGCGCAGCAGCGTGTCGAACTCCGCGTCGGTGATGATCGGGGCGTCTTTGACGTAGTAGCGGAACTGATGCGCGCGGACCTCGTCCGCGAGTTCCTGCCAGGCCCGTCGCACGTCGGCGGCCGGCGCCTCCTCGGCCTGTTCGGCCAGCGCCGACTCGGCGTCTTTCGAGCTCACCTACGCAGGCTATCGAAGCGCTGTGACAGAGACGCCGGAGCGCTTAGCCTGACGGGCATGCCGCACCCGATCATGTTCCATGAGGGCGATCCCGGACTGGCGGAAGTGCGTGAGATAGCGCTGGGTTACCCGGAGGCCTACGAGAAGGTGTCTCACGGCCGTCCCGGCTTCTTCGTGGCGAAGATGTTCGCGATGTACGGCGGCAGCACCAAGGAGAGCGGCTCGATGGAGACCGTTGCGCACTGCGTGATGGTCAAGGTCGACGAGTCCGACCACGAGGCGCTGCTGCAGGACGACCGGTTCTTCTTCCCGGCCTACATGGGCCCGTCGGGCTGGCTCGGACTGGATTTCAGCAGGGCCGACGTCGACTGGAACGAGGTGCGCGAACTCGTCGACGCGTCGTACCGGTTGGTGGCGGGCAGGAAGCAGATCAAGCTCCTCGACGGACTCTGACCGGCCGCGCCGCCGGGCGTGGTTCGATGGCAGGCACCATGAGTTTCGCGAGCCCTTACCCCGACGTCCACATCCCCACCACGAGCCTGTACGACTACCTGTTCGCCGACCTGTCCGAGGCTGATGCGCAGCGGGTCGCGCTCGTCGACGCCGCACCCGGCACCGAGATCAGCTACGGCGAGATGCTCACCCGCACCGACGCGTTCGCGGGCGCACTGGCCGATCGCGGCATCGGCGTCGGCGACGTGGTCGCGCTGCTCGCCCCGAACAGCTCGGCCTTCGCGATTGCATTCCACGGCATCCTGCGGGCCGGCGCGACGGCCACCACCGTCAACGCGCTCTTCACCGCGAAGGACATCGCCAAGCAGCTGACCGACTCGGGCGCGCGGCTGCTGGTCACCGTCGGCCTGCTGCTGCCCCAGGCGGCCGAGGCCGCCGAGGTGGTCGGTCTGCCCGCCGACCGGCTGGTGGTGCTCGACGGCCCCGGCCTGGCCGCCGACGGCCACCCCAACGCCGATGACCTGCTCGGCCCCGGCCACCCCGCTCCGGACGTCAGCTTCGACCCCGCCACCCACCTCGCGGTACTGCCCTACAGCTCCGGCACCACGGGAAACCCCAAGGGCGTCATGCTGACTCACCGCAACCTTGCCGCCAACGTCGCGCAGATCCGTCCGGTGCAGGGCATGACGGCCGACGACCGGATCCTGGCCGTGCTGCCGTTCTTCCACATCTACGGCATGACGGTGCTGCTCGACGCGGCGCTGCACGCCAGGGCGCGGCTGGTGATCATGCCGAAGTTCGACCTCGGCGACTTCCTGCGCAACATCGCCGAACATCGCTGCACGTTCGCGTTCATCGCGCCGCCGGTGGCCGTCGCGCTGGCCAAGCACCCGATGATCGACGACTACGACCTGTCGAGCCTGCGCGGGATCATGTCCGGCGCCGCGCCACTTGACGCCGACCTCGGCCGCGCGGTCGCCGAGCGACTGGACTGCGCGGTGGTGCAGGGCTACGGCATGAGTGAGCTCAGCCCGGTCAGCCACGTCACCCCGTTCGACGGCGGCACCGAACTGGTGGGCGCGTTCGCGCCGCTGAGTTCGAGCGGCTGGACCGTGCCCAATTCCGAGAGCAGGATCGTCGACGGCGAGACCGGGGACGAGATCGGCGTTCCCGCAGAGGGTCTGAGCGCAACCGGCGAGCTGTGGTTCCGCGGGCCGAACGTGATGGCGGGTTACCTGAACAACGAGAAGGCCACCGCCGAGACCATCGACGACGACGGCTTCCTGCACACCGGCGACCTGGCGCAGGTCGACTCGAACGGCTGCGTGTACATCGTCGACCGGCTCAAGGAGCTGATCAAGTACAAGGGCTACCAGGTGCCGCCCGCCGAACTCGAGGCGGTGCTGCTGAGCCATCCGTCGATCGCGGACGCGGCGGTGATCGGCGTCAACGACGCCGAGGGCGAAGAGGTGCCCAAGGCGTTCGTCGTCGCGCAGTCCGACGCCGAGCTGACCGAGGACGACGTGATGGAGTTCGTCGCCGGTCAGGTGGCACCGTACAAGAAGGTGCGGATGGTCGAGTTCATCGATGCGATACCGAAATCCGCGTCGGGCAAGATCCTGCGAAAGGACCTGCGCCGCTAGTCGTCCTCGACGTGGGCGCGCAACCGCTCGATCGCACGGTCCCACCTGCTCGACAGCGCGGTCAGGTAGTCGCTGGCCTCGGCGAGGGGCTCGGGCCGCATGCGCCAGATCCGCTCGCGGCCCTGCCGGTGACTGCTCACCAGACCCACCGCCTCCAGCTGCAGCAGATGCTTGGTGGCGGCCTGCCTGGTCACCGGGATCACCTGCGTCACTTCCGATGTCGAGCACGGGCCGCCGTCGCAGAGCCGGATGACGATCCGCAGCCGGTTCGCGTCGCCGAGCGCGTCGAACAGCGGTGCGGTCGCCTCGACGGTGGTACTCACACCTTTTCGTCCAGCGCCAGGTACTTGCCGATCAGCTCGGCCTGCAGTCCCCAGCCCTCGCTGTTGGCCTCGAAGGCCGAGGCCCGGCGCGCGGCCGGAACGGCGTCGAAGCCGGACTCGACGATACGCAGCAGCACACCGCCGTCGGCCTCGGTGAGGGTGAACTCCACCAGGGTCGTCGGTTCGGCGGAGTAGTCGGCGCCCGGCTCGACGGCATAGGGATGCCACCGGAATGCCAACCGGCGCTTCTGTTCCACCGCGACCACCTGCCAGCTGTCGGCCTGCCCGGCGTACGGCTCCTGCATGCCGGCCACCCGGTCGTCCACGGCCGTCGGCGTCATGACGCCGGTGACGGTCGCGCCCTCGACGAACGGCCCGTCGAAGCGCACCCCGAACCAGCGGCCGAACTCGTCGGCGTCGCTGATCGCGCGCCAGACCCGCTCCAGCGGCGCACGCAGCAGTACTTCCTTCTCGATACGATCGGTATTCATATGCAACCTCCTGGTTGCTCCTCACGCTAGCAATCATCGCCGGGAAAGGCAACCATCTGGTTGCGCCTTTGTGGTGTCAGACAGCTGCGGCGTCGACCGCCAGGACGTCGGCGGCCTTCTGCGCCAGTCCCACGGCCGTACGCGCCCACTCCGGCGTCGACCCGGCCAGACCGCATGCGGGGGTGATGCCGATCCGCTCGGCGATCACGGACCGTGCGAATCCGAGCCGGTCGGTCAGTGTCACCGCGGCCTTCGCGATGTCCTCGGCCGTCGTCGGCGCGCTCGGGGACGCCGACGGCACCACGCCCAGCAGCACGGCGCGGCCGCTGTCGACGAATTCACCGACACCGTCGAGGTCGCCGACGGTGAGTGTCGTGCTGTCGACCGAGATGGCATGAAGAGCGCTGCGCAGGAACAGTTTCCATGGCAGGTCGGTGGCGCAGCTGTGCAGCGCGACGTCACCGCCGACCGTGGCGACGCACTCGTCGAGCAGGGCGGCGGCCACCGGCTCGTCGACCGGGTGCACCGGGCTGAAACTGGTGACGCCGGTGAGGCGGCCCGCCAGCGCGGCGGGCAGCAGCGGTTCGTCGAACTGCACCACCACCGGGGTGCCGAGGCGCCGCTGCAGTTCCGCGCGATGGCCCGCCACCCCTTCCGCGAGTGAGGAGGTCAGATCGCGTACCGCACCCGGGTCGGTGATCGCGCGATGTCCGCCGGGCAGCTCGAGTTCCGCCGACAGGGTGATCGGCCCGGGCGCCTGCACCTTCACTGTCCGACCGGAGCCGGCCAATCCGGCTTTCTCCCAGGCCTCCTCGAGTGCGTCGACGTCCTCGGCGAGCAGGCTGACCGCGCGGCGTCGCGCCGTGCTGCGGCCATGGGCGATGCGGTATCCGCGCGGCACGATGTCGATGCCGATGTCGACCAGCAGTGCCCCCGCCCGGCCGATCATGTCGGCGCCGACCCCGCGCGACGGCAGCTCGACGAGGTGCGGCAGCGTGTGCAGCTCCCCCACCACCACCTCGGCGGCCTGACGCGGGTCGGCGCCGGGCCAGGATCCGATACCGGTCGCACCGGCGAAAACGCTCACCCGTTTGACGATATGCGACGGGGTTAACCTCGTGGCGACGGAAGGGGTCGCGATGAGCGCTCGCGCGAAGAGCGCTCTGGCCCGGTGGCTGGTGCTGTGCGGCGCGGCCGTGCTCGTGGCGGGGTGCGCCCACACCGTCGGCGGGACGGCGGTGCGGCCGGTGCCCGGCATCGACGACGATTCACGCTCACCCGTCGACGTCGACACGGTGCTGCTCGAACAGTCGCAGATGCGCGCCATCACGGGCGCCGGCGAGGACCTGACGATCATCCCGTCGATGGACGGCAAGTTCCCCGTCGACATCGAGGCGCTGATGCCGACGGTCCCACCGCAGTGCGGGTGGGTCTACGCCGAGACGCAGACGTTCGGACCCGACGTCGAGGAGTTCCACAAGACCACGTTCCAGAATCCGCCCGACGGTGGGCTCATCTCGCAGGGCGCCGCCGGCTACCGCGATCCGGTGACGGCCCGCCGCGCCTTCGACGGCCTCGTCGCGCACATCGACCGCTGCGACGGCACCGGCGCCGGGCCGTCGATCGTCGGCGACTGGACGGCGTCCGACGATGCGGCACAGACCCGGCCCGGCGGGTGCGGCCGCGACTACCGCCTCAAGTCGGTGGTGCTGGTCGAGGTGACGTTCTGCAGTTTCCCGGACTCGGTGCCCGACATCGTGATGGCCAGCATCCTGGCCAGGATCCGCGAGTAGCTCCGCCGGGCTGTCAGTCGCTTCCGGTGAACGACCTGACGAGCACGTCGAGGCGCTCCGCATCGTGGCCGGGGCGTAGCCGGCCGGCGCGGGTCAGGGTGACCAGGCCGTGCAGCCCGGCCCAGAACGCCTCGGTGAGCGCGTCCGCGTGCCGCCCGCCGGCGACCACGGCGAGCGCCTGCCGAAGCTCGGTGAAGGCGGCCGTCAGCTGCGGCGGGGTGTCCTGGGCGGCGAAGCGCAGGGTGGTCGCCCGGGTGAACATCACGTCGTAGAGGGCCGGGTTGTCGCGGGCGAAGCCGGCGTAGGCGCGGGAGATCCGGGAAAGGACCTCACCGGCCGCGCCGGGGCCGGTGCGTGCGGCGCGGAGCACCTCGACCAACTCGCCGAACCCGTCGAGGGCGACGGCCTCGGCAATCTGTTCCATGCCGCTGAAGTGCTTGTACAGCACCGGCTGGCTGTACTCGATCTCGGCCGACAGGCGACGCGTGGTGACGGCGTCCCAGCCCTCGGCCTCGGCCAGCCTGCGGGCCGTGGCGACGATCAGCTGTCGGCGGGCGGCCCGCTCGCGCTCGCGGCGATCTTCGATCGGCATACCACACGCTATCACCGCTAGCTCTACTAGCGCTGCTATTGACTCGCCGACGGCAGGGGGTTAGCGTTGCTAACACCTACTGGAGCAGGGAGTCCCCGACATGGCGTTGGACCTCATCACCAGTGCCGCCGCACTCATCGCGGTGCTCGGCACCGCGGTGGTCTACGGCACCGACGTGTTCTGCGCCATCGTGCTGCGGCCCGCCCTGGCCGCGGTCGACGACGGCGCCCTGGTCGCGGTGACCGGACACATGCACCGCTACGGCGACCGGCGGATGCCGGTGCCCGGAGTGCTCGGCATCCTCGGCGCCGCGGCCACCGCGGTGCTGGCCGCAGTGGCCGCACACTGGCCACAGGCGATCGCGGCGGCCCTCGCGCTGGTCCTGCTGTCGGTCTGGCTCGTGCTGTACCTCCGGGTGAGCGCACCCATCAACCGGCGACTGACGGCGGCCGCCGACGCCGGGCGGCCGCTACCGGACGGACGAATGCTGCAGGCACGGTGGGACCGGATCATCGGCGCCCGCGCCGCGCTGCAAGGTGTGGGCCTGGCCGCCCTGTGCATCGCGCTGATGACATGACACCCCTCGATGCCGTTCTCCCCCATTCCCTCTCAGCACCAGGAGTCTCCCTCATGACCGTCACCACCGTCGCCTACGTGCTCGCCGGACTCATTGCCGCGGCCATCATCGTGATCGGCGCGCGGTTCCTCGTCGCGCCGCGTGCCGCCGCCGCCGGCTACGGGGTCGAACCAGATCTCGATCAGCGTCACGCCGGCGCCTATCTGAGCGTCAAGGGCGTCCGTGACATCGCCTCAGGACTGTTCGTCGCCATCCTCATCGCCGCGGGTGCCACGCACCTGCTCGGCTGGGCGCTGTTGGCAGCCACCGTCATCCCGATCGCCGACACGGCCATCGTGCTCGCCAACGGCGGTCCGAAGTCGATCGCCTGGGGAGTCCACGGTGTCACCGCCGCCGTCATGGTGATGACGTCGGCGCTGCTGCTGATCTCCTAGGCAGCCACTCGCTAGCCGCGCAGCGTGGCGCTGCCGAGCACCTCGTCGCCGTCGGGATCGGGGCGGTAGAGCACCATCGTCTGCCCCGGCGCGACACCGCGCAGCGGGGCACGCAGATCGACCGTGAGCAGTCCGTCCACCAGCGCCGCGACACCGTCGGCGACGCCGCCGTGCGCCCGCACCTGCACCGCGCACTCCACCGGGCCGTCCGGCGCCGACCCGCTTGTGAACACCGGCCGCTCGCCGGTCAGCCGCCACACGTCCAGATCGGCCCTGTCGCCGACGCGGACCGTCCCGCTGGCGGCGTCGATCTCCGTCACGTAGCGCGGCCGCCCGTCCGGGCCGGGTCCGGCGATGCCGAGGCCCTTGCGCTGTCCGACGGTGAAGCCGTGCACACCTTCGTGTTCGGCCAGCACGGCGCCACCGGAGTCGACGACCGCTCCGCGCCGCACGCCGATGCGGGCGCCTAAGAACGCCCGGGTGTCGCCGGACGGGATGAAGCAGATGTCGTGGCTGTCGGGCTTGTCGGCGACGGCCAGGCCGCGGCGGGCGGCCTCCTCGCGGATCTGCGCCTTCGGGGTGTTACCGATCGGGAACAGCGCGTGTCGCAATTGACCGGCGGTCAGCACACCGAGCACGTAGGACTGATCCTTGTCGTGGTCGACGGCGCGCCGCAGCCTGCCCTCCGACAGCCGCGCATAGTGCCCGGTCGCGACGGCATCGAAGCCCAGCGCAAGGGCGCGGGCCGCCAGCGCGGAGAACTTGATCTTCTCGTTGCACCGCACACACGGGTTCGGTGTCTCACCGCGGGCGTAGGACGCCACGAAGTCGTCGATCACGTCCTCTTTGAAGCGGTCCGCGAAATCCCAGACGTAGAACGGGATGTCGAGGACGTCGGCGACCCGCCGGGCATCGCCGGCATCCTCTTTCGAGCAGCATCCGCGCGATCCGGTGCGCAGCGTGCCGGGCGCGGCCGACAGCGCCAGGTGCACACCCACGACGTCGTGCCCGGCGTCCACCATCCGGGCGGCGGCGACCGAAGAGTCGACACCGCCGCTCATCGCGACCAGGACCCGCATCTACTCCAGCACCCCTGAACTGGCCAGCGCCGCCTGGCGCGCGCGCTCCACCGCCGCGGGCAGGACCGCAAGCGCGGCGTCGACATCGGCGTCGGTGCTGGTGTGTCCCAGCGAGAGCCGCAGCGATCCGCGGGCATTCACCGGGTCGACACCCATCGCGACAAGCACATGCGAGGGCTGGGCCACCCCGGCGGTGCAGGCCGAGCCGGTAGAGCATTCGATTTCATTGGCGTCCAACAACATCAGCAGCGAGTCGCCTTCACATCCACGGAAGGTGAAGTGCGTGTTACCGGGCAGCCGGCCGCCGTGGCGGGCGCCGTTGAGGTAGACGTCGTCGATGCCGGAGAGCACACCGTCGATCAGCCGGTCGCGCAGCTGCTGCACGCGCGCGCTGGTGACGGCCATCCCCTCGATCGCGATCCGCGCCGCGGCTGCCATCGCCACCGCACCCGCGACATCCGGTGTGCCCGAACGCACGTCGCGCTCCTGGCCACCGCCGTGCAGCAGCGGCACGCAGGTGGTGTCGCGGCGCAGCAGCAGTGCGCCGACACCGGTGGGGCCGCCGAACTTGTGGGCCGCCACACTCATCGCCGACAGGCCGCTGGCGGCGAAGTCGACCGGGATCTGCCCGACGGCCTGGATCGCGTCGCTGTGCATCGGGACGTCGAACTCGGCGGCCACCGCGGCCAGTTCGGGCACCGGCAGGATGGTGCCGACCTCGTTGTTGGCCCACATCACCGACACCAGCGCGACGTCGCCGCCGCCCTGCAGCGCCGCCCGCAGCGCGGCGGGCGTCACCGAACCGTCCGGCTCCACCGGCAACCAGGTCACCTCGGCGCCTTCGTGCTCGGCGAGCCACTCCACCGCGTCGAGCACGGCGTGGTGCTCCACCGGGGTGGTGATGATGCGGCGGCGCCGCGGATCGGCGTCGCGGCGGGCCCAGTAGATGCCCTTGACCCCGAGGTTGTCGCTCTCGGTGCCGCCCGCGGTGAAGATCACCTCGGACGGGCGGGCGCCCAGCAGGTGGGCCAGCGCCTCTCGCGCCTCCTCCATCCGCCTGCGGGCCAGCCGGCCGGTGCCGTGCAGCGACGACGCGTTACCGACCGTCGCCAGCACAGCGGTCATCGCCTCGATGGCGGCGGGATGCATCGGGGTGGTGGCGGCGTGGTCGAGATAGACCGGCTCGGACATAACCGTTCAAGGATACCGGCCACCCCTGGGCCGCTCGCTTCGCCTGGTCAGGCAGCCAGGGCGTGCGCCGACGCCGGTGTGGCGGACAGCGCCTGCCGGTCCTGGCCGCGGACCAGAGCCTCGCAGCGTGCGGCGAGGTCGCGCCGGTCGGCGCCGGGCAGCTGCAGCGACGCGACCTCGATGTGACAGACCGTCAGGCGGGCGCCGGTGACCCGGCGCAGGGACGCCACCAGCGTGTCGTCACCGACGAAGGCGGGCACCGTCGACGGCCTGCCGTCACGGTGGTGGTAGTTCAGCCGCAACGGCTGCACCGGCCGGCCGGCGTCGACCGCGGCCTGGAACATCGCGGGGCGGAACCGGCCGTACCCCAGCCCACACCAGGTGGTGCCCTCGGGGAACGCCACGACGGTGTGGCCGGCCCGCAACCGGTCGGCGACCGCCGACACGACAGCGGGCAGGCGGCGCAGGCTCGCCCGGTCGATCGGGATGACCTTCACCATCCGCGCCAGGCGCCCGATGGCGGGCCACTCGATCAGGTCCGCCCGCGCGACGAACGACCCCGGCAGCACGGCGCCGATCGCGAAGATGTCGAGCCACGACACGTGCCCGCTCACCACGAGCACGCCGCGCAGATTGCGGATCGGGCCGCCGGACACGCTGATGCGCACGCCGAGGCAGCGCAGCATCAGCCTGCAGTAGGCGCGTTGGACGTGCGCGCGTCCGGGCAGCGGCACCGCGAGCAGCGGCAGCGCCGGCGCCAGCAGCAGGGCCATGGCCAGCCGGAGCACCGTGCGCAGCCGCACCAGGACCGGCCGGCTCGGCCGGCCGACGCCGGCGCTGACACAGCTGGAGTCGCAGGAGGCCCGGGGCAGCCAGGGGTGGTCGGCAACTACGGGAGCCGGCACTGCGGCGGATCCCGAACCGGGCGCCAGGCCGGTCATCGGGTCACCCCTTCGGCCATCGTCGACGCCGCCGAGACCGACCGGAGGCGTTTCAGGTAGCGGGTGTCGGCCTGCCGCTTGTCCAGCAGCGCGGGGAAGTCGCCCACGCCGAAGTCCGGATCGTGGGCGGGATCGCCGCAGATCCGGGCGCCGAGACGCAGGTAGCCGCGCATCAGTCCGGGAACGGCGACGCGGGCCGGCGGTTCGATGTCGTCGAGTCCGCGCCCGTCGAGCACCACCGGGCGGTACGGGCGCACGGTGAACTGCTCGGGGGCGGCGTGCCTGCGGCGGACGAAGTCGCGGACCCCGCGGATCTGGCTGCCCGGCGAATCGTCGGCGCCGTCCGTGTGCGTGGGCACCGAGACGCAGCCGGTGACGTAGTCGTAGCCGCAGCGGTCCAGGTAGGCCAGGATGCCCGCCCACATCAGCAGCACCACTCCGCCGTTGCGGTGGTCCTCGCGCACCACCGCACGCCCCATCTCCACCAGCGACGGCCGCAGCGAGTCGAGCGCGCTGACGTCGAATTCCGTTGCGGTGTAGAGACCACCGGCGGCGATGGCGCCAGGAGGTGGCAGCATCCGGTAGCAGCCGACCAGCTCACCGGACCCCTCCTCGCGGACCAGCAGGTGATCGCAGTACGCGTCGAAGCGGTCGGCGTCGCGGCCGTCGGTCGCGCCGGCCAGGGCGAAACCCGGCTCGGAGGTGAACACGTCGTGGCGCAGCCGCTGGGCGGCCTCGATCAGGTCGGAGTCGGTGGACAGCAGCAGCGAGTACCGCGGGGTGTGCGCAGAGGTGGTCTGTTCAGCGGCGATGAGTACAGCAGCAGTGCTCATGGTCAGCACGCTCGCCTAGCCGGGTCTCGGGACGGCGTCGTGTGCGTGACGTGTCCATGAGCGCTGGATGACGAAATGTGGTCGTCGGCGCTCTCAGGAGTCGATCATCGAGTCTCCCTCAGGCCGCTGCGCCGCCGCCGTCGGCGTGCAGCGTCGATCCGGTGATGAAGCTCGCCCTCGGCGAGGCGAGGAACAGCACCGCCTCGGCGATCTCCGCCGGACGGGCGGTCCGGCCCAGTGGCAGCGACCGGCCGAGTTCGTCGTTGGTGTCGCCCCATTCGGCGTAGACGCCCTCGGTCGCCGTAGGTCCCGGTGCGACGCTGTTCACCCGGACGCCCTGGGGCCCGAATTCCGCCGCCCAGGTTCGGGTCAGCGACTCCTGCGCGGCCTTCGAGGCGCTGTAGGTGGACGCTCCCGGCACGCCCTTGAACGCCACCATGGAGGTGACGTTGACGATGCTGCCGCCGCCGCGGGCGATCATGCCCGGCACCAGCGCGGCGACCAGGAAGTACGCGCCGCGCACATTGGTGTCGAACGTCGTCTCGAACGAGGCCACGTCCTGGTCGACGGTCAGCGCGCCGGGGAAACTGGCCGCGTTGTTGATCAGGATGTCCACGTCGCCGCAACGGCGGACCAGCGATTCGACCGACGCGAGGTCGGCGACGTCGGCCTCGATGAACCGCACGCCGAGTGTGGCAGCCGCCTGCTCGCCGCGGACGGCGTTGCGACCGGTGACGGTCACCGCCGCACCCTCACGGGCGAGCAGCCTGGCGACCTCCAGGCCGATGCCTGCGGTGCCGCCGGTGACCAGCGCGGACTGACCGGTGAGTTCCATGTCAGCGACCCGCCTGCTGTTCGTCATTTCAGAACCCTCCTCGGTTGACTGCCCTCAGCATCGCCGCACCGTGGCCGTGGTCGCCCCCTGGAGAATCCGTGGTCTTGCCCGCGCCCGGACAAGACGGAACCCCGGCGCCGCAGGGCGCCGGGGTTCTGCGTTGAGCGTGTGCGTCGACCGAGGGGTCAGCCCTTGCGGGCCTTCACCTTCTCGGTCAGCTGCGGGGTGACCTTGAACAGGTCGCCGACGATGCCGAGGTCGGCGATCTCGAAGATCGGCGCCTCCTCGTCCTTGTTCACCGCGATGATCGTCTTCGACGTCTGCATGCCGGCGCGGTGCTGGATCGCCCCGGAGATGCCGAGCGCGATGTACAGCTGCGGCGACACCGTCTTGCCGGTCTGGCCGACCTGGAACTGGCCCGGGTAGTAGCCGGAGTCGACCGCGGCACGCGACGCACCGACGGCGCCGCCGAGCGCGTCGGCCAGCTCCTCCACCACGTTGAAGTTCTCGGCGCTGCCGACACCGCGGCCACCGGACACCACGACCGTGGCCTCGGCGAGCTCGGGACGGTCACCGGCCACCGCGGGCTCTCGCGCGGTGATCCTGGTGGCGTTCTCCGCCTGCTCCGGCACCTCGACGTTGACGACCTCGCCTGCGCCGTCGGACGGCTCGGCGTCGAGCGAACCGGCGCGCAGCGTGATCACCGGCAGCTCGCCGGTGGACTCCGCCTCGACGGTGAAGGCGCCACCGAAGATCGAGTGGATGGCCACGCCACCCTCCTTGACCTCGACGACGTCGGTCAGCACACCGGACCCGATGCGGGCGGCGAGCCGGCCCGCGATCTCCTTGCCGTCGGCGTTCGACGACAGCAGCACGGCGGCCGGCGACGCCGACTCCACCAGCGATGCCAGCACGTCGACCTGCGGGGTGATCAGGTAGTTCTCCGCGTCGTCGGACTCGGCGACGTAGATCTTCGCGGCGCCGGCGGCCTTGAGGCCGTCGACGAGCGGCTCGGCGGTGCCGGGCTTGCCCACCACGACGGCGGAGGGCTCACCGAGCACGCGGGCGGCGGTGATCAGTTCGGAGGTGACCTTCTTCAGGGCACCTTCGGCGTGTTCGACGAACACGAGTACTTCAGCCATGGGTTTGTCTTTCGCCTCTTCTAGGAATGTCTGGTCGGGTCGCGGCTAGATGATCTTCTGGGCCACGAGGTACTCGGCGACCTTCGCGCCGCCCTCGCCCTCGTCGGTGACCTTCTCGCCTGCCGTCTTCGGCGGCTTGGGGGTCGACGACAGCACCTTGGAACCGGCATTGGCGACGCCGACCTCGTCGGCCTCGACACCGATCTCAGCCAGCGTGAGCTTGACCACTTCCTTCTTCTTCGCGGCCATGATGCCCTTGAAGGACGGGAAGCGCGGCTCGTTGATCTTCTCGTTCACGCTCACCACGGCGGGCAGCGAGGCCTCGAGGGTGAACACGCCGTCGTCGGTCTCCCGCTCGCCGGTGACCTTGCCGTCCTCGACGCTCAGCTTGCGCACGTGCGTCAGCTGCGGCAGGCCCAGGTACTCGGCGATGATCGCCGGCACGGCGCCGCCCGTGCCGTCGGTGGCCTCGTTGCCGGCGATGACCAGCTCGGCGCCCTCGATGGTCCCCAGCGCGCGGGCCAGCGCCCACCCGGTCTGGACCATGTCGGAGCCATGCAGCTGCTCGTCGACTAGGTGGACCGCCTTGTCGGCGCCCATCGACAGCGCCTTACGGATGGCCTCGGTGGCACGCTCCGGCCCGGCGGTCAGCACGGTGACGGTGCTGTCGTCGCCCTGGCGCTCCTTGATCAGCAGCGCCTCTTCGACCGCACGCTCGTTGATCTCGTCGAGCACGGCGTCGGCGGCTTCCCGGTCGAGCGTGTAGTCCCCGTCGGACAGCTTCCGCTCGGACCACGTGTCAGGGACCTGTTTGATCAGGACCACGATGTTCGTCATGACTCTGGTTCGTCCTCCTCGGTGAGGCCGATGGGCCGGCCTGCATTACCACGTTTCAAGCAACTGCCACCATGTTACCCGTCGGTAACTTGTGGTGGCCGTACTGACACCATAGCTGGTCGAAGTTTGCGCGCTGACCTCCCCTAAGCAGGGGCGGCGTGGAGGAACTGTTCGCGAATCGGCCATCGGCGCTTCGCCTGGGTTAGCCTGCCTTCCGATGAGCGCATTCCTGACGGGGGCGGTCGGGGACGGCCCTGGCCGGACACCCCCTGCCCTGCCGCTGACCGGCGAGCGGACCATCCCCGGCCTGGCGGAGGAGAACTACTGGTTCCGCAGGCACGAGGTCGTCTACCGGAGGCTGGCGGCCCGCTGCGCCGATCGCGACGTGCTCGAGGCCGGCTGCGGCGAGGGCTACGGCGCCGACCTGATCGCCGACGTGGCGCGCCGGGTGATCGGCCTCGACTACGACGAGGCGACCGTCGCCCACGTGCGCGCCCGCTACCCGCGCATCGAGATGCACCACGGCAACCTGGCCGCGCTCCCGCTGCCCGACGCCTCCGTCGACGTCGTGGTGAATTTCCAGGTGATCGAACACCTCTGGGACCAGCCGCAGTTCGTCGCCGAATGCCTGCGGGTGCTGCGGCCCTCCGGCGTCCTGCTGATGTCGACACCGAACAGGATCACGTTCACCCCCGGTAGCGACACCCCGGTCAACCCGTTCCACACCCGCGAACTCGATGCCGACGAGCTGACCGAACTGCTGACCGGTGCCGGCTTCGCCCTGGAGGGGATCCACGGCGTCTTCCACGGCCCCGGCCTGACCGCACTCGACGCCCGGCACGGCGGCTCGATCATCGACGCCCAGATCGCCCGCGCGGTGGCCGACGCCCCGTGGCCGGCCGACCTGCTGGCCGACGTCGCCGCGGTCACCGTCGACGACTTCGACCTGACGCCCGCGGCCGAGCGCCCGATCGACGACAGCCTCGATCTGGTGGCGATCGCGGTGCGGCCGTGACAGATCCGGCGCCCGCAGTACCTGGGCTCTTCACCCTGGTGCTGCACACGCACCTGCCGTGGCTGGCCCATCACGGCCGCTGGCCGGTCGGCGAGGAGTGGCTCTACCAGTCGTGGTCGGCGGCCTATCTCCCCCTGATGCGCGTGCTGCGCACGCTGGCCGCCGAAGGCCGGGGACACCTGCTCACCCTCGGGATGACGCCGGTGGTGACCGCGCAGCTCGACGACCCGTACTGCCTGACCGGTATGCACCACTGGCTGGCCAACTGGGAGCTACGGGCACTCGAGGCCGCGACACTGCGCACGTCGACCGCCACCGGCGCGGCCTCCGCCCCGGAGGCGTTACGCGCGTTCGGGGCGCACGAGCACCGGGTGGCGAACGAGGCGCTCGAGGACTTCACCACGCTGTGGCGCCACGGCGGCAGCCCGCTGCTGCGCGAGCTGATCGACGCCGACGCCATCGAACTGCTGGGCGGGCCGCTCTCGCACCCGTTCCAGCCACTGCTCAACCCGCGGCTGCGGGAGTTCGCGCTGCGCGAGGGCCTGGCCGACGCCGGCCAGCGGTTCGCCCATGTGCCCACCGGCATCTGGGCGCCGGAGTGCGCCTACGCGCCCGGCATGGAGACCGAGTACGCCGCCGCGGGCGTCGGGCACTTCATGGTCGACGGGCCGTCGCTGCACGGGGACACCGCGCTGGGCCGCCCGGTCGGCGCGTCGGATGTCGTCGCGTTCGGCCGTGACCTGCAGGTCAGCTACCGGGTGTGGTCACCGAAGTCCGGCTATCCGGGCCACGGCGCCTACCGCGACTTCCACACCCACGACCACGTCACCGGGCTCAAACCGGCCCGGGTCACCGGGCGCAACGTGGCGTCCGAGGACAAGGCGCCGTACGACCCGCAGCGTGCGAGCGCGGCTGTCGACGGACACGTCGCCGACTTCGTCGACACCGTGCGGCAGCGGCTGATCGCCGAGAGCGAGCGGATCGGCAGGCCCGCGCACGTCGTGGCCGCCTTCGACACCGAGCTGTTCGGACACTGGTGGTACGAGGGCCCGGAGTGGCTGGCGCGGGTGCTGCGGGCACTCCCCGAAGCCGGCGTCCGGGTCGGCACCCTCTCCGACGCCGTCGCCGGCGGATTCGTCGGCGCACCGGTCGAACTGCCGCCCAGCTCATGGGGTTCGGGCAAGGACTGGCAGGTGTGGGCGGGCGAGCAGGTCGCCGACCTGGTGCAGCTCAACAGCGAGGTCGCCGAGACGGCGCTCAGCACCGTCGACAAGGCGCTCGCCCAGACCTCGGCCGTCGGATCGCCATCGGCGCGTGACCACGTCGCCGACCAGATCCTGCGCGAGACACTGCTGACGGTGTCGAGCGACTGGCCGTTCATGGTCAGCAAGGACTCGGCCGCCGACTACGCGCGCTACCGCGCCCACCTGCACGCCCACGCCACCCGTGAGATCGCCGGGGCGCTGGCCTCCGGCCGCCGCGACACCGCGCAGCGACTCGCCGACGGCTGGAACCGCGCCGACGGACTGTTCGGCGCGCTCGACGCCCGACGGCTCCCGCGATGAGCCGGACCCGGTCACGCCCATGAAGGTGCTGATGGTGTCGTGGGAGTACCCGCCGGTGGTCATCGGCGGACTCGGCCGCCACGTCCACCACCTCGCGACCGCACTGGCAGAGGCCGGTCACGAGGTCGTCGTGCTCAGCCGCCGGCCAACCGGCACCGATCCCAGCACCCACCCGTCGACGGACGAGTACAGCGAGGGCGTGCGCGTCGTCGCCGCCGCGCAGGATCCGCACGACTTCGACTTCGGCACCGACATGATGGCCTGGGTCCTCGCGATGGGGCACTCCATGGTCCGGTCGGGCCTCACGCTGCGCCACACCGCCGACGGCGCGCCATGGCGGCCCGACGTCGTGCACGCACACGACTGGCTGGTGGCGCATCCGGCCATCGCTCTCGCCGAGTTCTTCGACGTGCCACTCGTCTCCACCATCCACGCCACCGAGGCGGGCAGGCACTCGGGCTGGGTGTCTGGCAAGATCAGTCGCCAGGTGCACGCGGTCGAATCGTGGCTGGTGCACGAATCCGATTCGCTCATCACGTGTTCGGCCTCCATGAGCGACGAGATCACCGAACTGTTCGGCCCCGGCCTCGCCGAGGTCCGGGTGATCCGCAACGGCATCGATGCCGGCCTCTGGCCGTTCGCCAGCCGGCGCGCCCGGAACGGCGCGCCACACCTGTTGTTCGTCGGCCGGCTGGAGTACGAGAAGGGCATCCACGACGCCATCGCCGCGCTTCCGCGGATCCGGCGCGCGCATCCCGGCACCACACTGACGATCGCCGGTGACGGCACCCAGGAGCAGTGGCTCGTCGAACAGGCACGGAAGCACAAGGTGCGCAAGGCGACACGATTCGTCGGGCGGCTCGGACACGATGACCTGGTGGCGATGCTGCACACCGCCGACGCGGCCGTGCTGCCGAGCCACTACGAGCCGTTCGGCATCGTCGCACTCGAGGCCGCCGCCACCGGCACCCCCCTGGTGACCACGAATGTGGGCGGACTCGGCGAGGCCGTCATCGACGGGGAGACCGGGATGTCATGCGCTCCGCGCGATGTCGCGGGGCTCGCGGCCGCCGTCGTCGCGGTGCTCGACGATCCGCAAGCGGCGCAGCGTCATGCCATCGCCGCCCGCGACCGGCTCACCTCCGACTTCGACTGGCACACCGTCGCCGCCGACACCGCACAGGTCTACCTGGCGGCCAAACGCGGTGAGCGTGAACCACATCCGCGTCGGCCCACGGTCGAACACGCCCTGCCCGGCCGGTAGCCGGTACATCAACCGCCCGACGTCCCCGTCCAATACTCGGCGATGCGCCCGTCGGCGATGCGCAGGATGTCATTGCCGGAGAACCGCGCCTCGCCCGAACTGTGCCGACCGTGCCCGATCCACCGTCCGGCCATCAGCTCCCCGTCGGTGAACGGGCCCAGCACGATCTGGAAGGTGAGCTCCTCGAAAGCGGAGCGGGTCTCGTCGATGATCGCCGCCAGTTCCACCGTGCCGCGGATGTCCCGGCCGGGCCAGTGGCCGACGAAGTCGTCGGCGACCAGGTCGGCGGGCACCCGCCCGCCGGACCACACCTCGTGCACCCACCTCTCGAACAGCGTTGCCGTTCCACCGGACTCGCTCATGTCCATCCTTTCTCCGGTTCAGACGAGGAAGCAGAAGACGCCGACGGCTAGGCAGATGACGAGCATGCCCGTCGCGTTGAGGAACAGATTCCGGCCGTAATCGCGGGCGCGGACATGGGCGGCGACGGCACACAGGAAGTACGCCACGAGCGCCGCGCAGGTCAACGCCGCCAGGTGAGGGATCCAGAGCCCGGCCACCAGCCCGGCCGCGGCGGCCAGTTTGATCGGCGGCATCAGCCACCAGAGGCGTTGCGGCCAGTTGACCCCCCGGAAGCAGTCTGCGATGAATGCGGCCGGCTTGATGCACAGAACCGCGTCCACGAGCTGAATGGCCGCCAGCACCACGACGGGCCACTGCGGGTCGGGTAGCGACGTCACGAATCAAACCATACCGTACCGTATGCTTTGGCTCAAGCGTCCGATCCGGGGACGAGCGGCAGCAACGTCTCGTAGACGCGCCCCAGTTCCTCGGGCTCGACGGGCGGAACCGACACCGCAGCGCCGAGGGCGACGAGATACGGCAGCAGTGCGGCCACCCGCGCATCGGCGTCGGTCTCGACATGGGGGCGCCAGATCCGCTGGAGAGCCGTCAGCCTGGCCCTGTCGATGCGACCCTGCACCCGGTTGACCTCGTCGTCCCAGGTCGCCCACGCACGGACCGCCAATTCGAGCTGGGGACGGTAAAGGCCATCTCCCCCAGCGGAAACGAGACCGGTGAGCCGGGTCAGCACGGCGCGGGCATCACCGGGCGCCCGGGCGGCGTCGATCTCGCGCTCCATGGCATCGACGGCCATCGCCTCGAAATGCGCGAGCAGTTCCCGCTTGTAGCCGTCGGCACCGCTGAAGTGATGGTGGAACGAGCCCTTCGACAACTTCAGCCTGGCCGCGATGCGGTCGATCCGCAAACCGCTCGCGCCGTCGGCGGCCAGCACCCGAAGGCCGGCATCCAGCCACTTCTCCCGCGTGTTGTTCCTGTTCACGAACGCCTCGACATGAGGTCATATCATACTGGACCGTATGGTTTGGTAAGACGAGCGACGCGTCGAGTTCCACAGTTCGGAACAGGGGTCAGCGGGCGGCTTTCTTGCGTTCGATGTCGGCCAGCGCCGCGGCGAGTTCGGCGCGCTGGGCGGCCGAGGTCTCCCAGGCGAGCTTGCGGTTCTTGACCACCTTCGCCGGGGCGCCGACGGCGATCGAGAAGTCCGGGACGTCGCCCCTGACCACCGCGTGCGAGCCCAGCACACAGCCGCGCCCGACGGTGGTGTTGCGCAGCACGGTGACCTTGACGCCGACCCAGGTGTCGGGCCCGATCCGCACCGGACCCTTGACGATGCCCTGGTCCTTGATCGGCAGGTCGATGTTGTCCATCCGGTGGTCGAAGTCGCAGATGTAGCACCAGTCGGCCATCAGCACCGAATCTCCCAGCTCGATGTCGAGGTAGGTGTTGATCACGTTGTCGCGGCCCAGCACCACCTTGTCGCCGATGCGCAGCGATCCCTCGTGGCAGCGGATCGTGTTCTTGTCTCCGATGTGCACCCAGCGGCCGATCTCCATCGTCGACAGCTCCGGGGTCGCCTCGATCTCCACGCCCTTGCCCAGGAACACCATGCCGCGGGTGATGATGTGCGGGTTGCGCAGCTTGAACTTCAGCAGCCGCCAGTAGCGCACCAGGTACCACGGCGTGTACGCCTTATTGGCCAGCACCCACTTCAGCGAGGCCACGGTGAGGAAATTCGCCTGACGCGGATCGCCCAGCCGCGAGCCGCGCCAGCGCTTGTGCAACGGCGCACCCCACATCGTCGTCATGGCCGCAAAGCCTACGCGAGCACCAGGTCTGGTTTCCCGGGTCGCCGCGTCACGCTTGCCGGGTGGCCGGGGCGCCGCCCCACCGGGTTACCCTCACGTGGGCCGCGCATCACGCCCGGACGAGAGGACTGACGGAGCACTGTGTACCGGCGACTGACCGTGCTGGTGATGACGGCGCTGCTCGCGGGCGTGCTCGCCGGTTGCGGGGACACCGACGGCTGGGTCGAGTCGAAGGCCGCCTCGGGGTGGTCCGCCCAGTACGGCGACGCCGCGAACAGCAGCTACACCGCCGACGCCGGGCCGGGAGCCCTCACGCTGGAGTGGACCCGGTCGGTCAAGGGTGACCTCGGCGCCGCCGTCGCGCTGGGTTCCGGCAACTTTCTGGCCGCCAATGCGCAGACGCCGGCGGGCTGCTCACTGATGGTGTGGGAGTTCGACAACCTCGCGCGACAGCGCTGGTGCACGCGGCTGGTGCAGGGCGGCGGCGGAGCCAGTCCCCTCTTCGACGGATTCGACAACCTCTACGTCGGCCAGCCCGGCGCCATCGTGTCCTTCCCGCCGACGCAATGGATCCGCTGGCGCCAGCCGGTCATCGGCATGCCCACCACCCCGCGCCTGCTCACCGACGGGCTGTTGCTGGTGGTGACGCACCTAGGCCAGGTGCTGACCTTCGACGGGCACCGTGGAACGGTGGAGGGCGCGCCGCTCGACCTGGTCGCGGGTGTCGATCCCACGGACTCCGTGCGCGGCCTCGCCGACTGCCGGACCGCCCGGCGCGGCTGCCCGGTGGCGGCGGCGCCGGCGTTCTCGGCGCAGACCGGCACCGTGGTGCTGACGCTGTGGGAGCCCGGCGCCGACGCGCCCGTCCTCGTCGGACTGCGCTACCGCGCCGGTCAGCGCCCACTGCTGACCCGCGAGTGGACCAGTGAGGCGGTAGGACGCGGGCCCTTGGCCAGCCCGGTGCTGTCCGCCGACGGCGCCACCGTCTACGTCAACGGCCGCGACTCGCGGCTGTGGGCATTGAACAGCGCCGACGGCACGCCGAAGTGGTCGGTGCCGCTGGAGTACCTCGCGCAGACCCCGCCGTCGGTGTCGCCCGACGGGCTGATCCTCACCGGCGGCGGCCCCGGCTCGCGCCTGCTCGCCGTCCGCGACGAGGGTGACCGCGGCGAAGTCGCCTGGACCCGCGACGACGTCGCGCCGCTGACCACCGCCAGCCGGGCCGGTGCGCTCGCCTACACGGTGGTCCCCGACGGCGAGCGCGGGCAGGCGCTGTTGGTCGTCGACGCAGGCGACGGCCGCACGGTGAACAGCTATCCGCTGCCGGAGGCCACCGGGTGGCCGGTAGGGGTGTCGATCGCGCACGACGGTCGCATCGTCACCGCCACCAGCGACGGTCAGGTGTACGGCTTCGCGCCGGCCTGATATATCGGCTCCTAGACCGCCAGCATCGGAGCGATCGCGGCCCGCGGGACCGACACCTGGTTCGCCCCCGCAGCGCCGGCCATCAGCTCGCCCTGGGCGAAGAAGAACACCACAGCGTCGTCGGAGATCGCGAAGTTCTGGTAGTTGTCGGCGTTCATTCCGTTTTCAGGGGCGATCGCCACGTCGGGGCCGAGCTGGCGCTGCACCTCGCGCTGGACGATCGGGTAGATCGTGTCCAGCGGCAGCGTGCCGGGCTTGAACAAGTTGTCGAACGTGACCGGCCGCTGTCCGTCGAGGTTGTAGTTGAACGCCTTGAACCAGGTGCTCGGGTGGGCGCCGCCGACGTTCTGGTACACCTCGAACACCAGGCTCTGCGTGCCCTTCGGGGCCATGCCCGAGTGGTAGGTGGTGCCCTTCGCGTCCAGCACGTAGGGCAGGTCGCGGTTGCCGGGCGTCTGCGATACGTTGACGAATCCGTCCCGGGTCTGGGTCAGGTAGGCCGCGACCGCCTGCTCGTCCGGATAGCCGGCCGGGAAGCTGTAGTCCAGCGTGTATGTCGAGGTGGCGGCGTGCACGCGACATGTCTGCTCGCCGTCGAGCGCGCCGCCCAGATCGGCGCACGCCGACTGCGCACCCGCGACGGCCATGCCCGGCCAGCCGACCAGGACACCGGCCGCCAGTACGGCGGCCATCTTGGCAATACCCATCGTCAGTCGTCCTCGCAGATGATGTCGGACACCGGTTCGAGTCACCGGCGCGTCCATGTCAGCGTACGTGTCCGCTCAGCGGTCCGGCCGGCAGATGAACGCCGTTGCCCGGCTTGCGGTCCCGGACCCGAGCCGGGTCAGCACCACCGCGACGTGCGCCGAACCGCGCAGCCGCAGCCGCCGCCGCAGCGCATCGGGGTCCACATCGAGGCCGCGCACCAGGATCTCGACCGCCCCGGCATCGTGGGCCGCCAGCGCATCGCGCAGCCGCCGTTCGCTGAAACCGACCTCGTCGAGCACCTCGAATCCGCGCACACCATCGGGCACCGAGTCACCCGACAGGTAGGCGATGTCCGGGTCGAGTTGCCACAGGCCGTGCCGGGCGGCCCAGTGCCGCACCAGCCCGGCGCGCACCACCGCGCCGTCGGGGTCGACGATCCACCGGCCTGCGGGTCCGACCGGGCAGTCGTCGGGTTCGGTGTCGGTGATCTCCTCGGCGCGGTCGAGCACGGTCGCGCGCCGGGTGACACCGCCGGCGGTCAGCCCCGCCGACCACAGGCATGCCTCCCGCACGCTTCCCGCCAACGACGTCACCTCGACCTCGCCGGCGAACCCGAGGTCCGGAAGCCGGCCGAAATCGATTCCGGGAGCGCACTTCACGACGAAGTCGCGGCCGCGGTACACGTCGAACAGCGTATCGAGGGCCGGGGTGTAGTCGCGTGGGTCGAACCGCCGTCGCCCGGCACTGCGGCGGGCGGGATCGAGCAGCACGACGGTGTCCCGGCTGACCGGGCGGAGCGCGTCGGCCCGGCACACCAGGACCTCGGCGCCGCCCTGCGCGAGGTTGTGCCGCGCCATCGACAACCTCACGGGATCGATGTCGCTGCCCATCACCACCGAAGCCGAATCACGAAGCGCGGCAAGCTCACTGCCGATCGAACAGGTGGCGTCGTGCACACGCGCGCCGCGAAGGCGACGCGCCCGGTGAGCGGCCACCGGGGCGGCCGTCGCCTGCTGCAGCGCCTCGTCGGTGAACAGCCAGCCCGACGGGTCGCCGACCTTGGCGACGGCGCGCCTGCGCAGCCGCACGGTCTCCACCAGGACGATCGCGCGCGTGCCGAATCGGTTTCGCACAGAAGCGATGTCGCGCACCAGCGTGCTGTCGCCCAGCTCCAGGTCCGCGACGTCGCGCAGCGCGCTCGCGCCGGCCTCGCCCTGCAGGTACTCGACGTCGTCGAGCGTGAACGCTACGACGGCTTGACCCCGGTGACCATCACGTTGTAGAACCAGCCCTTCGGCACGACGCGGCGCCAGACGTTGGCGTCCACCCAGCTCAGCGTGGTCCAGCCGTTGAACGCGAACTTCGCCCAGCCCCATCCGAGCTTGCCCGGCGGCACCGTCGACTCGAAGGTGCGCACCGGCCAGCCCAGCATCGCCGCGGTGAACTCCTCGCTGGCCGTCTGCACCGAGACCGCACCGGCGTTGGTCGCCATCTTCTCGAGGTCGGCCGGGTCGAAGGTGTGCAGGTCGACGATCCACTCCAGCGCGGCCGCCCGCGAGTTCTCGTCGAGTTCCTCCTGCGGCCGGCGCCAGCTGCTCAGGCCGGGCAGCTTCATCGCCGCGACGGTGGTCTTCCAGGTCAGGTCGGCCAGCGTGCGGGCATAGGTGTTGCCGACGGTCGTCGGCTCGCCGGCGAAGACGAACCGGCCGCCGGGTTTGAGCACCCGCACGACCTCGCGCAGCGACAGTTCCACGTCGGGGATGTGGTGCAGCACCGCGTGGCCGACCACCAGGTCGAAGGTGTCGTCCTCGTACGGGATGCCCTCGGCGTCGGCCACCCGGCCGTCGACGTCCAGCCCGAGCGACTGGCCGTTACGGGTGGCGACCTTCACCATGCCGGGCGACAGGTCGGTCACCGATCCGCGCCGTGCCACGCCCGACTGGATGAGGTTGAGCAGGAAGAACCCGGTGCCGCAGCCCAGTTCCAGAGCCCGGTCGTAGGGCAGTTCACGCTGTTCCTCGGCGGGCACGATGGCGTCGAACCGGCCGCGGGCGTAGTCGATGCAACGCTGGTCGTACGAGATCGACCACTTGTCGTCGTAGCTCTCGGCCTCCCAGTCGTGGTACAGCACCTGGGCGAGTTTGGAGTCGTGGCGGGCGGCCTCGACCTGCTCTGCCGTGGCGTGCGGGTTCGGGACCGGAGCCGAATCGGTACTCGTCATGCAGGGCAGCCTAACCGGCGGCCCCGAAGCTGGCTTTCGCGGCGGCCAGCAGCTGCGGCGGATAGTCGGCGAAGCGCAGGGCCCAGGCCAGCGCGGCGTCGTAGACGTGGTCGGGCGCGACCAGCTCGTCGACCAGCCCGAGTGCATGCGCTTCGGGGGCGCCGACGAACCGGCCGCTGAACACCAGGTCCTTGGCCCTACTCTCACCCACCGCGCGGGTCAGCCGGGCTGCGGCCGAGGCGTCGGGTGACCGGCCGCCGAGGATCTCGGTGGACCCGAACTTCGCGTTGTCCCCGCTGACCCGCCAATCCGCGGCCAGCGCCAGCGTCAGCCCGCTGCCCAGCGCGTAGCCGGTGATCGCGGCGACGGTCGGCTTCGGCAGAGCGGCCAGCGCGGCGATCGCCTCACGGGCCGTGCGGGCGGCCGCGTCGGCTTCCTCGGGATCCAGGGTGCGCAGTTCCGGGACGTCGTCCCCGGCGCAGAAGATCTCGTGGCCGCCGAAGACGATGACCGCCAGGACGTCGTCGCGGTCGCCGGCCTCGGCAGCCGCGGCGGCCACCTCCCGGTACATCTGCCGGGTCAGCGCATTGGTCGGCGGCCGCGACAGCAGCAGCGTCGCGATCCCCGGCCGGTCATCGACCGGGCCGTTCCCCGGCCCACCCAGGACGACGTCGACGAACTCCCCCATGTTCAGTCGCCGCTGTATCCCTGCGGGGCGCGGTGGTCCCGGGCGGCGTTGTAGCGGTCGCTGTCGAAGAACTCGATCTCCCAGTTGCCGTCGCGTGCGGCCAGGTGGGGTTCGACGGCCTCGATCCTGCGCTCCACCGCCAGCACCTCGGCGACGGTGTGGCCGGCCAGCGAGTCGAGCTGGGTCCACGTCGGCGGCAGCAGGAAGGTGCGCCCGGCGGCGAAGTCGTCGAGCGCCTCGGTCGGGGTGATCCAGCCGGCCTGATCGGTCTCGGTGTTGTCGCCGTCGGCGCGCTGGCCCTGCGGGATCGCGCCCACGAAGAAGTAGGTGTCGTAGCGGCGGGTGCGCTCCTCCTTCGGGGTCACCCAGTTCGCCCACGGGCGCAGCAGGTCGGCCCGCAGCACCAGCTTCTCCGTCTTCAGGAATTCGGCGAAGGACAGCGACCTGTCGACCAGCGCCTGCCGCTGCGCCCGGTACACCGAGGCGTCGTCGACCAGCACGTCGGGATCGTCGGCGGCGCCCGCGAACAGCACGCCGGACTCCTCGAACGTCTCGCGGGCGGCGGCGCACACCAGCGCGCCGGCCAGGTCCGTGTCCACGCCGAGCCGTCCGGCCCACCATGCCGGCTCCGGGCCGGCCCAGGCGATGTCGGCGTTGCGGTCGCGCTTGTCGACGCCGCCGCCGGGGAACACCATCACCCCGGCCACGAAGTCCATCGCCGAGTGCCTGCGCATCAGGAAGACCTCGATGGGTGCGCCCTGACGCCCGTCGCGGATCAGCATCACCGTCGCCGCGGGCCGGGGCACCAGAGGATCGGGGGATGCCCCGGTGTCATCCTGGCCGGTCATGCACGCCTCCTGTGTGCCGCGCGGCTGCGGGTGCGCCGCGCGAAGTAGCGGCCGTCGACGTTCTCCAGGGCGATCGACTGGCCGAATGCCGTGGACAGGTTCTCGGCGGTGAGCACGTCGGTCAACAGACCCGAGGCGACCACGTGGCCCTCCGACAGGATCAGGCCGTGGCTGAACCCGCGGGGCACCTCCTCGACGTGGTGGGTGACCAGCACCATGGCCGGCGCGTCGGGGTCTGCGGCGAGATCCTCCAACCGCGCCACCAGTTCCTCGCGCCCGCCGAGGTCCAGGCCGGCCGCCGGCTCGTCGAGCAGCAGCAGTTCGGGGTCGGTCATCATCGACCGAGCGATGAGCACCCGCTTGCGTTCCCCCTCGGACAGCGTGCCGTACAGACGTTCGGCGAGGTGCTCGGCGCCGACGCTCTCCAGCATGTCGACCGCCTGCGCGTAGTCGACGTCCTCATAGGACTCCCGCCAGCGCCCCAGCACCGCGTATCCGGCGGACACCACCAGGTCGCGGACCACCTCGTCGTCCGGAACCCGTTGCGACAGTGCAGAACTGCTCAGCCCGACCCGCGAGCGCAGCTCGGCCATGTCGGCCCGGCCGAGCCGTTCGCCCAGCACGAACGCGGTGCCGCTCGAGGGATGCTCCATGGCGGCCGCGATCCGCAGCAGCGACGTCTTGCCTGCACCGTTCGGCCCGATGACCACCCAGCGTTCGTCGAGTTCCACCGCCCAGGTGACGGGTCCGACGAGCGTCCGGCCGCCGCGGCGCAGCGTGACCCGGGCGAAATCGATCAGCAGGTCGGGGTCGGCCGTGTCAGCTGCGGTGTCTTCTTCCGGCACTCGCCCATCGTAGTGTTGCGCCGCCGTCGCGACGCCGGCCGCCTCGCGGCGATTCGCCCGCCGGAATCGTCCGCGCCGACCACCGGCGCCCAGCCGCTGACGGCGAGGAGCCGTTTCGGCGTCAGCCACACGAACATCTGCACGAGCGGCCCGATCCCGAACGCGTAGACCAGCGTGCCGACGCCGACGGTGCCGCCGAGCAGCCAGCCGACCGTCAGCACCGTGACCTCGATCGTGGTCCGCACCAGCCGCACGGACCGGCCGGTGCGTGCGACCAGCCCGGTCATCAGGCCGTCCCGCGGTCCCGGTCCTAGGCCTGCGCCGACATAGAGGACCGTGCTGAACGCGTTGAGCAGGACGGCGGTCACCATCCAGCCGATCCTCACCGGCATCGACACCGGCGCAGGCAGGACGGCGAGGGTGGCGTCGACGGTGACCGCGATGACGATCACGTTGGCCACGGTGCCCACGCCCGGGCGGTTGCGCAGCGGGATCCAGGCCAGCAGCACGGCGACGCCGACCAACGCGGTGGCGAGGCCGAACGACATCCCGGTGTGGCCGGCCAGGCCCTGGTGGAACACGTCCCAGGGGTCGAGGCCGAGGCCGGCCCGCACCATCAGGGCCATCGAGAATCCGTAACCGATCAGGCCGGCGAGGAGTGCGGCGCCGCGCAGCGACGCCCTTCGGGTCCGCGTCACGCGTGATCGGGGAACCGGACGCGGATGGCGTCCAGTTCGCTGCGTATCCGGCGCAGATCAGAGTCCAGTTCGCCTGAGGTGGACCCCACTGGGCGGTAAGAGAACAGGTTTGCGAGGCGCTCACCCAATTTTAGTATCCAGTTCGAAGCCATATGACGATTCTGGCCTTGACTGGCTTGCGGTCCAATAGCCAGTTGGCTCATACTGGCTGCAAATGAGCATCGACACGATGGCCCGCGCGCTCGACGAGGATCTACTGGCCCGCGATCTGGGCAACTGGCGCACGTCGAGCCGGAGCGGCCCGGCGTACCAGGGCCTGGCCGACGGCATCCGGATGCTCATCATCGACGGCCGGCTGCCGGTCGGCGCCCGGCTGCCGAGCGAGCGGGCGCTGGCCGACGCGCTGCGGGTGTCGCGCACCACCGTCACCGCCGCCTACGCGCAGCTGCGCGACGACGGCTACCTGGTGGCCCGCCGCGGCGCCCGCAGCACCACCGCGCTCCCGGTCACGGCCACGGCGTCCACCACGGTCGAGGCGTTCACGACACCCGGGATCTCGGTCAACTTCGCCAACGCCGCACTTGCGGCTCCCGCGACGGCGGTGCTCGACGCCTTCACCACCGCAACCCGGCAGATCACGCCCTATCTGCAGGACATCGGCATCGAACTGACCGGTGTGCTGCCGCTGCGCGAGGCGATCGCCGAACGCTACTGCGCCCGGGGGCTGCCCACCGAGCCCGACGAGATCATGGTCACGACGGGAACGCTGCACGCGTTCGGGCTGATCCTGGCGACCTACACCCAGCCGGGCGACCGGGTGCTGGTCGATCAGCCGACGTACCACGGCGCGATCGCGGCCATCACCACCGCGGGCGGTCGCCCGGTGCCGGTGCCGCTCACCGAGGACGGCTGGGATCTCGGCGCGATGCACGCCGCGATCCGGCAGCTGGCGCCGAACCTGGCGTATCTGGTGCCCGACAACCACAACCCGACCGGGCTCACCATGCCGGCCGCCCACCGCCGGGAACTGGCCGACCTGATCGCCGACACCCGTACCCGCACCATCATCGACGAGACGATGACCGAGGTGTGGATCGACGAGCCCGTCCCCGCACCCGTCGCGAGTTTCCTGAACCGGCGGCGCGACCTGGTGATGACACTCGGTTCGATGTCGAAGTCGTTCTGGGGCGGCCTGCGCATCGGCTGGATCCGCGCCGAGCGCAGCACCCTGGCCACCGTCGCGGCGCTGCGGCCGTCGATCGACATGGGCACGCCGATCTTCGAGCAGCTGGCCGCCGCCGAACTGCTGCGGGTCGCCGAGGACGTACTGCCCGAGCGGCGTGAGCTGCTGCGCACCCGGCGGGCGCTGATGTTGTCGCTGCTCGACGAGCACCTGCCCGACTGGCGGCCGTGCCCGGGCGGTGGCGGCCTTGCGCTGTGGGTGCGGCTGCCCGCCCCGATGAGTTCGGCGCTGTCGGCGGCCGCGTCGCGGATGGGGCTCGACGTGCCGCCGGGACCGCGGTTCGGTGTCGACGGCACCCTCGAGCGGTTCGTCCGGATCCCGTACACCCTGCCGCCGGATCAGATGGCCGACGCGGTGCGGCTGCTCGCGCGGGCCTGGCGCAGCGTCACCGGCTCCACCGGACCCGAACCCCAGGCCCTGGTGGTCTAGTCGTCGAGGATCTCCACGCGGCGGACCATGCCGTCGACCGCGTCGGCAGCCTCGATCTCCCCGCGGGTCACACCCAGAATGAACAGCACGGTGTCCAGGTACGGATGGCTCAGCGACGCGTCGGCGACCTCACGCAGCGCGGGTTTGGCGTTGAACGCCACGCCCAGCCCGGCCGCCGCAAGCATGTCGATGTCGTTGGCGCCGTCGCCGACGGCCACCGTCTGCTCCATCGGGACCCCGGCCTGCTGCGCAAAATCCCTTAGCGCCCTTGCCTTTCCGGGGCGGTCGACCACCTGGCCGACGACCCGGCCGGTCAACTTCCCGTCGACGATCTCCAGCTCGTTGGCCGCGACGTAGTCGAGCATCAGTTCGTGGGCCAGCGGTTCGATCACCTGGCGGAACCCGCCCGACACCACGCCGCAGTGGTAGCCCAGCCGGCGCAGTGTCCGGATCGTGGTGCGGGCGCCCGGCGTGAGCTCCAGCTGTTCGGCGACCTCGTCGAGCACCTCGGCGGGCAGCCCGGCCAGCGTGGCCACCCGGCGGTGCAGCGACTCCGCGAAGTCCAGTTCGCCGCGCATGGCCGCCTCGGTGACCTCGGCGACGGCGGCCAGCGCGCCGGCCCGGTCGGCGAGCATCTCGATGACCTCACCCTGGATCAGCGTCGAGTCCACGTCGAACACGATCAGCCGCTTGGCACGCCGCGAGATGCTGTAGTCCTCCAGCGCGAGATCGACCTGTTCGTCGGCGGACACCCGCGCGAGCGCCGACTGCACGTGCTTGGCGAGCACCGTGGTCGGCACGGACACCCCCAGCTCGAGCCCGGTGACCGGATAGTCCGAGATGCCGCGGATGAAGTCGATGTTCACTCCGAGGAACGCCAGCTCGCGAGCCAGCGCATTGAACGCACCGGCGGTGAACGGCCGCCCGAGGGCGACGATGGTGTGCGTCGACAGGTGCCGCATCACCGGCGAGTTGCCGCTGGGTTCGACGCTCACCTCGAGGCCCAGCCGGTGGATCACCTCGGTCACCTCGGCGCTCAGCGCATCGCCGTCGGCGACGGCCGGGGGCGCCGACAGCAGCACACCGAGGGTGAGCCGGCCGCGGATGACCACCTGTTCGACGTTGAGCAGTTCGACGTTGTGCCGCGAGAGCACCTCGAACAATGCCGACGTGACGCCCGGCTGATCCACCCCGGTGACGGTGATCAGCACCGACACCTTGTCTGCTGCGTTCATCCCCTGATGTCGCAGCAGTCCATCAACTGGACGCGTCGATGGGCTTGGGCTCGTCCGCATGGTGGTCGCGACCGACGTGCGCCTCGGCGCGCATCCGCTCCACCATGTGCGGATAGTGCAGCTCGAACGCCGGGCGCTCGGACCGGATCCGCGGCAGCTCGGTGAAGTTGTGCCGCGGCGGCGGGCAGCTGGTCGCCCACTCCAGCGAGTTGCCGTAGCCCCAAGGATCGTCGACGGTCACCGGTTCGCCGTAGCGCCAGCTCTTGAAGACGTTCCAGACGAACGGCAGCGTCGAGATGCCGAGGATGAACGCACCGATGGTCGACACGATATTGAGCGTGGTGAAGCCGTCCGACGGCAGGTAGTCGGCGTAGCGGCGCGGCATGCCCTCGTCGCCCACCCAGTGCTGCACCAGGAAGGTGGCGTGGAAGCCGATAAAGGTGAGCCAGAAGTGCAGCTTGCCCAGCCGTTCGTCGAGCAGCCTGCCGGTCATCTTCGGGAACCAGAAGTAGATGCCGGCGTACGTGGCGAACACGATGGTGCCGAACAGCACGTAGTGGAAGTGCGCGATGACGAAGTAGCTGTCGGTCACGTGGAAGTCGATGGGCGGGCTGGCCAGCAGCACACCGGACAGGCCACCGAGCAGGAAGGTCACCAGGAAGCCGACCGAGAACAACATCGGTGTCTCGAACGTCAACTGGCCTTTCCACATCGTGCCTATCCAGTTGAAGAACTTGATCCCGGTGGGCACGGCTATGAGGAACGTCATGAACGAGAAGAACGGCAGCAGCACCGCGCCGGTGGCGTACATGTGGTGCGCCCACACCGCGACCGACAGCGCGGCGATGGCCAGCGTCGCGTAGATCAGGGTGGTGTAGCCGAAGATCGGCTTGCGCGAGAACACCGGGAAGATCTCGGTCACGATCCCGAAGAAGGGCAGGGCGATGATGTACACCTCGGGATGGCCGAAGAACCAGAAGAGGTGTTGCCAGAGCAGCACGCCGCCGTTGGCCGGGTCGTAGACGTGGGCGCCGAGATGGCGGTCGGCGGCGAGGCCGAACAGCGCCGCGGTGAGCAGCGGGAAGGCCAGCAGCACCAGGATCGACGTCACCAGGATGTTCCAGGTGAAGATCGGCATCCGGAACATGGTCATACCGGGCGCACGCATGCAGACCACCGTGGTGATCATGTTGACGCCACCGAGGATGGTGCCGAGACCGCCGACGGCCAGGCCCATGATCCACAGGTCGCCGCCGGCACCCGGTGAGTGGATGGCGTCGGTCAGCGGCGAGTAGGCGGTCCAGCCGAAGTCGGCCGCGCCGCCGGGGGTGATGAAGCCGGCGATCGCGATCAGCGCGCCGAACAGGAAGAGCCAGAACGAGAAGGCGTTGAGCCGCGGGAACGCCACGTCGGGCGCGCCGATCTGCAGCGGAAGCACCAGGTTGGCGAAGCCGAACACGATGGGCGTGGCGTAGAACAGCAGCATCACCGTGCCGTGCATGGTGAACAGCTGGTTGTACTGCTCGTTGGACAGGAACTGCAGGCCCGGCACCGCGAGTTCGGTGCGCATGAACAGCGCCATCAACCCGCCGATGAAGAAGAACACGAAGCAGGCGACGCAGTACATGATGCCGATCAGCTTGTGATCGGTGGTGGTGATCAGTTTGTAGATCAGGTTGCCCTTGGGGCCGAGCCTCTCCGGAAAGGGGCGCCGTGCCTCGAGTTCTCCGATTGGGGGCGCTTCGGCTACCAAGAGATCCTCCAAAGGTCCTGTGCGGGGCGGGCCCCGCGTGTTTCGTACTGAATCTTATCGCTCTGCGGGGGCCGGGTCAGCCTGGGTCCTACAAATTGTCGTAATTCGGCTCGGATCGGCGGTCCGACCGCTGGACCGGTGGTCACCGCGATGGATGTTACCGTCGGCCACGTGCTGATCAGCGGACCGCGGATGCGGCTGTGCGCAGCGGCATCGGCCGTGGTCGTGGCGGTCGCCGTGACCTCCTGCGGATCGTCGGGCGAGCCGGCAGGCGCCCCGCCCGCGGCGTCGACCTTGGTGACCAGTACGACGAGCATCGCCGGTGCGGGTGTGCTGGGCAACGACCGCAGGCCCGACGAGTCCTGTGCGCCCGAGCCGGCGCGGGTCGACCCGGGTGCGCGTGAGCGCCCCGTCCGCCATGCCGTCGGCGAGACGCAGGTGCCTGCGGACCCGCAGCGCATCGTGGTGCTCTCCGGTGACCAGCTCGACGCGCTGTGTGCGCTCGGGCTGCAGGGCCGCATCGTCGCCGCGGCGCTGCCCGACGGCGCGGCCGACCAGCCCTCCTACCTGGGCCGCGTGGTGCACGACGTGCCGGGCGCGGGCAGCCGCAGCGATCCCGACCTCGCGGCGATCGACGCCGCCGACCCCGACCTCATCCTGGGCTCGCAGGCCCTGACACCACAGGCCTACCCCGCGTTGTCGGCGATCGCCCCGACCGTGTTCACCGGCCCGCCCGGAGTGGACTGGAAAGCCAATCTGCGCACGGTCGGTGCTGCCACCGGCCGGTTCGATGCCGCGGGCGACCTGATCGACGGCTTTGACGAGGCCGCCCGCAGGACCGGAGCCGAGAACGACGCCGCGCACTTCCAGGCCTCGGTGGCGCAGCTCACCGACACCACGCTGCGGGTCTACGGCGTGGACGACTTCGCGGGCAGCGTGCTCGCGGAGGTCGGGCTCGATCGCCCCGCCGCGCAGCGCTTCACCGACAAGCCCTACGTCGAGGTCGCCACGGCCGACTCCCCCGACTACGCCATCGCCGACGGCGACATCGTCTACCTGTCCTTCGCGTCGGCCGCCGCACGTGAGCGTGCCGCCGAGGTGTTCGACAGCGACGCCTGGCGCGCATTGTCGGCCACCCGGGACCACCGGGTGTTCACGGTCAACAACGAGATCTGGCACACCGGCCAGGGCATCGTCGCGGCGCGCGGCATCCTTGCCGACCTGCGGCAGGTCAACGCCCCGATCAACTGACCCCGCTCGCGATCAAGCGCTCGAGTTCGGTTGCTGCGGAACGATTCTCGGCGTCGACGCGGTCGCGGTTGCGCCGGATGTCGGCATCGAGGGCGGCGGCCCGGTCCTGCAACGCCACCAGCTGATCGACGGTGCGGGCGCGCACCTCGCCCTCCGGGCCCGCGTCACGGAGCACCTCGAGCTGTTCGGCGATACGGGCCTGGCCGGCGAACGCCTCGTCGCGCTCCTCGACCATCCGGTCGCGCTCGGCTTCCATCCGGCGGGCCGCCTCCCAGTGCTCCAGCACCCCGCGCAGCTCCCGGAAGGTCGACTCGTCGAGCAGCCTGCGCGACAGCCAGTCGCCGAGCTGGTCGGGCGACAACCGGTCGTAGCCGGCGGTGATCTGCGTCCGGTAGGACTCGAGCACCGTCAGTTCCGCATGCCCGTGCGCGGGCACGTCGATCCGGAACCGGTGGTGCGTGGCGGTCTGCTCGACCGGTGCGACCGCGCCGTCCAGCTGGTACCCGGTACGACGGCGCAGCTCGACCCAGAGCTCGACGGCGGTGTCGCCGTCGTTGTCGGCACGCCACAGGTGCTGCTCGTCACGACGCTGCTCCTCGATCAGCCCCTCCCGGCCGAGCCGCACCTTCGTGGTCACCGTCCGGTGGCCGGTTGACTTGGCGCAGCGCACCGCGAGGTCCTTGGCGAACGTCAGCCGCAGCTGGGCACCGCGGGCGGTGTACGGCAGCATCGCCTCCCCGGCATAACTGCCGTCGTCGTACACCACGGCGGCACCCTCCTCGAGCACCACGCCGGTGGAGTTGGTGAACACCAGCACGATGTCGGGCGCCGAGCCCGACCCGTCGCGCCAGACCCGCTCCCGGCGGGCGTCTTCGAGCCGGGTGGTCACCATCGGAACCATCGCCGACCCGCCGCGCGCCAACGTGACGGGTGCGGTCAGCCGGTACTCGAAATGCTCACCGCGGTCACCGGTTTCGGAGTAATCGGCGTCAGCCGCGCCTGGGTCGGCATAGGCCGTCTCCCGTGCCATCATGGCCCTCACGGGCATCGGAGCACCGCTCGGCGCGGGCGCCGAGGCCACGCGCTCCTCCTCCTCCACCACCGTCCGCCGCACCCACTTGCCGTGGTAGAGGTCGATGTCGAACGACACCGGCTGCCCGGTGGTGAGGGTCAGTGCCACGTCGGCCAATTCCTCGTCGACGGGGTTGTGCACGATGGCCAGCCCGAGCAGCGTGACCGCCGTGCCGTCGCACACCAGCCGGTAGGACACCCGCCACACCGGTGCGGGCACGACGTAGGAGACCCGCACGTCGTCGGCGGCGCCGTCGAGGCGGACCGCCACGGTGCGCTGCTCTCCGGCCGTCGCCGCGCGGGACCGCTCCACCAGATAACCCAGGTCGTCCCGGGACGGCTCCTCGACCAGATCGACGCCGCGGACACCGGCGAGATCCACCAGGCGCAGTGCCCCCTCCCCCGTCCGCAGCACGAGCAGCCGCCGCGGCGCCGCGGTACCGCCATCCGCCTCGTCCACGCCGATCACCTCGCCACGGTGGACACCGTCGTCGGCGGCCAGCTCGACGGTGCGCCCGCGCACGGCGTCGAGCAGGCCGGTGAGCGCCGCACCCGGCGTGAGCAGCAGCTTGCGGGCCGCCAGCAGCGCATCGGAGTCGCTGGGGGTCTCGAATCCGACCCCGCCGAAGGCGGCCGTCCCGCGGATGACGCCGACCGCCAACGACTTCAGCACGTCGTTCATGTCGCCCTGCCGGAAGGACAGCTCGAAGGACCCGTCGGCGGGACCGCTGCGCTCCAGGTAGGCCACGCCGTGCTTGTACATCACCAGGCGGGTGACCCGCGGTCGCTGATTCACCACCCGATCTTAGCGAAATACGTTGGCTGACATGGCTTTATCGTGAAGTGGCGAGATCGAGTAGTGTCGTCGGCGTGTTTCACGTCCTCACGCTGACCTACCAGCAGCCCCTCGACGTCATCGACAAGACCCGGACCGCGCATCTCGCATGGCTCGAAGAGGAGATCGCGGCGGGCCGCCTCCTGCTCGCCGGCCGGCAGGAGTCCCAGGCCGGCGGCGTCCTGGTCACCGGTGACATCGGTGTCGAGGACGCCGAGGCGGTGATCGCCGCCGACCCCTACCAGCAGGCCGGCGTGGTGTCGTATACGCGGCTGTCGTTCAACGGCGCCTTCCGCGCGCCGGGCCTGTAGGGGATATCTCACAGCCCGGTCGGGAGTAATCGGTCCGCCGGCCTTCGTTGTTCCCGGTTGCATTCAAAAATCGACGAGCACGAAGAGGACTGCATGACCACCGTCTCCGCCTACGCCGCGACCTCGGCCACCGAGCCGCTGACCAGGACCACCGTCACCCGCCGGCCGGTCGGACCGCACGACGTCGCGTTCGACATTCATTTCGCCGGCATCTGTCACTCCGACATCCACACCGTCCGCGCCGAATGGGGCAGCGTGAAGTACCCGATCGTGCCCGGCCACGAGATCGCCGGGGTGGTCACCGAGGTCGGCTCCGAGGTCACCAAGTACCAGGTGGGCGACCGGGTGGGCGTCGGCTGCTTCGTCGACTCCTGCCGCGAATGCCCCGAATGCCGCGCCGGCAACGAGCAGTACTGCACGGGCGGCGGCATGGTCGGCACGTACAACGGTGTGGGCCGCGACGGCGAGCCGACGCAGGGCGGCTACAGCGGGGCGATCGTCGTGGACGAGAGCTACGTGCTGCGCATCCCCGAGAACATCGGGCTCGACGAGGCGGCGCCGCTGCTGTGCGCGGGGATCACCACCTACTCCCCGCTGCGGCACTGGGGCGCCGGGCCGGGCACCTCGGTAGCGGTCATCGGCCTCGGCGGGCTGGGCCACCTGGCCGTCAAGCTGGCCGTCGCGATGGGTGCCGAGGTCACGGTGCTGAGCCAGTCGCTCAAGAAGATGGAGGACGGGCTGCGTCTCGGCGCGCGGGACTACCGCGCGACCAGCGACCGGAACACCTTCAGGGAGCTGGCGGGATCCTTCGACCTGATCATCAACACCGTGTCGGCGAACCTGAACCTGGCCGACTACCTCAAACTGCTGAAGTTGGACGGCACCCTCGTCGAGCTCGGCATGCCGGAGAACCCGATGGCGGTGCCTGCGGGTGCGCTGATCTTCGGCCGGCGCAGCATCGCCGGTTCGCTGATCGGCGGGATCCGCGAGACCCAGGAGATGCTCGACTTCTGCGCCGAGCACGATGTGCGGCCCGAGATCGAGGTGGTGGCGCCGGAGTACGTCAACGAGGCCTACGAGCGGGTGCTGGCGAGCGACGTGCGGTACCGGTTCGTCATCGACACCTCGTCACTGCGCTAGGACGACCGACGACAACGGCCGGAGCGGATGTCCGCTCCGGCCGTTGCCTTCGAAACCTCAGGCGCCCAGCGTGCGCTGGATGTCGCCCTTCATGGCGTTGAGCTGCGAACCCCAGTAGCCCCAGCCGTGCGTGCCGTTGGCCGGGAAGTTGAACGTCGCGTTGCTGCCACCGTCAGCCGTGTAGGCCTCTTGGAACGCCCGGTTGCTGTCCTGGGTGATGCTCTCCAGCAGCTGACCGGGGATGTCACCGCCGCCACCGAGGTCCCCCGGCCTGCCGTTGCCGGTGTACACCCAGATCCGGGTGCCGTTGGCCGCCAGCCGGCCCGCCTGCAGCGTCGGGTCGTTGCGCTGCCAGGCCGGACCGCCGCCGGGTCCCCACATGGCGGTCGCGTCGAAGCCGCCGGCGTCGCGCATCGAGAAGCCGACCAGCGTGGGCCAGATGCCCTGGGACAGGTTGAGGAATCCCGAGAGCGATCCCGCGTAGGAGAACTGGCCCGGGTGGTAGGCGGCGAGGATCAGCGCCGAGCTACCCGACATCGACAGCCCGACCACGGCGTTTCCGCTGGGCGAGATGCCCTTGTTGGCCGAGAGGTAAGCGGGCAGTTCGGAGGTCAGGAACGTCTCCCACTGGTAGCTCTGCGTCCTGCCGTTGCCGACGGCCGGGCTCTGCCAGTTGGTGTAGAAGCTGGACATGCCGCCGACGGGCATGACGACCGACAGGCCCGACTGGTAGTAGTTCTCGAAGGCGGCGGTCTCGATGTCCCACCCGCTGTTGTCGTCGCGGGCACGCAGCCCGTCGAGCAGGTAGACCGCCTTCGATCCGCCACCCTGGAACTTCACCGGGATGTCGCGGCCCATCGCCGCCGACGGCACCATCAGCGTCTCGACCGGCAGGCCCGGCCTCGAGTACGCCGCCGCGGAGGCCGACCCACCGGCGACCGCGACGAGCGCCGGCAGCATGAGCGCCGCCAGCGCGCCCGCCGCGAAGCGGCGGACCGATCGGGATATTGATGTCATCTCTCACGCTCCATCTGAAGGGGTGCCGCGGCGCGGCACATCGCAGGACGCGGCCCGGCTCACGGATCACCCGGCTCGGGATGCCGCTGCTTGGCATCCGCCGCGACGAAAGCCCAACGACCGACTGTTTCGGTGTTGACATGGACTTTGTCGCCCACCGGTACCCCGCCGTTACGCCGTCAACCTTCACGTCACCAACACGTCATGGCCGACAGACCCGTGCGATGGAGCTACTTCTTGCGCTGACTCTCGGCGTACTCCTGCGGCCTGTTCTTCTTCATCCACGCCCGCATCGGCCAGAACAGCAGCCACAGCACGGGATAGACCGTGACGTAGAAGAGGCCGTAACACGCCAGCCCGAACAGCACGCCGGCCACCCAAGCCGGGTAGACGATCACCAGACAGAACTGCACGAATTGCTTGACCACCACCGGGTAGCCGTCGGCCCAGCTCCACACCGTCCTCGGGCTCATGGCGCCGACCAGTTGCCGCCATGTCGACTGCTTGCCCTCGGCGACCTCGGCCTGCACCGTCTGATCGGGCCCGTGGGGCGTGGCGTCCGGGATGGTCATGATCACCGTCTTCCTGTGATGTCCCTGCTGAGCCGATACGTCTGCGGTGGGCAAACTAGTCTTGCGACGTTGGAGTTCGATTGGACGACTCGCGGGAGGCCTCACCGGCCTCCCCGGCCGCGGACGGACGGTGTCGCTTGGACTTCCTGATGCTCGGGCCGCTGACCGTGCTGCGTGACGGCGAACCGCGGCCACTCGGAGGCCTGCGCCAACGGGCGGTCCTGGCCGCGTTGCTCCTCAACGCCGGCCGCGACGTCGAGATCGACCGGCTGATCGACGATGTCTGGCACGACGCTGCCCCGCGCAAACCCGTGCTGTCACTGCGCGCCTATGTCGCCAATCTGCGCCGGATACTCGGCGCCGACCTCGGCCTGACCACCGGGACCAGCTCCTACTGCCTCGACGTCGGGAACCACCGGGTCGATGCCAGGGACTTCGAGGACCTGATCGAGCGGGGTCGGCGTCAGCTCGACAGCGGCGACGCCGAGGGTTCGTCGCGGACCCTGCAGCGGGCACTCGGGCTCTGGCGTGGCACGCCCCTGTCGGACCTGCGCAATGAGGTGTTCGTCCAACAGGAGGTGCACCGGCTCGAGACACTACGGGCCGACGCCGTGGAGGCGCGGTTCGAGGCGGAGCTCCGGCTCGGACGCGCCGAGGCCTCGATCGCGGGCCTCGCGCTCGAGGTGGCCGCCAATCCGATGCGGGAACCGCTGTCGGCCCAGCTGATGGTGGCGCTCTACCGCGCCGGTCGCCGCTCGGAGGCGCTGCGCGCCTATGCGCAGCTGGCCGCCGTGCTCGACGAGGAGCTCGGGGTGCGGCCCGGCCTGCCGCTGCAGCGCCTCGCCGAGCAGATCCGGGACGAGTCTCCCGACCTCGACTGGCGGCCCGCCCGCGGCGGCCGGCAGCAGGCACCGAGAGACATCAGCGAGAGCGCGTTGCACGGACGGTCCGCGGAGCTCCATCGGCTTCGCGCCGCACTGACCGCTGCGGCGGCAGGCCGGGGCAGCATCGCCGTCCTCACCGGCGACAGCGGCGTCGGCAAGACGGCGTTGGCGACCGAAACAGCCCGTGCCGCGGATGGTCTCGGCATGTCGGTGACCTGGGCCGGACATGCGGGCGACGTGGTGCGGCCGCCGATGTGGGCTTGGAACGAGGTGATCGGGCAGGCGAGCGCGGACCCGGACGAGTCCGGCGCCCACGCCGAGTACGACCTCGCCCAGTCCACCGCACGGGCCGTCGCGGCACAGTCGAAGAAGACACCCACCGTCGTGGTGCTCGACGACCTTCACCGCGCTGACGGTCTCACCTGCGACGTCCTCGAGCTGCTGTCCGACGCCGTACATCGGGTGCCGCTGCTGATTCTCGCCACGTGGCAGGCCGGCGGCGACGAGCGCCCGCTGCGCGAGGACGCCTTCGACCGCCTCCTGAGCCGCGCCCACATCACACTGATCTCGCTACGGGGCATCGACGCCGAGGCGACCGCCGTGCTGATCAGAGAACTGACGGGAATCGAACCGACTCCAGAGTTCACAGCAGCGGTGCGGACCCGTACCGGCGGGAACCCCTTTTACATCGGCGAATTGGTGCGTCTGCTCCACGACAGCGAACGCCTCGACGCCACCACCAGGGTGATCGAGGGTGACGACGTCCCCGACGCCGTGTCGGGCATCGTCCGCCGCCGGATGGCCGATCTGCCCGACGCCACGCGCAGGGTGCTCACCGCGGCGGCCGTCACCGGGATGGAGTTCCCCATCGCCCGGCTGGCCACGGCGTTGCAAATGAGCGCGCATGCCGCGGCCGCCGACCTCGAGCCCGCCCTGGCCGCCGGTCTGCTGCGGGACTCGACCGACCAGTTCGGGGCCTACCGCTTCAGCCACGGCCTGGTACGCGACGCGATCGCGTCGCAGATCGCCGGCGTGGCCCGCGCCGAACTCCATGCCGAACTCGCGCGCGCCCATGCGGCGGCGTCGGCCGGCCGCACACCGCAGGAGACGGCCGACGGCGCGCTGCACGCCTGGCGTGCGGGTGGCGCCCTCGACCCGCACACCGCGCTCGCGCTCATCGACGGGGCGCGTCGCGATGCGTGGACAAGGTCGATGTACGCCGAAGTGGCCGAATTGGACCGCCGCGCACTGGAGGTCTGCGCCCGGCTGCCCGCCGACCCCGGACGCACCGCACGCGAGACCGATCTGCGGATGCAGCTGGCGTCGGTCGAAGCGGTGGTGAACGGCCAGAGTTCGATGGGAGTGCTCGAGGACCTACGGCGCTCCTCGGAGGGGGACGCCGACGCGGAGCCGTTCACCGTGGCGGTGGCCATGGGCTGCCTCGAGGCCTGTGGATCGGGGCGCTACCACGAGGCGCGGGTGCTCTCCGACGGGTTGATCGCCTACCACGAATCGACCGGCGACGGCCTCGCCGGATCGGCCGGGCATTACATCCGGGCACTCGCACAGTTCATGCGCGGGCAGCTCGACCCGTGCGTCAGCACCCTCGAACGACTCTGGGAGCATCCGGCCGACTGGGAACGGTACGGCGCGCTGGCCTCGTTCGACGTCATCGCCTACGGCGTCGGATGCCATGCCTATGCGCTGCGCGGTGACCTGGATGCGGCCGAGTCGGCGATCGCGCGCGGGGTCGCACTGGGCGGCGCGCGCAACGACGGCTTCGGCACAGCGGTCGTCCGGACCGCGGCCGTGCAGCTGTCCGCGATGCTCGGCAACGTCGACGGGCTCGCGCAGCGGGCTGACCAGGTGCTCGGCGAGCTCACCGAACTCGGTGTCGAGCAATTCATTCCGGGCGCTCAGCTCATCCGCGGCTGGGCGCTCGCGACGGGTCCGGACGGCATCGACACCACCGAGGACATGCACGACGCGATCGCCGCGCATGCCAGGGGCGGACGACGGATCTTCTCGCCGCTGTACTACGCGCTGCTCTCCGACGTCGAGTCCGCCCATCGGGATCGGGCGCAGGCAGTGGCCGCGCTGGATGCGGCGGAACGCATCTCGGCGGCCACCGGTGAGCGGGTGTGGGACGCGATGCTGTCCGCGCGCCGGCTCGCGTTGCGCGCCTCGGTCTAGCGCGAGCTCCGCCCGTCCGGTCCCCCGCGGGAAGTCGACCCCCCTTGACTCCGCGGGCCGTCACTGCCAGAGTCCTGATCGATCGATCAGTTCTCTCTCGCCCGCCCGAGTGCGGCGCCAACCGGAGGTGTAGAGCATGGGTGACCGCGTAGCGGGCAAGGTCGCATTCGTCACGGGAGCGGCCCGGGGCCAGGGCCGGAGCCACGCCCTGAGACTCGCGCAGGAGGGCGCCGACATCATCGCGGTGGACGTCTGCGCGCCGGTCAGCAGCAACAGCGTGATCCCGCCGTCCACACCCGACGACTTGGCCGAGACCGCCGACTTGATCAAGGGACAGAACCGCCGCATCGTCACCGTCGAGGTCGACGTCCGCGACTACGACGCCCTCAAGGCCGCCGTGGACAGCGGTGTCGAACAGCTCGGGCGACTGGACATCATCGTCGCCAACGCAGGCATCGGCAACGGCGGACAGACGTTGGACAAGACCAGCGAGCAGGATTGGCAGGACATGATCGACGTCAACCTGTCCGGGGTGTGGAAGACGGTCAAGGCCGGTGTGCCGCACATTCTCTCGGGTGGGCGCGGCGGCTCGATCGTGCTCACCAGTTCGGTCGGTGGGCTCAAGGCCTATCCACACACCGGCCACTACATCGCCGCGAAACATGGTGTGGTCGGGCTGATGCGGACGTTCGCGGTCGAACTGGGCGAGCATTCCATCCGGGTCAACTCCGTGCACCCGACCAACGTCAACACCCCGATGTTCATGAACGAAGGGACCATGCGCCTCTTCCGGCCCGACCTGGACGCGCCCGGACCTGACGACATGGCGGTCGTCGCCAGGATGATGCACGTGCTGCCCGTCGGATGGGTCGAACCCGAGGACATCAGCAATGCCGTGCTGTTCCTCGCCTCCGACGAGGCGCGTTACGTGACCGGTCTTCCCGTTACCGTGGACGCCGGCAGCATGCTGAAGTGACCCGGGGACGGTGTCACGGCTTCCGGGCCGACGGCGCGTCGCCGTCGTACCGGACCAAAAAGCGTTCGAGGAACGCGCGCATCTGATCGTGCCCGTCGGTGACACCGATGGCGATCTCGTTGCAGAGGCTGCGTGCCATCTGCGCCACCAGCATCGAGACGACGACCGGCGGGTAGTCCTCGAGGTCCACGCCGTGGGTGCGCAGCGCGACGGTCACCGCGGCCGTCTCGATGTCGCGCACCCGCTCGGCGTATGCCTTCAGTTCGGCGCCGATCACCTTGCGGTGATTGGCCATCGCCATGAACTCGGTGTTCAGACCGGTGCGGCGGGGGTCGGAGTTGATCACCCACAGCGCCCGCAGCGGGTTGTCCTCGGTGAGCGCCTTGCGCATCTCTGCCAGGGAGACCTCGGCTCCGGCCCGCAGCACCGCCAGGAACAGGTCGTCCATCGTGTCGAAGTAGTAGTAGACCAGCGCCGGCTTCACGCCGGCCACGGCGGCGACCCGCCGCGAGGTGGCCGCGGCATAGCCCTCGTCCCGCATGATTTGAGCGGTGGCCTCGATCAGGCGAAGCCGTGCGCCGGCGTCCTTCGCCTTCGGCTTTCCGGGGGCAGCCATCTCAGCAGTCTCCACGATCCGTTGTCGCATCGGGCGATTCGCCGTCGGCGGCCCGCGTCTTGACCACCGTAATCGACGCGTGGTATCCATGACCAGTCACGAAATTTGATCGATCGATCAGTTTTTTGGAGGGCGTCGCCGATGTCTGCGTCAGCTCGACGTGTCCACGTCGACACACATCTGTGCGGCGCGATCAGCGTTGTATCCGAGCAGCATTCACCAGACCGGACCGGAAGGACGGCGACGGCATGACCGATCTGGCTTCAGTGGACTACTTCACCGACGCGGCGACCGCCCAGGATCCCTACGGCTATCTCGAGTGGCTCCGCAGCCATGGCCCGGTGTACCGGGAGCCACACCACGGGGTGGTGGCCGTGACGGGTTACGGGGAGGTCATGGCGGCGTTCAAGGACTTCGATTCCTTCTCCGCGGTCAATGCGATCGGCGGCCCGTTCCCTCCGCTGCCGTTCGAACCCGAGGGTGACGACATCACCGAACAGATCGAGGCGCACCGGCACGAGTTTCCGATCTTCGAACACATGGTGGTCATGGATCCGCCCGCGCACGAACGGGCCCGGTCGCTGCTGAGCAGGCTGCTGACACCGCGACGGCTCCAGGAGAACGAGGAGTTCATGTGGCGACTGGTCGACGACCAGCTCGACGAGTTCATCGCCAACGGCAGATGCGAGTTCCTCTCCGAGTACGCCCGCCCCTTCGCGACGCTCGCGATCACCGACCTGCTGGGCGTGCCGGCCGAGGACCGCGCCGAGTTCCGCCGCGCACTTGGCGCCGAGAAGCCGGCGGGTAACCGGGTGGGCGCGCTCGACGGTGAACCGGTGGGCCTGAATCCGCTGGAGTACCTCGATGACAAGTTCTGCGGGTACATCTCCGAGCGCCGGCGCGAACCTCGCGAGGACGTGCTGAGCGGCATGGCGTGTGCGACCTATCCCGACGGTTCGGTGCCCGAAGTGCTCGAGGTCGCCAAGCCCGCCACCTTCCTGTTCGCGGCCGGCCAGGAAACCGTCACCAAGTTGTTGAGCGCGGCCGTGCAGACCCTCGGGGACCGCCCGGAGTTCCAGCAGATCCTGCGCGAACGCCGGGAGTTGATACCGGCGTTCATCGAGGAGTCCCTTCGCCTCGAGAGCCCCACCAAGGTCGACTTCCGGCTCGCCCGCAAGACGACGACGCTGGCGGGGGTGCACATCCCGGCCGGCACCGTGCTGATGCTCTGCCTCGGCGCGGCGAACCGGGACCCGCGAAAGTTCGACGAGCCAAAGGAGTTCCGGCTGGATCGCAAGAACGTCCGCGAACACATCGCGTTCGGCCGGGGAATCCACACCTGCGCAGGCGCTCCCCTGGCCCGCGTCGAGGGACGCATCACCGTGCACCGGCTCCTCGACCGGATGCGGGACATCACCATCAGCGAATCCGATCACGGTCCCGCCGGCAGCCGTCGCTACGGCTACGAGCCGACGTTCCTGCTCCGCGGGCTGACCGAACTGCACATCGAGTTCAGCCAGGCAGGGTGAGCTCAGCCCATGCCGATGCGGATGTTCTTCACCTGCATGAACTCGTGGAGGCCGTCGACGCCACCCGTGCGGCCGAACCCGCTTCTCTTGTAACCGCCGTAGGGTCCCTGCGGCGAGATGATGCTCAGCTGATTGATCCACACCGAACCCGCCTCCAGCCGCCGGGCGACGCGATGGGCGCGGGTGAGGTCGCGGGTGTGGACGAATGCGTTCAGCCCGTAGGGGGTGTCGTTGGCGAGGCGCAGCGCCTCGGCTTCGTCGCGGAAGCGGATGACGGAGACCACCGGGCCGAACGTCTCGGTCTGTGCGAGCGCGGAGGCATTGTCGACGTCGCCGAAGACGGTCGGTTCGATGTAGTAGCCCGGCGCGAGGCCGCCGCCGATCCGGGTGCCGCCGAGCAGCAGCTCACCCGACTTCTGCGCCACCGCATCCCCGATGACGCCGAGGATGCGGTCAGCCGCGGTGGCGCTGATGACCGGGCCGAAGAACACCGTCGGGTCCAGCGGGTCACCGATCTTGGCCGCGGCTACCGCTGCGAGGAACTTGTCGAGGAACACGTCGTACACCGCATCGTGGACCAGCACGCGGCTGGCGCACGCACAGCTCTGGCCGGACTGCATCAGCGGTCCCTGATGGGCCGCCAACGCTGCGGCCTGATCGAGGTCGGCGTCGGAGAAGACGACGTTCGCGGACTTGCCGCCCAGTTCGGCGACCACGGGCGTCAGGTTCGCCGCGGCGGCGACGAGCACCCGCCGTGCCGTGGCGTCGCCACCGGTGAAATGGACCTTGCGGATGCCGGGGTGGCGGACCAGCGCCTCCCCGCCCTCGGCGCCGGCCGGGACGACGTTGACCAGACCCGGCGGCAGGCCCGCCTCGATGCAGAGTTCGCCGAACCGCAGCGCAGCCATCGGCGCGAGCTCGGAGGGCTTGAGCACCACGGCGTTCCCCGCGGCAAGCGCCGGCGCGACACACGACGCGGCGACCGCCAGCGCACCGTTCCACGGAGTGATCACCGCGACCACGCCGTAGGGTTCCCGCTCGATGAGGTTGACGTCGAACGACCCGTTGACCGGCGAACTGGTGCCGTGCGGCTTGTCGGCGTAGCCCGCGAAGTGACGGATGAACCACTCGAGCATCCGCGCAGTGCCTGCGAACGACACCGGCACCGCGTAGTCGTGCACGTTGAGCAGGGCGAGTTCGTCGAGGTGGTCGCGCACGACGTCGGCGAGGTCGACCATGAGGTCGCGACGCCGGTCCACGGTCAGCGACATCCAGGCGCGGTGCGCCTCCCAGGCGGAGGCGACGGCGCGGTCCATCTCGGCCGCACCCGCGAGGGTCACGGTGGCATTGGGCTCACCGGTGGCGGGGTAGATGTGCTCGTGGCGGCCGCCGGAGGACTGGGTGACGGGTTCGCCGTCGATCAGCAGACCGCTGGGCAGCGAGAGGGCGGTGCTCACTGCGGCACGCCCCCTTCGGTCCGCCACTCCTCGAGCACCCGCTCCTTCTGCCGTCCGATCTCGTCGTTGAGCTGCGAGGCCTTCGCCCAGCCGTAGTAGGCGGCGAATTGCAGTGCCAGCTCATCCATTTCGGTGAACGTGATGTCCCGGCTCTTCAAGGCAGCGTAGACGTGGCTCAGGATCGGATACGGCGCGTCCTGAAACGCCACACATGCGACGGTGACGAAGCGACGTTCCCTCATGCCCAGTCCCGGGCGCTGCCACATCTCACCGAAGACGAAGTTGAGGATGCCCGCACCGGAGTAGGGGTTGTCACGCGTGGGCACATACGGCACGCAGTTGACGTCGCGGAAGGCCTGTTCGCCGCTCGCGAGGCGGTCCAGCGGATCGCTCGGTGTCACCAGTGGGAGCAGCGGGTCCGGTTGCGGGGTCTGCGATCCGCGCTCGCGGTGGATGCGTTCCCACTGCTCGTCGACGACCATGTTGAACCGCGAGGCCTTCGGCCAGCCGCTGTAGACAGCGAAATGCAATACGGTCTCCCGCATCTCGGTGATCGTCAGATCACCGCTGTTGAGTGCGGCGTAGACGTGGTCGCGCAACGGGCCCTCGGCGTCGGCGGCTGCGACGCAGGGCAGCGTGACGAACCGCCGGTTCCGGCGGCTGAGTCCCGGCCGGTCCCAGACCTCGCCGAAGACGAAGTCGACCAGGCCGATGGATGCGGGGGTCATGTCGTCGGGGGCGGTGAAGGTCATCACGTCGGAGAACGCGTGCCTGCCGCGGGTCGAGCGTTCGGTGCCCGTCGTCGTCATCTGATGTCTCCACTCATCGCAGGGTGACGCCCGCGTCGACCTTGAACTCGAGGCCGGTCACGTAGCGGGATTCGTCGGAAGCCAGGAACAGCACCGCGTTGCTGATGTCGATCGCCTCGGCCATCACGATCGGCATGGCGTTGAGGAAGATCGGCACGAGATCGGGCCTCGCCTCGGCGAGCAGGCCGTGCAGCGACGCCGGCTGCATGCCCGTCTCGACCCCGGTCGGGTGCACGGTGTTCACCCGGATGTTCTGTGCTGCAAGCTCGTTGGCGAGTGCCCGGCTCAGCCCCACCACGCCGTGCTTGGACGCGGTGTACGGCGTGTGCAGCGGCGTGCCCTTCAGCCCGGCCGCCGAGCTTATGTTGATCAGGCTGCCGCCGTGGTCGACCAGGTGTGGCAGCGCGGCAGCACACGTGTTCCATGTTCCGATCAGGTTCACGTCGACGACGGTGCGCCACTGCTCGGGCGTGGTGGTGTCCCAGGTGCCCACGGTCAGCACGCCCGCGTTGGCTACCGATGCGTCCAGCCCGCCGAGTTCCGCGACGCCGTCGGCCACGGCGGCCGCCAGCGCAGCGGCGTCGCGCACGTCGACCACGTGGGTCACCGCGCGCCTGCCGTGCTTCTCGACCAGGCGCGCGGTCTCCTCGAGGTCGTGGCGGGTCGCCAGCGGATACTCGACTTCGGGCAGCGACGCGCAGATGTCGACGAGGATGAGATCGGCGCCTTCTTCGGCCAGCCGCACCGCGTGGCTGCGGCCCATGCCGCGGGCCGCGCCGGCGATCAGGACCCGCTTGCCCGCGACCCGCCCGGGTGTTGACGTCATCGCGGCCTACAACTTGTTGCAGAAGCCGGCGTCCACCGGGAACGTGACCCCGGTGACGTACTTGGCCGCGTCGGACACCAGATAGGCGATCGCCGCGCTGATGTCCTCGGGTTCGAGCAGTCCGACCGGCATCGGGTTCTGCAGGTGCGGGCCGCCGCCCGGATAGTTCTCCAAGAACGACGTCATCGCCGGGTTCACCGCCATCATCGTGTTCACCGCGGTCGGGTGCACTGTGTTGACCCGGATGCTCTCGGAGGCAAGCGCATTGGACAGCGTTCGCATGAGCCCGACGATGCCGTGCTTTGACGCGGCGTACGCGAGGCCACCGCCCTGCAGGCCGCCGAACCCGCGAAGGCCCGCGGTGGAACTGGTGAAGACGATCGACCCGCCCCGGCCGCCGGCGATCAGGTGCGGAATCGCGGCCTTCGCGGTGTGGAACGCGCCCACCAGGTTGACGTCGAGCACGTCGGTCCACTGCTCGAGTTCTTCCTCGATGGTCAGTTCGCGGAACGCCATGATCGCGATACCCGCGTTGGCGCAGACGATGTCGAGGCGGCCGAAGTGCTGCACGCCCGCGGTGAGCGCCGCGTCGACGGCGGCGTAGTCGCGGACGTCGGCGACCGACCCGAGCATCTTGCCCCCGGCTCGCTCGACGAGCGCGATCGTCTCGTCGAGTTCTTCGCGGCTGGCCATCGGGTAGCCGTTGGACGCGATGTCGGCGCAGATGTCGACACCGATGATGTCGGCGCCGTCTGCCGCGAGGCGCACGGCGTGACTGCGCCCTTGGCCGCGGGCGACGCCCGTGATGAATGCGACCTTGCCGTCCAGAGAACCCATGTATCCGCTCCATTGCGCTGGTCACACACCGAAGGCGGTGTGACGTGAGTAACCGTGTTACACCGGGTACAGTAACCGCGTTACCCGCCGACGGCAAGGGAGGTGTTCATCAGGTGGCCAGCACGGAAAGCAGTGACGGCCGACGCGCCGAGAACCGGGACGCCATCCTGGACACCGTCGCCGAACTGCTCGAGACCGAAGGCTATGACGCGGTTCAGTTGCGCGAGGTCGCCCGTCGCAGCCGGACGTCACTCGCCACCATCTACAAGCGCTACCCGAACCGCGACGAACTGATCATCGCGGCGCTGCACTCATGGATGGACGAGCATCGGTACTCGGGCCTGGTGCATCAGAGTCCCGCACCCGGCGAGTCGGTCTACGACGGGATGATGCGGGTGTTGCGCACCATCTTCGAGCCGTGGGAGCACCACCCGGCGATGCTGACGGCGTTCTTCCGGGCTCGCGCCGCGCCGCGCGGACAGCAGATCTTCCGGCGCGGTCTCGACATCACCGTTCCGTCGTTCATGCAGGTGCTCGCCGGCGTCGACGACGCCTTCGTCCGCGATCTCGAGACCATTCTGTCCACCGTGATCTACGGACTGCTCGGCCGGTTCGCGGCGGGCGAGATCGCGATCACCGACATCCTCCCCAGCCTCGACCGCACCGTGTACTGGCTCACGGCCGGCTACCAGGCGGCCGGGACGGCGTCGGTCAGATCTGACGCATCTCCGTCTCGTTGATCGTCATCCCGTGCTCGTAGAAGTCGTTGACGATGTACGCCTTGAAGGGGTCGTTGCGGATCGTCCAGCCGTTCACGCGGTAGGTCTCACGGGGACCCAGCACGACGTCGCCGTCTGCGGGAGGAAGCGTCCCGCTGAACCAGAATCTCTCGCCGGTGCCGCGGACCACGGCGAGGCTTTGCTGCGGAATATAGGGGGCGACCGCCGGTGACGTGCCGAACGGCCGGCCGTTCGTCAACCCGCACACCGCCATCGGCCCGCCGCCCCGCGGGACGTCATCGGTGCTGATGAGGCATCTGAGCTTGCCGTCCTGGACGCGAACCACCTGGTCACCGTCGGCGGCGCCCGCGTGCGCGGCGAGGGGATACGCGGTCACGGCGATCACTGCCGCCGACGCCGCGAGGAATGCTCCAACCATGGTCATCCCGATTCGAGTCGACATCCTTGTCGGGACGTGATGCTTCCACGACCCGTAGCTCCAGATGGCCGATTTCGGGCGTTTCGTCGTTTGCCGGCGGAACGCCGTCGTGCGCGCTATAAAGCCTGCGCTAGAAGTCCCAGTCCTCGTCGGTGGTGACGACGGCTTTACCGATGACGTAGCTGGAGCCGGACCCGGAGAAGAAGTCGTGGTTCTCGTCGGCGTTGGGGCTCAGCGCCGACAGGATCGCCGGGTTCACGTCGGTCTCGTCCCGCGGGAACAGCGCCTCGTAGCCGAGATTCATCAACGCCTTGTTGGCGTTGTAGCGAAGGAACTTCTTGACGTCCTCGGTCAGCCCCACCTCGTCGTAGAGGTCCTGGGTGTACTCGACCTCGTTGTCGTAGAGCTCGAACAGCAGCTCGTAGGTGTAGTCCTTGAGTTCGGCCTTGGTCGCCTCGTCGTGCAGGGCCAGACCGCGCTGGAACTTGTAGCCGATGTAGTAGCCGTGCACGGCCTCGTCGCGGATGATCAGCCGGATCATGTCGGCGGTGTTGGTCAGCTTGGCCCGGCTCGACCAGTACATCGGCAGATAGAAGCCGGAGTAGAAGAGGAAGCTCTCGAGCAGCGTGGAGGCCACCTTGCGCTTGAGCGGCTCGTCGCCCTTGTAGTACTGCATGACGATCTCGGCTTTGCGCTGCAGGTTCGCGTTCTCCTCCGACCACCGGAACGCGTCGTCGATGTCGGCGGTCGAGCACAGCGTCGAGAAGATGTTGCTGTAGCTGCGCGCGTGCACCGACTCCATGAACGCGATGTTGGTGTACACCGCCTCCTCGTGCGGGGTGAGCGCATCGGGGATCAGGCTGACCGCGCCGACGGTGCCCTGGATGGTGTCAAGCAGGGTCAGGCCGGTGAAGACCCGCATCGTCAACTGCTTCTCGTGGGCGTTGAGCGTGTTCCAGGACGGGATGTCATTGGACACCGGGACCTTCTCCGGCAGCCAGAAGTTACCGGTCAGCCGGTCCCAGACCTCGGCGTCCTTCTCGTCCTGCACCCGGTTCCAGTTGATCGCCGAGACGCGGTCGATCAACTTCATGCCATCGCTCACCAGAACCCCACTTCACCAGGCTTTTCGCACGTCCGCTATAGCCGCTCTATAGCCACTAGCGACACTACTCGTAGTGGCCGACACCTCGAGGGAACCCAAGATATTGGGTTTGCGGCGTGTCGTTCAGGCGACGTTCTCGCGGCGCCGGACGCCCTCGTGCAGCGGCAGATCAGGGTCGAGTTTGATGCCGAGCAGGTCGCAGGTGCCGCCGATCGCGCCGACCATGATCGTGGTCAGATGCGCCACGAAGTCGTCGGTCGACATCCGACGCGGGGTGTCGACGCCGAGGCCGAGCCACCAGTCGGTGGCCGAGGCGATCGAGCCGAAGGCGGCGTAGGCGGCCAGTTCCAGCGCGTCGGCGTCCAGCTCGATCTCGCGCAGTTCCTTGTCGAACATGCTGGCCATCGCCACGGTGATCTCGCGGCTCTCGTTGAGCGCGCGCATGGTCGATTCGCTCTGCTCGGCGAAGCGGCCCTGGATCAGGAAGCGGATGACGTTGGGGTGCTCGTCGACCAGTCGCACGTATTGCTCGACGCTGCGCCGGATGATCTCGCGACCCGGGTCGGAGTTCAGGTCGATCGACGGGAAGATCGCCGTCCACAGCATGTCCCGCAGCCGCTGGCCGATCGCCTGGAACAGGTCGGACTTGTCGGCGAAGTGGCGGTAGATCTTGGGCTTGGCCGTGCCGGCCTCCTCGGCGATCTCACGCAGGCTCAGATCGGGGCCCAACCGGTCGATCGCCCGGAACGCGGCGTCGACGATCTCCGACCGCACTTTCTTGCGGTGTTCGCGCCAGCGTTCGCTACGAGCGTCCACCTTGGCGCCCGTTTCGTCACCGGTGCGTGACCTCGACCCTCGTCGCACGGGCTCACTGTACCCGCCTCGTAGCCGCTGACCTGCTCATAGGCGACGTGTGACGCATTCCTTACCGCCGCTGGCCTGCGGTTCGCCCGGGGAGAACGGTTCCACCGACTTGGGTACTATCTCTGCGACAGCTCAATCGACGAGACGAGAAGTATGACGCAGCGATACGACCTGGTGATCGCCGGCGGTGGACCGTCGGGTTCGGCCGCCGCCTGGCAGGCCGCCCAGACCGGTGCGAAGGTCGTGGTCCTGGACAAGGCCGAGTTCCCGCGCGACAAGCCGTGCGGCGACGGCCTGACCGCCCGCGCGGTCAGCTACCTGCAGAAGATGGGCCTGGCCGACGAGGTGGCCACCTACCACCGGGTCAACCGGGTCACGGTGTTCAGCCCCAGCCAATGGGAACTGTCCTTCCCGACGCGGCCCGGCATGCCCGACCACGGCCACACTGTGAGCCGCACCCACCTCGACACGGTGCTGCTCAAGCACGCGGAGTCCGCGGGCGCCGAGGTCCGGCAGGGCGCCGAGGTCACCGGACCCGAGGTCGACGCCAACGGCCGGGTCATCGGCGTGGTGCTCAAGGGCGGCGAGAAGGTCTACGGCGACGCGGTGATCGCGGCCGACGGTGCCTACTCCCCCATCAAGCGGGCGCTGAAGATCGACTCGCAGTACAACGGGTACCAGGCCATCGCGATCCGGTCGGAGATGCACGCCAACCGGCCGGACTCCGATTCGCTCGACATCTACCTCAAGCTGGCCTTCCAAGGCGACCAGTTGCCGGGCTACGGCTGGGTGTTCCCGATGGGCGACGGCATCTTCAACATCGGCTTGGGCTACGTCAACAGCTACAAGAACTGGCAGTCGATCAACGCCACCCAGTTCCTCGGCGAGTTCCTCCGCACGCTGCCGCGCGAGTGGGACCTGCCGCCGATCGAGGAGCTCAAGAAGAACAAGAGCGTCCGGGCGTGGCGACTGCCGATGGGCTTCACCGCGTGGCCGCCGTGGCGGCCGGGCGTGCTGTTCACCGGCGACTCGCTGGGTGCGGGCAAGCCGGCGTCCGGCGCTGGCATCTCCAAGGCGCTGGAGTCCGGGCTCGCCGCGGGCGAATGCGCCATCGCCGCGCTGACCAACGGCGGCCCCGACGACTTCACCAACTACGCCAACAGGATGGAAGCCGCGTGGGGCCGGGAGTACAAGCGCGGCCGCTACTTCCACAAGCTGGCCGGCATTCCCGCCGTCGCGAACAACGGCATCAAGCTGATCGACAACGCGCTCTTCCGCGATCGCATGCTGAAGTCGCTGTACAAGAAGGCGCAGGGCCCGCAGCACAAGTACTGACCCCGAAGTTTCCGCCCCGCCGATTCATCGGCGCCGCCGAGTGTGGACCCAGGCACGTTCTCCGTGCATGGTCCACACTCGGCGTTCTTCGTGTCGGACTCTTTCGGTAGACCTTTTCTGTGACCGCAGCGCAGTTGACCGCCTTCATCTGTTACCGCGACCCGGACGCGATGGTCGACTGGGTGACCAAGGTTCTCGGGTTCGACGTCGTGCGCAGCTTCCGCGACGCCGGCCACGTCGCCCATGCCGAGCTCAGACGCGGCGACGCGGTGGTGTGCATCCAGCGCGACGACCGCGGATACGACGTCCCGGCCGTCAAGGGCGACTGTGTCGGCTCCGGGCTGTACGTGGTGGTCGACGCCGCCGACGTCGACGCGATCCACGACCGCGCAAGGGCCGCCGGAACCACGGTGCTCATCCCGCCGGAGACCACGCCATGGGGCAATCACCGCGTCGAACTCCTCGACCCGGAGGGCCGGCAGTGGTCGATCGGCTCCTACCTACCGGGGCAGCCCGGCGACGACTGGTGAGCGGCTAACGTGCCGGGCATGCGACTCACCAACGACTGCTATCTCGTGACGCTGCGCTTCGATTCCGGTGTGGAGCACTACTTCCGCGACGGCGAGCGGTGGGCCAAGGTGACCGCACGCGGACGCCGGATGCCCGCGACCGCCGAACAGGTGATGAACCATCTGCTGCCTGCGCTCGCCGGCGTCAAGCCGGGCATCGCGGTCGATGTCCGGCACCGCGACCTCAACGACGATGCCGGACGATTGCTGGACGAACTGCGCGGTGAAGCCTCAGCAGACGGTCAGTGCGGTGTGAGCCCGTAGACGTAGTAGCACGGCCAGTTCTGCTCCCCAGGAGCGCTGACCAATGCAGGCGACCACATGGTCGGCACACCGCGGACGACCCAACAGTTCTTGTCGGCGAGATCGACGCCGTTGGGATTGTCCGGCGGCGCCGCTTGCGGCGCCTGCTGCGGTTGGTTCTGCGGCAGGTCGGGAACTTCGGGGAGGCCGGGCTGTTGCTGCTTCTGCTGGCGCTCGTCGCAGATCTGCTGATGCGAGGGGGTCCGCGGCGACTCGTCCGGCTCCAGCGGGCCACAATCGATGGCAGGCTCGAAGGGTTGCGCACTCGCCATCGGCGCGCCGCCCAGGATCGCGGCCGCAGCGGCCGCCACCATGAGACCTCGTACAGCAAATCCCCGGCACGATGGCATGGGCTCCCCTCCCTGTGGAAAGAACAGTAGACACCGGCGGGAGCCAAGATCGATACCGCTCAGCGCGAGCGGCGCGAATGCAATTTCCGTTTGCAAGCGCTTTTCCTCGTCGCGGGTGCGGCAAGCGCCCACAGCGAGGGCGTCACATTGGCGTCCCACCGTGCTCTCGAACGCCTTTAGTGTTCTGTACATGGCCATCGCATTCGACGACCTGCGCGCGCTTCACGACTCCGGGGCGTTGTACGCGCTGCTGTCGCAAATGTTGATGAACGAGGGCGTAAAGCAGCGGCTGGATGGTGAATTCGACTGGTCGGCGGACCTGGACGCGGATGCTCTTGTCTTCACCGGCCGCGCCTCGGGCGCGACGATCTCCACTTCGGTCGAGTTGATGGCCACTGTTGCGCCCGGCCCCCAGAGCATGATGTGGGGGCGTGCGCAGCCGCGCGGGGGTGGTGTCGGCGCACAGAGGATCCTCGATCACGGACGCGCGGAGAATCTGCCGAGCCTGCTGAACGACGAGGTGCCGCTTCCCGACGGCTGGGATCCCTACGACACCGCTGAAGATGTCGCACAGGAGATCAGCGCCGTGGTGTCAGCGGTCACCGGCGGTGGGCTCACCTCAGTCGTCCCTGTCGATGGCGGCACGCTCGCCGTGCTCCTGCTCGGTGACCTCGACTTCGCCAGACCCCGCATCGATCACCGCTTCCTGGCCCGCGCACCGATGGCGCTGGGGACCGGTTTGATCGACGACCACCGCAACGCTGTACACGGTCTCGCCGTGATGTCCGGCTGGGCGATCGATTGGAGCGAGAACTGGGACCGCGCTGATCTCAGCGATCCGGTGACCGGCAATTCTTCTGCCGCCGAGTTCGACGAGCACGGCAGGCTGGTCAAACTCGAAGGTGCACTGAGTTGACCGCGGCGGCTCGACTGGCCGCCGCCGGTGTGGTGACCGTCGAACAGGGCCTGACAGACGGCGAGCTCGCGGATGTCGAGCAGGCGTTGGGCTTCACGTTCGCCGACGACCACCGGGCGTTCCTCGCCGCGGGGCTACCGGTGGGCCCGACGTGGCCGGACTGGCGCAGCGAAGGTCGCCGGAGTCTGCACAAGCGGCTGCGACTGCCGCTCGACGGGATCCTGTTCGCGGTGGAGTGGAGTGCATTCTGGCCGCCCGCGTGGGGGCAGCGGCCCGCCAGCATGAAACATGCGCTGCGAACGGCGAATTACGAGTTGGCGCGCGCGCCCCGGCTGCTGCCGCTGCATGGGAACCACTACCTGCCTGCCGGTGCCGGCTCGTCGGGCGCGCCCGTGTTGTCGGTGGTCCAGGCCGATGTCACCGTTGTGGGCCGGGACGTCGCGGAGTACATCGAGTCCCTCGTCGACCCCGACGCTGCGCAGTCCCCGGTCGCCGCACCCCATGTCGAGTTCTGGTCGGACCTGATCGACTGAAGCGGGCACGGGGTTATCAGCGGCGCCCGCGCGCGGCCCGGCCCGGCTTGCGGGCGACTTTTCCGGCGGCGGCGCGGGCCGCCTGTTTGGCGAGAGTCTTCTCCCGTGCGGTGCGTTTCGGTGCCGGCTGGTCCTGCGTCCGCGACGAACCGGGTTTGCGGCCCCGCACGATCCCGATGAACTCCTGGACCAGCACCGGCTGCGGGCCCTCCCGGACGGCGAGCGCCACCGGACACGTCGGCGCGTCGGTGATCGAGCGGTATGTGAGGTCCTTGCGGTGGTGGAGCCGCGCCAGCGACTGCGGAACCAGGAGTGCGCCGATCCCGGCGGCGACGAGTTCGATTGCCTCCCCAGTGGTCTCGGGCCGGTGATCAACCGGGGCGCCGGGTGCGTCCGCCCAGCCCAGGACGTCGTCGCGTGGGACCAACGTGGGCTCACCGTCGAGATCCGCGGCGGTGATCTCGTCGGCGGCCGTGAGTATGTGATCGGTCGGCACCACGGCGACCGTGGTCTCTTCGTAGAGCGGGATGACGGCAAGCCCGGACGTCTCGGCCGGCAGCCGGAGCACCGCCACGTCGAGGGCGCCCTGCCTGACTTCGGCGGCCGCGTCCGCCGCGGCGACGATGCGCAACTGCAGCGGGACGTCGGGGTGGCGCTCCGCCCAGATCCGGGCCCACTTCGCGGGCGTCCCACCGGGGACGTAACCGAGGGTGAGCGAGGCCGGATCCACCGCATCAGGCTACCGATAGGCTTGCACCATGAGCAGGGCGAACGCACAGTCCATGAAACCCGCCACGGCGGCGAGGAAGCTGGACGTGTACCTCCCCGCGACGCCCGCGGAATTCCAGGCGAACCCGATCACCCGCGCCGAAATCGCCGCGCTGCAGGCGGACCCGCCACAGTGGCTCAAGGACCTCCGCAAGAACGGGCCGCACCCGAAGAACCTGGTGGCAGCCAAGCTCGGCGTCTCGATCGCGGGCCTCGCGCGCGGCGGCGTCACCGAGGCGCTGACCACCGAGCAGATCAATGCGCTGCTCGAGGAGAAGCCCGAGTGGCTGGTCGCCGAGCGCGAGAGCTACCAGAGCGTGCTGCGCGAGGAGCGACGCATCAAGGCGCTGCACGAGGATCAGGCTCGCGAGAGCTGAGCGACGCCGTCGCCGATAACACGCTTCGAATGTTCGACAGGAGGGCCACATCTGCATCGGGTGGCAGACCTTCCCTTAGGGCTGCGACGCAGGACAGGTGACGGGCTGATCTGCACCGCGACCGGACCGGATTACCGGAGTTTACGGTGTCGGCGTCGCGCTAAATGACTGTTGGGGCGCCCCGCGACTGAGCGGGATGTCGCGCAGTGGACATCTTACAAATGCATGTTCACCCGTCAGTGGCGGAACAATCGTGATCAATTGCCAAGCAGGTATGAACTACTTGAGCCCGTAGAGCTTAAGTCCGACGTGGTCAACTATGAATCTGCGCTCCTCGCTGTCTAGAGCGAAGTAGACACGTCCTACTTGGTTCGGCGTTGTGTGATCGTCCACCTTCAGATGCGGGACTCGGCTGTACTTTTTGCCTTCGTACAGGAACTCGTCCTCGCCGCGCTTCTCCAATTCTTCGTCTATGACCGACACAACTAGCGAGTGTTCGTGTTGAAACCAATCCTTAATTCGGCCGCCAATCACCGCATCCTTCTCGCGCCAATCGACAGCCGCGCGGGCGAGGCTCACGAGCTGATCTCGCATCTTCGGTGGGTGCGGATAGCTACTTGTCTTCCATGATCGAAAACTGCCGTCGGTGAATACGATCGCGCCCTCCGAGATGTCGGTCAAGAACTCCGCGAGAGTCTGCAACTCTCCATCAAGTAAGTCGGGCGCCAATGCCCAATCCTTTTGATGGCCTTCCTGAGCAATCGATACCGTCGGAAGCCTTCTGTACTGGTCGCCAAGCGCAGCGGTGAACGCCTGTTGCTGGTCGGCCATTGCTTTTTCGTAACGAGCTTCTGTCTCGGCCAGATACTCGTACAGGTCATCATTCTGTTGCTTCTGGTCACGGAGGGCCTCTTGCAATTGCGCAATCTGCTCGGTGTGCGTAGCCGCCGCGCTTGCCCTCCGAATACTCTCGCGCAGCTGATCTTCTCGCTGAAGACGGCGCGATTCTGTGACGGCCCGGCTTGCGCGCTGTTGGAGAAGATTCGGGCCTGCTGCGGCGACCGACAGCGAGCCCAGCATTCGCATCAAGGTGCCGACTAATCTGTTCACACCGTGGCGAAACTCTTCGGCGCCCTGCCAGCCGTCATCGATCTCCGAAGTCGTGAAGATCGGGTGACGCTTGACCGTGGCAACGTCAGGCCACACGAGAGCGGCCCCGCGAAGTGGGATTTGGACGCCGTAGTCTTCGACTTTGTCATTGAGAGCCGGAATCGCTTCACCGCCCACCAGCACGACTTGCAGCAGTCCGGCAAGTTCGCGTGCCGCTTGTTGTGCGAACTTGTAGGCACCAGTTCCGCGCGCGTCGACCAGAAGTACCGGGAGCCGGTAGAGCTCGCTCAACGCTCCATGCACCGCGTCGACTTCTTGTCTCAGACCAATCTTGACAGGCCTGCCTGTGACAACCTGACCCCGCCGACGAAGAGTTATTTCGTCATCGAACAGAAGAGCTTTGACAATGCCCGGCCGTCGCACTTCGTCCACCGTCGCCGGACGCAAAATACCTTGTGTGTCGCGACCCATCTCGACCCGCACGACCGCACGGCTGTCATCAGCGAAGGCGATCAGCTCAACGACGAAGGTTGCGATCTCCGACCCTTGGATCGGTTGCTGAAGGCGACATTGGACGCATCGTATATCGCCGACTATGAGCGGACGCCATGAAATTGACCTGACGTACCGACGAACGTCATCGACGTACTCTGCTTCGGCGGCGCCCTCTGACGAAAGCAGCGCAGCCGCGTCGATTCCTTGTGCTCCGCGGCCAACCCACTCGGCCACATGCTCCATCACTCGGTCGAATACCGCCTGCGGTGACGAACCGCTTGTCGCGGCGGACCAGAGGCAGTCAAATTCGACTACGTACTGGAGATCCAAGATGAATTTACTTTCGATCTAGGTCATTCTCGCGAGCATTAGTCGGCCGACGGCCAGTTACTGCACGCATATTTGCAATTTGCGTGCCATAACTGGCCGGAGACCCTGCGTCACAACATGCAGCTGACGCAATTTTCCACCTCAGTGCCCGCCAGCGCCATCTGGCGTAGGCGGATGTAGTACAGCGTCTTGATGCCCTTGCGCCAGGCGTAGATCTGCGCCTTGTTCACGTCGCGGGTGGTGGCCGTGTCCTTGAAGAAAAGCGTCAGGCTCAAGCCCTGATCCACGTGCTGGGTGGCCGCGGCGTAGGTGTCGATGATCTTCTCGTAACCGATCTCGTACGCATCCTGGTAGTACTCCAGGTTGTCGTTGGTCAGGTACGGCGCCGGGTAGTAGGCGCGACCGATCTTGCCTTCCTTGCGGATCTCGATCTTCGACGCGACCGGGTGGATCGACGACGTCGAGTGGTTGATGTAGGAGATCGACCCCGTCGGTGGGACGGCCTGCAGGTTCTGGTTGTAGATGCCGTGCGTCTGCACCGACTCCTTCAGCCGCTTCCAGTCGTCCTGGTTGGGGATGCGGATGTCGGCGTCGGCGAACAGCTGACGCACCCGCTCGGTGGCCGGCTCCCACACCTGGTCGGTGTACTTGTCGAAGAACTCCCCCGACGCGTACTTCGACTTCTCGAACCCGCCGAACTTCGTACCGCGTTCGATCGCAATGCGATTCGACGCCCGCAGCGCGTGGTAGAGCACCGTGTAGAAGTACATGTTGGTGAAGTCGACGCCCTCTTCGGAGCCGTAGTGGATCCGCTCACGGGCGAGGTAGCCGTGCAGGTTCATCTGCCCGAGGCCGATCGCATGGGACTCCTTGTTGCCCTGCTCGATCGACGGCACCGACGTGATCGACGTCTGGTCGGACACGGCGGTGAGCCCGCGGATCGCCACCTCGATGGTCTGCGCGAAGTCCGGGGAGTCCATCGCCTTGGCGATGTTCAGCGACCCGAGGTTGCACGAGATGTCCTTGCCGATCCTCTTGTACGACAGGTCATCGTTGAATTCCGACGGCGTGGACACCTGCAGGATCTCCGAGCACAGGTTGCTGTGCGTGATCTTGCCCTCGATCGGGTTGGCCCGGTTCACGGTGTCCTCGTACATGATGTACGGGTAGCCGGACTCGAACTGCAGCTCGGCCAGGGTCTGGAAGAACTCGCGGGCCTTGATCTTGGTCTTGCGGATCCGCGCGTCGTCGACCATCTCGTAGTACTTCTCGGTGATCGAGATGTCGGCGAACGGCACGCCGTAGACGCGTTCCACGTCGTACGGCGAGAACAGGTACATGTCCTCGTTCTTCTTGGCCAGCTCGAACGTGATGTCCGGGATCACCACGCCGAGTGACAGCGTCTTGATCCGGATCTTCTCGTCGGCGTTCTCGCGCTTGGTGTCCAGGAAGCGGTAGATGTCGGGGTGGTGGGCCTGCAGGTACACCGCGCCCGCACCCTGGCGCGCGCCGAGCTGGTTGGCGTAGGAGAACGAGTCCTCGAGCAGCTTCATGATCGGGATGACGCCCGAGCTCTGGTTCTCGATGTTCTTGATCGGGGCGCCGTGCTCGCGGATGTTGGACAGCAGCAGCGCCACCCCGCCACCGCGCTTGGACAGCTGCAGTGCCGAGTTGATGGAGCGCCCGATGGACTCCATGTTGTCCTCGATGCGCAGCAGGAAGCAGGACACCGGCTCGCCGCGCTGCTTCTTGCCCGAGTTGAGGAACGTCGGGGTGGCCGGCTGGAAACGGCCGTCGATGATCTCGTCGACGAGCTTCTCGGCCAGCGCCGTGTCACCGGCGGCCAGCGTCAGGGACACCATCACCACGCGGTCCTCGAACCGCTCCAGGTAGCGCTTCCCGTCGAAGGTCTTCAGCGTGTAGGAGGTGTAGTACTTGAACGCGCCGAGGAACGTCGGGAAGCGGAACTTCTTGGCGTAGGCCCGATCCAGCAGCGTCTTGACGAAGTTGCGCGAGTACTGGTCGAGCACCTCGCGCTCGTAGTACTCCTTCTGGACCAGATAGTCGAGCTTCTCGTCCTGATTGTGGAAGAAGACCGTGTTCTGGTTGACGTGCTGCAGGAAGTACTGGTTCGCGGCTTCCCGATCCTTGTCGAACTGGATCTTGCCGTCCTTGTCGTACAGGTTCAGCATCGCGTTGAGCGCGTGGTAGTCCGTCTCGCCCGGAAGCGCGTGCACGCCGGTGGTTACAGGTTCTGCAGTGACGGTTGGTGACACGTCTGGTCCTTCCAGAAGTCTTCCAGGCCCGCGCGGACGGCGAAGACGTCGTCCGTGGTGCCCATGAGCTCGAAACGGTAGAGGTACGGGACGGCGCACTTGCGGGAGACGACGACCCCCGCGTAGCCGAACTCGGCGCCGAAGTTGGTGTTGCCCGCGGCGATGACGCCGCGGATCAACGACCGGTTGTGTTCGTTGTTGAGGAAGGCGATCACCTGTTTGGGGACGTAGCCCCCGTGATCGGGATCCGGACCGTTGGCGTGCCCGCCACCGTAGGTCGGCAGCACCAGGACGTAGGGCTCGTCGACCTGGATGCGCTCACGCAGCGGGATCCGCGTGGCGGGCAGGCCGAGCTTCTCGACGAACCGGTGCGTGTTCTCCGAGACGCTGGAGAAGTACACGATGTTGCCGGTCATGATCGAGTCGCCCTCCTTCCTGCCTCGCGGATAGCCCCGTCAGGCCGTCGCCGCGACCGCTCCGCCGAGCGCCTTGATGCGATCGGGGCGGAAGCCCGACCAGTGGTCGTTGCCGACCACCACGACGGGCGCCTGCAGGTAGCCCAGGGCCATGACGTAGTCGCGGGCCTCGCTGTCGAGGCTGATGTCGACCGTCTCGTACGCGATGCCCTGCTTGTCCAACGCCTTGTAGGTGGCGTTGCACTGCACGCAAGCCGGCTTGGTGTAAACGGTGACGGTCATTGACGGCTCCTCGGGCGTGTGACGGGTGGTGAGGCGAACGGACTGGCAACGGAACGGAGACTGCATATCGCTCTAGTTCAGCGACCCGCAGACTCACAAAATTCCTGGACGCCCGGGGTGCTCGACCGGTGGTGCCGAAATGCTCTGACCACTGGATTCTGCGCTCCGGCCGACCTGGAGAACCGTGGGGTCTGTCGGTGTGCAAGACACTACACCTGGTGTCCGACAAAGCCAGGGGATACCAGATGTTCTGAATAACATTTCTGGAATTCCCAGGTCGTAAGCCCACGCACAGCCGCAGTCTCGGCGTGTCGCGCCCGATGACGCGCCGCGTGTCGCAAGATGGGAGATGTCTACCACCGGGCACCGACAACGGCCCGGCACCGGGGCAACGTCCGAGGCGCTCCAGCAAACGCCGACGGGCGCGCCGGTTTGGTGATCGGCCACGTCCGCCGACCCGTTTAGGTTGGAACCATGAGTTGGGACGTGTTCGTCATGAGGTTCCCGAAGCACGTCACCACGCCGGCGGAGATACCGGCGGACTGGCATCCAGAGGACATCGGGACGGCCGGGGAGGTCCGTGCCGCGATCGACGCCCTGGTCGCCGACATGGCCTGGGGTTCCGACGGCTGGGGCCAGGGCACCGGGGACGGCTTCTCGGTAGAGACGTCGCTACGAGAGCCCGACGACGCACCCGTCAACGGCTTCACCCTGATGTTCCGCGGCGGGGGCGACGCGGCGAACCTCGCCATGGCGTTGGCGGCACGGTTCGACGCCCGCGCACTCGGCAGCGGCGTGTTCCTCGAACCCGATTCGGCCGGCGACGCGTTCGACAGCTGGCAGCGCTACCGCGACCACGCGCTGCGGCCGCGCCCCCGGCAGTAGCGGCCTCAGCCGACCTCGGCGACCAGCTTGCCGACGATGTCGCGCAGGCTCGCCGCGACCTCGGCGTTCTCCCGCGGGTGCCTGCCGTCGAGGGACTTCGCCGGAATCGAGAGCTTGAGGTCCTCCACCACCCGCGGCCCGGCGATGCCGAAGCTCTTGCGGGTCTCGTCGTGCGCCCACACGCCGCCGTACTGCCCGAGCGCAGCGCCGACCACGGCCAGCGGCTTGCCCTTGAGTGCGCTGTCACCGAACGGCCGCGACAGCCAGTCGATCGCGTTCTTGAGCACTCCCGGGATGCTCCCGTTGTATTCGGGCGTGACGACGAGCGCCGCGTCGGCCTCGGCGGCCGCGCGCCGCAGCGCCACTACGGGTTCGACCACGTCGTCGTTGTCGATGTCCTCGTTGTAGAACGGCAGCTCACCCAGCCGGTCGAACAACTCCAGCGTCACGCCCTGCGGAGCCGCCTCCACGGCGAGCTCGGCGATCTGACGGTTGATCGACGCCGCGCGCAGACTCCCCACCAGAACGATCACCTTGATATCCGACATGTGCACCCCTTCATTCGTCCAGACGGATCTTCACACAGTTGAACCGGACTGCAGTCCGATTTCATCCCGCTGATTTAAAGTGAGGGCATGCCCGCGACGCAACCCCCGCCGCCGCTGCCGCAGCAGGCGCCGCAGGAGCGAGGCGATGCCGCCCGCAATCGTGCCCTGCTGCTCGACGCCGCGCGCGACCTCATCGCCGAACGGGGCGCGGACGCGGTGAGCATGGACGACGTGGCGGCCGCCGCAGGCGTGGGCAAGGGCACGCTGTTCCGCCGGTTCGGCAGCCGGGCCGGCCTGATGATCGTGCTGCTCGACGAGGACGAGAAGACCGAACAGCAGGCTTTCCTGTTCGGCCCGCCGCCGCTGGGCCCCGGGGCGCCGCCGCTCGAGCGGTTGCTCGCCTACGGACGCAGCCGGTTGCGGTTCGTCCACACCCACCACGCGCTGCTGTCCGACGCGGCGCGGGACCCGCAGACCCGCTTCAACGCGCCGGCCACCCTGCACCGCACGCACGTGCGCATGCTGCTCGACGCGGCGGGCACCACCGGCGACCTCAACGCCCAGGCCGATGCCCTGCTCGGCCTCCTCGACGCCGACTACGTGGAACACCAGCTCGCCGACCTCGGCCACACGCTCGACACGCTCGGCGATGCGTGGGAGGCCGTGGCGCGCAAGCTGTGCGGCACCTGATGCACTGGGTGCTGCACGTCGACCTCGACCAGTTCCAGGCTGCCGTCGAGATCCGCCGCAACCCCGGCCTCGCCGGCCTGCCGCTGGTCGTCGGCGGCAACGGTGACCCGACCGAGGCGCGCAAGGTCGTCACGTGTGCGTCCTATCCCGCCCGCGCGTTCGGGATCCGCGCCGGTATGCCGCTGCGCGCAGCGGCCCGCAAGTGCCCGGAGGCGGTGTTCGTGCCGCTCGACACCGACGCCTACGACGCGGCGTCCGACGAGGTGATGAGCCTGCTGCGGGACTTCGGCCACCCGGTCGAGGTGTGGGGCTGGGACGAGGCCTACGTCGGCGTCGAGGACCCGGACGGCACGCTCGACCCGCATGAGCTGGCGCAGCGGATCCGCGCCGGCATCGCGGCCCACACCGGACTGGCCTGTTCGGTGGGCATCAGCGACAACAAGCAGCGCGCGAAGGTGGCCACCGGCTTCGGCAAGCCCGGCGGGGTGTTCACCCTCACCGACGCCAACTGGATGGCGGTGATGGGTGACCGGGCGGTCGACGCACTGTGGGGCGTCGGCCCGAAGACCGCCAAGAAGCTGCTCGGGATGGGCATCGAGACCGTCGCGGACCTGGCCGCCACCGACGCCACCGTGCTCACCGCCGCGTTCGGACCGACCACCGGACTGTGGATCCTGTTGCTGGCCAAGGGTGGCGGGGACACCACCGTGACCGCCGAACCGTGGGTGGCGCGCTCGCGCAGCCATGTCGTCACCTTCGCCGACGACCTCACCGACCGCGCCGAGATCGACTCGGCCGTGGCCGATCTCGCCCGCCGCACCCTCGACGAGGTGACCGCGCAGGGCCGGGTGGTGACCCGGGTGGCGGTCACGGTGCGCACCAGCACCTTCTACACCCGAACCAAGATCCGCAAACTCGCCGCGCCGGGCAACGACCCGGCCCAGATCACGCAGACGGCGCTGGGGCTGCTCGGGCAGTTCGAGCTGGACCGGCCCGTGCGGTTGCTCGGCGTGCGGCTGGAGCTGGCGATGCCGTCGGCCGCGGCGGCACCCGGCGTGCCTGTCGGTGGCGGCCCATAGCGTGCACACCATGCTGACGACGGTCGCTGTGCGCGGATACCGGTCGCTGCGCGATGTCGTCCTCCCGCTGTCCGCGCTGACCGTCGTCACCGGCGCGAACGGCACCGGCAAGTCGTCGCTCTATCGGGCGCTGCGCCTGCTCGCCGACTGCGGCCGTGGCGAGGTGATCGGCTCGCTGGCCCGCGAGGGCGGGCTCCAGTCGGCGCTCTGGGCCGGGCCCGAGCAACTCGGTGGCGCCCGCCGGACCGGCCGGACGGAAGGAACCGTGCGAACCGGGCCGGTTTCCCTCGAACTCGGCTATGCGGCAGATGATTTCGGCTATCTGGTGGACCTCGGGCTGCCCCAGGACCCCGGCCACAGGTCGCAGTTCGGGCGCGACCCCGAGATCAAACGCGAGGCCGTATTCGCCGGCCCCGTCGCACGGGATGCCTCAACGCTGGTCCGACGCACCCGCGACTACGCCGAGGCCGCATCGGAGTCGGGCCGCGGCTTCGACGAACTGTCCCGGTCGCTGCCGCCCTACCGCAGCCTGCTGGCCGAATACGCCCACCCCGGCGCCCACCCGGAACTCGCCGCCGTCCGGGACCGGTTGCGCGGCTGGCGGTTCTACGATGGGTTCCGGGTCGACGCCGGCTCCGCCGCCCGCCGCCCGCAGGTCGGCACGCGCACCCCGGTGCTGTCCGACGACGGCAGCGATGTCGCCGCGGCGGTGCAGACGATCATCGAGGCGGGGCTCGACGACCTGCAGCGGGCGGTCGGCGATGCGTTCGACGGCTCGACGGTCTCGGTGGCGGTCTCCGACGGGTTGTTCGACCTGCAACTCCACCAGCGCGGCATGCTGCGGCCGCTGCGCTCTGCCGAATTGTCGGACGGCACACTGCGATTCCTGTTGTGGGCCGCCGCTCTGCTCAGCCCCCAGCCGCCGTCGCTGATGGTGCTCAACGAACCGGAGACCTCGCTGCACCCGGACCTGGTTCGCCCGCTGGCCCGGCTGATCCGCACTGCCGCCGACAAGACCCAGGTCGTGGTTGTCACCCACTCGGGGGGCGTGCTCGACGTGCTGGAGGCGGTGCCCGTCGCCGACGCCGATGCCGGCGCCCCCGCGACGGAGATCCGCCTGCACAAGGATTTCGGGGAGACCCGCGTCGAGAGCCTCGGCATGCTCGACACGCCGCCGTGGCACTGGGGCGGTCGCTAGTCCCGCGGCAGCAGGCCCGGCCGCAACGCCCGGCTGAAGAGCACGTTCACCTGACGCATCGCCACGCTGTACGGCCACCACATGGTGCGCTTGAACATGTAGAGCGCCCGGATGTCCGGTGAGGTGTAGATCAGATACCGGTTGCGCCGCACGCCACGCAGGATCCGGTCGGCGACGTGTTCGGGCGAGACCGCATGTCCGGCGAACCGGCCGGTCCAGCGGGCCACGTTCGGATGGTCGCGGTCGACGCCGGCGATCTGCACCGTCTGCACCAGCGGCGTCTTCACCGCACCCGGCACCACCACCGACACCCCGATGCGGTGCCGGGCGAGATCGAAGCGCAGCACCTCCGACAGCCCGCGCAGGCCGTACTTGCTGGCGCTGTAGGCGGCGTGCCACGGCAGCGCGACCAGTCCGGCGGCCGACGAGACGTTGACCAGGTGCCCGCCGCGCCGGGCCGCCACCATGGGCGGGACGAAGGTCTCGATGACGTGGATGGGCCCCATCAGGTTGATGTCGACCATCGACTTCCAGTGCTGGTGGGTGAGCCGGTCGACGGTGCCCCACGCCGACACCCCCGCGATGTTCATCACCACGTCCATCGGCGGGTGATCGGCATGGACGTCGCGGGCGAACGCGGCGACCGCGTCGTAGTCGGAGATGTCGAGTGCCCGGTGCGCGGGCACCCTGGCGCCGAGCGCTCTGGCGTCGGCGACCGTGGTCTCCAGGCCGGACTCGTCGCGGTCGGTGAGGAAGAGTTCGGCGCCTTCGGCCGCCAGCCGCAGTGCGGTGGCCCGGCCGATGCCGCTTGCGGCCCCGGTGATCAGACAACGCCTGCCGTCGAAACCACTGCTTCGCGCCATGGCGGTGACCCTACCGTCAGCCCAGATCGGCGGTTCCGCCCCAGAGCGCGTTGAGCCACAACCGGATCACGACGTCGACCCCTCGCGCGGGGTCGGTACCGCGACCGACGAAGCCGCTGTCGTGCGACAACGTCAGCGCCGTCGTGGCGGTCAGTGTGCGGACGAGGGCCGGCAGGTCGTCGGTGATGGGGCGGGCACCGCCGTCCGACCGGACGAGGCCGACGATCTTGTCGATCACGCCGTCCTCGAAGTCGTTCATGATCTCGCGGATCTGTGCGTCGGTGTTCCGCGCCAGCGTGCAGGCCCGCATGATCGGATCGTTGCTGGCGAACACCGCGGCCGCGTAACCGACCATGCGCTTGGCGAACTCCGATGGTGACTCCCCGGCCTCCCTTGGCGCGAAGTCGTGGGTGAGCTTGTCGAGTTCGGCCATCGCGTCGGCGACGATCACCGCCAGCACGGCGTACTTCGAGTCGAAGTAGAAGTAGAAGCCCGACCGGGCGACACCGGCCCGCTCGCTGATGGTGCTGACGGACAGATCGGCGAACGATCTCTCCTCGAGCAGTTCCCGGACGGCGACGACGATCGCGTCGCGCTGCCGGTCGCCACGGCTGCGCCGCGGCGCCGGTTCCGTTTCGGCGGTCATGTCTCTAGACCTTTGCACGCAGCAGGCCAGAACCAAACTTGACAGGCGTCAACTGCGCCCAGCAGGATGATGATCGGGAGTGACAGCGGCCACAGTTTCTGTGCGTGAGGAGCATGACATGACGGCGACGATCAACACGACGGATTACCTGCTCGACCAGGCGAAGCGTCGATTGACACCGTCGATCAACAACTTCCCCGGCCTCGGCGCGCTCGAGCGCAGGTTGCTGCAGACCGAGTTCCCACAGAAGCCGATGTCCACGCCGCCTGCGGGCAGCGACCTCAAGCCGGTGATCGGCGACGCCGGCCTGCCGGTGCTGGGCCACATGGTCGAGATGTTCCGCGGCGGCCCCGACTATCTGCTGCACATCTACCGCAAGTACGGCCCGCTGTACTACGCCGACTCCCCCGCGCTGCCCGCGGTCACCGCGCTGGGACCCGACGCCGCGCAGGCGGTCTACTCCAACCGCAACAAGGACTTCTCCCAGCAGGGCTGGGTGCCGGTGATCGGGCCGTTCTTCCACCGCGGCCTGATGCTGCTCGACTTCGAGGAGCACATGTTCCACCGCCGGATCATGCAGGAGGCGTTCGTACGCACCCGCCTGGTCGGCTACACCGAGCAGGTCGACCGGGTCGTGTCGCAGGTGATCGCCAAGGACTGGGTGGCCAACGACGCGCGCTTCCTGATGTATCCGGCCATGAAGGAACTGACCCTCGACATCGCCTCGATGGTGTTCATGGGCCACGAGCCGGGCACCGACAAAGAGTTGGTGACCAAGGTCAACAAGGCGTTCACCACCACGACGCGGGCCGGCAACGCCATCATCCGCAAGCCGGTCGCGCCGTTCACCTGGTGGCGCGGCATGCAGGCCCGCAAGCTGCTGGAGAACTACTTCGAGGAGCGGGTCCGCGAGCGGCGCGGCCATGAGGGCTCCGACCTGCTGACCGTGCTGTGTCAGACCGAGGACGAGGACGGCAACAAGTTCTCCGACGCCGACATCGTCAACCACATGATCTTCCTGATGATGGCCGCGCACGACACGTCCACCTCGACCGCCACTACGATGATCTACCACCTGGCCAAGAACCCCGAGTGGCAGGAGCGCTGCCGCGACGAGTCCGACCGGCTCGGCGACGGCCCCGTCGACATCGAGTCGCTGGACAAGCTCGAGTCGCTCGACCTGGTGATGAACGAGTCGATCCGCCTGGTCACGCCCGTCCAGTGGGCGATGCGCCAGACCGTGCGCGACACCGAGTTGCTCGGCTACTACCTGCCGAAGGGCACCAACGTCATCGCCTACCCCGGCATGAACCACCGGCTCGAAGAGCTCTACCCCGAACCGATGAAGTTCGATCCGCTGCGGTTCACCGAGCCGCGCAACGAGCACAAGAAGCACCGCTACGCGTTCAGCCCGTTCGGCGGCGGCGCGCACAAGTGCATCGGCATGACGTTCGGCCAGCTCGAGGTCAAGACGATCCTGCACCGGCTGCTGCGCAAGTACCGGCTGGAACTGCCGCACCCCGAGTACACGACGGAATGGGACTACGGCGGTATGCCGGTGCCCAAGGACGGCATGCGCATCGTCCTGCGGCCGCTGCACTGACGCCGTTGAGCACCCGCCGCGCACGCATCGCCGACACCGGCATCGTCTCGCTCGCCGCGATGCGGATCGGCATCGGCGCGCTGGCCTGGGCACGTCCGGATCTGGCGGCTCGGCTGTTCGGTCTGGAGTCACCCGGCGGGCAGGCGCGCTACCTGTGGCGCCTGTTCGGTGTGCGCGACGTGCTCGTCGGACTCGGCACGGTGTCGGGGAAGGGCACGCGCCGGCACGTCTGGGCCCGTGTCGGGCTGGCCTGCGATGTCGCCGACGGCGCCGCAGGCGCATTGAGCCGCAAAGACGTGCCGCGCGCCGGTGCCGCCGCGATGGTGGGCGTGCCCGCGGCGGCGGTGGCGTTCGGCGCGTGGGCGCTCAACCGTCCCTAGCCCCTCACGCCGCCAGCAGCCGGTTCGCGCACGCGATCACCGCGCGCAACGCCGACTGGGTGGCGTCGTCGGAGAGGCCCATCGCCCACTCCGTGCGCGTGCCGTCGGAGCCGCGCAGAAATGTCGCGATGCCCTCGTCGGCCGGCATCTGGTGGAAGGCCACCAGTTCCACCGGGAAACCGCGGTCGTGCAGCATCACGGTCAGTGCGGCCACCGGTCCGGACGCGGCGGCGGACGACGTGTCGATCCGGTCCCCGACGGCCAGGGTGGCCTGGTAGTTGCGGGCCTGCGGGCCCAGTCGCGTGGCGGGCCGGTCGGCATCGGTGCAGGCCCAGTGGCCCAGCCGCAACGGGCCGGAGTGCGGGGCGTACTCGGCGAGGAATTCGTTCCAGGACAACGCGTCGGCCTCCTTGCGCAGGCCACGGGGAACCGGGGCGTGGACGCCGGCCGCGAACGGCGCAGCAGTGGTGGGCGCCCAGTTCTGTGGCGCGGCGCTGATTGCGGTGTGTATCGCGGATGAACTCGACGATGTGGTGATCATGTGTGCCGGCCATCTCTGGTAAGAGGAAGTGACCGACGGTGTAGCAACGACCCACAGCGAGGGGTCGGTCTGGATCAGACCCCGCTGCGGGTTGCTACTACGAGTCGCCTTGGCACGTCCGCGACTGTAGACGTCCCCGCGTCGCGACGCAAACACTTTCGGGCCCGGTGCCGACGGCCCCGTCGAGGTGCCGAAGACCACACCGGCGGTGGCAGTCCGTGCGCGCTGCGGACCCTAGTGTGGTGCCGGTGACCTGGCACGAGGGCGTTTTCCTGGTCGTGGCGGGTGTCGCCGGCGGGCTGACGGGCAGCATCGCCGGGCTGGCGTCGGTGGCGACCTATCCGGCGCTGCTCCTGGTGGGCCTGCCGCCGGTGACCGCCAACGTCACCAACACCGTCGCCGTGGTGTTCAACGGGGTCGGGTCGATATGGGGCTCGCGTCCGGAGCTGAAGGGCCGCGGCGACGCCATCAAACGCATCGTGCCCGGCGCCGTCCTCGGCGGTGCGGTGGGCGCGGTGCTCCTGCTGTCCACACCGGCGGAGGGCTTCGAGAAGGTGGTGCCGGTGTTGCTCGGCCTCGCCGCCGTGGCGATCCTCATCCCGCGCCGCCGGGGCCGCGCAGGCGGCGAGGACGAGCCGCGCAGCCGCGCGGCGACGATCGCCCAGGCCGTGACGATCTTCCTGATCTGCATCTACGGCGGGTACTTCGGCGCGGCCGCCGGCGTGCTGTTGCTGGCGCTGATGCTCGCCGCCGGCGAGACGATGCCGCACGCCAGCGCGGACAAGAACGTCATCCTCGGCGCATCGAACGCCACCGCGGCAGTCCTGTTCGTCTTCCTCGCGCCGGTGCACTGGCCCGCGGTGGTGACGCTGGGCTTCGGTTGCCTGGTGGGATCGCGACTGGGCCCGATCGTCGTCCGCCACGCACCCGCCGGTCCATTGCGGGCGGCGGTCGGGCTCGGCGGTATCGCCCTGGCCGTGAAGCTCGGCGTCGACGCCTACACCTGAGACAGGTCGAACGGGTTGTCGCCGCCCGCGACCCGGCTACCGAGGTCGACGAGATTCTGCGCCGACGCGTGCAGCCGCTCCCCCGCCTCCGGACTGGCCTGCCCGGCCAGGTAGCGCGACCACGTGCCCTCGATGACGATGCCGAGCTTGAAACACGCCATCGCCAGATACCAGTCCAGCCGCGATGTCTCGCGACCGCCGGCGCCCAGGTACGCCTCGAGCAGTTCGCGCCGGCTCGCGATGCCGCCGAGCGCGGCGAGCTGCGAACCGGCGTCGATGGGATTGGGATCGAGGGGCCAACAGATCAGCATCCACCCGAGGTCGAGCAGCGGGTCGCCGACGGTGCACATCTCCCAGTCGATGAACGCGGCGAGTTCGGGGCGGTCGCGCCGCAGCAGCACGTTGTTCAGATGCGCGTCGCCGTGCATGATCCCGGGTTCGCGGTCCGGGGGCCGGTTGTCGGTCAGCCACTTCGCCAGGGACGTGACGGCCGGGAACGACTCGGGTGCGTAGCCGTCGTGCCGGTAGCTCTCCAGCAGCCGCAGGAACTGCGGAACCTGGCGTTCCAGAAACGATCCCGGGCGTTTGATGGCGGCCAGCGGGCTGCCCTCCCAGGCGACGTTGCCCAGCCGGGCCAGGCTCGCGGCATACGACAGCCCGACCTGGTGGCGCATGCCGGCGTCGCGGACGTAGGCGTCGGTCATCTCGTTGCCCGGGTTGAAGCCGTCGACCTCTTCCATCAGGTAGAACACCACCCCCAGGACGTCGAGATCCTCACAGCCGGCGATGAATCCGGGATGCGGCACCGTCGTCCCGGCCAATGTGCGCAGCACTGCGATCTCACGCAGCATCGTCTTGTCGCTGGTCGGTCGGGGATGAAGGGGTGGGCGGCGCAGCACCATGGCTCGTCCGTCCACCCGCAGCCGCACCACGATGTTCTGCGAACCACCGGTCAGCGGTTCGACGTCGGTGACGGTCGAGCCGAGGCCCTCGCGGGCCAGCCACCGCGCGAGCGCGACCTGCGCCTCGTCGCTCAGCGTGGGCAGGGACAGCGCGTCGTCGGGCATGGGAGACATCGTCTCAGCCGCGCGACACGGCGTCGCCGGCTCCCCCGACGATCAGGCCTGGTACTCCAGACAGGGCGCGACGCCGTTGATCACGCCCTCCCGGAACGCCCGGACCCGGGCGAAGCCCGCCCCCTGACGCTCCACGTCGGCGTCGCCGCGGAACACCAGCAGGGCCTTGATCGCCTCGTCGAGGTCACCGGGTGAGATGCGGTAGGTGCTGGTGTCCGCGCGGTTGTAGAGGATCACACTCGCGGTGTACGCCCCGGCCAGACAGTCGGCGCGCAAAGTCGAGGTCTTCTCGTCGGACTGGTCGCCCAGCCGCGTCAGCGCCGCGAGTCCGTACTGGGTGGCCAGCAGCGAGGCCACCGCGTAGTCGCCACCCTGCTGGTAGATCCGCGGCATGAAGGCCTCGTTGTCCCAGCCCACGTAATCGTCTGGCACACAGTAGAACAGCGCGAAACCTTCGGCCGACTGGTCGCCACACATCGGCGGGCTGTCCGGACTGAACGGTTCCAGGCCGGCCAACGGCGACCACGGCTCGCCGGTCACCTCGGGGTACGCCCGGCTCCAGAAGTCCTCCAGGTCGTAGGGCACGCCGTTGACGATCGAGTCGTACGGGGCGTCCCCGCCGCTCGCCTCGTCGAGGACGTCGTTGAACGGCAACTCCAGCACCATGGGATCGTCGTCGCGGTACACCTTGCAGCGGGACAGCCCGTTGTCGAACCCGTCCTGGAACGCGCCGACCCGGTCGAACCCGCTGCCGTGGGCATTCGGGTCGATCTTCGACGTGCCCGGGGTGTCACGCAGTTCGAGGATGCCGGCGAGCGCGGTGTCGAGGTCGGCGCTCGACACGTCGAACACGCCGTCGTCCTTGGCATGTCGGGCCCATGCTCCTGCCATGCAGTCGGCCTGCAGTTCGCGGGTCACCGTGCGCGCGGTGAAGTTCGACCGCGCCTGGATGGCATGCCCCCATTCGTGCGCCATCACCACCGGGATGACGAAGTCGCCGAACTTCTCCCTCAGTTCCGGCAGCAGCCCCTCGGCGTCCCACGCCACCACATCCTCACTGGGGCAGTAGAACGCGTTGCCTGCCACCTCCTCGGCGCTGGCCGTGCAGGGCGGCGCGTCGTCGCTGGAGGGGTTGATCGCATAGAGCCCGCCCGCCACCGGCTCGTACTGCGCGCCGTAGAGGTCGGGGTACTGCTTGCCCCAGTAGTCCTGCAGATCGGCGATCGACTGCATGGCGATCTTGTTCACCGGGTCGGACGGGTCGCCGACGATCTCGACGTCGCTGGCGTCGGGCGCCGCCGCCTTCGACGAACCCGGGACCTTCGGATCTGGACCGGCACAGCCCGCGAGGAGCACCACTACGGCCGCCGCCGTCGACCACACTTTGATGCGCATGGGCAAACGGTAGCGGCGCCGATTGGAATTCAGTTGGAAAGCACGAATCGGGTGGTCCTCAGTCGAGGATGCGCCTGGCGACGTTTGTCGACACCAGATCGAGCAACTCGTCGGCGCGACCGGCGAGGATGGTGCGGATCGCGTACAGTGAGAAGCCCTTGGCCTGTTCGACGGTGATGGCCGGCGGAATCGACAGCTCCTGGCGGGCGGTGACAACGTCGATCACCGCCGGGCCGTCGTAGGCGAACGCGTCGGTCAGAGCCTGCTCGAGGTCGCGCGCCGCCTCCACCCGCCTGCCGAACACCCCCATCGCCGTCGCGACCGCGGCGAAGTCGGGATTGACCAGATCGGTGCCGAAGTTGACGATGCCCGCGGCCTTCATCTCCAGCTCGACGAAGTTCAGCGAAGAGTTGTTGAAGACGATCACCTTGACCGGCAACCGATTCTGGATCAGGGTGACCAGTTCGCCGAACAACATGGTCAGCCCGCCGTCGCCGGCCAACGCCACCACCTGCCGGTCGCGGAACGTGGTCTGGGCGCCGATCGCGTGCGGCAGCGCGCAGGCCATCGTGCCGTGGTTGAAGGAGCCGATGAGCCGCCGGCGGCCGTTCATCGTGAGATAGCGCGCCGCCCACACCACCGGCGAGCCGACGTCGACGGTGAACACCGCGTCATCGGTGGCCAGTCGATTCGCCAGTGCGGCAACGTATTCCGGCCTGATGGGGCTGCGATCGCGGTCGTTGACGGCCAGCTCGTCGAGATTCTTGCGGGTGCGGCGGTAGTGGCGCAGCGAACGGTCGAGGTGCTCGCGGTCCGATCGGCGCTTCAGGTGCGGCGCCAGTGCCGCCACGGTGTCGCGCACGGTGCCCACAAGGCCGAGTTCCACCGGGGTGCGCCTGCCTAGGTGCCTGCCGCGGATGTCGACCTGGATCACCTTCGCGTGCTCGGGATAGAACTGCTGGTACGGGAAGTCGGTGCCGAGCATCAGCAGTACGTCGGCTTCCTTGATCGCCTTGTAGCCCGAGGCGAAGCCGAGCAGGCCGGTCATGCCGACGTCGTACGGGTTGTCGTACTCGATGAACTCCTTGCCGCGCAACGCATGCACCACCGGCGCGTTGAGGGTGGCGGCCAGGTCCACGACGGCGTCGTGGGCGTCCTGCACACCGGCGCCGGCGAGGATCGTCACCCGCGGTGAGGCGTTGAGGATGGCGGCGGCGCGCAGCAGCGACTCGTCGTCGGGCCGCACCACGGATCGGGTCGCCACCACCGGGCGGGCCGTCCAGCCCGACGCGTCTGCCCGCTGGTTGAAGATCTCGCCGGGGACGACGACGACCGCCACCCCGTTCTCCTCCACCGCGGCCCGCATCGCCATCTCGAGGATGCGCGGCGCCATCTCCGGTGTGCTCACCAGCTCGCAGTAGACGCTGCACTCACGGAAGAGGTCCTGCGGGTGGGTCTCCTGGAAGTAGTCCGAGCCGATCTCGCTGCGCGGGATGTGGGCGGCGATCGCCAGCACGGGCATCCGGCTGCGGTGCGCGTCGAACAGGCCGTTGATCAGGTGCAGGTTGCCGGGCCCGCAACTGCCCGCGCACACCGCGAGACCACCGGTGAGCGCCGCGTCGGCGGCCGCGGCGAACGCGGCGGTCTCCTCGTGCCGGACGTGCTCCCAGGAGACGGCCCCTGACCGCCGGATGGCGTCGGTGAAGCCGTTGAGGCTGTCGCCGGGCAGGCCGTAGACGCGGCGCACGCCGCTGATCGACAGGGCCGAGATCACGTGATCAGCAATGGTCGCCACGCGCGCAGCCTAGTGCGTTTCGGTGTCGCCGGTTGCCTCGAGCGCAACCGACGACACCGAGATCACGAGGTCACTTGGGGGCGAAGCGCTGACCGGCGTCCAGTCGTAGGCACTGGCCGTTGAGCATCGCGTTCTCCACGATCGCCGCGGCGAGCTTGGCGTACTCGTCGGGCCGGCCGAGGCGCTTGGGGAAGGCGGCGTCTTTGGTCAGCTGACTGGCGAACTCGTCCGGGATTCCCTCGGTCAGCCCGGTGGCGAACAGGCTGGGGGCGATGGCGAGCACCCGGATGCCCAGGCTGCCCAGATCGCGGGCCATGGTGAGGCACATGCCGGCGATCGCGGCCTTCGACGCGGTGTAGGCGACCTGCCCGATCTGTCCCTCGAACGCGGCGATCGAGGCGGTGTTGATGATGACGCCGCGCTCTTCCTTCTCGTCGTCGACGGGCTCGTTCTTGCTCATGTGCCACGCCGAGAGCCGGCTGATGTTGAAGGTGCCGATGAGGTTGAGGTCGACGCTGGCGCGGAAGGAGTCCAGGCTGTGCGGGCCGTCCTTCTTGATGGTGCGCTCGCCGATGCCGCCGCCCGCGGTGGTCACCGCGATGTGCAGTCCGCCGAGGTCGGCGACCACCTGCTCGAGCACCTTCTCGGTGCCGTCGAAGTCGGTGACGTCCACCTCGTGGAACGAACCGCCGATCGAGTCGGCCACTTCCTTGCCCTTGGACTGCGGACGGTCCAGCACGGCAACGCGCGCGCCGCGCTTGGCCAACAGCTCGGCGGTCGCCCGGCCGAAGCCGGAGGCCCCGCCGACCACGATGGCCTTCTTGCCCTCGATCTCCATCTAGCTTCCTTTCCACATCGGGGTTGAACTGTAAAGCAACCTAGCCGACGTCACCCTTCGGTAAGCGTTTCGGGTCCGACCTGGGGTTTCCCCGGCAGTACCTTGACAGACATGGCCGTATCGCCGCGAGGCCCATGGGCGCTGTGCGGGATCGCCGCCGCCGCGGTGGCGCTCGGCGTCGCCGAGCTCGTCGCCGTGCCGTTCGGTCCGGCTGCCGACTCACGCACCGCGGTCGGGTCGGCCGTCATCGACCGGACGCCGGGGCCGGTCAAGGAATGGGCCATCGCCACGTTCGGCACCGCGGACAAACTCGTGCTGACCGTTCTCGTGGTCGCGGTCATCCTGGTGATCGCCGCGATCAGCGCGCGCTTCGAGTCGCGGCGCATGCCGGTCGGCAGTTTGGCGATCGCCGCGGCCGGTGTGCTCGGCGCTGCGGCGGTGCTCTCGCGGCCGGGATCGTCGGCAATCGACGTGCTGCCGACGGTGATCGGTGCGGTGTGCGGAATCGCAGTGCTGCGGCTGCTCACGTCGGGGCGCATCAAGGACGCGCCCGACGACGGCGCCGAAACAGAAAGCGCCGAAGGCGACCACACCGACCGGGGCCGCAGGCTCACCCTCTTCGGCGTCGGCTTCCTGGCGGTGGGCGCCGCCAGCGGCGTGGCGGGCGCCGTGCTGTCCCGGCTGACCTCGTCGGTGTCCGGCGACCGGCAGAACTTCGCGCTGCCCCGGGTCGGGCGGACCGCCCCCGAGGTGCCGGCGGCGGTGCAGCCGGCGAACGTCGACCTGCCGCCGTTCGTCACCTCGAACGCCGACTTCTACCGCATCGACACCGCCCTTTCGGTGCCGCAGCTGAGCCGGGCCGACTGGAAGTTGCGCATCCACGGCATGGTCGACCGCGAGATCACCTACACCTTCGAGGATCTGGACCGGTTCGAGGCCGTCGAGGACATCATCACGCTGGCGTGTGTGTCCAATCCGGTGGGCGGGGACCTCATCTCCACCGCCAAGTGGACCGGCTACCGGGTGCGCGACCTGCTGGCCGAGGCGGGCGTGCATCCCGACGCCGACATGGTGCTGTCCACCTCCGTCGACGGGTTCACCGCGGGCACGCCCGTTGAGGCGTTCACCGACGACCGCGACGCGCTGCTTGCGGTCGGGATGAACGGCGAGCCGCTGCCCACCGAGCACGGCTACCCGGCGCGCCTCGTGGTGCCCGGGCTGTACGGCTATGTGTCCGCGACCAAGTGGGTGGTCGACCTCGAGCTGACCCGCTTCGACCGCGCCGAGGCCTACTGGACGAAGCTGGGCTGGTCGGCGCGCGGGCCGATCAAGACGCAGTCGCGCATCGACGTGCCGCGCACCGGGCAGGACGTCGCGCTGGGACCGGCGACGTTCGGCGGTGTGGCATGGGCGCAGAACCGCGGGGTCCGCGCCGTCGAGGTGCGCATCGACCCGCCCGGCGGCAAGGGTGACTGGCGCCCCGCGACGCTGGGTGCGAGCTACTCCAACGAGACCTGGCGGCTCTGGAGCATCGACTGGCGGGCCGAGCAGACCGGCCTGCACACGATCTCCGTGCGCGCCACCGACAACACCGGGGCGGTGCAGACCGAGCAGCGCGCCGATCCGGTTCCCGACGGCGCGTCGGGCTGGCAGTCGATCATCTTCGCGGTGCGCTGACCCGCGGCGAGCGGCCGTGTCTGTACGCCGACACGCCGCATCCCGGCGTACCGGAGCGGTCGCTCGCGGCAGACGGGTGCCCGCCGCGTGTCCGACCCGCGTGCCACGCTGGACCCGTGCACCTGGTCGACGTCGCCACCGCCTCCGCCGATGTGGGCTCCACGTCGGCGCGGCTGGCCAAGATCGCGCGGATCGCCGAACTGCTCGCCCGCGCCGCAGAGGAGCGCGACGCCCGGCTCGTCGCGGTGGTGGTGTCGTGGCTGTCCGGCGAGCTGCCGCAACGCCAGATCGGGGTGGGCTGGGCGGCGTTGCGCTCGCTGCCCGCGCCTGCCGAGGAGCCGTCGCTGACCGTCGGCGGCGTCGACGCGACGCTGTCGGAGATCGGCGCGGTGGCCGGCAAGGGATCACAGCAGCGCCGGGCCGCACTGCTCTCCGCCCTGTTCGCCGCCGCCACAGACGTCGAGCAGACCTTCCTGCGCCGGCTGCTGTCAGGCGAACTGCGCCAGGGCGCCCTGGCCGGCGTGATGGCCGACGCCGTCGCCAAGGCGTCGGGAATCGCGGCGCCTGCCGTGCGGCGGGCCGCCATGCTCGCAGGCGACCTGCCCGCGGTGGCGGCCGCGGCGCTGACCGGCGACGACGCGGCCCTCGACCAGTTCACGCTCACGGTGGGCCGGCCGGTGGGGCCGATGCTCGCGCAGACCGCGACCGGCGTGGCCGATGCCCTCGACCGGCTCGGCGGCGAGGCGGTGCTCGAAGCCAAGCTCGACGGCGCCCGGGTGCAGATCCACCGCGACGGCGACGACGTGTCGATCTACACCCGCAGCCTCGACGACGTCACCGACCGGCTGCCCGAGGTGGTGGCGGCCGCCCGGGCGCTGCCGGTTCGAACGCTGATCGCCGACGGCGAGGCGATCGCCCTGCGACCCGACGGGCGGCCGGACCGCTTCCAGGTGACGGCGTCGCGGTTCGGGCGCCGCGGCGGTCGCGACGCCGAGGGCCAACCGCTGTCTGTCTTCTTCTTCGACCTGCTGCACGTCGACGGTGACGACCTGCTGGACCTGCCGACCGCCGAGCGGCTGGCCCGGCTCGACGTGCTGGTGCCCGCCGCGCAGCGCGTCGACCGGCTGCACACGACCGACTCCGCGGCGGCGCAGCGGTTCCTCGACGCGACGCTGGCGGCGGGGCACGAGGGTGTGATGGCGAAATCGCCGACGGCGCCGTACGAGGCGGGCAGGCGCGGCGCGGGCTGGCTCAAGGTCAAGCCGGTGCACACCCTGGATCTGGTGGTGCTCGCCGTGGAGTGGGGGTCGGGACGGCGCACCGGCAAGCTCTCCAACATCCATCTCGGCGCCCGCGATCCGGCCACCGGTGCATTCGTCATGCTGGGCAAGACATTCAAGGGCATGACCGACGCGATGCTCGACTGGCAGACCGCGCGCTTCCTCGACCTGGCGGACGGACCGACCGACGGCTACGTGGTCAGGGTGCGGCCCGAACAGGTGGTCGAGATCGCGTTCGACGGGGTTCAGGGGTCGAGCCGCTACCCCGGCGGGATGGCGCTGCGCTTCGCCCGGGTGCTGCGCTACCGGGACGACAAGGCTCCGGCCGAGGCCGACACCGTCGACACGGTGCGGGCTTACTACGAGCGCTGACGAGCGCTCGCGCGAGGAACCGACGACGCTGACGAGCCGACCGAACGAATCCACCCAATCGGCCGGGCACCGGTGGAAAGATCGGCCCATGGCTTCAACCCCCGCGCCCGCGGCTCCTTTTGCGGAGCAGACGACCGACGGCCACATCACCTACGTCCGGACGGACAAGGACCTACCGCCGGTGGCGGTCGTCGACCGCTCCCCCATCACCGCCAAGCACCGCATCATCTTCGGCGTCATCGCCGTGATCGGGGCGGTCGCCTGGGCGGTCATCGCCTTCTTCCGGGGTGAGACGGTCAACGCCGTCTGGTTCGTCATCGCCGCGATCTGCACCTACGTCATCGGTTTCCGGTTCTACGCCCGGCTGATCGAGATGAAGATCGTCAAGCCCAAGGACGAGAACGCAACGCCTGCCGAGGTTTTCGAGAACGGCACCGACTACATGCCGACCGACCGGCGGGTGCTGTTCGGGCACCACTTCGCCGCGATCGCCGGCGCGGGCCCGCTGGTGGGGCCGGTGCTGGCGATGCAGATGGGATACCTGCCGGGCACCATCTGGATCATCATCGGCGCCGTCTTCGCCGGCTGTGTGCAGGACTATCTGGTGCTGTCGATCTCGGTGCGTCGCCGGGGCCGCTCGCTGGGCCAGATGGCCCGTGACGAACTCGGCACCGTGGGCGGCGTCGCCGCGATCGTCGGCGTGCTGGTCATCATGGTCATCCTGCTGGCGGTGCTGGCGCTGGTGGTGGTCGGCGCGCTGGCGGAGAGCCCCTGGGGCGTGTTCTCCATCGCGATGACGATTCCGATCGCGCTGTTCATGGGTGTCTATCTGCGGTATCTGCGACCCGGCCGGGTGTCGGAGGTGTCGCTGATCGGCGTCGCACTGCTGCTGCTTGCGGTGGCGTCCGGCGGCTGGGTGGCCGAGACCTCCTGGGGCACCGACTGGTTCACGCTGTCGAAGGTGACGCTGTCGTGGTGCATCATCATCTACGGGCTGGCCGCATCGGTGCTGCCGGTCTGGCTGCTGCTGGCCCCGCGCGACTACCTCTCGACGTTCATGAAGGTCGGCACCATCGTCCTGCTGGCGATCGGCATCCTGCTGGCGCGGCCGATCATGGAGGCCCCCGCGATCTCGTCGTTCGCCGCCAGCGGCACCGGGCCCGTGTTCGCCGGGTCACTGTTCCCGTTCCTGTTCATCACGATCGCCTGCGGCGCGCTGTCGGGCTTCCACTCGCTGATCTCCTCCGGCACCACACCGAAGCTGCTGGAGAAGGAAAGCCAGATGCGGCTGATCGGCTACGGCGGCATGCTGACCGAGTCGTTCGTCGCGATCATGGCGCTGATCACCGCGGCGATCCTCAACCAGCACCTGTACTTCGCGATGAACGCGCCTGCGGCGTCCACCGGTGGCACCGCCCAGACCGCGGCGGACTACGTCAACAGCCTCGGACTGTCGGACGCTCCCATCACCGGCGTCGAACTCGACGCCGCCGCCAAGGGCGTCGGCGAGGAGTCGATCGTGTCGCGCACCGGTGGCGCGCCGACGCTGGCGTTCGGCATGTCCGAAGTGCTCCAGGTTTTCGGTGGCGAGAGCCTCAAGGCCTTCTGGTACCACTTCGCGATCATGTTCGAGGCGCTGTTCATCCTCACCACGGTCGACGCGGGCACCCGGGTGGCGCGGTTCATGTTGTCGGACGCCCTGGGCAATCTCGGCGGGCCGCTGAAGAGGCTGCAGAACCCGAGTTGGCGCGTCGGGGCATGGATCTGCAGCATCATCGTCGTCGCCGCGTGGGGCAGCATCCTGCTGATGGGCGTCACCGATCCGCTCGGCGGCATCAACACCCTGTTCCCGCTGTTCGGCATCGCGAACCAGTTGCTCGCCGCCATCGCGCTGACGGTGGTCACCGTGGTGGTCATCAAGCGCGGGCTGCTGAAATGGGCGTGGATACCCGGTGTTCCGCTGCTGTGGGACCTGGTGGTGACCATGACGGCGTCCTGGCAGAAGATCTTCTCCGGTGATCCGAAGGTGGGGTACTGGACACAGCACTTCCAGTACCGCGAGGCCAAGGAGGCGGGCAAGACGGCGTTCAATGCGGCGAAGGACGCGGGTCAGCTCGACGCCGTCATCCGCAACACGTTCATCCAGGGCACCCTGTCGATCGTTTTCGCGGTGCTGGTGGTCATCGTGTTCGCCGCGGGCGTGGTGATGGCGCTGCGTGCCGTCAGGGGCACCGGCAGCCCGCTGACGGAGGACGACCCGGTGCCGTCGCGACTGTTCGCCCCGTCGGGCATGGTTGCGACCAGGGCCGAGAAGGAGGTGGCCAAGCAATGGGACGAGCTGCCAGAAGATCTGCAGAAGTTGCGCGTCAGATCCGTTGGTACTGCGCCACACTGATGGGCGACAACCACTACCGGCGGTACGTCGAACACCGCAGGCGGCTCCACCCGGGCGAACCGGTGCCCTCGGAACGGGAGTACTGGCGCCTGCGGCACGCCGCCGCGGATGCGAATCCGGGCGCCCGCTGCTGCTGACAGGCGCTAAACTGTAAGCCGTACGGTAAGGCCACCTAGTCGAAGGAGCGTCCTCGTGGACAAGGACGACATGATCCTGATCAGCGTCGACGACCACATCGTGGAACCGCCGGACATGTTCGCCAACCATCTGCCGAAGAAGTACGCCGACGAGGCGCCGCGACTGGTGCACAACGCCGACGGCTCGGACACCTGGCAGTTCCGCGACATCGTCATCCCCAACGTCGCCCTCAACGCGGTCGCGGGCAGGCCGAAGGAGGAGTACGGCCTCGAACCGCAGGGCCTCGACGAGATCCGGCCGGGCTGCTGGCAGGTCGACGAACGCGTCAAGGACATGAACGCCGGCGGCATCCTCGGCTCGATCTGCTTCCCGTCGTTCCCGGGATTCGCCGGCCGGCTGTTCGCCACCGAGGACTCCGAGTTCTCGCTGGCGCTGGTGCAGGCCTACAACGACTGGCACATCGACGAGTGGTGCGGCGCCTACCCGGCGCGCTTCATCCCGATGGCGATCCCGGTGATCTGGGACGCCGAACTGTGCGCCCAGGAGGTGCGCCGCGTCAGCGAGAAGGGCGTGCACGCCCTGACCTTCACCGAGAACCCCGCCGCGATGGGCTACCCCAGCTTCCACAACGAGTACTGGAATCCGCTGTGGAAAGCGCTGTGCGACACCGACACGGTGCTCAACGTGCACATCGGCTCGTCGGGCAAACTGGCCATCACCGCGCCCGACGCGCCGATGGACGTGATGATCACCCTGCAGCCGATGAACATCGTGCAGGCCGCCGCCGACCTGCTGTGGTCACGGCCGGTCAAGGAGTACCCCGACCTGAAAATCGCGCTGTCCGAGGGCGGAACCGGGTGGATCCCCTACTTCCTCGAACGGGTGGACCGCACCTACGAGATGCACTCCACCTGGACCAAGCAGGACTTCGGTGGCAAGGTGCCCAGCGAGGTGTTCCGCGACCACTTCCTCACCTGCTTCATCAGCGACCCCGTCGGCGTGCAACTCCGCCACCGGATCGGCATCGACAACATCTGCTGGGAGGCCGACTATCCGCACAGCGACTCCATGTGGCCGGGTGCCCCGGAGGAACTGTGGGAGGTGCTCACCGAGCACAGCGTGTCCGACGGCGACATCAACAAGATGACCCACGAGAACGCGATGCGCTGGTACTCCTTCGACCCGTTCGCCCACATCCCGCGCGAACAGGCCACCGTCGGGGCGCTGCGCCGGGCGGCCGAGGGCCACGACGTGTCGATCCAGGCGCTGAGCCATCACGAGAAGGGCAGTCGCGCAGACGCTCTGCACGCGGCGGCGCGCGGCAACTCCGGCGAGTAGGGCGCGGGCTCAGCGCAGCGTGTACCGGATCGGCAGGTGCTTGAGGCCGCCGACGAACACCGTCGCGACGTGCTGGGCCTTCCCCGCCGGTTCGATCGACTCGAGCCGCGGGATCAGCTGGGAGAAGAAGCTGTTGACCTCCATCCGGGCCAGCGCGGCGCCCAGGCAGAAGTGCACGCCGTAGCCGAAGGCCACGTGCTTGTTCGGGTCGCGCCCGACGTCGAAGCGGAACGGGTCGGCGAAGGCGTCCTCGTCGCGGTTGGCCGACGGGTAGGACAGCAGCAGTGACTCCCCCGCCGCGATCGGCACGCCGCGCACCTGCGTGTCCTCCTGCGCGGTCCGCATGAAGGCCTTCACCGGCGTGACCCAGCGGATCATCTCCTCGGTGGCCGTCGGCATCAGGCCGGGATCGGCCCGCAACCGGTCGCACTGCTCGGGATTCTCCAGCAGGGCCAGCATGCCGCCCGAGATGGTGGCGCTGGTGGTGTCGTGGCCGGCGGCGGCGATGATCGCGTAGTAGGACACGGTGTCGATGTCGGACAGCGGTTCACCGTCGACACGGGCGTTGGCGATCGCCGAGGCGAGGTCGTCGGTCGGGTGCTCGCGGCGCGCGGCGGTGAGTGCGGTGAAGTACTGGAACATCTCCAGCAGTGCCGACATCTGCTCCTGCTGGTCGGCGCCGCGCTTGAACTCGTCGTCGTCGCTGCCGAACAGTTCCTGGGTGAGCTTGAGCATCAGCGGGAAGTCTGACTCCGGCACCCCGAGCAGCGACATGATGACGTAGAGCGGGTAGTTCACCGCCACCTGCTGCACGAAGTCGCATTCGGGGCCGATGGCGGCCATCTTGTCGACGTAGGTCTTCGCCAGTTCGTCGACCCGGATCTTCAGCGCGCGCATGGCTTTCGGCCGGAACCAGTCGGCGCCGATCGCCCGCACCACCCGGTGCCGGGGATCGTCCATGTGGATCAGGGTGCTGACCCCGACGCCGGCCTGCAGTTCGTCGGACTCCGCGGTCATCAGCACCGGCCGCGGTGCGTTGGTGAAGACGGTGTTGGCGCGCTCGACGGCCATCACGTCGGCGTGCTTGGTGATCGCCCAGAACGGCCGGTAGCCTGGCACGTCGACCCACGACACCGGCGCGTTCGCCCGCAGATGGGCAAGCGCGGCATGGAGTGTCGACTCGTCGGTGTAGGACTTCGGGTCGGCGAAGACCCTGGCGGCCTCGTCCATGATCGGTGTGCTCATCGGGCTCCTTCGTGACGCAGTTCCTCGAGTACGGCGGCGACGGTGTCGTCCGGCACCGTCGACGGGAAGCCCGGCAGCACACGGTCGATCGCCCCCGAACACCGGCGCCGAAGCGCCGCGGCGACCTCGTCGAGCGGCGCCACGACGGCGAACGCGCCGAGCACGTCGTCGTCGATCAGCGCGGCCATTGCGTCCCACTCGCCCTGTTTGGACAGCCGGTGCAGGTCGGTCTGCAGCTCACCCCAGCCGTGCAGATCGAGCACATTGCGGTACGCCGGCGTGGAGGCGTAGAAGGCGATCTGCTTGCGGGTGGCGGCGGCCGCGGCGGCGAAGCCTTCCTCGGTCTCTCCGGTCACGACGAACACCGGGCACGAGACCGCGACATCGGCGCGGGTGCGCCCGGCCGTGGCGAGCCCACGCTCCAGGGCGGGCAGCGTGACGTCGTCGAGGTAGCGCTTGGTGGTGAACGCATGCGCCAGCAGGCCGTCGGCCACCTCTCCGCACATCTCGGTCATCGCCTCGCCGACCGCAGCGACGAACACCGGTGGCGTGCCGTGCGGATGCGGCTCAGGGGTGAACATCGGCGTCATCAGCCGGTGGGTGTAGAACTCGCCGTCGAACGCCAGCCGGGTGCCGTCGTGCCAGCAGGCCCAGATCGCCCGCAACGCCTGCACGAACTCCCGCATGCGGGCCACCGGCCGGCTCCACGGCATGCTGAACCGCTTCTCGATGTGCGGTCTGATCTGCGTGCCGAGCCCGAGGATGAACCGACCGCGGGAGTACGCCTGCAGATCCCACGCCACGTTGGCGACGGTCATCGGGCTGCGCGCGAAGGCCACCGCGATGCTGGTGCCGATCTGCAGCCGCGTGGTGTGTTCGGCGGCGAGCAGCAGTGGCAGGAACGGGTCGTGGGAGATCTCACCGGTCCAGCACCCGTCGAAGCCCTGCCGCTCCAACCCCTCGGCGACTCCCCGGACCCGCGTCAGGTCGCTGGGGATGCCCCGGTCGATCGCGAGACGGCCGATCGGGGGGCCGGCAGCACCGCCTCCACCCATACCCGCAGAAGCTACAGTAAGCAATTCAGTATGGTCAACGTGACCACGCCGGTGCGACGATGCCCTTCGACGTCAGGAGCTTCTCGAATGGACCACGCGCAGGACTGGAAGGAAACGCTCGCCGACCTCGACCGTCGCCGCGAGCGCGCGTTCGGCATGGGTGGACCCGAGCGGGTGGCCAGACACCACGCCAAGGGCAAGCTCGACGCCAGGGCCCGGCTCGACCGCCTCCTCGATGATGGCTCGTTCCAGGAGTTCGGCACGCTGGTCGGCGGCGACGTCGCCGCGGACGGGCTGATCGCGGGCGCGGGCCGCATCGACGGCGTTCCGGTGATGGTCGGCGCCGAGGACTTCACCACACTGGCGGGCAGCATCGGACCGGGCGGCAACTCCAAGCGCTACCGGCTGGCGGAACTGGCGCTGCGCAACAAGATCCCACTGGTCATGCTGCTCGAGGGCGCCGGCTTCCGGCCCAGCGGTGAGCACTACGGCCGCACGCCCACCGATCTCATCGCCCAGGCGAAGTGCTCGGGCAAGGTCCCCACCGTCTCGGCGGTGCTGGGTCCCTCTGCCGGCCACGGCGCACTGGTGGCCCCGGTGTGTGACTTCACCATCATGAGCAGCCACGGCGCGATCTTCACCGCGGGTCCGCCGGTGGTGAAAGAGTCAACCGGCGAGGACATCCCGAAGGAGGACCTCGGCGGGCCGGGCGTCGCACTCGCCAGCGGGGTGATCCACAACCACGCCGAGGACGACGAGACGGTGCTCGACGACATCCGCCGCTACCTGTCCTACTTCCCCTCCAGCGCATGGTCGTATCCGCCGACCCGGCTCGCCGACGACACCGCGGGCCCGCGCCCGACGCCGGAGATCTGCGACATCGTCTCGCGGGACAACCGGCACATCTACGACATGCGCTCGGTGCTCGACGTGATCTTCGACCGGCCCGACTGGTTCGAGGTACAGCCGACGTTCGGCCGCGCCGTCATCTGCGCGCTGGCCCATCTCGGCGGGTATCCGGTCGCGGTCGTTGCGAACCAGCCGGAGGTGCTGGCCGGCTCGATCGACGCGGACGCCGCGGACAAGGCCGCGCACTTCATCGCGGTCGCCGACGCGTTCCACCTGCCGATCGTGTTCCTCGCCGACAACCCGGGGATGCTGCCGGGCAGCCGGTCCGAGCGCAGGGGCGTGCTGCGCAGCGGTGCGCGGATGTTCGCCGCGCAGACCTCCGCCACCACGCTGAAACTTCATGTGACGCTGCGCAAGGCGTTCGGCTTCGGCTCGATGGTGATGTCACTGCTCGGTTTCGACGACCAGGTGGCGACGTTCGCCTACCCGGGCGCCACGATGGGCGCGATGGGCGCCGCCGCGCTGAGCAAGGCGACGAACGCCGGCGAGGACTACACCGAGGTGCTCAAGCAGATGGAACTCGAGGCGTCCTACCGGTCGGCGGGCCACCTCGGCTTCGACGAACTCATCTCACCGGAGGAGACCCGAGACGCCTTGCTGGCGACGCTGCAGCGCGGCATCTTCAGCAGGCAGGCCGTCGCGGAACCGGTGAGCCGCACCGTCATCACCCCCTGACTCCAGGCGATTTCGGCGCGCTTTCGTTCGGTCAGCGAACGTCACCGCGCCGAAATCACCGGGTGGCGCGGTACTCGGCGACGATCGGCTCCAGTTCGTCGGGCGTTGCGCCGTGCAGGATCACCGCGTCGGCGCCGTACTCGAACTCCTTACGCACCCGGGCGACGCACTGCTGCGCCGACCCGGTGGCCGACGGTTCGAGCCACTCGTCGGGGATCAGGCCGGCGATGTGCTCGATCTGCTCGGCGGTCGCCTTGTGGTCGATGCCGCCGGGAATCGACTGCACCACCGCATCGTCGCGGAAGCGTTGCAGCACGGCGGGATCCCAGTTGTTCGTCTTCACCAGCAGGTCGCCGTAGCCCTGCAGGTAGGTGGCCAGCCGGGCGACGGTCTTCTTCAGTCGCAGTTCCTCGGGCAGGTGATCGCCGACGGTGGCGAAGCACGACCACACGCGCACACTGTTCGGGTCGCGGCCCGCTTGCTCGGCCGCCTCCTTGACCGTCCTGACGGCCCGCTGCAGCGTCTCGGGGGTGAAGTAGGTGTGCAGGATGACGTCGTCGAACTCGCGGCCGCCGAGTGCCAGGGTCTGCGGGCCGAACGCCACGATCGCCAGCCGGATGTCCTCCTTGAAGTCCGGGTCGAGGAACAGCACCTGGTACTTGCCGATGGGCCCGTCGTGGTTGAACACCACCTCGCCGTGCCACAGCTTGCGCATCACCTGCGCGAAGTCCTCCATCTGCGCGGTGGTCACCGCGGGCACGCCGAACGCGTTGTACATCGCCGCGATCCCCCTGCCGAGGCCGAGGGTGAACCGCCCGCCGGACAGCCGGTGCATGGTCGTCGCCCACGATCCGGTGATCAGCGGGTGGCGGGTGTTGTGATTGGTTGCCGCGGTGGCGATCTGCATCCGCTCGGTGACTGCGAGCGCGGCGCCGGTCAGCGACGACGCCTCCTTGACGTTCCACCGCTCGGAGATGAAGCCCGTGCCGAAGCCCAGCTGCTCGCCCCGGCGGGCCTCGTCCATCAGCGTGGCCGGCCCCTCACCCCCGGCGCCGGCCAGCAGGTAGTAGCCCAGCTCGTCCAACGTAGGTTGTGTCATGCCCAAACCCCTTGCTTGTAGCCGCAGTTCCACACCTCGGTGATCCGGCCGTCGACCACCCGGAAGATCTCCATGCTGCCGACGGTGGTCTCGGTGCCGTCCTTCAACCTCATCGGCGACTGGTACACGATCGCCACGTGCTCGCCGTCGTCTCCGGCGACCACCAGGTCGAGCTCGAACCGGATGGTGTCGAACATCGCCCAGTGGTCGACGATGCGCGCGACGGCCTGCTCGTGAGTGAGCACCGTCGCCTCGCCCACTTCGTGCCGCGTCACGGTGTCCCCCATCAGTTCCTCCGCGAGGGCGAAGTCGCGCTCGTTCCACACCACCAGGTTGTAGAGCTCGACGACCTCACGCGCGGTGCGGGTCACCCGAACGCCTCCAGCGCGTCGATGTCGCGGATCGCCGCGACCGCCCGGTCGGTGAGCGTGAGGCACAGGCGGCGGGACCGCTCGGGCAGCGCGTCCCAACCGTTGAGGGTGATGACGGGCAGCAGCATCAGGTAGACCGCAGCCATCCGGTAGTGCCGCCAGGCCTCGTCGAAGCCGTAGCCGCCGACGCCGTGGCCGTCGAGACGCTCGAGGTACTCGCGCAGCAGCGCCTCGTCGCGTCCTTCCCGCACGCCGGCGGGCAGACCCTGGGTGACGAGGTAGGCGATGTCTGCGGCGCCGCAGCCCCGCGACGCGAACTGGAAGTCGACCACCTTCATCAGGTCCCCGTCGAAGAACAGGTTGTCGGCCCTGATGTCGCCGTGCAGCAGCGTGTCCCGCTCGGTCAGTGCCGGCAACGCCGCGACTGCGCGCTCGGCGAAACGTTCGGCGAACACCGCCACCGCTGCGGGCACCGTCGCCTCGGTGTGGGCACGGTAGATCTGCCAGCCCGGCGCGAAGGCGGGCAGCAGCAGGTCGCGGGCGATCGGGGTGTCCAGGCTCGGAAACGGCTGCAACGCCGCGGCATTGGCCGGATCGGCCGACCAGGCGTGCAGCCCGGCGAGCTGAGCGACGCACAGTCGGGCCCGGTGCATCGACAGCCCGGCCAGGTGGTCGGCGTTGCCCCAGTCGGCGAGATCCTCGAGCAGCAGCACGAAGTCGACTCCGTTGTCGGCGATCCGGGCCGCGTACACGTGCGGTGTCGCCATCGGTGCACGGCCGGCCACTGCGCGGTAGAACGCGAGCTCGCGCCGGTAACCGCCGAGCAGTTCCATCGCGCCGCGGGCCTCCGACTGCGCGGGCAGCTTCGCGATCACGGTGGCCGGCACGGCATCGCCCGTCAGGTGCAGCCGGTAGAGCAGCGAAGAGAAGCCGCTGTCGAGGGCGATCTGCTCGCTGCGGACACCGTCGACCTGCGCGCCGAGCGCATCACTCAGCCAGCCAGGGCTCACGTCTTCAATGCCCGACGGGATGGCCGGGGTCGCTGATGTCACGCGGGCCTCCCCGGCGAGGTAGTTGACGATAAACAACTAAGTTAGTTGTCGAGCGTCTAATATGCAAGAGTGCCCACCCCCGCCCGCGGGTTGACCCAGCCGCAGCGTGTCGAGCTGTCGAATCGCCGCCTGATCACTGCGGCGGCCGAACTCATCACCGAGAAGGGCTGGGAGGCAACGTCCGCGGCCGAGATCGGCCGGCGCGCCGGATACAGCAGGGCGATGGTGCACGCCCGCTACGGCAGCAAGGACGCCATCCTCGAGGCGATCCTGGCCCACGCGCAGGCACAGAACATCATGCCCGCCGCCGAGCCGGACTCCACCGGCCTGCAGAACGCCGTCGCCCATTTCGGCCGGATTCGCCGGCTGTACGACGAGGACCGGGACTTCCTACGGGCGACGTTCGTGATGACCTTCGAGGCGGTCAAGACCACATCGCCGATACGGGGGCGGCTCGACGACTGGTTCCGGCGCGGCGTCGACGAGGTGGCGGCCGGCTTGCGCAACGGGATCATCGACGGGTCCGTACGGCCCGACATCGACATGGACCGCGCCGTCAACGCCATCAGCGCCGCCGCCTTCGGAGCGGCGTTCCAGTGGATCGTGCTCGCCGACGACTACGACCTGCCGCGCGAACTCGACTACCTGGAGTCGCGGATCGTCGCCGAGTACGGCACGGGCGACTGAGCCGCCGAATCCCGCACCTCGCGCAGGAACTCCTCGGTCACCCGCTGGACGCGGCCCGAGAACAGGTGCCCGACGTGGCCGCCGTCATGCCAGTGCACCCGGCCGCCCCACCGCTCGTGCAGCGCCAGCGCGGGACCCCGCATCGCCATCCGGTCCTGCCAGGCCGCCACGATCAGCCGGCGCTCCGGCGGCGCGGCGGGCAGCACGGACAGCGGGTCGATTACCTTGGTCAGTTCGGCGACGACGTCGGAGCCCAGCGCGGCCGCCAACTCGTCACCGCTGCGGCCCCACCGCGAGATGTGCTGCCCGATCATCGCATTGAGCCCGAGGATCGGGGTGTAGAGCGCGACCGCCGCTGCCGCGTCCTCCAGGTGCGACACCAGGGCGGCCACCGCGCTGCCGAGTGACAGACCGGACACCGCGATGACGGTGCTCTGCGGCTCCAGCCACCGCACCACCGCGCGCACCTCCGAGACCGCGCGCATCATCCCGGCCACGTTGGTCAGCGGATCCATGTCGGGATACGGCGGCCACACGTCACGGCGCACACCGTGGCCCGGCTGCACCGGCATCGCGAGGTTGAACCCGAGCCGCTGGTGCAGCCGGCGCGCCCGGGCGAACAGGAAGTCCGACGCCCCACCCTGTCCGGCGCCGTGCACCCACACCAGCCACGGCCGCGGTCCGTCGCGGTGCCGGCACAGGTGCGCCACCGCTGTCGCCGGCCCGCCGAGACCGTCGGCGGCCAAGGCGGACGGCAGCATCGGATCGTGGTCGTAGGTGATCCGCTCGTAGGCCAGGCCCGCCACCCACTGCCGCTGTATACGCTTGACCTGCAACGGGTTCGGCGGCGCATGCAGTTCTGCCGGTGTATGGCCGGCGAACTCCTCGGCCGCCGCGGCGCAGGAGCTGACCGGCCTGCGCAGCCGTGGGCCAGGGCCGCTCAGCGTCATCGCGGTCAACACCAGCTCGTCGAGGGCGACCTCGCCGAACTGGCGTACCCCGGCGACGGACAAGCCGTCCCACGCCGCCGAGCCCGTCAGCGCGTCCGCGGAGCGCGGCAGGACACCGGCGAGCTGACGGACTACCTGCCCGGTGTGCATCATCGTGTCACCCTACGAGAGCTTGAATCCGGTGTATCCCCCGGCGGCGATCTCCTCGCAGCGACGGCGGTACTCCGGGAGCCCCGCCGTGTAGCCCATGTACATGCGCTTCTTGCCCGGCACGTTGCCGCCGTTGTACCAGGAGTTGCACGTGGGGTGGACCAGCACCGTCGGCGCCACCAGCGACGTGGTGTGCTCTATCCACTCCTCCTGGGCCGAGGGCAGCGCCTCGATCGTCCGATAACCCTGTGCGCGCAGCGAACTCACGCAGTCGCCGATCCACTCGACGTGATGCTCGAGGGCGGCGATGAAGTTCGTCGCAGCCGCCGGACTGCCCGGCCCCTGCACGGTGAAAAGGTTGGGGAAACCGGCCACCTGCAGCCCGAGGTAGGACACCGGACCCTCGTCGGCCCAGACGTCGCGCAGTGCCACGCCGTCGCGGCCGCGGATGTCGATGCGGCTGAGCGCGCCGGTCATCGCGTCGAATCCGGTGGCGTAGACGATCACGTCGACCTCGAACGCGCCCTGTTCGGTGTCGATGCCCGTCGGCGTCACCGCCTCGATGCCGCCCCGGCGCAGGTCCACCAGGGTGACGTTGTCGCGGTTGAACGTCTCGTAGTAGCCCTGATCGATGATCGGTCGCTTGCACGCGAACGGGTGACTGGGCACCAGCGCCGCGGCGGTGTCCGGATCGTCGACGATGCGGGCGATCGCCTCGCCATACAGTTCGGTCGCCATCCGGTTGGCCTCGATGTCGAAGAAGACGTCGCCCCAGTTCAGTGCGCCGAGGACGCCGTGTTCTTCGACGGCGCGGCTGCGCTCCTGCGGAGTGGCCGCCTTGATCGGCGGCCGCGCGAGCATCTCGAGCAGCACGGAGAAGGCGCTCAGCCGTGCCGCACCGACCGGGTGGGCGCGCTGGGCGGCCCGGATATCGGCGTACCCGGCCTTGAGTCCGTCGAGCTCGCCGGGTTCGAAGGGCCGCACCCGCCACGGCAGCGTGAAGGCCGGTGACCGCTGGAATACCACCAGCTCGGCCGCGTCCCGTGCCACCACGGGAATGAGTTGCACACCGGTGGAGCCGGTGCCGATCACCGCGACGCGCTGCCCGCCGAGGTCGACACCGTCGCGGGGCCACCGCCCGGTGAACAGCGACGTGCCGGCGAAGGTGCCCATGCCGGCGATGTCGGGTTCCAGCGGCACCGAGAGGATCCCGGACGCGGCGACGACGAACGGCGCCACGAACGTCTGCCCGCAGCGGGTCCGCACCCGCCACTGCGAACTGGGCTCGTCGAACGTCATCGCAACCACCTCGGTGTGCAGCACGATGTCGCCGCGCAGGTCGAGGCGGTCGGCCACGAAGTTCGCGTAGGCCTCGATCTCGGGCTGTGCCGGCATCGTCTCGGTCCACACCCACTCCTGCTGGATCTCCTCGGAGAAGCTGTAGGAGTACTCGATGCTCTCGATGTCGCAGCGGGCACCGGGATACCGGTTGACCGCCCAGGTGCCGCCCACTTCCCCGGCCTTCTCCAGGACGAGGGTGCGCAGGCCGAGGCCGCGCAACCGGTGCAGTGCGTACAGCCCGGAGAACCCGGCGCCGATCACGAGCACGTCGTAGTGCCCCGAGCCGTCGGCGCTCACAGCTTCACCACGTCCTCGTCGCGGCCGCGGCGCTCCACGTAGAAGCGCGCGGCCCGGCGGATGGCGTCCTCGGTGGGGCCCGGTCGCCAGCCCAGTTCGCGGGTGGCTTTGTCGTGGCCTGCCGGCGACGTCTCGACCATCAACCGGACGCTGGGGAGGTTGAGCGGGTAGTCGCGGCCGAGCCACCGGTTGGCGGCGCCGGCCAGCACCCCGGCGAGATACACCGCAGCCTGCGGGAGACCGAACCGAGGCGGCCGCACCCCGACCGCGTCGGCGGCGATGCGCAGCATCTCCCGCTGCGTCATGAATCGTTCGGAGATGATGTACCGCTCGCCGTTGCGGCCCCGGTCGGCGGCCAGCAGCAGTGCCGCGGCGGCGTCGTCGATGTCGACCACCTCAGCACCGACGCCGCGGACGAAACACGGCATCTTGCCGAAGGCGGCGAGTGCGACCAGTGATCCCTGCCTGGGCTGCCAGTCGGGCGGGCCGTACGGATTGGACACGCACATCGCGACGGCGGGCAGGCCGCGCTCACGCGCATACCGCAGCACCAGTTCCTCAGCACGGCAGCGAGACTCGATGTAGGGACCGCCGCGTCCCGCCATGTTGAAGGGGGTGTCCTCGTCGACCGCCGCCCCACCGCTGCCGACGGCGACCGTGCCGATCGTGCTCAGGAACACGAAGCGCTGCAGGTCGGCGTGCACGGCGACGTCGAGGACGCCGCGCAGCCCCTCGACGTTCGTCCGGAACAACGGCGCCGGGTCGGCGAGGTGGGCGCGGGTGTCGACGACGCAGTAGTACACGACGTCCCGGTCGACCATGGCCGCGGTGACCGCCGGGATGTCGAAGATGTCGCCGTAGTGCCGTTCGATGTCGAGGCCGTCGATCCCCCTCGTCGAACTGCTCCGGCGCAGCAGCACCCGAACGTCGTCGCCGCGGGCCACGAGGTGGCGGGTGACCGCGGCGCCGACGTTGCCGCTCGCGCCCATGACGAGCGCCCTGCGCGGCGCCGGAGGTGATTCGTGCATCGATGTCCCATCAGCCGGGGCAGCTCGGCCCGCCGGTCGGTATCCTAGAAGTTACTGTAACCATTACAGTATTTCGACGGAATCGCTGGCGGATCGGCGCGGGGGCTGAGGACACCGGGGAAGACGAACACGATGAGCACACCGCGCCACGCGAACGCCGGCTGACATGCCGTCCGACGTGTCGAACGACGGTGAGGGAGCCACCGGGTCAGCGCCGCCTTCCCGGACCACGTGGTCCGAAGACCGCTTCCGCAACGTGCTGGACCTCCTGCAGGAGGGCGTCGTCATCATGGACAGCGACGGGCACTTCGAGCTCACCAATGCCGCGGCCCGGCGCATCCTCGGCGCCGACGCGCGCGATCTCGTCGGCGTGCACCACAGCGACCAGGGTGTCGACCTCCCCCTCTACGACGGCAACGGCCGCGAGATGACGTCCGACCAGCACCCCATTCACTGGATCCAGCGCACCGGGATGACGCTCAGCGGTGAGGTGGTGGGCGTCGACCGCATCGACGGCACCCGGATCTGGGTGACCGGACACGGCTGCCTGCTCGACCCCGACGATCCGCAGCACTCGTCGGTGCTGTTCTCGTTCACCGACATCACCGAGCACTACGACACCCGGAACCGGCTGCGCCACGATGCCACCCACGACTGGCTGACCGGCCTGCCGAACCGCGGATTCGTGTTGGAGCGCGCCGAAGTGGCGTTGTCGGCGCGCGACGACGGCCGCCTGGTGGCCGCGCTGTTCATCGACCTCGACAAGCTCAAGTCCGTCAACGACCAGCACGGTCACTCGGCCGGTGACGAGGTGCTGCGCATCGCGGCCCAGCGGATGCGGTCGGTCGCCAGGCCGCAGGACCTGCTGGCCAGGCTGGGCGGCGACGAGTTCGTCGCGCTGCTGCTGCATCCCGTCGGCCCCGGCGAGGTCGACGAGGTGGCCCGGGGACTGCACCGGGTGCTGCTCGACGAGATCACCGTCGGCCCCTTGCGGGTGCGGATCGGCGCGAGCATCGGCATCACCACCGTGGCACCCGGCGACGCCCGCACTTCCGCCGAACTGCTGCGCGACGCGGACGTGGCGATGTACCAGGCCAAGGCGAAGGGCCCGGGCAACACGAGCCACTTCCGGTCCGCCCCGCCGTGACCCGGCGGGCTACCTCGCCCGGCGCGCCAGTCGCTCGGTGTCGGTGATCCACACCGTCTTGCCCCGCATCCGGAGCCAGCCGCGCTCGGTGAAATCGGTCAGCGCCTTGTTCACCGACTCCCGCGAAGAACCCACCAGGCGCGCGATCTCCTCCTGGGTCAGGTCGTGGGTGACCCGCAGCTCGCCGTTGTCCGACACCCCGAAGCGCTGTGCCAGCATCAGCAGTTGCTTGGCCACCCGGCCGGGAACGTCGGTGAAGATGAGGTCGGACAGGTTGTCGTTGGTCCGCCGCAGCCGCCGGGCCAGCACCCGCAACAACTGTTCGGCGACCTCCGGCCGTTCGGTGAGCCAAGTGCGCAGCAGGTCGCGATCCATGCAGACGGTGCGCACCTCGGTCAGCGTCGTGACGCTCGACGTGCGCGGACCCGGGTCGAAGATGGCCAGCTCGCCGAACATGTCCGCCGGACCCAGCACGGCGAGCAGGTTCTCCCGCCCGTCGGTGGCGCGGCTGCCGATCTTGACCTTGCCCGACACGATGACGTACAGCCGGTCACCCAACTCGCCCTGGACGAACACGGTGTGCCCGCGGGGGAAGTCGATGGTCGGCAAGCGCTCGCCGAGCGCCGCGACAGCGTCGGGCTCGACACCCTGGAAGATTCCAGCCTTGGCCAAAATCTCGTACACCGTGTTTCCCAGTCCTCTCGGCCGCAGCTGAACCCCACTCTGGCAATGAACCTACCCGCCCGCCGGATCGCGACCACCTGCCGAAAACAATACTGTAATCTCCTCCGTAGTCAGTGGACGGACCCGCATCAGGAGGTCGCTTCGGCGTGAAAGTCCCATTCACCTGGAAAGTCACCGGCTGGTTCATGATCGGCTGGTCGCCGGAGTTCCCCGCGGGCGAGGTCCGCCCAATCCAGTATTTCGGTGAGGAACTGGTCGCCTACCGCGACGATTCCGGCGTCCTGCACGTGCTCGAGGGCCATTGCAAGCACCTCGGCGCCCACCTCGGACACGGCGGGAAGGTGGTCGGCGACTGTGTCGAGTGCCCATTCCACGGCTGGCGCTGGGGGCCCGACGGCACCAACCGCTACATCCCCTACCAGCCGGACCGGCCGAACCGCGGACTGACGCTGCGCACCTACCCGGTGCGCGAGCAGTACGACTGCGTGTTCATGTGGCACCATCCCGACGGCAAGGAGCCGCAGTGGCCACTTCCCGACATCTTTCACAAGTTCCCCCAGTTCGAGACGGACGCCGGCGCCTACTACCGGCCCTATCCCGAGTTCTCCCGGCGGGCCGACGGCGAACCGGTGCATCCGCAGATCGTCGCCGAGAACGGTCCGGACAGTTCACATTTCCACTACGTGCACGGCGCCACGGTCACGCCGGTGTGTCTGGAGTGGGAGGCCGTCGCCGAGGAATGGCGGTTCCTGACCGGCTGGCCGGACGCGCGCAGCGACGGCCCGGACTCGATGGCGCTGCGCATCCACAGTCACTTCTCCGGACTCGGCTTCGCGATGAGCGCCTTCGAGGGCTCGTCGAATCATCGCCTGATCTTCGCCTGCACACCGGTCGACGACGAGGTGTCGAACCTCTTCTACTCGATCTGGTGGCCGAAGCTGCCAGGTGAGACCTCGGATGTGCCCCCCGAACAGGTGCGCAACCACGTGGAGAAGCGGTTCCTGCGCACGGTGTGGGAGGACCTCGACATCTGGCGCTACCAGCGCTATGTCGAGCACCCGCCGCTGGCCAGGATCGACGCCGCACCGTACATGGCCATGCGCAAGTGGGCCACACAGTTCTACGATCTGCCTCCCACCACCCCACCCGACGTCGCCGCCGCCCCGGTATGAGGACGCCGCTGCCCGAGCTCGTCGCCCCGGCGCACACCGCCGTCGTCACCCAGGAACTGCAGGGCGCGGTCGTCGGGCCGCACGCCGGTCTGGCGGTGCTCGCCCAGGAGGCCGCCCGGGTGGCGCTGCCCAACATCGCACGCCTGCTGCCCGCGGCCCGCACCGCGGGTACCCAGGTGGTGCACTGCCTGGTGCACCGCCGCGCGGATGGCCGCGGGTCGAACCACAACGCTCGGCTGTTCGCGGCCGGCGCCCGCCAGGTCGACATCACACCGGGTGGCCCCGGCGCCACCCTGCTGCCCGAATTCGGCCCCGAGGACGACGATCTGACACTCACCCGGTGGCACGGCGTCGGTCCGATGGGCGGCACCGACCTCGACGCGGTGCTGCGCAACCTCGGGGTGACGACGATCGTGGCGGTCGGCGTCTCGCTGAACATCGCGATCCCGAACCTGGTGATGGACGCGGTGAATGCCGGCTACCGGGTGGTGCTGCCGCGCGACGCCGTCGCCGGGGTGCCGGCCGAGTACGGGGCCGCCGTCATCGACAACAGCCTGTCGCTGCTGGCGACGATCACCACCACCGACGACCTCATCGCCACGTGGGCGCCGTGACCGGCCCCGAGACCCGCGGCTTCCCGGAGATCACGCCGGTCGACGCGCCGCCCGAGCTGGAGCGGTTCGCCGCGGCCGTGCGGCGGTTGCAGGACCTGGCGGTGTCCACCAGTCCGCCCGGCGCGGCGTGGACCGCCGCCTCCGAGCAGATCGAGCGCGTGTGCGCGGCTCTGGAACCGCACGCGGTGCCCGACGGGCAGGCACCCGCCGGGCGCGCCACGACGCTGCCCGGTCTCGGCCATCCGCTCATGCCGCCGTGGACGTTCACGGCCGCCGACCGCGACGGCAACGTGACGATGGAAGGCCACTTCACCAGGTTCCACGTCGGCGGCAACATGGCCGTGCACGGCGGTGTCATCCCGCTGTTCTACGACTGGCATTTCGGCATGATCGTGTCGGCTGCTGGCCGGCCCATCAGCCGCACCGCCTATCTGCACGTCGACTACCGTGCCGTCACACCGATCGACGCGCCGCTGATCAGCAGGGGCCGTATCGAACGACTCGACGGCCGGAAGGCCTTCCTCACCGCCACCATGACCGACGCCGACGGCACAGTGCTGTCCGAGGCGAACGGCCTGATGATCAAGCTCCTCCCCCACCAGCCCTGACGAGGAGTCCGCTCATGGAGTTCACCGTGCCCGCCGTGCTCGACGCGATCGCCGTCGCGCTGCCCGACCGGGTCCTGCTGTGCCAGAGCGGGCGCAGCTACACCTACACCGATGTCGCCGACCGGTCCAACCGGCTGGCGTCCTATCTGCACGCACGCGGACTCGGCTGTCACACAGCGCGTTCCGGGCTGGCGGGTCACGAGGTCGGCCAGGACCTGCTCGGCATCTACGCCTACAACGGCCACGAATACGTCGAGGCGCTGCTCGGCTCGTTCCGGGCCCGCGTCGCGCCGTTCAACGTCAACTACCGCTACGTCGCCGACGAACTGCAGTACCTGCTCGCCGACGCAGGCGCGTCGGCCCTGGTGTACCACGCGGCGTTCGCGCCACGCGTGGCCGAGGTCCTGCCCGGCCTGCCCGACCTGAAGGTGCTCATCCAGATCGCCGACGAATCGGGCAACGAGCTGCTCGACGGCGCCGTCGACTACGAGGCGGCATTGGCCGCAACCGCGCCGCGGCCACCGGACGTACAGCACTCGCCCGACGATCTCTACGTGCTCTACACCGGCGGCACCACAGGAATGCCCAAGGGCGTGCTGTGGCGCCAGCACGACATCTTCGTCACGTCGTTCGGCGGCCGTGATCTGTTCGCCGGCACGGTGTTCGACTCCTACGCGGCGCTCGTCGAGCGTGCCGCGGCGAATCCCGGCACGAAGCTGATGGTGCTCCCGCCGCTGATGCACGGCGCCGCACAGTGGGCGGTGATGACGGCGCTGACCACGGGTCAGACCGTCGTGTTCTCGTCGGTGGTCGACCGGTTCGACGCCGACGAGATCGTCGCCACGATCGAGCGCGAGCAGGTCATGGTGGCGACGGTGGTCGGTGACGCGATGGCGCGTCCGCTCGCCGCGGCCATCGAGCGGGCGGGCGACACACCGCTGGCCGTGGTCGCCAACGGCGGTGCGCTGTTGACGCCGACCACCAAACAGCGCCTGATCGACGCCAAACCCGGGATGGTGGTCGTCGACGGCGTCGGCTCATCGGAGACGGGCGCCCAACTCACCCACATGTCCGCACCGGGCGCCGTGTCGACGGGCCGGTTCAAGCCCGGACCCGACACCGTCGTGGTGTCCGAGGACCTGACCGAGGTGCTGGCGCCCGGCCACGACGGCATCGGCTGGCTCGCCCAGCGCGGCTACGTGCCACTGGGTTACAAGGGCGACGCCGCCAAGACGGCGGCCACGTTCCCGGTCGTGGCGGGGGTGCGCTACGCCGTGCCCGGTGACCGCGCCCGCCATCTGGACGCCGACGTCGTCGAACTGCTCGGCCGTGACTCGGTGACCATCAACTCCGGCGGCGAGAAGATCTTCGCCGAAGAGGTGGAGACGGCCATCGCGTCGCATCCCGCGGTCGCCGACGTGGTGGTCGCGGGCAGGCCCAGTGAGCGGTGGGGTCAGGAGGTGGTTGCCGTGGTCGCCCTCGCCGACGGCGCGGCAGCCGATGCCGACGAGTTGATCGCCCATGCCGCAACGTCGTTGGCGCGCTACAAGCTGCCCAAGGCGGTGGTGTTCCGGCCCGTCGTCGTGCGTTCACCCGCGGGCAAGGCCGACTACCGGTGGGCGCGCGAGCAGGCGGTCAGCGGCTCGCCCTGAGCCGACGCCGGGTCCTGCTTCGCGCCCGGCGCAGCGCGAGGCCGGCGACGAGCCCCATCGACCTCGTGAACGGAAGTGCCGCGCGGCCGGTGATGCTGAACGGGAGGTCGCTGCCCACCACGGTCCGGTGATGGCTGAACGTGTCGAAGCCGGCCTTGCCGTGGTAGGCCCCCATGCCGCTGCGGCCCACCCCGCCGAACGGCGCTGCCGACGGGATCATCTGCGCGGCGAAGTCGTTGCGCGCCACACCGCCGCTGCGGGTGTGACGGACGAAGTGCCGGAAGTCGTCGTCGTCGGCCCCGAACCAGTACGCCACCAGCGGCGCGGGCCGTCGGTTGATGTAGTCGACCGTTTCGGCCAGGTCGCCGTAGCCGCGCACCACCAGCACCGGCCCGAAGACCTCCTCCTCGGCGATGAGCATCCGATCGTCGACGTCGCGAATGAGGGTGGGAGCGATCTTGCGCGAGGCGGGATCTGGCAGCGTCTCCCCGGGCGGCGCGACGGAGTCGATCCGCGCGCCGCGCTCCCGTGCATCCTCGATCAAGCGCACCACCCGGTCGAAATTCGCCTGGTTGACCGACGAGCAGTAGTCGGCGTTGGCGATGACTGTCGGGTACGTGTCGCGCAGTGTCCGGCGGGCGGTGTCGACGAACCGCTGCACAGCTCCGTCGGGGACGAAGACGTAGTCGGGGCAGACACACACCTGACCGCCGTTGACCATCCGCGCGTGCGCGATCCGGGTCGCTGCCCGGTCGATGTCGGCGTCCGGCGCCACCACGACGGGATTCTTGCCACCCAGTTCAGAGTGACCGGGACGAGGTGACGGGCGGCCGCCTGCTGCACGAGTGCGCCGACAGCGGGTGAGCCCGTGAAGAACAGGTGGTCGAACGGCAGCCCGGCGAATGCCGCGGCGACATCGGTCCCGCCGGTGACGATCGCGAGTTCTGTGGCGTCGAAGTAGCACGGCGCGATAGCGCGCATGAGTTCGGCTGTGTGCGGCGTGATCTCGGACATCTTGACCATCACGCGGTTGCCCGCGGCGAAGGCTGCGGATGCGGGCAGCACGGTGAGATTGACCGGGAAGTTCCACGGCCCGATGACGCCGACGACACCCAGCGGCGACGGCAGCACCTCGGCGCGCAGGCCGAACGCACCCGCGCCCCGCATCAACCGGTTCGGCCGCATCCACGCCCCGAGATGGGCCCTGGTGTGTTCGATCACCGAGATCATGCCGAGGATCTCCGCGAACAGCGCGGCCGAGCGGGACCGTGACCCGTAGTCGGTGGCGGTCGCGTCGACGAAGTCCTCGGTGTTGTCCAGCACCATCGCCAGCAGCCGGTCGATGCGGTTGCGCCGCAACGCGGCATCGGGCCGCCCGTCGGCGAGGAACGACTTCCGCTGCGCGTCGAGCACCGACAGCAGGTCTGAATCCACGGGACTCCCTTCCCCCAGCCGTCCGCGCCATCGGCCCTCCGGTGAGCATCAACCTAACACCGTCGCGGCAGGGTCGACCCGCCTTGTCGAGCTGTTTACAGTCGTGCTTACAGTTCGATACTCGACGAAGGTGGGCGAATGGACGCAGCGCAACGGAAGATCGTGGTCGTCGGTGCAGGATCGGGTATCGGCGCGGCGACGGCGGCCCACTTCTTCGAACGCGGCGACCACGTGCTCGCGGTCGATCTGCGCGCATCCGAGACTCCCGCGTCGCAACACCTGAGGTGCGACCTGCGCGACGCCGGGGAGATCGCCGCGCTGCTCGACCGGATCGGCGGCGGCTGGGATGCACTCGCGCACGTGGCCGGGGTGCCCGGCACCGCATCCACCGAGGACGTGCTGGGGGTGAACTACCTCGGCATGCGGCTGATGACCGAGGGCATGCTGCCGCGGCTGAGGCGCGGCGGATCGGTGGTCGCGGTCGCATCGACCGCCGCCGTCGGCTGGCAGCTGCGCACCGACGTCCTCGACGGCCTGCTCGCCGCCAGGGACGCCGCCGCGGTGCAGACGTGGCAGGCGGTACAGGATCCGGCCTATCCGGTGTACAGCACGTCCAAGCAGGCCGTCATCCTCTACGCCAAGCGGCTCTCCGGCCCGGCGTGGAGCAGGTACGGGGTGCGGGTCAACACCGTCAGCCCCGGCCCCGTGCAGACGCCGATCCTGGCCGACTTCGAACAGTCGATGGGCGCCGACGTCCTCGACGCGGTGCGCTCGGCGGTCGGCAGGCACGGCACCGTCGACGACGTGGTGCCACTGATCTCGTTCCTCGCCTCGCCGGAGGCACGCTGGATCAACGGGCAGGACATCCAGGCCGACGCCGGCTACCTCGCCGGACTGCTGGCCGGCGTGCCGATCCAGGTGTGGTCACACAGCCTGCGCAAACTCGGTGCGACGCTCTACTGTAAGAATTACAGTAAAGTCGTGCAGCGAAGGCGTCCCCCCAACCCATGCTGGAGTCAGCCGTGAGCCAAGTCCCCGACACCGACCACCCGGTCGACCTGTTGCGCGACCCGTATCCGCTGTTCGCCCGGCACCGCAGGCAGGCCGGGGTGTTCGAGGGATCGGTGATGGACTGGTCGAAGACGCCCGAGGGACTGCGCCCCGACAAGCTCTACGCCGCTGTGTCTTTCGACGCCGTCAACAAGGTGTTCCGCGACGGCAAGCTGTTCAACTCGTCGATCTACGACAACACCATCGGCCTGTTCATCGGTCCCACGATCCTGGCAATGGAGGGCAGACCGCACCGCGAGCACCGCAATCTCGTGTCGGCGGCCTTCAAGTCGAAATCGCTGGCGCGGTGGGAACCGGAGATCGTCCGGCCCATCTGCGACGCGCTGATCGACGAGTTCGCCGAGCGCGGCACCGCCGATCTGGTGCGCGACTTCACCTTCGAGTTCCCCACCAGGGTGATCTCGACCCTGCTCGGACTGCCCGAGCAGGACCTGCCGTGGTTCCGCGCCCGAGCCGTCGAACTGATCAGCTACACGATCAAGTACAAGCGGGCCTTCGAGGCATCCGCCGCGCTCAAGGACTACTTCCTCACCCAGATCGACCGGCGTCGCTCTCAGCCGACCGAGGACATCATCGGCGACCTGGTCACCGCTGAGATCGACGGCGAGAAGCTCAGCGACGAGGCCATCTACTCGTTCCTGCGGTTGCTGCTGCCCGCCGGCCTCGAGACCACCTACCGGTCCTCGGGGAATCTGCTGTACCTGCTGCTGAGCCATCCCGACCAGTTCGCGGCGGTACGCGCCGACAGCGGGCTGATCGCGGCCGCCATCGAGGAGGGCCTGCGATACGAGACACCGTTGACCACCGTGCAGCGGTTCTCCACCGAGGACACAGAACTCGAGGGCGTGCCGATCCCGGCCGGATCGGTGATCGACGTCTGCATCGGCTCGGCCAACCGGGACGAATCCCGCTGGGAGCGACCGGAGGAGTTCGACATCTTCCGCAAGCGGATCCCGCACATCACCTTCGCGGCCGGCGAGCACACCTGCATGGGACTGCATCTCGCCCGCATGGAGACCCGCGTCGCCCTGGAGTGCCTGCTGGCGCGGTTGGACGACATCACGTTGGTCACCGATGAAGATCCGCACATCTGGGGGCAGCCGTTCCGGTCACCCAAGCGGCTGCCGGTGACGTTCACGTCGAAGGGCTAGGCCGTCACGCCCGCCGGGGAGTCCGGTGGGCGATGGTCTTGGTCTCCAGGTGCTGCTCGAATCCCTCCAGTCCGCACTGGCGGCCGACCCCGGAGTTCTTGTATCCGCCGAACGGGGCGTCGGCGCCGTAGTACATCCCGCCGTTGACACCGAGTGCGCCACTGCGGATCCGCCGCGCGATGGCGAGGCCACGGTCAGTGGATCCCGACATCACCGCCCCGGCCAGGCCGAACGGGCTGTCGTTGGCGATCCGCACCGCGTCATCGTCGTCGTCGAACGGCAGCACCACCAGCACCGGGCCGAAGATCTCGTCGCGGGCGATGGCCGCCGAGTTGTCGACCCCGACCACGACGGTCGGCGCCACGAAGTGCCCGCCGCGGAGTTCGTCGGGCAGGTCGTCGAAGGATGTTCCGCCGGTGGTGATCTCGGCGCCCTCGCGGCGCGCCTGCTCGCAGGCCTCGAGCACCCGCCGCTTCTGCCTGGCGCTGATCAACGGTCCCACCAGTGTCTGCGGCAGCGCCGGGTCCCCCACCGGTAGCATGCCGAACGCCGCGGTGACACCGGCGACGACCTCGTCATAGCGCGACCGGTGCACCAGCAGCCGGGTCGTCGACGCGCAGGCCTGGCCGGCGTGCACGCAGACACCCGCCGCGGCGGGGATCACCCTCGCCGGGTCGACGTCCTCCGTGACGACCAGCGCCGACTTGCCGCCCAGCTCCAGGAACGTCCGCTTCATCGTCTCGGCGCCGAGCCGGGTGAGCAGCTTGCCGACGGCCGTCGACCCGGTGAAGGAGATCATGTCGACCCGCGGATCGGTCGCCAGCAGTTCGGCGACCTCGTTGTACGGCGTCGGCACGACGTTGAGGACGCCGGCGGGGATGTCGGTGCGTTCGGCGACGAGCCTGCCGAGCCGGGTGGCGTTCCACGGGGTGTGCGGGTCGGGCTTTAGCACCACGGTGTTGCCCGCCGCCAGCGCCGGGCCGAGCTTGTTGAGGATCACCTCGACCGGAAAGTTCGACGGCGTGATCGCCGCGACGACACCCACCGGTTCCTTGACCACCGTGCGCACGTTGCGGTCCCCGAACAGGCCGCCGCCGTCGAGCACCCGCTGCCATTCGAAGTCGTCGATCAGCCCGCCGGGGTAGCGCAGCGCCTCGGCAAGTGGCCAGTCGAGTTGCGCTGTGGCCACCGTCATCTCGGGGCAGCCCACCTCGGCGATCAGTTCCTCGCGCAACTGATCGCGTTCGGACGCCAGCGCCTCCTGCAACTGGGTGAGGCAACGCTTGCGCAGCGCGCGATTCGTCGACCAGTCGGTGTCGTCGAACGCGCGGCGGGCCGCGGCGACGGCGCGCAGCATGTCCGGGGTACCGGCGGCCGCCACGGTGCCCAACACCGAACCCGTCGAGGGAGACTCGTTGCCGAACTCGTCGCCGGACTGCGCGCCCACCAGTTCGCCGTCGATGAGCATGCGGGACTCGGCACGCTGCGCAGCCCGTCTGCCGATGGCGACGCTGGGGGCCGACTCCCGCCCTGCGACCTCGGCCATGTCCGTCTCGGTCTCCATTTCGACTAAGATACTGTAAGAGTTACAGTTGCGATACGCTCGGCTTCTGATCATGGAGGTTCGCATGAACGACGTCGCCATCATCGGGGTCGGCCTGCACCCCTTCGGCCGCTTCGAGGGCAAGTCCGCGATGCAGATGGGTGTCGACGCGATCTTCGCGGCGGTCGCCGACGCGGGCGTCGAATGGCGCGACATCGGCGCCGCGTCCGGTGGCAGCTGGACCATAGCCAACCCCGACGCGATCGTCGGCATGGTCGGTCTGTCCGGCATCCCGTTCACCAACGTGTTCAACGCCTGCGCCACGGCGGCGAGTGCCGCGAAGGTCTGCGCCGACGGAATCCGGCTCGGCGACTACGACATCGGTATCGCCGTCGGCCTGGACAAGCATCCGCGCGGCGCGTTCACCGAGGATCCCGCACTCGTCGGTATGCCGGCCTGGTACGCCGAGAACGGGCAGTACCTGACCACGCAGTTCTTCGGCATGAAGGCCAATCGCTACCTGCACGACCACGACATCTCGCACCAGAGCCTGGCGAAAGTGGCGGCCAAGAACTTCCGCAACGGCGCGTTGAACCCCAACGCGTTCCGGCGCAAACCGATGTCGGAGGAGCAGATCCTCAACTCCACCATGCTCAACTACCCCCTGACGCAGTACATGTTCTGCGCTCCCGACGAAGGCGCCGCCGCGGTGGTGATGTGCCGCGCCGACATCGCGCACCGCTACACGTCGAAACCGGTGTACCTGCGCGCCGTCGAGGTTCGCACCCGCAGCTACGGCGCCTACGAGGTGAACACCACCTTCGCACCGGTCGAGGAGGGCGTCTCCCCCACCGTCCACGCCGCGCGGGCGGCGTTCGAGAAGGCCGGGGTGGCGCCCGCGGAAGTCGACGTCGTCCAGCTGCAGGACACCGATGCCGGCGCGGAGATCATCCACATGGCCGAGTGCGGGTTCTGCGCCGACGGCGAGCAGGAGAAGCTGTTGGCCGACGGGGCCACCGAGATCACCGGCACGCTCCCCGTCAACACCGACGGCGGGCTGATCGCCAACGGCGAGCCGATCGGTGCGTCGGGTCTGCGCCAGATCCACGAGCTGGTGCGCCAACTGCGCGGCGAGGCCGGCGACCGTCAGGTGCCGGGCGAGCCGAAGGTCGGCTTCGCCCAGCTCTACGGCGCCCCCGGCACGGCAGGCGCCACCGTCCTGACCACCTGACCATCCGGGAGAAGGGGACCACACCGTGACGCAGTTCCGTGACGCGCCGATCTTCGACGCCGACCAGCACATGTACGAGACCGCCGACGCCCTGACGAAACACCTGCCCGAGAAGTACCGGCGGGCGGTGCAGTACGCGCAGATCGGCAGGCAGACCCGCATCGTCATCAACAACCGCGTCACCGACTTCATCCCCAACCCGACGTTCGAGCGCGTCGCCGCGCCGGGGGCGCACGAGAGGTTCTTCGCCGGCGAGAACACCGAGGGTCTGACACTGCGGGAGATGCAGGGCCCGGCCATCGAGGCGCCCGCGGCCACCCGCAATCCGCAGGACCGGATCGCCGAACTCGACCGCCAGGGCGTCACCGAGGCGCTCAACTACCCGACGCTGGCCAGCCTGGTCGAGCACTCCAGCGCCGACGATCCGCAGCTGACCCTGGCCATCATCCACGCACTCAACCAGTGGATGGCCGAACACTGGACCTATGCCTACGCCGACCGGATCTTCTCCACGCCCATCATCAACCTGTCCGAAGTCGACACCGCCCAGCGGGAACTCGAGTACATCCTCGACCACGGCGCCCGGGTCGCCCTGATCAAGCCGGGACCGGTCAACGGCCTGCACGGCTGGCGCTCACCGGCGCTGCCGGAGTTCGACCCGTTCTGGCGCGATGTCGAGGCCGCAAACCTGCCGATCGTGCTGCACGCCAGCTACCCGCCGCTCGACGAGTACGTCGCCCGCTGGGAACCGCCCCACACGCAGAACTTCATGGCGCAGAGCTCGTTCCGCTGGATGGTGCTGGGCCATCGCGAGATCTCCGACATGATCGCCAGCCTGATCTGCCACGGCACACTGACCCGCTTCCCGAAGCTGCGCATCGCCAGCGTGGAGAACGGCAGCAGCTGGATCTACCCGCTGTTCCACGACTTCGAAGACCTGCAGAAGAAGATGCCGCAGAACTTCCCCGAGCATCCGCACGAGGTTTTCCGGCGCAACATCTGGGTCAGCCCGTTCTGGGAGGGTTGCGTCGCCGACGTCATCGACACCGTGGGCTGGGACCGGGTGCTGTTCGGATCGGACTACCCGCACCCCGAGGGACTCGCCGAGCCGAAGGGCTTCTGGCGCTACGCCGAAGGCATGGACGTCCGCCGCACCTATGACTTCATGGGTGACAACGCCCGGCGGTTCATGGGCCTGCCGCTGGCCAACCCGGACCCCGCCGCCGTCCGCCCGCCGGCACTCGCCGACGCCTGACGCCGCGCTGCGCTGTCACCCCCCGAACTAGAGCGAGACCAGGCCGCGGGGCAGCGGGAGGATGTCGGCGTAGGTGACGATGCCCGGCGCCGCCGCGACCACCTTCGGGATGGCATTGACCGCCGGCATCGCGGTGAGGATCATCGGCAGCCGCATGAAGTCGCTCATGGTGGTGCCCGCGAAGTCCGGCGGCGGTGAGATGTCCACTCGCAGGTCGATGTTCGGGCAGCCCTCGACCTTGATGCGGTGCCCGGTGTCGATCGGCCAATCGGGCTGGAGCGTCTGACCCTTGCGCCACACGAACTTCAGCTCGACGATGCTGCGGCCGGCGACCTTGCCGTGCCAGCTGAATGCGATACCCGCGACACACCCGGCGGCGATGGTCCAGGAGCCGAGGTCGACGTCGGCGGTGGTCTCGGCGTACTCGGCCTCGCAGACCACCTCGTCGAACTCGACACCCAAGACGTCACCGAGCAGGTGTACGGCGTCGATGAACACGTCGGTGGCCTTGGCCGTCATCGCCTGCAGGCCCGGGTGGTCGATGGGATGAGAGAAGCCGACCGGGATCTCCGTCGCCGGGGAGTCGTAGCCGCTGATGTCGGCCTCCTCGATGACGGTGACCTTGTCGATCCGTTCGCTGCCACCCGCAGCCACCACCGCCAGCAGGTCCACGAACCCCGGGTTGATCCCCGACCCGAAGATCGACGAGCCGCCCTGGGCGCAGGCCTCCACGATGCGGTCTCGGCGGTCGCCCAGCGAGTGGCCGGTGATGAACGCCGCGGTGGTCACGACGTTGCAGCCGGCCCCCAGGATCCGCGCCAGCTCGTCGACATCGATCCACATCGGGTTGTAGACCACGCAGTCCGGTTTCAGCGACAGCAGCGCGTCGATGTCGTTCGTCGCGGCGACACCGACGTCGGCGAGCCCGCAGAGCTCACCGGCGTCCCGGCCGACCTTGTCCTGCGACCACGCGAAGCAGCCGACGAGGTCGAGATCGGGGTGTGCGGCGATCGCCGCGACGGACTGTCTGCCGACGTTGCCGGTGGTCCACTGGACGACGCGGTGCCTCATGACGCCTTCTTCACCGGCGCGGCGTAGTTCGGCTTGCCGAGGCCGAGCACGTACTGGCCGATCATGTTGCGGAACACCTCGAGGGTGCCGCCGTAGATCCCGACCAGCGGCGCGAAGCGGTAGACGTACTCCGCCGCGCCGTCATCCGGCGCGCCGTCGGTGCCGACCGGCAGCGCCGACGCGGTGCCCAGGATGTCCATCAGGTCGGGCGACACGTCGCGCATGCTCTGCGCGAGGGCGACCCGGCCGAAGATGTTCGGCGTGCTGATCGCGGTCTCCATGCGGGCGATGCTGCGGCCCAACCGGTAGGCGACCGAGTCGTCGTCGATGGCGCGGCGCCCGTCGGGACCCGGTGTCCCGACCACAGCGGCGGCCCGGTCGCAGGCGGTGACCATGAAACCGCCCTGATGCATCATGATCGAGACGTCCTGCAGCCCATCGGCGCTCGCCTCCACCGCACCGTGTTCGGCGTTGAGCGGCTCGCGCAGCACCGTCCAACCGCCGTTGACCTCGCCGAGGCGGTACCGGTCGTCGACCCGGACGTCGCTGTAGTACACGATGTTGGTGCGGTCGCCGTCGACGGTGCGGATGCCCTGGATCTCGATTCCCGGGGTGTCGAGCGGCACCAGGAACATGGTGAGGCTCTTGTGTTTCGGAGCGGCGGGATCGGTGTTGGTGATCAGGAAGACGTACTGGCAGTTGTGCGCGCCGGTGGTGAACATCTTCGAGCCGTTGACAACCCAGCTGGACCCATCCGCCTCGCGCACCGCACGGGTCTTGCATGTCGCGATGTCGGAGCCGCCCTCGGGCTCGGTGTAGCCCAGGCACAGCCGCACGTGTCCGCTGAACACCCTCGGCAGGACGTCGGCCACGAGTTCGGGGGATCCGAACCTGGCCACCGACCGCGCCACCATCGACGTCGTGCCCCAGGTCACCCACGGAACGTGCGACCTGCGCTTCTCGAGTTCCCAGATCCGCCGCCGCACCCGGCTGAAGCCGCCCTCGTGTGCCGGCTTCCACTCGCCTTCGAGGTAGCCGGCCGCCCCGAGTGCGAGATGCACGCCCTCGTCGAAGTTGTCGCCGGTCTCCCGGTCGCGCCGCAGCACCTCCTCGGTGACCTGCTCGGCGAGGAACGCGCGTGCCTCGTCGCGGAAACGCCGGTCGTCATCGGACAGTTCGACGCGTGAGAAATCCATGTCCGTTGCTCCTACCCTCGCCCTGCCGATGCGGTCTCCCGGGCGGCGACGATGCGCGCGATGCGCTTGGCGCTTGCGCCGGGGTCACCGCCCGCCAGCGCCCAGCCCCGGGCCCGCACCAGATACGCCGTCGCGGCCGCCTCCGCCGACACCCCGAGCCCGCCCTGCACGTGCACCGCCATGGTGGCGGCCCGCGGCGCCTCTTCCGCCATGAACACGAAGGCCGACGGCGCCAGCTCCGGCCGCTCGTCGGGTTCGTTGTCGCCGAACCAGGCCGCCCGCCGCGCGAGGCCGCGGCCGCCCTGCACGGCGATGGCCATGTTGGCCAGCGGATGCGAGATGCCCTGCAGCGTCGAGATCGGGACTCCGAGGGTGTAGCGGGTCTTGGCGAACTCCACGGCGATCGTCATGGTCTCCTCGACCAGACCCACCAGTGCGGCGGCCGTCAGCACCCGCCACTCGTCGAGCGCGCGCTGATACGCCGCGAGTGCGTCCGGACCCTCGGCGAGCACCGTGCGGCTGTCCGCGGCGGCGGGATCCACCCACGCCATCGGCAACTTGCCGATGTTGTCGACCCGGGCCGGCCGGGTGTCGAACGTGAGCCGCACGACCGCGTCCCCGTCCCGCAGCACGATGTGGTCGGCGATCGAACCCGACGGGATGAGCCGGACACCGGGTCCGTCCTCCTCCCGCGCGTCGAGTCCGACGATGCGGGTGCCGCTGACGATCTCGGCGGAGCCGAGCGCGCCCAACCGGGCGAGCAGCCGGGTGGCGCAGACGTGATCGATCCACGGCACCGGCGCGAGCGCGCGGCCGATCTCCTCGGCGACCAGCGTGAGGTCGACGAGCGTCGCGCCGTCGCCGCCGGCGTCCTCGGGCACGGCCATCGTGGTGGCGCCCGTCGCGCACAGCCGCTCCCACAGGCTCTTGTCGAAGCCCGACGCCTCGGCCGCCCGCACGGTGTCGATCGAGCAGTGCGTCGTGAAGAAGCCTCGATACGCCTCCTGGACCGCCTGGTGGTCCTCGGACAGGCTGTAGTCCTGTCTGCGCAGTTCGTACCGGTCCATCGGTCAGATCTCCTCGCGTCGCCTGCCGAAGAAGAACTCTGCGGCGTTGTGGTGGAGGTAGTTGTCGAGCACGTCGGGCGGCAGGTCCAGCGCCAGCGCCTCGGGAACCACGCGGTTCTGGCGCAGCACCGGCCAGTCGGAGGCGAAGATGACCTTGTCGCGGCCGCGGGTGCGCATGTAGTGCAACAGGCTGTCGGGCAATCGCTTCGGCGACCAGGCCGACGTCATCAACCGGAGGTTGCGGTATTTGATGAGCAGCCGGATGGCGACGTCCCACCACGGATCGGCGCCGTGGATCATGCAGAGCTTCAGTTCGGGGAACCGCACGCACACCCGGTCGAGGTGGATCGGGTGCTGCGCCTCCCCGGGGATGGGCGGGCCGGGGATGCCGGTGTTGACGCACAGCGGCAGTTCGAGCTCCGCGCACTTGGCGTACAGCGGGTAGTACACGGCGTCGCTGGGCGGGTACCTCCCGTCGCCCCAGAAGCTCGGTCCGACAACGGCGTACGCCACCGGTAGGTCACGCGCCACGGCGGACAACTCGCGCAGAGCGGGGACCGGGCGCAGCAGGTCGATTCCCCCGATCGCCAGCGCGAACCTGTCCGGCCGCTCCGCCACGAACTTGCGGGCCGTCACCGACGGCGTGCGCAGGTTGTCCATCAGGATCGCCTTGACGACGCCGTGGGCGTCCATCTCGTCGAGCAGCTGCGGCAGCTCGACCGGATCGTAGAGCGACGACGGCCCCTTGAAGTAGTCGTCGCGGACCTTGAGCATGAAGTCGGGCTGCTTGGCCGTCTCGCCGAAGTGCACGTTGACCAGGCAGTCGATCACCTCACGCCTGGCGTCTCCGGTCATGACGGGCTCGCAACGGCGGCGCGCTGCGCCACTTCGGTTCTGGCCCAGCGGTAGTCGGCCTTGCCGTTGCCGAGCCGGCGCACCCGCTCGACGGCGAGGAACTCCTTGGGCGCCTTGAACCGGGCCAGCTGCTCGACGCAGGCGGCGTGCAGCGCCGACGCGTCGACGGTGATTCCGGGATGGGCCTGGACGAGGGCGACGATCTCCTGACCCCAGCGCTCGCTGTCCCGGCCGACCACGACCGCGTCGGCGACACCGGGCTGGATCCGCAGCACCGCCTCCACCTCCTCGACGAACACCTTCTCCCCTCCGGTGTTCACGACGAGCGAGTCGCGGCCGAACAGCCGCATGGTGCCGTCGGGTTCGAGTGCGGCGCGATCCCCCGACACCACCACCCGCTGCCCCTCGACCACCGGGAACGTCCGCCGGGTCGCCTCCGGGTCATCGAAGTAGCCCAGCGGGATCCGGCCGGTGCGCACCACCCAGCCGACAGTGTCCTCGCCGGGTGACACGAACCGGGTGAGGTCGTCGGAGGCGATCGTGCCACCGACGCGCAGGTCGAACGTGTCCCGGCTGCTGCCCTGGCTGCTGTGGCCGAACGCGACGTTGCCCGTCTCCGAGGAGCCGTAGCCGTTGATCAGGGTGAGCTGCGGCAACAGGTCCAGCAGCGCAGCACGGTGTTTCGGGTTGGTCGCGGCGCCGCCCGTGCCGATCGCGTACAGCGCCGACAGGTCGTAGTGACGCCGCTTCAGCTCCTCGATCAGCGGGGCGGCGTAGGCGTCGCCGACCATCGTCATCAGGCCGACCTTCTCCCGCTCGGCGGTCTCCCAGACCGTCTTCGGATCGAATCTGGTCCGGTCGTCGTAGACGACGACGGTCTGACCGGCCAGCGCCCCCGAGAAGACGGTCCACAGCCCGGCGGCGTGCATCAGCGGGGATACGGCGAACCAGGGTGCCCCGGGGCTACCGCTCACCCGCTCGTGGATCTCGGCGACCGATCCGTGGTCGGCCCCCACCATCGACGACACGTAGGAGTCGCTCTGCCGCCACAGCACGCCTTTCGGCCTGCCCGTCGTCCCACCCGTGCAGTACATGATCAGGTCGTCCGGCGACCCGGCGATCAGGCGCTCCGGATCGCCCTGCGCCAACGCCTGTTCGAGCGGCACCGCGCCGGCGAGGTCGGACACGTCGCTGCCGTCGTCCACCGCGACGAGCAGGTCGGCGCCTGCCGGGGGCAGCGCGTCGGCGAACTTGGCGCCCAGCGATCGGTGGTAGACAACGGCCCTGGGCTTGACGTAGTCGAGCAGTTCGGCCACTTCGCGCGGTGAGTAGTTGTGGTTGACGTTCACCGGGACGCAGCGTGCCTTGAGTGCGCCCACCACCAACTCGGGGTACCGGTCGTTGTACATGATCAGCGCGACGCGATCCTGGCCGCACTCCCAGTTGTCCAGTGCGTCCCGCTCACAGTGGGCGCCGAATCCCCTGTCGGCGAGGAAGTTCGCGAATCGCCGGCTGTTGTCCGCCATCTCGCGGTAGGTGGTGCGGCGGTCACCGCATACCGTCATGGTGCGGTCACCGACGGCGTCGGCGACGGCGTCGACGACGTCGCCTATCGTCCACTCGGCCATGACGGCGGTCAGGCGTTCGCTGTGACGTCGGCGCCGAGAAGGGTGAGCGCGTTGTCGCGCATCACCTTCCGGGTGTCCTCGGCGCTGAACTCGGGGAACTGCGGGATGTCGGCGGTGAAGGTCATCGGATCGGCAAGGCCCTCGCCGTGCGGCCAGTCCGATCCGAACAGGATCTTGTCCACACCGATGGTCTCGGCGAGCAGCTTCACGTCGTCCTCGTAGTAGGGGGCGATCCAGACGTTGTTGCGCAGCTGCTCCACCGGGTCCTCCCTGAAATGGTGGGGCGCGGTGTTGGCGGCCTTCTTCAGTCGCTTGATCAGCCGGTAGACGAAGTACGAGCCGTTCTCGATGCTGGCGACCCGCAGGGTGGGATGCCGGGTGAAGACCTGGTGGACGATCATCGAGGCCATCGAGTCGTGGATGGCGCGGTCGTCGAGCAGTACCTGGTCGAGGGGGTCCTTCTTGCCGAAGCCCTCGAACGTCGCCTTGCCACCCCAGAGCGCCGCGATCGCCAGATAGCCGCTGTCGGACAGGTGGAAGACCACCGGCACACCGGCTTCGGCCAGCCGCGCCCACACCGGATCGTGCGCCGGGTCGCCGAGCGAGCGCGGCTTGACCACACCGGGCACCGGGGCGGGCCGCACGCAGACGATCTTGGCGCCACGGCCGAGGACGAAGTCCACCTCCTCGACCGCCTTCTGCGGGTCGGCCAGCGAGATGATCGGCGCCGACAGGAAGCGGTGGTCGGGACGGTCGAAGCCCCAGTCCTCGTCGAGCCACAGGTTGAACGCGTGCACCGACGCCGTGGTGGCCTCGATGTCGTGCTTGAGCGCCTCTTCGACTCCGCACGCGAACGTCGGCAGCATGAACACCGTCTCGAGGTTCTGCCGGTCGAGCACCGCGAGCCGCGCATCGCGGTTCTGGTACTCGGGGTGATCGGCGAGGCGGTCCACCTTCATCAGCGACGCCGGTTCGACGCCTTCGGGGATCTCGCCGCGGAACAGCAGATCCAGACACCCCGGCTCGATGATCGGGTCGAAGGTGGGGTTCGGGATGAAGTGGTTGACGACGCCACCCATGACGGCGAAGGTGCGCTTGCCCTCGGTGAGCATCTGGACGCCCCTGCGCTTGAACTCCTTGGGCAGGTGCCGGGTGAAGGAGTCGATCGGCTCGTAGTAGTGGTTGTCCACGTCGATGGCGCGGTAGTCCAACGTCATTCGGCTGAGTCCTTTCCGGTGGCTGTCGCCTCGCCCATGGGCGGGAAATTCGGGGGCCGCTTCTCGAAGAACGCCGTGATGCCCTCGATGAAGTCGGGCCGCAGCATCGACTCGTGCATGAGCCGCTCGGCCCTCGCGCTGGTCTCCACGACTCCGCTCATGGCATCGCCGTAGAGCTGCTGCTTGATCACCGCCAGCGCGCTCGGCGCACAGTTCGCGGCGATGTCCTCGGCGTAGGCCATCGCGGTCGGCATCAGCTCGTCGGCGGGCACGACGGCCTTGACCAGTCCCAGTTCGGCGGCCTCTTCGGCGTGGAACACCCGGCCGCTCAGCAGCAGGTCCATGGCCGCGCCCCAGCCCACCACGCGCGGCAGGATCCACGAGATCCCGTACTCGGCAATGAGTCCGCGCCTGGCGAACGACGTGGTGAACTTCGCGCCCGCGGCGGCGAACCGCACGTCGCACATCAGCGCCTGGGTGAGCCCGATCCCGGCGCAGGCGCCGTTGACCGCGGCGATGATCGGGGTGCGCAGCGACGTGACGAAGTGTGGGTGGCGTTCACCGACCATCTTCGTGACGTCGGTGTCACCGCCGGTGGAGGCGCCCTCGATCGACGACAGATCGCCCATGTCGGCGCCCGCGCAGAAGGCCCGCCCGCTGCCCGTCAGCACCACCACCCGTACGGCGGGGTCGGCTTCGGCGGCGTCGAGCGCGGAGTAGAAGCCGGCCGCGAGGCCGCCGCCCCAGGCGTTCATCCGCTCCGGCCGGTTGAAGGTCACCACCGCCACGCCGGTGTCGTGGACCTCGTAGCGGACGGCGTCGTTGCCGCCGCGTGCGCGATCGGCCACGGCTTCCGCGATGCCCTCGGACGCACCGGCCAAGTCGACCTCCTCGGACGTGTCACCAGCCGGACTAATGGACATACTGTACACCTATCGGTAGCGCCTTCTGCAAGCGCGCGGAGGCCCGCCGACGGTCCTGCGACCGACCTGTCGGAGCCGCACGCGAGCCGCCCGGACAACTCGTCCCACGTCGACCTCCCTCGTCGATCGGATCCGTCTAGGTGAAGTCGCTGCCGCCGTCGACGTTGACGTTCGCGCCGGTCATGTAGGAGTTGCGACGCGACGCCAGAAACGCTGCCACCGGGCCGACTTCGTCCGGCAGCCCCGCACGCGGCAGGTGGGCGGGGTGGCCGAAGTGCTCGTCGATCGCGGACATAAGGGCGTACGGGTCGTGACCGTCGACACCGACCGTCGACGCCCAGCCGCGCAGCGCCTCGGTCGCGATGCTGCCCGGCGAGACCACGTTGACCATGATCTCGTCCCTGGCCAGCAGCAGGGACAGATTCTTCGAAATGCTCGTCACCATCGCCTTCGCGGCGGTGTAGGCGGGCAGGATGACGGTCTGCCGTTGCGTCGAGTGCGCGGAGAAGTTGACGATCCTGGCCCACTCGGCGCGGCGCAACAACGGCAGCGCCGCCCGGACGCAGTGCACCATGCCCATCGCGCCCTGGTCGACGGCCTCCCGCCACTGCGCGTCGGTCAACTCCTCGAACGTGCCCCGCACGGTCGGCCCGACCGCGTTGATCAGCACGTTGAGGCCGCCGCCCCAGCGCTGCGCCACCGCGTCGAAGATGCGGCCGACAGCGTCGGTGTCTCCGACGTCGCCGGCGAGGGCGACCGCATCGGGGCTGCCCAGTTCGGTCAGCTGCGCCACGGCGCGGTCGAGTGCGGCGGCCGTGCGGCCCACCACCGCGACTCTCGCCCCGTCGGCGGCCATGCACCGGGCGGTCGCCAGGCCCATGCCGCTGCCGCCGCCGACCACCACCGCCGTCGCATCGGCGAAGCCGAGATCCACCGCCGCTCACCGCCTCCAGTCGCTGCGCCGCCCGCGACCCGGTCGCGGCGGCCGGTCCCGGCGCAGGCGCCGGTCACTGTGTCAAAAACCTTACTAGAGCGCTTACGGTAGCGAGATTGGAACAGGTTCACCCGCGCCGCCCGGGAGGCACGCACCGGCTGCGCGGCAACGGGCCGGCGCGCGACGGGAAGGCGACCGGTAAGGTCGACGGTTACGCTTGGACGGCGACACGCAGGCGTACTCGCAGCTCAGGCGGTGGGGACGGGTAGATTCACGTCGACCGACCCGGTGCCGAGGGCTGCAGGCGCAGCATCGATGTGTGATGGAGGTGCCCCTCGTGGCAAAGCAGGCGACGGCCGAGAAGCGTCAGCGACGTGAACGGGGTTCGATCAATCCCGAGGACATCATCAGCGGTGCGTTCGAACTCGCCGAACAGGTGTCGATCGACAACCTGAGCATGCCGCTGCTCGGCAAGCATCTGGGTGTCGGTGTCACGAGCATCTACTGGTACTTCCGCAAGAAGGACGACCTGCTCAACGCGATGACCGACCGCGCGCTGCGCCAGATCGTGTTCGAGTCGCCCTATGTCGAGGCGACCAACTGGCGTGAGTCGCTGCACAACCACGCCCACAACATGCGCAAGACGTTTCTGGCCAGTCCCATCCTCTGCGACCTCGTGCTGATCCGCGGCGCGCTGAGTCCCAAGGTGCGCAGGCTCGGCGTTCAGCAGATGGAGAAGGCCATCGCCGAACTCGTCGAGGTCGGCCTGTCCGCGCAGGACGCGTTCGACACCTACTCGGCGGTGTCGGTGCACGTCCGGGGATCGGTGGTGCTCGAGCGGCTCTCGCAGAAGACCCGCGAGCTGCACGAGGGCAGCGGCAGCTTCGACGAACCGTCGGCCATCGACCCGGAGACCACTCCGCTGATCGCCGAGCTGACGGCCAAGGGCCACCGGATCGGTGTGGCCGACGAGACCAACTTCGAGTACGGCCTGAACTGCATCCTCGACAATGCCGGCCGCCTAATCGCCGACGGCCGCCGGCCCGCGCGCAAGGCGGCCAAGTCCACCGCCAAGGCGGCCACACCGCGCCGTAAGGCCCCGACGCGACGCGCCTGAGCGACGGCCCGGCGCGGCCTCAGACCTCGATGACGACCGCGCCGCCCTGACCGCCGCCGGCGCACATCGCCGCCACGCCGATACCGCCGCCGCGCCGCTGCAGTTCGTAGATGAGGGTGGTGACCATGCGCGCGCCCGACGCGGCGATGGGATGGCCGAGGCTGCAACCGCTTCCGGAGAAGTTCACCCTCTCCTCGTCCAGTCCGTACTCGCGGCATGCCGCGATCGGAACCGAAGCGAACGCCTCGTTGATCTCCCACAGCGCCACGTCGCCCGGCGACAATCCGGCCCGCTGCAACACCTTTCCGATAACCTTCACGGCGCCGAGGCCGGTGTCGCGCGGCGCGACGCCCGCAGCGGCCCACGCCCGCACCGTCGCCAGCACGGCGAGATTCTCCGCGGCGGCGTAGTCAGCGTCGACCAGGGCCACCGCGGCGGCCGCGTCGTTGGTGCCACTGCTGTTGCCCGCGGTGATCGAGAAGCCCTCGATCTCCGGGTGCAGCACCTTGAGCCCGGCGAGTTTCTCGACGGTGGTGTCACGGCGCGGGTGCTCGTCGACACTGAAATCGACGAACGAGCCGTCGGCCTGGGTGACCTTCAGCGAGACGATCTCGTCGAGGAACTTCCCGGCGTCCATCGCGGCGATGGCCCGTTGGTGGGACCGCGCGGCCCACGCATCCATCTCCTCGCGGGTGATGCCGACCGCCTGTGCGGTGTTCCAGCCGACCGTGATCGACATGTCCTTGGCCGGCGCGTCGGGGGTCTCGACGTGCGTCGGCGGCATCGACCGCTCCTCGAACTTCAGCTCGGGACCGGGGATGCGCCAGTTGGTCAGCGGTGTCATCGACAGCGACTGCACGCCGCCGGCGACCAGCGCCCGCTCCATGCCGGAACCGATCTGGGCCGATGCGTTGCCGATCGCGGTGAGGCTGCCCGCGCAGTGCCGGTTCACCGACTGGCCCGGCACCTGCTCCATTCCGGTGGCCGTCGCGGCATACCGGGCGAGATCGCCTCCGCCGTAATGCGATTCGGCGAAGATGATGTCGTCGAACGCCGCCGGATCCACGCCGGAACGCCGCACCACCTCGGGCAGCACCGTGGTGATGAGGGTTTCGGGCGGCGTGTTGACCAGCGTGCCCTTGAACGATCGGCCGATGGCCGTGCGGGTCGCGCCGACGATGACGGGTGTGCCCATGGTGTCGAACCTCGGTGTGTCGGGCCGCCGCAGCGGCGATACTTGACACAAAAGGTATCAGGTGTAACGGGAGCCGTTCTAGTCCGTGTCCGGTTCCGGGACGTGGAAGTGCTCGTCACGCAGCCGGAACGCCTCCTTCGTGCCGTGCTCGGCACGGGTCTTGACGAAGTTGAACTCGCCGGGTGCGAACTGCAGGTTCGTGCCGTAGGCGTGGAAGAGGTAGCTCGCCACCTCCTCGCCCTGGTAGGCCTGGCTCTGCTCGACCAGCCGGAACGCCTCCTTGGCGATGACCACGCCGTCGGCGGGCATCTTGGCCGCCTTCTCCGCCCAGTACCGTGCCCGCGCGGTGACGGCGGTCGCCGCGCAGGTCTCGGTGAACACGCCGAGGTGCTCGATCGCACCCGCCTCGATGATGTCGCCGGTCAGCAACATCCGGCGGGCCAGCACCGGGCCGAGGCGGTGGAAGAACATGTGCAGGCTGCCCAGCGCCGGTCCGAGGAAGCGGGTGGCGGGCATCCCGATCCTGGTGTCGCGGGCGATCACCGAGATGTCGGCCATCAACGCCATCTCGAACCCGCCGCCGAGCGCGTACCCGCTGATCTCACCGACGGTGACCTTCGGGAAGCCCATCAGGTTGTGGTAGAAGCCGAACGATTTGCGGTCGACGGTCAGCCGCCGGCGCTGACTCGGCCTGCGTTTGGAGCGCTCGTCCGCCGGTGGGCTCGCGCCGTACCACCCGTAGGCGTTGTTCATGTCCGCGCCGGTGGAGAACACTCCCTCCGCTCCGCGCAGCAGTACGACCGTGAGGTCGTCGTCCTCGGCCACCCGGTCCAGGCAGCGGGCGAGCGCGTCGCGCATCGTCGCGTCGTAGGAGTTCCGCTGCGCGGGATTGTTCAGCGTGATGGTGGCGATCCGCTTCTCCGGGTCGGCCTCGAAAAGCACCCGGTCGTCTCCTGCATCCGAAGTCGTCATCGACCGGACTCCTCTCGTCGGTGTGTGGCCGGTCGATGGCGATACTCGCCGCCGGCGTAGAGCCCGAAGTGCTCGTCGGCGATCAATCTCGCCTCGATGGTCCTGTCCCTGCCGTACTCCAGCGTGTTCCGCCGGGCGGCGGCCAGGTGATTGCCTGCGAGGCGCTCCGCCCGCACGGCATCGCCCTCGACGATGGCGTCGAGCAGCCGCTGGTGATCGCGCAGCGCCGCGCGCATGGTCCGCCGCGCCACCGGTCCTTCACCGTCGTCGCTCCACACCGCCGACTCGTGCGCCGACCAGATGAGTTCGAGCGATCCGATCAGCAGGATCATCGGCTCGTTGCCGCACCGTGCGACGAGGGCTTCGTGAAACCGCCGCGCGTTGGGCACGTAGCGCGACACGTCGTCGAACTGCGCACTCTGCCTGTCGATCTCGGCTTGCAGATAGGGCACCACCTCGGTCAGCCGGTCGTCACGGGTGGCGCACATCCCGGCACAGATCGGCTCGAGATGCGTGAGCGCGCCGCTGACGTCGGCGGGCGTCGCGGCCCGTGACTGCAGCACCATGCTGATCATGTGCGCGGTCCGCTCCGCAGACGGCAGATGCACCACCGCGCCGCCGACGTTGCCCCGGCGCACCGAGATCAGGCCGTCGGCCTCCAGCATGTGGATCGCCTCGCGCAGCGCGGGTGGGCTCACCCCGAACTCGCCGAAGAGTTGCTCCTGGCTCGGCAGCACGTCGCCCTCCCGCAGCCGTCCGGACAGGATGTCGTCGCGCAGCCGGGAAGCCACGATCTCGGCCACCCGCGGCTGGCGTATGCGCGGCACGACCACCTGCCCACATCCCGTCCGTCGTCGGTTCCGTCGAAGCGCTTTCCTTGCTAACTTGTACAAGATAGTAACGGTATTGGCTACTGTAGGGCTAACCGTAATTCGGAGAGGCGGGCGCGGTGAGTCCAGAAGGTGGCACCCCGGCCGAGGGCACGGTCCGCGTGGAACACTCCGGCGCCGTCCTGCGCATCGCCATCGAGCGGCCGTCCCGGCGGAATTCGCTCAGCCACACGATGGTCGACACCCTGGTCGACACCCTGACCCGCGCCGCGACCGACGACGCCCTGCGCGCGATACACCTCACCGGCGCGGGCGCGGACTTCTGCACCGGCGCGGACTGGGTCGCATCCAACGAGTCCTCGACGCGGCCGCGCACCGGCGACCTGGTCCGGCGGATCCCGCACACCGCGAACCGGGTGGTCGAACTCCTGCACGGCATTCATCTGCCGGTCGTGTGCGGCGTGCGGGGATGGGCCGTCGGCCTCGGATGCAATCTGGCGCTGGCGGCCGATTTCACCGTCGCCGCCGAGGACGCCACGTTCTGGGAACCCTTCGTCACCCGCGGGTTCTCCCCCGACTCCGGTGCCACCTGGCTGCTCCCCCGCCTGGTCGGACTGGCCAGGGCCAGGCGCATGCTGCTGCTCGGCGAGAAGGTCGGCGGCGCCGACGCGGCGCAGTGGGGCATGATCCACCAGGCCGTCCCGCCCGCGGATCTGGACGACGTCGTCGCGGACCTCCTGGCGAGGCTCACCGCGGGGCCGACGGTCGCGATCGGGCTGGCCAAGCAGGCACTGGGCGCCGCCGGATCCACCGGACTCGCCGAGGCCATGACCCGGGAGCTCCACCACCTCGAACTCTCATGCCGCACAAATGACTTCAAGGAGGGGCTGGCGGCGTTCCGGGAGCGCCGTGACCCGGAGTTCCGCGGCCGATGACCATCACCCAGGAAGGGACACCCATGTCCGGCAGGTCCTACGACGACATCAGATACGAGGTCGACGGACACACGGCGACGATCACCCTCGACCGCCCCAAGGCCCTCAACGCGTTGAGCCCGCACATGATCGCCGAACTCCGCTCGGCATACCAGGAGGCGGAGAACGACGACGAGGTGTGGTTGCTCATCGTTACGGGCACCGGACGGGGTTTCTGCACCGGCGCCGACGTCACCGAGATCCCGGAGGACGGCCGGGTGATCTACGAGCGGCCCTATCTGTCCACCTACGACCAGTGGGAGGCGCCGCAGGAGGGCACGCCGCCGTTTCGCACCATGGCCAAACCAGTGCTCGCCGCCATCAACGGATTGTGTTGCGGCGCAGGGCTAGATTGGGTCACCACCGGCGACATCGTGATCGCCTCCGACCAGGCCACCTTCTTCGACCCCCACGTCAGCATCGGCCTGGTCGCCGGGCGCGAGATGGTGCGGCTGGCCCGGGTGCTGCCGCGGAACATCGCACTGCGCACCGCGCTGATGGGCAAGCACGAGCGGATGAGTGCCCAGCGGGCCTACGAACTCGGCATGATCAGCGAGGTCGTCGAGCACGACCGGCTACTCGAACGCGCCCACGAGATCGCCGACATCGTGAACTCCAACGCGCCGCTGGCGGTGCGCGGCACCAGGTTGGCGATCCACAAGACGCTCGATCTGCCGCTGCACGAGGCGGAGATCCTCGCCGAGACCTTCCGTGAACGCGTGGTGCGCACCGAGGACGCCGCCGAGGGGCCGAAGGCGTTCACGGAGAAGCGGAAACCGAATTGGCAGTGCCGATGACGGGGTCGCCGGACTTCGAGACGATCCTGCTCGACGTAGATGCGGGCGACCACGTCGCCACCATCACGCTGAACCGGCCGGAGCGGCTCAACGCCTTCGATCGCACGATGTGCGAGGAGATGGCGCGTGCCTGGCGGACGGTCAAGCTCGACGATTCGGTGCACGCGGTTGTGCTGCGCGCCGCAGGCGAGCGTGCGTTCTCCGCCGGCCTCGACGTCAAGAGCTCCTACGGCCAACCCGACAACGTGTGGAACCACGAGGATCCCGGCGAACTGCTCAGCCCCAAGTGGCAGAAGATGTGGAAGCCGGTGGTCTGCGCGGTGCAGGGAATGTGCACCGCAGGCGCGTTCTACTTCGTCAACGAGGCCGACGTGGTGATCTGCTCGACCGAGGCCACGTTCTTCGACTCGCACGTCACCGCTGGTCTGGTGTGCGCGCTCGAGCCGATCGGCCTGATGCGCAAGGTGGGCCTCGGCGAGACGCTTCGCATCGCGCTGATGGGCAACGACGAACGGGTTGGCGCGCAGACCGCCCTGCGGATCGGACTCGTGACCGAGGTGGTCGACACCGCCGACCTCTGGTCGCGCGCACACGACATCGCCGCCACCATCGCCGCCAAGCCGCCGTCGGCGACCCAGGGCACCGTCAAGGCAATCTGGGAATCACTCGACCGGCCCTACCGGGCGGCGATGGAGCAGGGCCTGATCTACACCCGCCTCGGAAATCCGCTCGGGACCGCCGAACTGGCCGCCCGCGGCACCGTACCCGCTCGTCCGCCCCGAGTGCGCTAGATGCCGCATCCGCTCAGCAGACGGATCGACGACGTTCTCGGCCTGCAGGCCGAGTCCGGCGCCGTGGAGTTCGACCGGCAGTGGGTCAGCCGGGGACACCTGCGCGTCCTCGCCCGCGACATCGGAACCCTCGTCACCGAACACACCGCGGAGCGCCCCGCACAGGTCGGGGTGCTGTTGCGCAACCGCCCCGCGCACGTCGCCGCGCTGCTCGGCGTCCTCATGTGCGAGGCGACCGTCGTGGTGATCAACCCGTCCCGCGGCGACGAACGCACCCGCTCCGACATCGCCGCGCTCGCCCTGCCCGTCGTCATCGGCGAACCCGCCGACCTGTCGGCACTGGTGGCGCCCTCGCCGCACACCACGCTCGTCAAGCTGACCGGCATGGATACCGCGCCGAGGGTCACCGCGGCGGAGAGGGCAGGCGCCTCCTGCGAAACCCGGCCAGGCGTCGCGGTGCGGATGCTCACCAGCGGCACCACCGGCCCGCCGAAGCGCGTCGACCTCGGCTACGACATGCTGGCGCACAGTGTGATCGGCGCGGACTTCGACACGGCGGATGCGCCCACCGCACCGCGCAGCGGCGTCGCGATCGTCAACTCCCCTCTGGTGCACATCGGCGGCGTCTTCCGGGTGTTGTCATGCATCGCCGAGGCCCGCCCGTTCGTGCTGCTCGAGCGCTTCGACCTGGACCGCTGGGCCGACGCCGTGCGGCGCCACCGGCCCAGGGCCGCCTCGCTGGTGCCCGCCGCGCTGCGCATGGTGCTGCACTCCGATCTGCACCGCGACGACCTCAGCAGCCTGCAGGTGGTCACCTCGGGCACCGCGCCGCTGTCGGCCGACGACGCCGACGCCTTCACCGCGCGATTCGGTGTCCCGGTGCTGACGTCCTATGCCGCCACCGAATTCGGTGGCGGCGTGGCCGGCTGGACCCTGGCCGACCACCGGCGATTCTGGGCCGCCAAGCGCGGCAGCGTCGGCCGCGCGAACCCGGGTGCGCAGCTGCGTGTCGTCGGCGACGACGGCACCCCGCTGCCGCCCGGCGATCCCGGGGTCCTCGAGGTCAGGCCGGCACAGCTCGGTCCCGAAGCCGGCTGGGTCCGCACCACCGACCTCGCCCGCATCGACGCCGACGGGTTCCTGTGGATACTCGGACGGGCCGATCAGGCGATCATCCGGGGCGGCTTCAAGATCATGCCCGACGACGTGCGGACCGCACTGGAGAGCCATCCCGACGTCGCAGGCGCGACCGTGGTCGGCAGGCCCGACGACCGGCTCGGCGAGACCCCGGTCGCGATGGTCGAGCTGCGCGATCCGCGCAGCACCGACGCCGCCGCACTCACGCGGTATCTGTCGGACAGGCTGGCGCGTTACGAGATTCCCACCGAGATCGCGGTGGTGGACTCGATCCCGCGCACGCCGTCGGGCAAGGCCGACCTCGCCGCCGTCCGCCGCTTCTTCGGCTCCCCCGCCGGCACCGGGCACGACGATGCCCGTTGACCCGCAGACGATCCCCGCGCTGCTGCGCCGACAGGCACGGCTGCGCGGGACACACCCGCTGCTGGTCTGTGACGACGACCGGCTGACGTACGCCGAGGCCGCTGACCGGTCGGCACGGCTGAGCCGCGGCCTCATCGCGCTCGGCGCCGGCAAGGGCACCCATGTCGGCGTGCTGTATCCGAACGGCCCCTCCTTCGTCGTCGCCGCGCTGGCCGCCGCCCGCATCGGCGCGACGGTGGTGCCGTTCTCCACCTTCGTCACGGCCCGCGAACTCGGTGACCAACTGCGTCACAGCGACGTCTCGATCCTGCTGTCAGCAACGGCGTACCGGTCGCACGACTACCGCGAACGGCTCGCCGCGGTGTTGACCGGCGAACCCGCAGGCCGGACAACCGAACTGTTCGACCCCGCGGTGCCCAACCTGCGGCACGTGGTCTTCGGCCTGCAGTCGCTGGACACGTCCGTCGATGCGGTGGACGACACGCTGCTCGCGGCGATGGAGGACGACGTCGACGGAAGCGATCCGCTGGCGATCGTGTACACCTCGGGGTCGACCGGCGCCCCCAAGGGCGCCGTGCACACCCATGCCGCGCTGCTCGGCCACCAGCACAACCTCAACGCGGTCCGCCGCTACACCGCCGACGACACGCTGTTCTGCAACTCGCCGTTCTTCTGGATCGGCGGCTTCGCCTTCGCCCTGCTGGCCACCATGGCCGCAGGCGCCACCCTGGTGTGCTCCAACGCCGAGGACGCCGGCGTCACCCTCGACCTGCTCGAACGCGAATCACCCACGCTGACCAACGGTTTCGCCGCCGGAATCGCCCACCTGGCGCGGCATCCGAGCTTCGCCGGCCGCAATCTGTCGGCGCTGCGCCGGGGCAACCTCTACCCGATCATGGCACCCGAGGTGCGGCCCGCCGACCCAGAACTGCGCCACAACATGCTCGGGATGACCGAGGCCGGCGGCGTGGTGCTGCTCAGCGACGACGACACCGACCAACCGGAACACCGCCGCGGTTCGTTCGGCAGGCCGGCGCCCGGATTCGACATCCAGGTGGTCGATCCCGGCACCGCCGCTGCCGTCGGGACCGGCGAACCCGGCGAGCTGTGGATCCGCGGGCCCTACCTGATGCAGCACTACCATCGCCGCAGCCGGGAGGACAGTTTCGAACCCGACGGCTGGTTCCGCACCGGCGACCTGGTGCGCACCGACGCCGACGGATTCGTCTACTACCTCGGCCGGCTCGGGTCGATGATCAAGACCGCGGGTGCCAACGTCGCTCCCGCCGAGGTCGAGCGGGCCATCGCCAGGGTCACCGGTGTGCCCGCGCACGTGATCGGCATCCCCGATGCCGACCGTGGCCAGCTCGTCGCCGCCGTGCTCACCCCCGACCCCGGTGTCGAGGTCGACGAGACCGGCCTCGCGCGCCGCCTGACCGCCGAACTCTCCAGCTACAAGATCCCGCGCCGGGTCGTGGTGCTGCCCCGCGGTGAGGTGCCGCTGCTGCCGAGCGGCAAGGTCGACGTCGGCGGCCTTGCGGAGTTCTTCCGATGACACGGACGACCGACCGCGTGCTGCGCGGCCACGCAACCGACCACCCCGACAGGCCTGCGGTGATCGACCCGACCAGCCGCCTCACCTACGCCGAACTCGATTCTGAGACAGCTGAACTCGCGGCGGAGCTGATTCTCGCCGGTGTCACCAAGGGCACCCGGGTCGGGCTGATCATGCCCAACAGTGCCCGGTGGGTCGTCGTCGCGACGGCACTCACCCGGGTGGGAGCTGTCCTCGTACCGTTGAGCACGCTGCTGAGCGCTACTGAACTCCTCGCCCAGCTGCGCACCGCAGCCGTTCGGTTCCTCCTCACGGTCGAAGAGTTCCGCGGCCATCGCTACCTGGACGGGCTGCGCGCGGCGGCCGGGCTGCCGGACGACGTCGGCGGGCCACTGCGATCACCGGAACTGCCCGCGCTGCGCAGGATCTGGATCATCGACCGGCTCCGCGACGCGGTCGGCGACGCAACGGGGCGCACGCAGAGCATGGTGGCGGCGATGGCCGATGCCGTCGAGCCGAGCGACCCGCTGGTGATCCTGTTCACCTCCGGCAGCAGCGGCGCGCCGAAGGCGGTGATCCACTCGCACGGCAACGCGCTTGCCGCCGCGCGCTCCGGGCTGACCGCCAGGTGCATCGGCGCCGACACCCGGCTCTACCTGCCGATGCCGTTCTTCTGGGTGGGCGGATTCGGCAGCGGCGTCATCTCGGCGCTGGTCGCCGGCGCCACCCTGGTGACCGAGCAGATCCCCCGCCCCGAAACGACGGTGGCGCTGTTGGAGCGCGAGCGCGTCACACTCTTTCGCGGTTGGCCCGAGCAGGCGGAGGCACTGGCGCGGGCGTCGGCGGCGGGACAGGCGGACCTCTCGGCGCTGCGGCCGGGCAGCCTGGAGGCGCTGCTGGCGCCGGAGCTTCGTGCCGAGCCGGGTGCCCGTGCCCGGCTGTTCGGCATGACCGAATCCTTCGGCCCCTACAGCGGATATCCGGCCGACACGGACATGCCCCGTCCGCAATGGGGCAGCTGCGGACGGCCGTTCGACGGGATGACGGTGCGCATCGCCGACCCGTCGACCGGTGCGGCGGTCCCGGACGGGACAACGGGCGTGATCCAGATCCGCGGGCCGCACATCATGCGGGGCATGTGCCGGCGCAGCCGCGAAGAGCTGTTCACCTCCGACGGCTGGTATTCCACCGGCGATCTCGGCCACCTCGACGACGCCGGCTTCCTCTTCTACCACGGTCGCGTCGACGACATGTTCAAGGTCAGCGGCGCCATCGTCTACCCCGCAGAGGTCGAACGGGCCCTGCGCGCCGTCGACGGCGTGCAGCTCGCGGTGGTCACCAACGTGCTCGACGACCGCGTCGGGGCCGCCGTGGTGTGCGACCCCGCAACGATGACCGTCGGGCGACTCACCGCGGCGGTCCGGAAGTCGTTGAGTGCGTTCAAGATGCCGACGGTGTGGGTGTTGCTGGACTCCGACGACGCGGTCCCGCGACTGGCCTCGGGCAAGGTCGACGTGCGCGGACTACGAACGCTCCTGGAAAGTGAGGCGGACACATGAGAACCAAGGGCGCACTGCTGTGGGACTTCCACCAGCCCTGGTCGGTCGAGGAGATCGACATCGGTGACCCCCGTGCGGGTGAGGTGAAGGTCCGGCTGGAGACCGCCGGCCTGTGCCACTCCGATCACCACCTCGTCACCGGCGACATCCCGGCGGCGGGCTTTCCGATCCTCGGCGGGCACGAAGGCGCCGGCGTGGTCATCGAAATCGGACCGGGGGTGCACGATCTCGACGTAGGCGACCACGTGGTGATGTCATTCATCCCGTCTTGCGGCACGTGTCCGCCGTGCCGGAGCGGACTGCGCAACCTGTGCGATCTCGGGGCCGGCCTGCTGTCGGGGGCCTCGGTGTCCGACGGCACCTTCCGCATCCAGGCGGGCGGGACGGACGTGACCGCGATGTCGCTGCTCGGCACCTTCGCGCCCTACGTCGTGGTGCACCGGAGCTCGGTGGTTCCCATCGATCCCGCGATACCGTTCGAGGTGGCCTGCCTGGTCGGCTGCGGCGTGACGACGGGCTACGGCTCGGCGGTCCACACCGCCGAGGTGCGGCCGGGCGAGGACGTGGCGATCGTCGGTGTCGGTGGTGTGGGAACGGCGGCGCTGCAGGCCACGGCCCTGTCGGGTGCACGCAGGATCTTCGCGGTGGACCCGGTGGAGTGGAAGCGGGACCAGGCGCGGCGCTTCGGCGCCACGCACACCTATCCGGACCTGGTGTCCGCGGCCACCGGCATCGCCGAGGCGACCGAAGGGGTGATGTGCCGCAAGGTGATCGTCACCGTCGGACGCGCCGAGGGCGCAGACGTCGGCTCGTGGCTCGCGCTCACGGCGAAGGCAGGCACCTGCGTGGTCACCGCGATGGGCAACGTGCTGGCGAACGACGTCACGATGAACGTCGCACTCCTCACCCTGCTGCAGAAGAGCCTGCGCGGCAGCATCTTCGGCGGGGCCAACCCGCAGCACGACATCCCGGAGGTGCTCGCCCTCTACCGCGCGGGCCGCCTGGACCTCGACGGGATGGTCACCCGCGAGTACGCGCTCGAACAGATCAACGAGGGCTACCGCGACATGCTCGAGGGCCGCAACATCCGCGGCGTCATCCGGTTCACCGATGCGGACTGGTGACGCGCAGCTTCAGGGAGCGGCGTGCGGCACCGGCCCGAGGACGCCCGGCGGGCACGGCGAGGGAAGGAACAGGCCGTAGCACCAGCCGGGCGGGATGGGCGGCGGCGGCTTGAATCCCATGCCGGGAGGCGGCCCGGGCGGATTCGGTCCGTCCCAGATGTTCTTCGCGACGTTGCCCTGTCCGCTGTAGACGAACCAGTACTCGTGGCAGATGCTCTCGTCCCAGCGCACCGGGTTGTACTTCTTGTTGCCGGTCTCCACCGGCGGGTCCCCCGGGCACCACTGGTGCGGGCCGCCGGGAGGCGTCTGCGCCTGCGCGACACCGGCGGACAGTCCGAGACCGGTGGCGGCAAGGGAGGCGGACATCAGTGCGCCGGCGATGAGCCGCTTCCGGTGATGAGTCGTCATGTCGCTTCTCTCTCGTCGTGCGCCGGCTACCGATCCCCACCGCTGATCTGAGAGTGTTGCACTGCCCGCGTGAGTCCGTCAGCGGTTTGCGAGACCCGCGCTCACCGGCGCAGAGCCGTCACACGATCTCTCGGCGCCGCAGGTCGGTGATGTCCGCAGCGCTGTAACCGATCTCGCCGAGTACCTCGTCGGTGTGCTCTCCGAGCAGCGGGGCCCGCCTGCGGATCGTGCCGGGCGTCGCGGACATCCGGAACGGTGTGTCGAGGATCGGCACGTCGCGCGCTGCGCCGGGGAACGGGATGTGCTGCAGGTAGCCCATCGCTTCGACGTGCGGGTCGTCGAGCACGTCCTGAGTCGAGTGCAGGGGCGCTGCGGGGAGTTTCGCGGATTCCAATAACGAAAGCACCTCGGCCTTCGTCTTGTCCGCGCACCACGCCGACATCAGGTCGTTGAGGACGTCGCCGTGTTTCCACCGCTTGTCGTCGTCGGCGAACCGCGGATCGTCGAACAGGTCCTCCCGGCCCATCAGCCGGCACCACCGCTTGAACATCGGCTGCCCGGCCACCTGCAGCAGCACCCAGCCGTCGTCGGCGGTCCGGTACAGGTCGCACGGCGCCACCGACGCCCCCTGGTTGCCCATCCGGGGCTTGTCGGTGCCCAGCAGTTCACGTTCGATCAGGAACGCGTTGGACAGCATCATGGCGGTCGGCAGCAGCGCGCCCTCCACGTGTTGGCCCTGCCCCGTGCGCTCGCGGTGGTACAGCGCCATCATCACGCCGATGGTCAGGGTCAGCGCCGTGCCGAAGTCGGCGTAGGGCACGACGGTCCGGATGGGCATGTCGGGCAGTCCCTGCCGGAACACCGCTCCCGACATCACCTGTCCGGCGCCGTCGAAACCGATGCGGTCGCTGTAGGGACCGCCCTCGCCGTAGGCGGTGGCGCTGGCCAGGATGATGTCGGGCCGGACGGCGCGCAGCGTCTCGTAGTCCAGCCCGTTGGCCCGCATGCCCGCCGCGGGCATGTTCGCGACCACGATGTCGGCGTCCGCCACCAGCGTGCGGGTGATCTGCGCGCCGGCGTCGGTGGTGGTGTCCAGCGTCAGCGAGCGTTTGTTGCGGTTGCACTGCAGGAAGGTGCCACCCTCACCGCTCTCGGTGACCGCCTGCACCCAACGGTCCTCACCGCCTTCGCGTTTCTCGATACGGATGACGTCGGCGCCCATGTCGGCCAGCAGTGCGCTGCACCACGGCGCGGCGATGAACCGGCCGAAGTCGAGCACCCGCACACCGTCGAGGACACCCATCACGCGCCCTTCACCGGACCACGCCGCGGGTGAGCAGGTGAGCGATCAGCGGCTCCGCGCCTGCCGCGAGATGTTCCGACATCACCTCGCGCGCCATCGATTCGTCGTGCGCCGCCAGCGCGGCCAACAGCCTGCGGTGGTGGTCGGTGGACTGGGCGGGCCAACCGGCGATCGTCGGGAACACCGACTCCGGTGCGTATCTGGTGATCAGCGACATCAGCTGCGCCAGCTTAGGCGAGTCCGCGGCGACATTGATGGCCCGGTGGAAATCGTGGTTCAGCCGCGTCGCGGCCTCGTCGTCGTCGCGGGCGTAGGCGGCCTCCAGCGCCTCCTGGATGGCGGCCAGCTCGCGGACCTGTTCGTCGGTGACGGCGCCGGCCGCCCGCGCGGCGAGTTCACCTCCGACGTGGGCCTGCAGGTTGGCCACGTCGGCGATGTCGCGGCTGGTGACCGGCAGCACCACGAACCCCCGGCGCGGCTGCTGGTCGAGCAGGCCCTCGGCGCGCAGCGCGAACAGTGCCTCGCGGACCGGAGTGACACTGATGCCGAGTTCGACGGCGAGCTGGTCGAGCCGGATGTACTCCCCCGCCGGGTAACTGCCGTCGAAGATCCGCCTGCGCACCAGCCGGGCGACATCCTCCGAGAGTTGAGGCCGCGCAGCGAAATCCGGGACGGTCATCGGTCAGACCCGGTAATCGGCCAGCAGGCGCTTGCTGATGATGTTCTTCTGGATCTCGCTGGTGCCCTCGCCGATGAGCAGGAACGGCGCATCGCGCATCAGCCGTTCGATCTCGTACTCCTTGGAGTAGCCGTAGCCGCCGTGGATCCGGAAACTCTGCTGGGTGACCTCCGAGCACACCTCGCTGGCGAAGTACTTGGCCATCCCCGCCGCGACGTCGTTGCGCTCGCCGGAGTCCTTGAGCCGGGCGGCGTTGACCATCATCAGATGCGCGGCTTCCACCTTCGTGGCCATCTCGGCGAGCTGGAAGGCGATCGCCTGGTGCTCGGCGATCGGCTTGCCGAACGTCTGGCGCTGCTGTGCGTACCGGACGGCCAGCTCGAAGGCCCGCACACCCACACCGCACGCCCTGGCCGACACGTTCACCCGGCCGACCTCGACGCCGTCCATCATCTGGAAGAAACCCTGCCCGGGCGCCTCCCCCAGCACGGTGTCCGCGGCAGCCTGGTAGCCGTCGAAGATCATCTCGGTGGTGTCGATTCCCTTGTACCCGAGCTTGTCGAGCTTGCCGGGGATCAGCAGCCCCGGTGCGACCTCGCCGAAGCCGGCCGGCTTCTCGACCAGGAACGCGGTCAGGTTGCGGTGCGGCTTGTCGGCGCCCTCGTCGGTGCGCACCAGGGCGGCCACCAGGGTCGAGCTCCCGCCGTTGGTGAGCCACATCTTCTGCCCGTCGATCGTGTATCCGCCGTCGCCGTTGCGCCGGGCACGGGTGCGGATGGCGGCGACGTCGGAGCCGAGTTCGGGCTCGGACATCGAGAACGCGCCGCGCGTCTCGCCGGTGGCCATCCGCGGCAGGAAGTGCCGCTTCTGGTCGTCGGTGCCGTGCTGGCGGATCATGTACGCCACGATGAAGTGGGTGTTGATCACCCCCGACACGCTCATCCACCCGCGCGCCAGCTCCTCCACGCACAACGCGTAGGTGAGCAGCGACTCGCCAAGGCCGCCGTACTCCTCCGGGATCATCAGCCCGAACAGACCCATCTCCCGCATGGCGTCGACGATCGCCTGCGGGTAGGTGTCGGCGTGTTCGAGTTCCTGTGCGGTCGGGATCACCTCTTTGTCCACGAATTGCCGCACGGTGGCGAGGATCTCGGTCTGGAACTCGCTGAGCCCCAGCGTCTGCGCGAGTCTGGTCATGCGCCCACCCTCTCGAACACGGCCGCGAGCCCCTGGCCGCCGCCGATACACATGGTCTCCAGGCCGTAGCGCCCGCCCCGGCGGTGCAGTTCGCGCGCCAGTGTCGCCAGCATCCGTCCCCCGGTCGCTCCCACCGGGTGGCCGAGCGAGATCCCCGAGCCGTGCACGTTCGTGCGCTCCAGATCGGCGGATGAGAATCCCCACTCGCGGGTGCAGGCCAGCGCCTGCGCAGCGAACGCCTCGTTCAGTTCGACGAGATCCATGTCGGCGAGGCCGAGTCCGGCCCTGGCCAGTGCGGCCTCGGTGGCGGGAACCGGGCCGATGCCCATCTCCTCGGGCGGCACGCCGGCGACGGCCCAGGACACCATCCGGACCAGCGGCGTGAGCCCGAGGTCGGCCGCCCGCTCCGCCGTGGTCACCAGGCACATCGCCGCGGCGTCGTTCTGCCCGCTCGAATTCCCGGCCGTCACAGTGGCTTCCGGGTCGGTCCTGCCGAGCACGGGCTTGAGTTTCGACAGCGACTCCATCGAGGTGTCGGCGCGCGGGTGCTCGTCGGTGTCGACCACCTCCGTCCCACTGCGCGTCGACACCGTGACCGGGACGATCGTCTCGGCCAGCAGCCCGTCGGTCTGCGCCCCGACGGCACGCCGGTGCGACAACACGGCCAGTTCGTCCTGCTCCTCGCGCGGTATCGAGTACCGGCGGCGCAGGTTCTCGGCGGTCTCCAGCATGCCGCCGGGCACGGGATGGTTCCTGCCGCCTGCGGTCGTCCTGCCGCGCGCGAGCGCATCGTGGACCGTGATGCCGCCGCGGGCGCCACCCCATCGCATGTCGGTGGAGTGGAACACCACGTTGCTCATGGACTCGGCGCCACCGGCGACGACGAGATCGTTGTGGCCGCCCGCCACCTGCATGCACGCCTGGATCACCGCCTGCAAACCGGATCCGCAGCGGCGGTCGATCTGCATACCGGGCACCGACACCGGCAGTCCCGCGTCCAGCGCGATCACCCGCCCGATCGCCGGGGCCTCCATGCTCGGATAGCAGTGCCCCACGATCACGTCCTCGACCGCGTCGGGAGCCACACCGGTCCGCTGGAGCAGTCCCTGAAGTGCGGCGACGCCGAGGTCGACCGCGGTGAGCGACGTCAGCGATCCGTGATAGCGCCCGATCGGCGTGCGCACGGGTTCGCAGATGACCGCCTCACGCATCACAGATGCCGTCCCCCGGTGACCTCGAGGACCGTGCCCGTCATGTACGAGGACAGGTCAGAGGCAAGGAAGAGGGCCACCTTGGCGACCTCCTCGGGCTCGCCGGCCCGGCCCATCGGGACCTCGGCCACCTTGGAATCCCAGATGCGTTGCGGCATCGCCTCGGTCATCGCCGACCGGATCAGTCCCGGCTGGATCGCGTTGACCCGCACTCCGAGATGGGCGAGCTCCTTGGAGGCGGCCTTGGTCATCCCGACGATGCCCGCTTTGGCTGCCGAGTAGTTGGTCTGCCCGACCATGCCGACCTTGCCCGAGATCGACGACATGTTGACGATGGCGCCGCGCTTGTTCTCGCGCATCACCGCGGCGGCTGCCCGCAGGCCGTTCCAGGTGCCCTTCAGGTGGACGGCGATCACCTGGTCGAACTGGTCCTCGGTCATCTTGCGCAGGGTCGCGTCGCGGGTGATGCCGGCGTTGTTCACCATGATGTCGAACCGGCCGAACCGCTCGGTCGCCGCGGCGACCAGGGCGTCGACGTCGGCGCCCGAGGTCACGTCGCACCGCACTGCGACCGCCGTGTCGTCCCCTCCCAGCCGCTCGGCGGCGGCCTGCGTGGCCTCCAGGTTCAGGTCGCCGAGTACGACGCGTGCCCCTTCGGCGACGAACCGCTCGGCGATGGCCAGGCCGAGACCCTGCGCACCGCCGGTGACGACCGCCGTCTGACCACTGAGCAACGACACTGCCTACCCCTCTCCTCGACCCCGGACCGCCCGGTTCGGGTGATCATATTTCATATACGATGCACGAGAACCCTGGCCCGCGGAAGGAGAATCTCCATGAGTGAAGTCGGCGACGAAGATTTCCGCGAGATCCTCGACCAGACCCGGCACTTCGTGCGCACCGCCGTGGTGCCGCGCGAGCAGGAGATCCTGGCCGCCGACCGCGTCCCCGACGACCTGCGTGAGCAGGCCAAGAAGATGGGTCTGTTCGGCTACGCGATCCCCCAGGAGTGGGGCGGCCTCGGCCTCGACCTGGCCCAGGACGTGGAACTGGCGATGGAGTTCGGCTACACCTCGCTGGCGCTGCGGTCGATGTTCGGCACCAACAACGGCATCGCCGGACAGGTGCTCGTGGGCTTCGGCACCGATGAACAGAAAACCCGCTGGCTCGAGGACATCGCGTCCGGCGCCGTGGTCGCGTCGTTCGCGCTCACCGAACCCGGCGCCGGTTCGAACCCCGCGGGGCTGCGCACCAAGGCGGTTCGCGACGGCTCGCAAGACGACGACGACTGGGTGATCACCGGGAGCAAGCAGTACATCACCAACGCCCCGACGGCCGACCTCTTCGTCACCTTCGCGCGGACCCGGCCGGCGGATTCCGACGGGCCGGGCATCGCGGTGTTCCTGGTTCCCGCCGACGCCGACGGCGTCACGGTCGGCGCCAAGGACGCGAAGATGGGCCAGGAGGGCGCCTGGACCGCGGACGTCAACTTCGACGACGTCCGGGTCGAAGCCTCGGCGCTGATCGGCGGCGCCGAGGACATCGGCTATCGCGCCGCGATGACGTCACTCGCCCGAGGACGGATCCACATCGCCGCGCTGTCGGTCGGGGCGGCCCAGCGTGCGCTGGACGAGTCGGTCGCCTACGCCGCCAACGCCACCCAGGGCGGTACGCCGATCGGCAGCTTCCAGCTCGTCCAGGCGATGCTCGCCGACATGCAGGCGGGCGTGATGGCAGGCCGTGCGCTGGTGCGCGACGCGGCCAGGATGTGGGTCACCGGTGAGGACCGCCGGATCGCCCCGTCCACCGCGAAACTGTTCTGCACCGAGATGGTCGGCAAGGTCGCCGACCTGGCGGTGCAGGTCCACGGCGGCAGCGGCTACATGCGCGACGTGCCCGTCGAGCGGATCTACCGCGATGTCCGGCTGCTGCGCCTCTACGAGGGCACCAGCGAGATCCAGCGGTTGATCATCGGCGGCGGGCTGGTACGGGCGGCACAGCGCCGAAGCTGAGCCACCTCGACACACATGACCGAGACGACATAGGAGTACGGATTTGAGCGAGAGACTCAGTGGCAGAGTGGCGTTCGTGACCGGGGCCGCGCGCGGACAGGGGCGGGCCCACGCCGTCCGGCTGGCCTCCGAGGGTGCCGACATCATCGCGGTGGACGTCGCGGGCAAGTTGCCGTCGTGCGTCCCCTACGATTCCGCCACTCCGGAGGACCTCGCCGAGACCGTCGAGCTGGTGGAGGCGACCGGACGCCGGATCCTGTCCACGGTGGTCGACACCCGCGACCACGACGGACTCCGCGAGGCGGTCGACGCGGGGGTCGCCGAGCTGGGCCGGCTCGACGTCGTCGTCGCCAACGCCGGGATCACCGCACCGCAGGCGTGGAACACCATCACGCCCGAGGACTTCCGCGACGTGACCGACGTCAACATCACCGGCACCTGGAACACGGTGATGGCAGCCGCACAGCACCTCATCGACGGTGGCCGCGGCGGGTCGGTGATCCTGATCAGTTCGGCCGCAGGGTTGAAGATGCAGCCGTTCATGGTGCACTACACGGCCAGCAAGCACGCCGTCACGGGCATGGCGCGGGCGTTCGCCGCCGAACTGGGCAAGCACCGGATCCGGGTCAACAGTGTGCATCCCGGAGCGGTCAACACGCCGATGGGCACCGGCGACATGGTGGAAGGACTGGTTCGCGCCGACGCGACGAACCCGGGTCTGATGAACATGGTCACCCCGTTCATCCCCGACATCGCCCAGCCCGAGGACATCGCCGACGCGGTGGCCTGGCTGGCCAGCGACGAGTCACGCTTCGTGACCGCGGCCGCGATCGCCGTCGACTGCGGCTCTACCCAGTTCTGACCGGCGGGGCCTGCTGCGCGAGCGCGCGCCGCAGGAAGCCGACCTGGTGTCCGGCGGCGGTCATGAACCAGTCGTGCCCCGGCCACACGTCGAAGTGGTCGCACGGGTAGTGGTGCACCTGCGCGCGGGCCTGCACGGCAGTGCGCGCGACCGAGTCCGCAGGCACGAACCGGTCGAAGTCGGCGATCTGCACCAGGACGTGGGCGCGAATCTGCTTGGCGGCCTTCGCAGTACGGATCTTGGCCAGCTCGAAGCCAATTCCGGCGTCGATCTCGTTGCGCCACGTCGGTCCGGCGATGCGGCGGTAACTCTCGTAGGCGCCGTCGAGGGCGAGCGCACCCGACTCCCCCGGCGGCGCCGCCAACGGCATCAGAGACGGACGCCGCCCCCGCGCCACCTGCACGCGGCTCTTCACGCCCACCAGGGTCCACCGCAGCGCGGCGAGGAGGTCTCGGTGCGCCACCGCCGCACGGCTCGCGGCCAGTCCACTGGTCAATGGGGTCATGGCGATCACCGCGGCGACCTCCTGGCATTCGGCGGCCACCCGCAGCACGTGACTGCCCGAGAACGACGAGCCCCAAAGCACGACGCGACGACGGTCCACGCCGGGTAGGCGCTGCGCGGTCGCCAATGCGGCGCGGTAGTCCGCCAGCTGCCGGGCGACGGAGACGCTCTGGCGCGGTTCACCTTCCGAGGAGCCGAAGCCGCGGTAGTCGAACGCCAGAACATCGAGGCCTGCGGCGCTGAACTGCTCGGCGAACGGCGCCAGTCCCGAATCCTTGGTACCGCCGAATCCGTGCGCCACCACCACCACCGGACGCCCGCCCGGTGAGTCGAAGTCCGCAGTCCGCGCCGGGAAATGCCAGGCGCTGCACGTGACGCCGTCCGATTCGAAGGAGATCTCGTTGCGGGTCATGCCAGCTCCTGCGATCGGTCCAGCGTCGTGTTGATTCCGTAGATCGTGCCCAGCCAGACCGCGGCGGCGCCGTCCAGCAGCTGCTGCGGGGTCAGCGTCCCGCCCAGGGTCAGCCGTTCCAGCAGACGGTCGTTGAATTCCAGCAGCACCGTCGCCAGCACCTCCGCATCGGCACCCTCGGGTGCGACGCCCGCAGCGCGGTCGGCACGGATCATCGCCGCGATCGAGTCGACGAAAGCCTCACGCGCGCGGTCCCAGATCTCGCGCACCGACGCGCTGGACCCCCGCGCTTCCAGCATCGCCTGGAACAGGTGCCGGTGGCGCTCCCAGGTGCCGAAGAGCCCGTCGAGCATCGCCCGCACACGGGCCGGGGGCGGCTGAGGCGTCGCGGTGAACGCATCGTTGACGACGAAGGTCTCGTCGACGATCCGCTCCATCAGCGCCGCGACCGCCGCCGCCTTGTTCTCGAAATAGAAGTAGAACGCCGAGCGCGTCACTCCGGCCTGCTGCGCGATGTGTGCGATGTTGACGTCGTCGAGGCTGGTCTCGCGCAACCACTGGTCGAGTGCGGACAGGATCGCCTCGCGGCGCACATCGCTGCGGTTCGGCGGTCGGCGGTCGGTCGCCGATCTCACGACGCCGCCTGCACCAGTGGCGATGTGGCGGCGGCTCTCCTGGCGCCCGCGGGAAGCTCGCGGGTCCGGATGTCGTGCTCGTAGTAGAAGTAGTCGACCTGCTGCGTGTGCCGTGGCCGATCCGTGCAGTGCCCGACGTAACGCTGCTGGTCGGCGTCGATCACCCGGTCCATCTCCCCGGCCGGCGGCAGCGCGTAGCGCCCGATCGCGTAGGCGGCCAGCAGGCGGGACTGGCACTCGACGAACGGGAAGAGCGTCGGGACGGCCTGGGCGAATCCGATGAACGCCAGATCGGCGATGCCGGGCATGAACATCCGCTTGTAGAGCCGAATGGTGTTGTCGGGTGCGCTGATGAAGTCCGGATCGAAGAACGGGAACGTGATGTTGTAGCCGGTGGCATAGACGATCACGTCGAACTCGTCGCTTGTGCCGTCCTCGAAGTGCACCGCCGCGCCGTCCAGCCTCGCGACATTCGGCTTGGGGATCACGTCACCCGATCCGAGTCGCAGTGGCAGCTCGACCGATTGCGTCGGATGCGCCTCGAACAGTTTGTGATTCGCCGGCGGCAGGCCGTACCGGATCGGGTCGGTGCCCATCGCCGGCGCCACCATCTGCAGCGCCTTGCGCTGCCACGAAAGCGGGAGGTACGGGGTGGTGCGCCACATGGTGTCCCCGGGCCGGCCCGCGATGTACTTCGGCACGATCCAGGCGCTCGACCGGGTGGAGAGCGTGACCCGGTTCTGCAGCGCCTTGGACGACAGTTCGACGGTGATGTCGGCGGCGCTGTTGCCCAGACCGACCACGAGAATCCGCTTCCCGGTGAGCGCGAGCGGCGCCGTCGGGTCGACGTAATGGTGCGAGTGGATCGACTGACCGGTGAAGGTGCCCGGGAATTCCGGGAACCGGGGGTCCCAGTGGTGGCCGTTGGCCACCACCAGCAGGTCGAACCGGCGCCGCTCCCCACCCTGGTCGAGGATCTCCCAGCCGCCCCCGTCGAGGCGATCCGCGCGGACCACGCCGTTGCCGAACTCGATGTGGTCGAGCAGTCCGAACGTGTCGGCGTAGGCGTCCAGATACTCCTTCACATCCGAATGGTGCGGAAAGGTCGGGAAGTGTTCCGGCATCGGGAAGTCCTTGAACGACAGGCGTTGTCTGGACGTGTCGATGTGCAGCGAACGGTAGGCGCTGCTGTGGCCGTTGGGATTGCCGAACGCCCAGTTGCCGCCGATGCGGTCCGAGCTCTCGAACGTGGTGTACGGCACCCCGTAGTCGTTGAGCATCTTGCCTGCCGTGAGGCCACTGATGCCCGCACCGATGACTGCGACCCGCGGATGCTGCGTGGCCATGCCCACCTCCTGCTGTGAACCAGGACACTAACAGCGCTTTTGACACACGTCAATGAACGTTGACGTGTGTCAGATACTGCGCGACCGCCCGCTCCGCGGAGTCGACCTCGGCGACGAGTTCGAGCGTCCGCAGGTCGCGGACGGCCACGCAGGCGCGGTGCAGCATCGCGAGCAACGGGTCCGCCGCATGCCCGCCGGATGTCGCCACGGTGAGCGCCGACACGCAGCTCAGCACGGCCTGCAACATGGCGTAACGATAGTCGTGCCAGCAGGTTTCGAGGTCGTATCCGGTCACTCCGCGTTCGACCAGTGCGGAGTGGTAGGCCGTCACGAGATCATGGTCTCCCGTCGACCTGAGCTCGGGCTCCATGCCGGTTCCGGCCAGGCAGGCGACATCTCGGGCCGGTAGTCCGACCGTGAGTGTCTGCCAGCCGGTCACCCGGACCGCCACACCGTCGGGGGCGAACAGCAGATGCTCGAGGCGGAAGTCGCCGTGCAGCAGGCTGTATCGGCCCTGTGCGGCAGACACCCACGAGCTGACCGCGGCCATGGCCTCGGCAAGGGTCGCGGTGTCCTCGACGGTGAGCCGCCCACCGAACCGCTCGACGATCCGCTCCCCGCCTGCGCGGGCGGCGTCGCCGAGCGCCCTGGCCGCGGCACTGTCCGGCAGCGGTGCGGCGAGGCCGGGAAACCGCAACCACTCGGGCGCACACCAGGTCGGCGCGTGCAGCCCGGCGATTGCCGAGGCGGCCACCCGTGCGCGCTCCTCGTCGCAGCCGTCGAGCGGGTCCACCACGACCACCGGCGCCGGATCGGCCAGCAGCAACACGGATTCACCAGTCTCGGCGTCGATCTCACAGAGCACGCACTCGGGCGCCGGCACCTCCACCCGACCGCGGACCGATGCGTAGAACCCGCACTCGCTGCGGTGTCCGAAGCCCCCGGGTGTCTCGAGGGTGAAACTGCGAGGCAGGTCCGGCTGCGCAGCCGCATACGTCGGTGTCAGCCGGAACGCTCCGCCGTCACCTGACCCGATCGGCGTCACCTCGACGGCGTCCACACCGACGTCGCGACCACCTGCGCTGAGCACCGCCCCCAGCCAGGCACCGGTGATCTCGGGCGGACGCGGAGTCGGCAGGCTCACGTCGCGGTCTCCGGTGCCGCCGCGGCGCGCTGACGAGCGACGAAGCGGATCGCCATCCGCTGCATGAGCCCCGGTGCGAACCGGGCGAACATCCAGCCCGCGTACGCCTGGCGGGGCGTGACCAGCAGCGCGCGGTTGCGCCGCACGGCGCGCAGGGTATCGCGTGCCAGTTTGTCGGGGTCGTGGAAGTGCTTGCTGCCCTGGCCCCGTCGATAGAATTCGCGGCCGTCGAAGGGGCCCACCGCGCCCTTGTCCAGGATGGGCGTCTCGACTGCCGTCGGGCACACGGCGAGCACCCCCACCCCGTGCGCGGCCGCCTCGCTGCGCAGCGCCAGAGACAGCCCGACCACCGCGTGCTTGGTCATCACGTAGCTCGTGATCTGGCCGGCTGCAGCCAGTCCGGCCATCGACGCGGTGTTGAAGATGTGGCCGCCGCCCCGGCGGATCATCTGCGGGTAGGCCGCCGCGACGCCGTGCACGACTCCCCGGATGTTGACGTCGATGATCGCGTTCCAGTGGTCCAGGGTCAGCAGCTCCGTGTCGCCGGCCCACGTGATGCCCGCGTTGTTGAACATCAGGTCGAGCCGGCCGGCACGTGCGACGACGCCGTCGACCGCGGCTTGCACGGCGGCGGCGTCGGTGACGTCGAGACGCGCCGATCGCGCCGCAGCGCCCAGTCTGGCGGCCGTGCCCGCCGCGGCGACCTCGTCGATGTCGGTGCACAGCACCTCGGCTCCCGCCGCCACGAGTGCGCGGCACAGCGCCGCCCCGATACCCGATCCGGCACCGGTGACGATGGCCTGCCTGCCTGAGAAGTCGGACACCCTGCCTCCAGTCCAGCCACCTGCGAACTGCCGTGACGATACGTCGACTGTAAGCAATACGGTAGGGACTCGGGCAGGCCCCGTGGGGGTCAGCCGATGAAGCGGACGATCGACTCCGCGACCGCGGCCGGCTTGTCCGACCCGTCGACCTCCACGGTCACGGTCATGGTCGCCTGCACGGCGCCGTCGAGCTGCTTGACCTCGGCGATCTCAGCGCGCGCCCGCAGTTTCGCACCGACCGGCACGGGCGTGATGAACCGAACCTTGTTGTAGCCGTAGTTGATGGCCATCGCCACGTTCTCGACGCGGTAGAGCTGATGGGTGAAGTGCGGAAGCAGCGAGAGGGTCAGCAGACCGTGCGCGATGGTGCCGCCGAACGGACCCTCCGCCGCACGCGCCGGGTCGATGTGGATCCACTGATGGTCGTCGGTCGCGTCGGCGAACAGGTTGACGCGGTCCTGGCTGACCTCCAGCCATTCGGTCGGACCGAGCTGAACGCCCTCCGCGGCGACGAGCTCGTCGAGACCGGCGAACACCTTCATGACTTCTCCTCTCGACGCCGTCCTCGCGGCGGCGGCACTCAGCCACAAGATAACCGCTCGAGGGCCGCGTGGATCCACCCGGCACGGCGGATCCGCAGTACCGTGCACCACGGCACGTTCACCGTTCGCGGTCACGAACGGGCCAGAAGGCCCGTGAGCCGCCGGCCGACGTCCGCCCCGCCCGCCCCTCGAGTCGTGTGCTGCCGCGTCTGCCAGCGTCGTACTCGAACAGTCGCGGCGTCAGCCGGCTCACTGCCCGACGGATCGACCGCTTGTCGTTTTCGAACATCGATCGACGATTTACGGCCGCGCCATTTTTTTCATTGCGTCAATTGTCAATTCCGCCCCGCAGCGACCCGATGTGTGGTTTGACGCAGCAGACAATTGGACGGCTGTAACAGTTATTGGTCCGGTGTGAGCAACGACACTGCGATTGGTGCCCCCACCGGGCGCGTGATCTGCGCTTTCACTACGGTGGCGAACGATATTGCCGTCGCTGCGACGGCAAAACACGAAGCCTGTCAACGTACCGGGCCGGCCCCGTTTCCTGCACGCCGGCGTTTCTGATCATGAATGGTCGACCGCCGGAAGGCGGCAGCCGTCACCGCACCGGACGACGACCACGGCGAGCGGCGCGTGTATCGGCGCGTGCGCCGGAAGGCATGGCCGGTGCGGCCGGCTCCGCGGCCGCACCGCATCGTTCTACGCCGGACCACACCGGCGAAACCGGCGCGGTGGCCTGGAATTTCCCTGCAGCGACGGGATCGGCCCCGTTTTCTGTGAACCGCGTGAACGTTCAAGGATCGACGACCGGCGGGCAAACACCGCGACGCCGGCCGTCCTGCCGGTCCGGCGGCCGGCGAGACGAGCGAGCCGGGTCATCCCGTGGTGCCGCTCACCTGGGCGCCCGGCGTCCGACCTGCGGCCGGGGAGGCCATCGGGGGTGACGGAATGCGGGCGGCCGCCGTTCCCGACGAATCCCGCCGGACGCGCGGGGACGCTCTACGCCACTGTCCAATGGCGAGGAAATCGACTTCCCGGCTCACCTCTGCGGCAAACACGAAAAATTGCGATGCGGCCTCTCGCGACGGCCTTTCGGTCCGCCGAAACTATTGCAAAGTTCGCCAGCGCACGACGATGACGCAATACGACCAGCGGTGACCATGATTAGCCGAGATTGCCATCTTTCGCGGGCCGGGTGCGAACTCCGATGCACAGTCGTAACCATTAAGCGCAATGCTGGACAAGTCTCTCTCGCTAGCTGGAATTGAAGTCGCCGTGAGCGGGATACTCATCAACGCGTATTCGTAACCCTGCGTGATGCGCGCCAGAATCAGCCGCTTCGACCCCGGTGGTCGGCTGCCCGAAGGATGGACTCACATGACCGCTCCCCAGCTAGACACCTCCGGCTCGGTGGACCTGCGCCTGGAGACGAGCCCCAGCTGGTGGGACCCCGACAGCGAATGCACCATTGTGGTGGCACAACCGGCGGCCGAACCCGAGCTGTGGTCCGAGTATGTTCGCGGCGCCGAACTCAGCTATCGAAAGCACGGCGTGGAAGCAGCCCTCGATGTGCCGGCATTGCGTAGCGGAAATGACACGGCTTTGTTTTGCGCGGGAATCAATACCGACGGCCGCGTCGTCGGCGGAGTGCGGGCAAAGGGTCCATACCTGAATGTCGACGATTGCCATGCCGTTGTTGAATGGAGCGGTCAACCGGGATTGGACGCGGTGCGAAAAATGGTCAGTGATCGACTACCGTTCGGCGTCGTGGAGATCAAATCGGCGTGGGTGTCCGATGACCCCGAACAGAGCCGAAAGCTGACAAATGTGTTGGCACGTATGCCCCTGCATTCGATGGTATTGCTCGATATCCAGTTCGCCGTCGCGACCGCAGCGGCCTACGTCCTCAACCGCTGGCTATCATCGGGTGGTGTGCTGGCGGCCAGGATCCCGGCGACGCCATATCCCGACGAGCGCTATCAGACCAAGATGATGTGGTGGGACCGGCGCACCTTCGCCAACCGCGCGGACGCCCACCAGGTGTCCACCTTCTTCTCAGAGCTGCAGAAGATCGCTGCGCTGACCGGATCCGGAGAGCCGGCGGCGGCCGCCGTGACCACCTGATGGCCGCCGGCGCCGACCGGGGCAGCCTCGACGATCTCGTCGCGGCGGTCGCGACCGAGTTGATGGCCGTCGATGCCGCGACATCGGCGCAGGCCAGCGAGCGGGTGCTGGCCCTCGTGGGCACGTACTTCGCGGTCGACACCGGATTCCTGCGGCACAACGACCACAGCAGCCGCGAATCCGTCCTGATCGCCGAATGGCCGCCCCGCGACGCCGCCGACCCGTACAGCGTCCAGCCGTTCGACACGGACGCGGACTTCGGCCGCGTCGAGCACCTCAAGGAGCCTCTGGTCCTCGAGAAGCGGCTCGACAGCGCGTCCCCTTCGGCCGAGCAGCGATCGATCGAGACGGCATTGGTGCCGTTGCTGTCCGGCGACGTGACCACCGGCGTCCTCGGCTTCGCGACGTCGGGTCACCACGAATGGCAGGCGGCGGAGTTCAATGCGCTCAAGGCGATCGCGTCACTGTTCGCGCAGGTGCAGGCGCGCATCACCGCCGAAGACAGGTTGCGCTACCTCGCCGACCACGACGACCTCACCGGCCTGTACAACCGCCGGGCGCTCTGGTCGCACCTCGACGCCAGACTGGCGCCGGGCCGGCCCGGGCCGGTGTCGGTGCTGTTCATCGACCTCGACCGGCTCAAGGCCATCAACGACTACCTCGGCCACACCGCCGGCGACTGGTTCATCCGGATACTGGCCGAGCGCCTCCGACAGGACGACGGGGACCACAAGCTGATCGCGCGACTCGGCGGCGACGAATTCGTGGTCGTGCCCGCCTCGCCACTTTCGCCCGAGGAAGCCGAACGGCTGGCCTACCGACTGCAGGCGGTGCTGCGCGAGCGCGTCTCGATCGACGGCGAGATGCTGACCCGCACGGTCAGCATCGGCGTGGCCGTCGGTGTGCCGGGACATGACACCACGTCGAACCTTCTCAGCCGCGCCGATCAGGCTGTGCTGACCGCGAAGTCGCACGGCGGCAATCAGGTGGCGGTCTACTCGGCGGAGATGTCGCTGGACAGCGAATTCCGCAACGACATCGAACTGCACCTGCAGAACGTCATCGAGAGCGGGTCTCTGGTGCTGCACTACCTGCCGGAGGTGGACATGCGCACCGGCGAGATCCTCGCTGTCGAGGCACTCGTGCGGTGGCAGCACCCGACCCGCGGCCTGTTGTCGCCGGACGCGTTCATCGGCGTGGCCGAGTCGATCAACCTCGCCGGTGAGCTCGGCCGGTGGGTGATGCGCAACGCGTGCGCGGAGTTCGCAGGGTGGCGTGCAGCCGGCGTCGGACACGGGATCGTACTGCGCATCAACGTCTCTCCGGTGCAGCTGGTCACCGACGGCTTCATCGACTCGGTGGCCGAAATCGTCGAGGAGTTCGGCCTCGAGCGCGGTTCGGTGTGCCTGGAGATCACCGAGAGCGTGGTCGTCCAGGACATCGAGACGACCAGGGTGACGATCGGCGGCCTGAAGGACGTCGGCGTGCAGGTGGCGATCGACGACTTCGGGACGGGTTACAGCGTGCTGTCGCTGCTGAAGTCACTGCCGGTGGACGCCCTCAAGATCGACAAGGGCTTCGTCGCGGATCTCGGCTCCAATCCCGGTGACCTGGCCATCGTGCGCGCGATCATCGCCCTTGCCGAGGCGTTCGGCCTCGAGCTGGTGGCCGAGGGCGTGGAGACCGAGGCCGCAGCCGTCGCGCTGCTGCGACACGGCTGCCATCGGGCGCAGGGCTTCCTGCTGTCCCGACCGCTGCCCAGCGACGCGATGGAGGCGCTACTGGCCGGCGGGCGGGTACCGGTGCAGTTTTCGCCCACGCCCAGCTTCTGAACGCAGTGCCCGCCCATCGCGGGGCGGCTGATGGAGCTGCCGGCTCATCGAGTGGCAGCTCAGCGCGCGTTCCGGGATCGTCGACCCCATGTTCAGCAGCTCGAGGCGGGCGAACCGGCTGGCGGACTCGCTGACCAGGCACAGCTGCCGGTATCCCTCGTAGCCCTGCAGGGGCCGCCGGCCGATGGCCACCGCGTGACTGTCGGCAGGCGCGATCGTCACCCCGTGCCGGGCCCGGACCGCATGCGGACCGTCCACGCCGTCGACGACCACGCCGGCGACCTCCCCGTCCTCGAACACGACCCGCTGCAGCGCGACACCGGTGTGGATGCTGATCTGCCGATCACGCGCCTGTCCCCCGAGCCAGTCGGCCAGCGAGAGCACTGTCCCAGCCGTTCCCACCGGGCCCAGCGGCTTGACCTCGATCGCCCGCCCGGCCGGTGTCCGCATCGTGGTGGTCTGCCAGTCCGCCACTCGTGAGTGCAGTAGACCGTAGGGCGACCGCAGGCACTGAGTGGCCCACTTCCTGAGACGACCGCCGTAGAAGGGTTCGACCCATCGGCCGTCGCGTTCGTCGCGGGTCTGAGCCCGCACGACGCGGGTCGGCAGTTCCATGTCGCCCGCGACGGGGTCGAGCGTGGCTAGGTCCTCGGAGAGCTCCGCGAAGTACTCGCGCGTCTCGTCGTCCTCGGGCGCGTGGGTGAGCCAGCCCCGCTCGAGATACGAGGGTGGTGGCGGCACGACGTCGTCGTCCACCGGTGGCGGCGCCGTGGCGACGAACACCTCGGCGCCGGCGTCCACCGCGATCATGGCGCTCGCCAGGCCTCCGACGGCTCCTCCGACACAGACGACGTCAACTTCTTCGTCCCACATTGTTAATTACCTCAACGTTGCTGATGGACGCGGACTCGAGTCCACGGTCGACGGGCTCCGATGCAAGACAGCCGAGCCGCTTCGGCCGAACACTGCTGCTACGACGAAAATTAACGCATCTGCCGACTGCTTCTTCACGCAGACACGACCGCGTACGAATTGAGTGATATGGGTCACCACAGCCCGCACTGAACTTCGAGGGGTTTGCCAGGGCGGGCGGTGGCAACAACACCAAACGTAGCACCCGACCGACCTGCACAAAGAGTCCGGTCGCTGGTACGCCGACCCGGAACCGGGCGCGGCGACGTCACCGGCCGCTCCGCCGGTCGCGAACCAGAAGTCATCACGATCGGGCACTTTACATACTTTAGGCATGCTTTGCACCCTCTGGCATGACTTAGAGTATTGACGTGTCGTTAAATCACCAGCGACCGGCTGTCCCTCGAGGGTTCGGCGGGCGATCAACCAACCAGCGGGTGCCGTGCCCGTCCGTCACATCCCAGGAAGAATCGTCTGTCAGTCCAGTTTCCGAGGTGACCCCGTGAGCGATCAGGTCGACCGGAAAGCAGACGCCACGCGCCTGCTGATCCTGCAGGCCGCAGCGCGGCAGTTCTCCCGGCGCGCCTACAGCATGGTCAGCCTCGACGACATCCTGGCCGACGCGGCGGTGACCAAGGGCGCGATGTACTTCCACTTCCGGTCCAAGTACGCGCTCGCGGTCGCGATCGTCGACCACCGGGCCGAACAGAGCCGCGCCGTGGTTGCCGAGGTGCTGGCCCGGCGACTGCCCGCCACGGAGACGCTCATCGACGTGATGTTCGTGATCGCCGTGGAGGACATCGGTGACCACCTCGCCAGGGCCGGGCTCAACCTTCTCGAATCCATCGGGCGCACAGACGGACTGGCCATCCGCGTGCACGGCTCGTGGGTCACCGGCTTCGCAGGCATCGCGCAGCGCGCCATCGACGAGGGCGACCTGCTCGAGGGCCGCGACGCCGATGACATCGCCGTGTTACTGGTCGCGATGTACGTGGGCATCCGGCAGACGACCGACCTCGACGAGCCGCACGCGTTCCTGACGCGGCTCGTCGACGCCTGGGACGTCGTACTGCCGGGCATCGCACGGCCCGAGCGGTTGAGCTACCTCACCCAGTTCGCCCGGCGGCGCGGAGCGCAGGCACTCAAGCGGGCCACCCCGCTGCCCGCCGATGACTTATGATCGCCCTCCGGGCTGCAGTCCGGAGAACTCGAGGCCATCGCCGGAGGTGATCGCGTATGCCGCGGCAGGCCCGCTCTGAGGCGACGCGGCGCCGGATCGTCGACGCAGCGGTCGATCTCATCGGCGAGATCGGTTATCCGGCAGTCGGTCTGGGAGACATCATCGAGCGCGCCGAGCTGACCAAGGGCGCGCTCTACTACCACTTCGACTCCAAGGAGTCACTGGCGGTCGCCATCATCGCCGAGGGCGGGGCCAACCTGCTGGCGACGTTCCGCAGCATCAGCGCATCCACGTCGCCGGCTCTGGAGAACATCATTCACGGGTTGTTCATGGTGGTCGACCGGGTCGCCACCGACCCGCTCACCCGCACGGCCGCGCAACTGCTGCGGGTGTTCGGCGGATTCAGCGAAGTGTCGCGACTGGTCTATGCGGGCTGGCTCGACGAGATGGCAGACGAGGTCCGGCGGGCCGCTACCGAGGGGGATCTGCGGGCCGGGCTTGAACCGGGCGCAGTGGCCGAGATCATCGTCGGCGCGATGCTCGGCGCCGAACTGCTCTCGGGTGTCGACGACGATCTCCGCAACCGGTTGACCCGGATGTGGCAGGTGCTGTTGCCTGCCGTCGTCGCCGACGAGTCACTCGGGTACTTCCGCGAGTTCCTCGCCCGCGAGGCATTGCGAGCGCCGTCCGGCGGCTGAACCGGCCGGTCTTTAGAGTTCCTCGACCCACAGCCGCTCGGTGAGGTCCTGGAACGTGGCCAACGCGACCGGGTCATCGCCGCGTAACAACGCCGAACGACTCATCTGCGCACGGACTGTCGACCCCTCGCGGTCCACGAGCTCGACGATCATGTCGGCGTGCTCGTGCACGACCGACAACACCGGTCCGTCGGTGGGAACCGTTGTGCAGATGTCTGCGAACTGCATTCGCTGGATGTCCTCGGCGTTGCGCCCGAGCATCGCGGCGAACGCACCGTTGGCGAACAGGATGGCGCCGCCCTCGGCAACCGCGAGCACAGGCACCGGGAACCGCTCGAGCAGCACCAGCGCCGGCATCTGCTCGAGCAGCGCCATGGGTGACCGATTGGCCTGACTACTACGTCGCCGATCCACGTTGTGGGTCCCGTCCTCGTGTGGTGTCGGTTCGGGGTGACTCCCGGCCCGACGCTGCGCCTCGTGCAGCAAAGCCTAGTCGGCCGTCATCATCACCGATCGAGCCCGCTGCGGCGGGCGATTGGCGAACTTGCGCCGACCGCCCGTCCCTGGGCCCTTCACCTCCACCTGACTAACTAGGTTTACTCTGTGCGTAACCACATCGACAGACGGGAGGTCCGATGGACCTGGACTGGTCACCGGAGGACCTGACTTTCCGTGAGGAGGTGCGCGCCTTCCTCGACGACCGGCTCACTCCCGAACTGCGGCAGGCGGGGCGGCTGATGACGAGCGTGTACGCCGACCACGACGCCAGCATGGAGTGGCAACGCATCCTGCACGAGCAGGGCTGGGCGGCGCCCGCATGGCCTGTCGAGTACGGCGGCTGCGACTGGACTTTGACGCAGCACTACATCTTCAGCCGCGAGGCCACCCTGGCCGGCGCCCCGTCGCTGTCGCCGATGGGCATCCGGATGGTCGCCCACGCGATCGTGAAGTTCGGCACCGACGCGCAGAAGGAGTACTTCCTGCCGCGGATCCTGACCGGCGAGGTGTTCTTCTGTCAGGGCTACTCCGAACCCGAGGCCGGCTCCGACCTCGCCGCGCTGTCGATGGCGGCCGTCGATGACGGCGAACACTTGGTGTGCACCGGAAGCAAGATCTGGACCACCCACGCACAGGAGGCGAACTGGATGTTCGCCCTGGTGCGGACCACCCGCGCGGCGAAGAAGCAGCAGGGCATCACGTTCGTGCTGATCGACATGACCAGCCCCGGGATCGAGATCCGCCCACTGGTGATGACCTCCGGTGAGGAAGTCCAGAACCAGGTGTTCTTCGACGACGTCCGGGTGCCCAAGGCCAACGTGATCGGCCGGATCGACGACGGCTGGACGGTGGCGAAGTACCTGCTGGAATTCGAACGCGGCGGCGGGGCTTCGTCGCCCGCGCTCCAGGTGCTCGCCGAGGAGATCGCCACCGTCGCGGCGGGCCGGCCCGGTCCGGACGGCGGCCTACTGATCGACGACGCCGCCTTCGCCCTGCGGCTCGCCGACGCGAGGATCCGGACCGAGGTGCTCGAGATCCTGGAGTACCGGGTGCTGGCGGCCGTCGCGGCGGGCAGGAACCCCGGATCGGCGTCGTCGATGCTCAAGGTGCTCGGCACCGAGCTGAGCCAGACGCTCACCGAACTCTCGATGGAGGCCGCGGGGCCGCGGGCGCGGGTCTACCAGCCGCATGCCACCAAACCCGGCGGACCGATCGCCGAATACGAGCCGCCTCCGGATGGCTACGTCAGCGGCGAACCATGGCAAGCCGTGGCGCCACTGCGGTACTTCAACGACCGGGCCGGCTCGATCTACGCCGGCAGCAACGAAATCCAGCGCAACATCCTGGCCAAAGCCGCATTGGGGCTCTAGATGGACTTCACACTCACCAACGAACAGGAACTCCTGCGCGACGGGCTGTCGAAATACCTCTCGACACGCTACGACCTGGAGAAGAGCCGATCGGCGGCCAAGACCGGCGCCGGCTGGCAGCCCGAGATCTGGCGCGGGTTCGCCGAAGAGCTCGGCATCCTCGGCGCGGGCCTGCCCGAGGACGTCGGCGGCATCGGCGGTGGACCTGTCGAGTCGATGGTGATCGCCGAGGCGCTCGGCCATGCCCTAGTGATCGAGCCCTACATCGACACCGCGGTGGTGGCCGCCGGACTGCTTCTCCGGGCGGGCGGACCGGCTGCCACGGCGCTGCTGGAGAAGATCGCCGACGGCTCGGCGATCGTCGCGCTCGCCGCCACCGAGGCGGAATCGGGCGATGACTGGCAGCGGGTGACGACCGAGGCCCGACGCGACGGGTCCGGCTGGGTGCTCCACGGCGAGAAGATCGTCGTCATGAACGCGCCGCTGGCCACGCATCTGCTCGTCACCGCGCGCACCCCGGACGACGGCGTGTCGCTGTTCCTGCTCGAACCCGATCGGCCGGGTGTGCACGCGCACGTCTACCGCACGATCGACGATCGTCGCGCGGCCGACCTGGTTCTCGACGGCGTGCAGGTGTCCGCGGACGCAGTGCTCGGCGCCGCGGGACGGGCCGGGCCGTCACTGGCCCAGGCACGCGATGAGGGCGCGGCCGCGGTCTGCTCGGAGGCGGTGGGTGGCATGCGGAAGGTGGTGGCCGACACCGTCGAGTACTGCAGGCAACGGCAGCAGTTCGGACAACCCATCGGCTCCTTTCAGGCGCTGCAACACCGCATGGTGGACATGCACATGGAGCTCGAGCAGTCGGTCGCCGCCACGTATCTCGCGGTGCTCAAGCTGGGCGCCGAACCGGCGGAGCGGGCCCGCGCGGTGTCGGCGGCCAAGGTCACGGTCGGGCGCGCAGCGCGGTTCGTGGGGCAGAACGCCGTCCAGTTGCACGGCGGAATGGGCATGACCGAGGAACTCGCGATCGGCCACTACTTCAAGCGGCTCACGGCCGTCCAGTACGAGTTCGGGTCGACCGACCACCACCTGAAGCGGTACGCACGGCTGACCCGGTCCTGAGTCGCAGCGGGCTGGACACATGTCCGATCTGATCGGTTCATGAAACGAGGCCGCCCCCGCCGAAGTCCCGCATCGCCCACGGCTCGCGCGAAAACAGCCATCTACGCGAGTCATCCGGCGTTGATTGCGATGCACTGTCGGACCGACTAACCTGGACACATGTCCAGTGCAGTTGTGGTGCACGTCACTTCACTGCGCGACTCACATCACCGGCGCAGGCGTACCTGCCAACGGGTCTTCACCGCGGCAGCCCAACTGCTCGACGAGTCGAGCGACGCGCCCGGGGTCGTCGATGTCTCGCTGCCGGCCCTGGCCGCGCGGGCGCGGGTCGCCCCGACCGCACTGCGCGCACATTTCGATTCCCTCGACGCGATGTTCGCCGAGCTCTATCTGCACCGGATCTGTGCCCTACCGCTGAACGTCGATCCCGGGCTCGGCGCCGCGGCCCGGGTGAGCGCCCAACTCCGGGCCATCACGATGGTGCTGGCCGACGAACCGCGACTGTCCGAGGCGTGCAGCCGCGCCCTGCTCCGCAACGACGACGACGTGGTGGCCGATGTCCGCACGCGGATCGGCGCAGAAGTGCAGCGGCGCATCGCCGCGGCACTCGGCGCCGGAGCATGGCCTGAGGTGCAGGCCACCCTCGAGACCGTGTTCTGGGGCGCGCTGCTGCAGGTGCGGTCCCGCTCCGTCAGTTGTCACCGGATGGCCGACAGGCTCGACACGATGCTGGCGCTGATCCTGTCCGATGCCGACCACTGACCACTACCCGTCCTCGATCAGCAGCACCCGGTCGCACGACGCGCTTGTCGCGGCGATCAGCCGAGCGTTCGGTTCGTCGACGGTGTCGACCCAGTGCTGCGCGTCGACCGCGCCGAGGCCGGCTGTCACATGCCGGTCGATCAGCCGCCGGCGCCGCACCTCCGCATCGGCGTCGATGTAGTACAGCCGCTCGAGCAGTGGACGCACCGCAGCCCAGCCGTCGGCGACCAGCGCCAGATAGTTGCCCTCGGTGACCACGACGCGCGCCTGCGCGGGCACCACCCGTGCCGCGGCGACCGGATCGTCGAGCGCCCGGTCGAAGTCGGGGACGAAGACATCGGCGACGCCGTGACTGTCCGCGATTCGGGTCAGGGTGGCGCAGTAACCGCCGACGTCGAAGGTGTCCGGAGCTCCTCTGCGCCGGCGCAGACCCAGACGGTCGAGCTGGGCCTTGGCGAGGTGGAAGCCGTCCATCGGCAGGTATGCCGCCGGCGTCGACCACCGCTCGTTGAGCTCTTCGACGACGGCGAGGGCGAAGGTCGACTTCCCGACGCCCGGCGGCCCGGTCACACCCGCAAGCACCCGCCGGGCGGGGCGCGCGACCGCACCGGCCAGTTCGGCGGCCACAGCACGCCGCGCTTCCTCGCTGGTCAGGATCGCGGGGGCCATCGGCTTCACGGTACGTCGCCGTATTCCCAGGTGAGAGGCCACCCGGCGGATCGGTTCGTGACGAGTTCGCCGGAGCGGTTTACCTCCGTCGCACACGGGGGAACCTCAACCGCATGACGGGTCGACATCGAATGCAAGAAGCACCGGTCCGAATACCTGCGGCGACCGGTCGTAATGTCACGCGGACCTCTTCTCGGTCCAACGTGGTGATCGGCGCCATCTCCGCCTCAGTGGCCGGTGCCGGAGTGGTGGCCGCCGCGGCCGTCCAGTTGCTGGCGCCCGCCGAGTCCCCCGCCCCGCCTGCGGCGTCCACGGCGCCCGTGACCGCCGGCGCGCCCGCGCTCAACCACGAGGGCCGCCTGATCGCCGTCACCCCGGATTCGGTGACCGCGCGCAGTGCAGACGGTGTCACGCAGACCTACCGCATCACCCCCGAGACCACGGCACTCACCGAGCGGGGCAACCACACCGTGAGTCCCGCGACGACCTTCGACGTCGACGACGAGGTGGCGATCGTCGCGATCGTCCAGAACGGCACCCCGGTCGCGACCACCGTCGCCGAACGCCGCGTCAGCGGCCTGAACGGGCCGCCGATGGATGCGGTGACCGTGCAGCCCGCGAGCCACTCCAGCCCGACCGCCGCCACCGGCTGAGCCCGCGCCGAATCCCTTCGCTGAAGCCGTCCGGGTCGTCCGCAGTCCCATAGACTCGGCCCGCATGAGGCCGTTACTCGCGATAGTGCTGCTGGCCGGACTGCTCACCGGGTGCAGTACCGCGATCCAGGGCCGTGCTGTCGCCGGCGCCGAACTGACCGCTCCCGTCCCCGTGACCGAAGCCTGGAAGCGGGATGTCACCTCGGCGGTCGCCGCCATCGGCAGGGCGCTGGGCACCGCGGGAGAAGCGATGGTCAACAGCGAGTACTCGACCGTCCGCAGCGGCTGCCGCGATCTCGAGGAGGCCACGGACCTGCTCGAGGATCAACTGCCCAGCGAGGAGGAAGACGTCAACGAGGCGCTGCAGAACGCCGTGGACGAATACCGATCGTTCGCCGGCATCTGCGTCACCCTGACGCCGAACAGCAGTGGCGCCGAGATCGACCGCCTCGAAGCGACACTCGACCGGGCGGACGCCAGCATCCGGGACGCGATGGCACTGCTCGACATCGACATGCCCGGGGGCTGAAAATCCCGTGGCGGAACGCGTCGCCGTCATCGGGGCAGGCCCGGGAGGCCTGGTCGCCGCGCGCTGGCTGGCATCGTGCGGCTTCGAACCGACGATCTTCGAACGGAATCCGGTTCTCGGCGGACAGTGGTCCGGACTGCCGGGCCGCAGCGGCGTGTGGCCGTCGATGCACACCAACACCAGCCGCATCCTGACCGCCTTCAGCGACCTGCCCTTCGGCGGTCACCTCGTGCACCCGCCGTACGCCGACGTGCTGCGCTATCTGCACCGCTACGCCGAATCATTCGGATTGACCGCCCGGATCAGATTCGGCACGGCGGTCGACTCGGTGAACCTGGACGACACCGGATGGCTGGTCGGGCACTCCGACGGCACCGAGGTCTTCGACCGGGTGGTGGTGGCATCCGGTCGATTTCATTCACCGGTGATCCCGGCCGTTCCGGGGCTCGAGTCGTTCTCCGGCGACCCCGGCATCGGTTCCACGTATGACTTCCGCGACCACGACCGGTATCTGGGAAGGCGGGTGCTCGTCGCCGGCGGCGCCATCAGTGCGCTCGAGATCGCGGCCGAACTGGCCCAACTCGGAGCGTCCCGTGTCGTCGTCACACAGCGGCGGCAGCGTTATGTGCTGCCCAAGTTCGCCGCCGGTGTGCCGTCCGACCATCGGATCTTCACCCGATACGGCACGCTGTCGAACGAGGTCCTGCCCGCGGCCGAGATCGACCGCCAGCTGCGGGAGATCGTCACCGAGGCCGGCGGCAGCCCGGACCAGTACGGCGCACCGGCACCCGATCCGTCACTGTTCGCCGCCGGTGTCACCCTCGGCCAGAGCTACCTTCCCCTCGTGGCGGAGGGCCGGATCACGGTGCGCCCGTGGATCGATTCGGTCGCAGGGGACACCGTCACGTTCGCCGACGGGCAGGCCGAGACATTCGACGCCATTCTGTTCGGCACCGGATTCGAGCTGAGCCTGCCGTTCCTCGGTCGAAACGTCCACGCGACACTCGACCTCGACGGGGCACACCTCGACGCCGACCGTCACACGTTCCATCCCGACCTCCCCGGCCTGGCCTTCGTGGGGATGTGGGACCAGTCCGGCGGGTACTTCGTGCCGCTGGAACTGCAGGCGAGATGGATCGCCTACCTGTGGGGCGGCATCCTGCCGGCGGTGACCGAAGCGGAGCAGCGCGCGTCGGTCGCGGCATATCGGTCACGTCGCGGTGCGTCGCAGAAGACCCGGATGAATCTGGCGGCACTGACCTTTGCGCGGGCCGCCGGTGTCGAACCGGAACTGTCGCGATGGCCCGAACTCCGCCGGGCACTGCTGTTCGGTCCGCTGGCGCCGAGCTGTTTCCGGCTCGAGGGTCCCGACGCGCTACCCGACGCGGCAACGATGTTCGCGCAGGACGCTGCGGAATTCGGCGCGATCACCGGCAACGATCTCACCGAACGCGAACGCCGGTACTGGTCGATGGTCGAGGCTCAGCCGCTGTAGGTCAGACAACAGCGCTCCAGCGCCCCGAGCGATTCGGCGATGAAGTCCTCGGAAAACGGTGGCATGCCGCCGATCTCATCGCGGAAGCTCTGCGGCGTCGCCGTCCAGTCGTAGGTCAGCGTGACCGCCGTTCCGTCACCGTCGGGGGCGAGGTCGTAACGCCAGGACCAGCCACCGGGAACGTGGGCGCCGGACTCGTCGCGTTGTCCTGGTAGCCAGGCGATCACCCGGTCCGGCTCGAAGTCGGTGACCAGGTTGTCCATCACGTAGTGTCCGCCCGCGGCCTCCAGGTACATGTTCACCGCGAAGATCTGTCCGGTGCCGCTGATCGGCGTCGGGTCCACCGCGTCGCGCACCCAGTCCCCCGGCTCGGTGTCCTTGTGCCGCGCCGGGTCGGCGAGGGCGGCGAACACCGCCGACGGCGGCGCCGCGATCTTCCGGCTGGCGACGAATCGTTCCGCACTCACCTGCCGGCCTTTCCGTAGAACCGGGCGATATCCGGCGAGTCCAGCCAGCCCGAGTAGGTCGGTCTGCTCGGCCAGCCCTCCGGCGAATCGAGCCACTCCTCCTGACGGCCGTACGGGAGGATGTCGATCAACGGGAAGCTGTGGCTGAGCTGCTCGGTGCCACGGCCGTTGGTGTGCCAGGTGCGGTAGACGGTGTCGCCGTCGCGCAGGAAGACGTTGACGGCGAAGCCGCCTCCCGGCGGTGCGTCGACGTCGACGCCGAACGAGCTCTCCGACGACGAGTACCAGTCCATCCTGTTGCCCACCTTGTCCCGGTAGGCCAGCGCCTCCTCGATCGGGCCGTTGGTGACGACGACGAATCGGGCGTCGTAGCTGTCCAGGAACTCCAGCCTGGTGAACTGGCTGGTGTAACCGGTGCAGCCGCCGCACTGCCAGTCCGCGCCGTCGCTCCACATGTGGTGATAGGTGATCAGCTGCGAGCGGCCGCCGAAGACGTCGGCCAGCCGGACGGGGCCCTCGGCGCCGATCAGCGTGTACTCGGGCAGTTCGACCATCGGCAGCCGCCTGCGCTGCGCGGCGATCGCGTCGAGCTCGCGGGTCGCCGCCTTCTCCCTTCGCCGCAGGTCGTCGAGTGCGGCGCGCCACGTGCCGTGGTCGGCCACCGGCGGCTTCGCGGCCGATGTGGTGGTCTGGTTCCCTGTCATCACAGGCTCCCTTCCGAGCAGTCGGAATCCTCTTACGACTATCAGACTCGACGGCGACCCGAGACTCATCGCTCACGTCGGTACCGTCGGAGGAATGAAGCATCTCGACGTCGAAGGAATCGGACCGGTGAGCCGCATCGGCCTCGGCACGTGGCAGTTCGGTTCGCGGGAATGGGGGTACGGCGACCAGTACGCATCGGGCCCCGCTCGCGACATCGTGCAGCGCGCCCGCGCACTGGGGGTGACCTTGTTCGACACCGCCGAGATCTACGGATTCGGCAAAAGCGAACGGATCCTCGGTGAAGCACTCGGCGACGAGCGCGCCGACGTGGTGGTGGCCAGCAAGATCATGCCGATCGCGCCGTTCCCCGCCGTGGTCAGGCAGCGCGCGCGGGCCAGTGCGCAGCGGCTCGGGGTGGACCGCATCCCGCTGTACCAGATCCACCAGTCCAATCCGCTGGTGCCCGACTCGGTGATCATGCCCGGGATGCGGGATCTGCTGGACCGCGGCGAGATCGGTGCGGCAGGGGTGTCGAACTACTCGCTCGAGCGGTGGCGTAAAGCCGACGCCGCCCTGGGCCGGCCGGTGGTCAGCAACCAGGTGCACTTCTCGCTCGCCCATCCGCAGGCACTCGACGACCTGGTGCCGTTCGCCGAACGGGAGAATCGCATGGTGATGGCGTACAGCCCGCTGGCGCAGGGCCTGCTGGGCGGCAAGTACGGGCCGGACAACCGGCCCGGCGGTGTGCGCGCGATGAATCCGTTGTTCGGTACCGAGAACCTGCGTCGCATCCAGCCGCTCCTGAACACCCTGCGCGACGTCGGGGCCGAGGTCGGCGCCAAGCCCGCGCAGGTGGCATTGGCATGGCTGATCAGCCTGCCCGGCGTGGTGGCGATTCCCGGCGCGTCGAGCGTCGAGCAGCTGGAGTTCAACGTCGCCGCCGCAGACATCGAGCTGAGCACGGAGTCAAGGGATGCGCTCACCGCGGCGGCGCGGGCGTTCCGTCCGGCGTCCGCGGGCCGGTTCTTCACCGACCTGCTGCGCGAGAAGGTCGGCCGCTAGGCGATCCTCAGCCGCTGACGTAGTCGGCGAGGTGCTCGCCGGTGAGGGTGGCGCGGCCCGCGACCAGGTCGGCCGGCGTCCCCTCGAAGACGATCCGTCCGCCGTCGTGTCCGGCTCCCGGGCCGAGGTCGATGATCCAGTCGGCGTGCGCCATGACGGCCTGGTGGTGCTCGATGACGATCGCCGACTTGCCCGACTCCACGAGCCCGTCGAGCAGGGCCAGCAGCTGCTCCACATCGGCGAGGTGCAGGCCGGAGGTCGGTTCGTCGAGGACGTAGACCTCTCCGCTCTCCGCGCCCTTGTCACTCATCCGGGTCGCCAGCTTGAGCCGTTGCCGCTCACCGCCGGACAACGTGGTCAGCGGCTGGCCGACGGTGAGATAGCCCAGTCCCACCGCCTCCAGGTTGTTCAGGATGCGCTGGGCTGCGGGCAGTTTGGCGTCACCGTCGGTGAAGAACGCCAGCGCGTCGGACACCGGGAGGCCGAGCACCTCACTGATGTCCTTGCCGCCGAACGTGTAATCGAGCACCGACGCGTCGAAACGCCTGCCCTCGCAGACCTCGCAGGTGGCGGCCACACCGGCCATCATTCCCAGATCGGTGTACACCACACCCGCGCCGTTGCAGTTCGGGCATGCGCCTTCGGAATTGGCGCTGAACAGCGCAGGCTTGACGCCGTTGGCCTTGGCGAAAGCCTTGCGGATCGGTTCGAGCAGTCCGGTGTAGGTCGCCGGGTTGCTGCGCCGGGAGCCACGGATCGGGGTCTGGTCGACGACGACGACGCCGTCGCGGCGCGCCACCGAACCGTGGATGAGCGAACTCTTCCCCGAGCCCGCGACGCCGGTGATCACCACCAGCACACCGAGGGGGATGTCGACGTCGACGGCGGCCAGGTTGTGGGTGTCGGCGCCGCGGACCTCCAGGACGCCGGAACGCTCACGCACCGCGTCCTTGAGAGAGGCCCGGTCGTCGAGGTGGCGACCGGTCAGCGTGTCACTTCCGCGCAGCCCGGCCACCGTCCCCTCGAAGACGATCTCGCCGCCCGCGGCGCCCGCGCCGGGGCCGAGGTCGACCACGTGGTCGGCGATGGCGATCACCTCGGGCTTGTGCTCGACGACGAGCACGGTGTTGCCTTTGTCGCGCAGCCGCAGCAACAGCGCGTTCATCCGGGCGATGTCGTGGGGATGCAGCCCGACCGTCGGCTCGTCGAACACGTAGGTGACGTCGGTGAGGGCCGAGCCGAGATGCCGGATCATCTTGACGCGCTGCGCCTCACCACCCGACAACGTGCCCGACGACCGGTCCAGTGAGAGGTAGCCAAGCCCGATCTCGACGAACGCGTCCAGACCCTGGCGCAGCGCCGCGACGAGCGGCCCCACCTTCGCTGCGCCGTCACCCAGGTCCCGCACCCACTCGGCGAGGTCGCTGATCTGCATCGCGGACAGCTCGGCGATGTTGCGGCCGTTGATCTTCGACGACCGGGCGGTCTCGGAAAGCCGGGTTCCGTCGCAGTCGGGACACGTGGTGAACGTGACGGCGCGCTCGACGAAAGCACGGATGTGCGGTTGCATCGCCCCGACGTCCTTGGCCAGGTAGGACTTCTGGATCTGCGGGATCAGTCCCAGGTAGGTCAGGTTGACGCCGTCGATCTTGAGCTTGGTGGCCTCCTTGTACAGCAGGGCGTCGAGTTCCTTGGCCGTGAAGTCCCGGATCGGCTTGTCCGGGTCGAAGAAGCCGCAGCCGTTGAAGATCCGGCCGTACCAGCCCTCCATGCTGAACCCGGGGATGGTGAGCGCACCGCCGTTGAGCGACTTGCTGTCGTCGTACAGCGCGGTCAGGTCGATGTCGTTGACCGCACCGCGGCCCTCACACCGCGGGCACATTCCGCCGACGACGGCGAAGTCGCGGCGCTCCTTGACCGTTCGTCCGCCGCGCTCGATGGTGACCGCACCGGCTCCGCTGATCGAGGCGACGTTGAACGAGAACGCCTGCGGCGATCCGATGTGCGGTTCGCCCAGGCGGCTGAACAGGATGCGCAGCATCGCGCCCGTGTCGGTGGCCGTGCCGACGGTGGAGCGCGGGTCGCTGCCCATCCGCTGCTGGTCGACGATGATCGCGGTGGTCAGGCCCTCGAGCACATCCACCTCGGGCCGGCCCAGTGTCGGCATGAAGCCTTGGACGAAGGCGCTGTAGGTCTCGTTGATCAGCCGCTGCGACTCGGCGGCGATGGTGCCGAACACCAGCGAACTCTTGCCGGAGCCGGAGACACCGGTGAACACGGTGAGTCGGCGTTTGGGCAGTTCGATGTCGATGCCCTTGAGGTTGTTCTCGCGTGCCCCGTGCACGCGGATGACGTCATGGGTGTCGGCGGCGGGAAGTCCTCTGCTCATCGGGTCAGATCGTGCCACGGGGGTGCCCGCGGCCGGAACCCTGGCGGCGGCCGCCGATTCAGTTCCCTACAGCCACCGGGGTGCCGAATTCCACCGGCAGGCTGGTCGGGCCGCTCATGCCGAGCATCGGCTTCCACGGGGCCGGACCGGCCCGGCGCAGATTCGGCAGCCGTCCCGCCAGTATCCGCAGCGCTTCGGCGAGCTCGAGGCGCGCCAGGTTCGCCCCGAGACAGTAGTGCACCCCGCCACCGAACGTGAGGATCGCCGGCGGGTCCTCGCGGGTGATGTCGAATCGGTCCGGATCGCGGTAGACGGCCGGATCGCAGTTGGCGGCGAACGTGTTCACGAGGACGAACGTGCCGGCGGGAAACATGTAGCCGCCGACGGTGACGTCGGCGTTCACCGTCCGCAGGGTGCTGCACACCGCGGGCGAGTGACGCATGCTCTCCTCGACCGCACGCATCGCCAGGCCGGGCTCGGTCCGCAGCATCGCCCACTGTTCGGGGTGGTCGCACAACACCTGAACAGAGGCGGACAACTGGTTCCGGGTGGTGTCGGTCCCGGCCACCAACAGGCTGGCGACAGTCATGCGCAGTTCGTCGGCGCTCAGCCGGTCGCCGTCGTCCTCGGCGCGGATGAGTTCGGAGAGGAGATCGTCGGTGAGATCGCGGCGACGCTGCGCGATCATCGTGTCGACGTAGGCGTCGAGCTCGGCCCATGCGCCCAAGACGGCGGGGATCTCGGCGATGAGATCGACGTCGAAGCTGACCATCTTGAAGATCTCCTCCGCCCAGCGCGAGAACATCTGCCAGTCCTCACGTGGCGCGCCGACCAGGGCGCAGATCACCGGGATCGGGTAGTGCCGGGCGATGTCGGTGACGACATCGCAGCGCTTCGTCTCGGCGACACCGTCGGCCAGCTCGTTGACCACCGCGACGATGGTGCCGTGCAGGCGGGCGGTTGCGCGCGGCGTGAACGCCTTCGACACCAGGCTGCGCAGCCGATGGTGATGTGCGCCCTCTGCGCACATGATGCTGCCGACCACCCGGTCCCAGAGCGGCCCCGAGGTCACGCCCTGCGCCGTCAGATGTATGCCGGGCGGAATCACGAACCGGCTGTCACGCAGGATCGTCCGGGAGAGTTCGTAGGACAGCACCTCCGGGCCGAGCGGACCGATGGCGACCGGCGCCTGCGCCTGGGCTTCCCGAATTCTCGGCAGCACCTCGCGCGGCGTCTCCGTGGCCTCGTAGTGCAACACCGGGAGATTCGATTCGAACACGCTCCGCGCCGCGGTCTCGACGTTCATGGCGCCTCCTTGGCGGCGAGGAATCTGACGGGCAGTCGCTGCAGGGTGCAGGTGGCGGCGGGCCAGGCGATCTCCGGTGTGTGGTGGGGGGCGAGCTCGAAATCGGGTATGCGGCCCAGCCATTCGGCGATCACCAGATTCAGCTCCATGCGCGCCAGATGCGAGCCCAGGCAGCGGTGCGCACCGCCGCCGAAACCCCAGTGTCTGTGCAGCTTGCCGTCGAGGACGATGTCGTCACCGGAGGTCGGATCGCTGCCGTCGCGGTTGATCGCACCCAGGCAGAGCCGGACCTGCGCTCCGGCGGGAATCGTGTGGCCCGACACGGTCACCGGCCGCGTCGTCACCCGTCCGACGACCGGGGCCGGAGGTTCGAGCCGGAGGATCTCCTCGACGAATCCCGGTATCGCAGCGGCGTTGTCGCACAGCTCGCGACGCAGGCCGGGACGCCTGGCCAACTCGAGCATCGCCGCGCCGATCGCCGAGGTGACGGTGTCCAAACCGGCGAGGACGAGGACGAAGGCCAGTCCGAGCGCCTCCTGATCGGTGAGTGCGTCGGCGCCGGTGAGGAGTCGCGACAGGATGTCGTCACCAGGGTCGTCCCGATGGGAGGTGACCGCCTGGCTGAGGTACTGGAACAACTCGACGGCGGGCACCAGAGCGGCGGGGTCGGGGTCACTGTCGAGGCTGATGCCGATGACGCCGTCCTTCCAGGCGATCAGCCGCTGCCGGTCGGTGAGCGGCAGACCGAGGAGGGTGAGGAACACCTGCGAGGGGTACGGGGTGGCGAGATCGGCCATCACCTCACACCCGTCACCGCCGCCCGCGATCCGTTCGATGATCTCGGCGGCCTGCGCCTGCATCGAAGGGAGCATGCGTCCGAGCGTCTGCGGACTGAAGAAGGAATGCAGCAACCGACGGTAGCGGGTGTGGTCCGGGGGATCGCAGGCGAGCGGAATGAGCGGCACGGGGCTGACCATGGTGTCGAACGCCCTCGATGACGAGAAGGCCTCGGAGTCGCGCAGTGCGGCGAGCACATCCTCACGCCGGGTGAGGTAGTACCACCCGTCTCCGGTCACCACGGGTCCGAGGTCGCGCAACGCCGCCCACCCGGCGCCGCGGTCGCCTGCCATGGGTAGACCGTCGTACAGGATGTGCGGCAGTGCGGTCCGCTCGCCGGGCGTGGCCATGTCATCCGCCCTGTCGGTGTCGCCGGTGACCGTCATGGCACATTGGTCGCGAGGAAGGTCAGCGGCAGGCCGAGCACCGAGAGGTCGACCTCGTCGAGATAGGTTCCGTCCCCGTCGAAGTGCTGCCGGAAACGCGTCGTCCCGCCGTAACGCCCGGCGACGGATTCGGCCGCCTCGGCCCCGGGGACCCGGATGACGACGGTGTACACCCCGTCGCCGTGCCCGGCGAGAAAGTCCCGAACCGACGCGGCGACCGTGGCCGTGGCTCCGGCCAGCGGACTGATCAGTTCGATCCCCCGTTCCCAGTCGAGGTGGACCTGCAGGCCGAGCTCGGTCAGCTGCAGGTCCTGCAGTGCGAACCCGATCTCGGTGAACATCCGCGCCGCCTCGGCGTGGCGTTCGGGCGCGACGGCGAACACGACGTGGTGCAGCTGGGTCGCCGTCGGTCCCTCGGTCACGGCCGCACCAGTCCGCGAGGCCGGACGAGACCGAGGTCCAGATGGGTGATCCAGCCGGGCGCGGAGTCGCACACGTCGGGGATCGCGTTGATCGCACCCATCGCAGTCCACGCGTAACCGGGGTGGGAGAAGGCGCCGTCCGGCTGCTCGACGCCCTGCAGTGTCAGCTCCGTCGGCGGGTCACCGTCGATCACGATGCGGTACCGCGTTTTTCCCCAGTCCCATGCGGGGTCGAGACCGTCCGGCCCTGTGGTCAGGTAGATCGCGTGGAACACGATCAGGGGCCGGCCGTCGACCCACGCCGTCCACTCGTGGTGCTGGGCGGCGACCGTGCCGCGCGCGATCGTGCCCTCGTCGTGCGGGATGTCCTGCGTGGCGGTGGCGGCCCGCAGGTCCGCGGTCACCTCGGCTATCTCGACGCCGAGCCCGTCGGCGATCATGTGCATCGACTGCGCGAAGAACGGCACCCCGAGGCCGAGAATCGTCGGTGTGGAGAGGAACTCCTTCTTCGGCTTGCCGAAGCCCAGCCAGTCGATGTGGTCGACCGGCGCATCGGTGAGCACGTTCACCACCTCGTAGACCTCGATGCGCTCGATCCTGTCGACCACCCGGGCGAGGGTGAGGGGCAGGATGTCGCCGGCGTAGCCCGGGTGTATCCCGCCGCCGTGGAACGACACACCGCCGTCGGCGCACGCGGCGCGGATCTGATCGCCGTATTCGGCGAAATCGGCGCTCGGGTAGAAGAAGCCACTCGTGGTGACGACGTTCTTGCCCGATCGCAGCAGACGGCAGACGGTGTCGACGTCCATGATGACCGGCGTGTAGAAAACGCAGTCGGCGTCCAGTGCGACCATCGCGTCGATGTCGTCGGTCGCCAGGACGCCGTTGGGTGCGGTGCCGGCGATCTCTCCGGCGTCCTTGCCGACCTTCTCGGGCGTGTGCACCAGCACACCGACCAGTTCGAAGGTCGGATTGCCGGTGAAGTGCCGGACCCCGACCTGCCCGACGTCGCCCGTCATCCACTGGATGACCCGATATGTTCTCGAAGGGTTGTCAGACATCGAGCTTCGACCTTTCACCGGGCGGCCAGAACGCCGCGGGGCAGCATCAGCGGGAGAGTGGTGTACGTGGCGATGCCGGGCGGCGCCGCGACCACGGCAGGGATGGCGGTGATCGCCGGCATGGCCGTGATGGTGAGGCCGAGCATCACGAAGTCGTCGAGTGTCTCGGCCCGGAAGTCCGGCGGCGGCTCGAAACTCAGCGTGGTCCTGATCGTCGGCCGGCCCTGGACCTCGACGGTGTAGCCGAAGTCCATCGGCCAATCCGGGTCCAGTGACTGGCCCTTGCGCCAGCGGCCGCGCACCTCGATCACCTCGCGTCCGCCGATGACGCCCTGCCAGCGCACATCGACCCCCGCGACGCAGCCCTTGCCGATGGTCCAGCCGCCGGGGAGTTCGAGATCCTCAGTGGTCTGGGCGTAGTCGACGCTGCACCGCACCTCGTCGAGGCGGGCGCCGAGGGCGTCGGCGACCAGGAGCACGGCCTCCCGGAAGATCCACGACCCGTTTTCGGTGATCGCGGGGAGATCCGGCTGATCGATGGGATAGCCGAAGCCCATGGGCTTCTCGGTCGCAGGCGAGTTGTAGATGGTGGTGTCGAAGGACTCCAGGATCGAGATGCGGTCCACCCGGTCCGACAGCCCGGCCGTGACGATCGACAGCATCTGCATGAATCCGGGGTTGATGCCACTGCCGAAGATCGTCGCGTCCCCGCGCACACACGCCTCGACGATCCGCTCCCTGTCCGCGCCCAGTCCGTCGCCGGTGATGAACTCCGACGTCGTCACCACGTTGACCCCCGATTCGAGGATCCGGATGAGTTCCTCGACGTCGGCGAACATCGGGTTGTAGACGACGCAGTCCGGCCGCAGTGCGAGCAGGGCGTCGACGTCGTCGGTGGCCGTTATGCCCAGGGCGGGGATCCCGGCGAGCTCACCGGCGTCGCGGCCGACCTTGTCCGCCGACCAGGCGTAGCAGCCCACCAGTTCCAGCAGCGGGTTCGCCGCGATCGCCTGCACGGACTTCGTGCCGACGTTGCCGGTGGTCCACTGGACGACGCGGTGGGTCACCCGCCGGCAGGCTTCCTCGACAGCACGCCACGGCCCACGATCGTCGGCAGATCGAGGAATGTGCGGATTCCCGGTTCCGCCGCGCAGACGGGGGCGATCGCATGCACCGCGTGCATGGCGGTGCCCAGGCAACCCTGGTCGGTGTCGTCCTCGCCATGGGTGGCGATCCGGGATTCGAGGACCATCGACGGCAGACCCTCGACGGTGACTTTCCAGCCCCGGCCGTTCGGCCAGTCCGGCGCCTGCTCGGCGCCGAGGCGGGTGATGTGCTCGACGGTGAGCGCCCGGCGCCCCTCGATGATGGCGGTGTAGCTGAAGCGCTGCGCGGCAACGGTTCCCGCCTCGATCCGGCCGGCCTTGACCTCGATCGGCTTGTCGGTGACGGCGACCTGCCGTTCCCAGACGTAATCGTCGATCGTCGCGCCGAGACCGTCGGCCAGCAACATCAGCGGGGCCTTGAACGACAACCCGCCGACGGCCTCCTCGTCCATCGGCACCTTCTCGTCGGGTGGCTTGCCGAAGCCCATGACGTCGAACAGCACGAACGGAACGCCGTAGGTGCTGTAGTCCATGAGTTCCTGCACCAGCAGCGAGTCGACCCGGCGGAACAGTCCGGACATGGTCAGCGGCAGCACCTCGGCGGCCCAGCCGGGTTGGATACCGGTGCCGTGGAACGACGTTCCCCCTTCATCGCATGCCGCCTGCAGCCGTGCGACCACCTCGTCACCGACGCTGTGCGGGTAGATCCAGGCGGTCACCGCCGTCGAGACCACGTTCTTGCCCGAGGCCAGCAGCCGGCAGACGTCGTCGAGAGCGACCGGCGGGTTCCACTCCCCCTCGGCCATGTACAGCACGCAGTCGGCGTCCAGGGCGATGATCTCGTCGGCGTCGTCGGTGGCCGTGACTCCGATCGGGCCGATGCCGCAGATGGAGCCGACGTCGCGCCCTGCCTTTTCCGCGTTGTAGACCCGGGCACCGACCAGTTCGAGATCGGGGTGTTCGTGTACCGCCGCGACGGCATGGCTGCCGACGTTGCCGGTGGCCCACTGGATCACCCGCAGCTTCTTCGTCACGGTTGTTGTCCGGGAGTCTGTCCGGCCGCCTCGCGGGCCTGGCGCGCCTCGTAGCGGTCGACGAGCTCGCGGAAGCCGAGCCTGTCGTATTTCGGGATCGGTTGGATCCCCCACTCGTCCTTCGCGGTGTCCTTGCCCTCTGCGCCTTCCGGCGGGCCCAGTGGCGGATAAGGGTACTTGCACTCGAGGGTGTCGTCGGAGTAGCGGACCTTGAGCAGCTCACTGCAGATCTGGGTGAGGCTCAAGGTGGGGTAGCCGTAGTAGACGGCCATGAACGGCAGGGTGAAGGCGCCCTCGATCACCAGCGCGACCAGGCACACCAGCACCGCACGTTTGATCCATTTGTGCATGCGCGCGTAGTAGGGCGTGGTGCCGGGCGGCAGGTCCTCGGCGGTGGTCTGTTCCTCGGTGGGTGACGGTGTGGTCACAGTCGTTGCTCCTTGCGCTCAGTCGGAGAAGATCTCGCGGTTCACGGTGTGCAGGTACGGGATCGCGAGGAACGGAGTGATGTAGAAGATGTCGTACAGCCACCAGCCGATCACCGGGAAGACCACGCCGGCGTACCGGACGTCGGCGAACATCGTCATGTTGAAGACATAGACGGTCCAGATGACCACGCCCATCCAAGACCACGCCGGCGTACCGGACGTCGGCGAACATCGTCATGTTGAAGACATAGACGGTCCAGATGACCACGCCCATCCAGCAGGTGATGATCATCCACTGATGGCCCCAGCGCTTCATCTGCAGGAACCCGATCGCCGCAGCGCACCGCATCGCAAAGACGGTGATGATCATGCCCATCACCATCGCCTTCTCGCCGGGTCCCGCGGCACCGCCGACCCACAGTTCGTTGTAGTGCCAGAAGTATCCGGCGTCGAACATGTGGCCCCACCCGACCATCAGCACCCGGTTGATCAGGGTGTGATTGGCGACGAGATCCAGTGCCCAGCCCAGACTGTTGAGCATTCCGTCGATGAGGACGAGGTAGCCGATCAGGGTGACGATCATCGGGCGCACCGACAGCCCGGCCCGTAACGCCTGGCGCTGCAGCCATACTCCGCGCATGAAGATCGGGAATCCGATCAGGCCGGGCGCCCACATTCCCATCAGTGCGGCACCGACGATCATCCACTTGTCGGCCCGCCGTTGCGCGAGGCGCGATTCGTCGTGGTGCTCATCGAACGACACCGACCCGCCCGGCGGCGCGCCCGCCACCGCCGCCCCAGCCGCCGAACGCCGGCCGAGCAGTGGCAGGTTCACAGATCCCACCACCCGCGGCTGAACGACATGTACAGCTGGATCAGGAACATCACCAACAGGTAGCCGTAGATCGCGATCTGGAAGACGATGAGTGCCCGCTTCCGCTTCTTCTCTCTCTGGTCGACCATCGGAAATCCCTTTCTAGAGTGGTTGCGCGCTGGAGGTATCGCTCATCAGGCTGGCGGCCGCGACCTCCCGCAGGCCGTCGTTGATCGCGCCGTCGGTGCTCAGCGGTGCCAGGATGCTGGCTTCGGCCGCTTCGAGTTCGCCTGCGCCCGCGGCGATCAGCTGCCCGGCGGTGACCAGCACCCGGGTGGACGGCGGCTCGAAGTGGAAGGCCTGATCGGCGGTGCGGATGGCGGTCGCGCAGTGCACCAGCCGCCGCGCCACCGCAGAGTCGATTCCGGTCTCCGCGACGATCACCTCGGCTTCGCGTTCCGCGGGCAGATAGTTCATCGGCAGGGTGACGAACCGCTGCCGGAACGAGGGTTTGAGCTCCTTGAGTGAGCTGCGGTAGGCCGGGTTGTATGAACAGACCAACATGAACTCCTCAGGGGCGTGCACCACCTCACCGGCCCGGTCGAGGTACAGCGCGCGGCGGTGATCGGTCAGCGAGTGCAGGATCGCCAGCGAGTCGTGGCGGGCCTCCACCACCTCGTCGAGGTAGCAGATGGCGCCGGTCTTCACCGCCCGGGTCAGGGGCCCGTCGGTCCAGACGACGTCGCCGCCGGTCACCATGAACCGTCCGACGAGATCGGAGCTCGTCAGGTCGTCGTGGCAACTGATGGTGACCACGGGCCGGTTGAGCAGCGACCCCATGTGTTCGACGAATCGGGTCTTGCCGCACCCGGTCGGTCCGGTGAGCATGACCGGGATCCTGCGCGTGTAGGCCTGCTCGAACAGCTGGACCTCGTTGCCGTTCGCGTAGTAGGTGACTGGCGTCATCTCTCCCTCGGATCGTCGGCGGTCATGCGCTGACCAGTTCGCGGTGGACGTGTGCCAGCACCCTCGGCAACTCCTCCACGCGCCGGATGCGTTGCGAGCGGCGTGGTCCGAAGACCTCGGGTAGCGGATCGACCCGGGTGGGCCCGACGCCGACGTAGTACACCGAGACGCCCGCGTCGTTGGCCTCCTCGACCGCGTGCGCGGCGTCGGCCCAGGCGTAGCGGCCCTCGTAGCCCTCGTCGGAGATGAGCCCGTCGCCGATGACGATCAGCAGTCTCCGCTCGGACGGCTGCGCCAGCAGGCGGTTGGTGAGGTGGCGCAACGGGGCTCCGAGCCGGGTGTATCCGCCGGTGGTCAACCCGAGGCTGCCGGGCGGGACGAAGCGGGCCTCCTCGAACTCCTTGAGGCAGCGCACTTCCACCCGGTGCCGGGTGTTGCCGGTGAAGACGAAGATGCCATGCCGCTCACGGGCGTTGGTCATGGCTCGCGACAGCGCGTCGGCGCAGGCCAGTTCCAGCCGGAAGATGCGGCCACCGTGCACACCGAGTGACGAACTGCCGTCCAAAAGCAGCGCGGTGCTGACGTCGCGGTGACGCGGCAGCAGTTCGCGGAACACCCGCGGTTCTCCCGCTTCCCCTGTCCTGCGGTCCATGTAGTGCCGGACGTACTGGTCGACGTCGAGATCCGAACCGTCCTCCAGACGACCGGTCATGGCGCGGTGGGTGTGCTCCTCGAACCACTTCCGCAGGTCGGCCGACTCGATTCTCGACTCGCCGACGTGTGCGTCGCGCGCCCGCTCCAGTACGGCGACATGATCCGGCAGGAAGCTCTTCGTCCAGGCGTTCCACTCGGGATACGGGATCCCCGGGCGGTGTTCCGGGGTGACGTCGAGGTCGCTCTCGTCGGGCCGGCTCGGCGGTGGCAGGTTCGGGTTGCGGACACCGCCGTCGCCGCCCACCGGCACCGAGTGCGGCTGGGGCATCCGCTTCTGCGTCGTGGTCCACGGCAGTCTGCCGAACTGCCTGCGGAATTTGTCGATCAGTCCGTCGGGCGCCGTGTACACCGACGGGAGCCGCCCCAGCAGCGGATCGTCGATGAGTTCGGTTCGCCGCTGCGCCATCTCGACGGCGCGCTCGATCATGGAGCGGGCGTCCATGTCGGCATCACCCGCATCCAGCGCGGGCACGATACGGCGGAACTCCGGAATCAGGCCCGGCCACCGGGACGTGACCCAGCCGAGTGCGACTCCCGCCTCGACGAGCGTCAGCGCGTGCAGTTCCCGTGCGGACAGTTCGTTGAGTCGGTAGGCCGCCAGCCGATCCTTCGACGGCGCACACTGCAGCGCGACACCGCAGGTCAGGGTTCGCCGGGACCAGTTCAGCACCGTCGGCGGATACGGGACGTGCACGAAGGTCCGGCCCGCGTTCAAGCTGAAGGCGCGGTGCGTGCCCGTCACGAGTCGCGCGCCTTCGCGGCGCTCGTCGCTCAGTGCCACCGCCGTGAGCGAGCAGCTCCGCTCCATCTCCATGGCCGCCATGTCGGCGAGTTCGGTCACCGCCGGCCACCTCCGACGGCCGGCGCCGAGCGGGACACGGTCAGAAGGTGCCGATGTTGGAGAACATCCAATACCAGAACCAGATGATGAGTCCCGTTCCGCCCCAAGCGGCGACGTAGCGGAGAATCTCCCAGATGTAACCCATTGTGCGGCTCCCTCGTTGTGGTTTCGGAGGTCGATGGCGGGTCGCAGGGGCGGGAAGGTCTCACCGGACCTCCAGACCTCGCACCGCGGAGGCGACCAGCCCGGTCAGCACGGTGTCCCTGGTCGCGCGGTCGTTCGCCGCGGTGAGCACCCCGTAGATCCCGAGCAGGTAGAACACGGCACTGTAGAAGGCGTCGACCTGCGGGTGCAGCGCGCCCTCGCCCCGCGCCCGTTCGATCTCCCGGACCAGCAGCACGATGACGGGATGGTCGGTCCAGCCGTCCGCAAGCGGTCGTGACGGCGAGAAGTGAGACGCCAGAATGTCTTTGAAGAGGCTCTCACCGAGCCGTTGCTGAAGACCGGTGACCAGCCGGGCGACCTCCGTCAGCGTGGCCGACAGATCGTGGGGAGTGTCCAGGAACCGGGTGAGTTCGGCGGCGACACGCGACTCCTCGCGGCGTTCCAGTTCGAGCAGCACGTGTTCCTTGGTCGGGAAGTGGAAGTAGAACGTCCCGTGTGCGACGCCCGCCGCGGCCACGATGGTGGACACCTCGGCGCCGGCCATGCCCGACCGCTTGAACTCGGCGACCGCCGCACCCAGGATCCGCTCCCGCGTCTGCCGCCTGCGCGTCTCGCGCGTGGTCGGCTTGAGGTGTGGCGTCATGGTGGGCTCAGTTCTATCGCTGTTACTGAGTCAAGTCAATGACTTATCGATATCTCTGCCTCCGGACTTGCCAGAAGCGGCTGCAAGACAGGAGTCTCACCTGCACTGCGTCGATATTTCAGATCAGTTCGCCGATATCGGTCACTGACTGGTTTCAACGAAAGAAGTCCGACGTTCGGCCACCCGGCTGCGCGCTCAGTCGGAGAAGATCTCGCGGTTCACGGTGTGCAGGTACGGGATCGCGAGGAACGGAGTGATGTAGAAGATGTCGTAGAGCCACCAGCCGATCACCGGGAAGACCACGCCGGCGTACCGGACGTCGGCGAACATCGTCATGTTGAAGACATAGACGGTCCAGATGACCACGCCCATCCAAGACCACGCCGGCGTACCGGACGTCGGCGAACATCGTCATGTTGAAGACATAGACGGTCCAGATGACCACGCCCATCCAGCAGGTGATGATCATCCACTGGTGGCCCCAGCGCTTCATCTGCAGGAACCCGATCGCCGCAGCGATCCGCATCGTGAAGACAGTGAGGATCATCCCCACTTCCATCGCCTTCTCCCCCGGCCCTGCCGCGCCCCCGACCAACAGTTCGTTGTAGTGCCAGAAGTAGCCGGCGTCGAACATGTTGCCCCAGCCGTTGAGCAGCACGCGCGCCAGCAGCGTGTGGTTCGCCACCAGGTCGAGCGCCCAGCCGACCGTGTTGATCGCGGCGTCGATGATCACCAGGTAGCCGATCAGGGTGACGATCATCGGGCGCACCGAGAGTCCGTCGCGCGCCGCCTTGCGCAGCAGCCAGACCCCGCGCAGGAACAGCGGAAGGCCGAAGACGCCGAGGGCCGCGGTGCCGATCAGCAGAGAACCCGAGATCAGCCACTTGTCGGCCTGGCGCTGCGCCTGCTGCGACCGTTCGTGGTGGTCCTCGAACGTCAGCCCGCCCTTCGGCGTCGCCGCGATCTCAGACGACTTGCCCCTGCGCCCGCCGCCCCGCAGGTTCACCGTTGGCAGATTCACGAACCCCTCCTACCGATTGCCGACGGGCTCCTCGCACCCGGCGAACAGGCACCGGCCGTCGGACTCGTGGCTGACTATAGTCATCGAAGGGCGCACGGCGAAAGGCTCGCGTCCTCGTAAGTACGGTCAGAGCCGAGCGATCAGCGCGGAGGTGCCGCCCGCAGGCTGCGCAGGGTGCGGGTCATGAAGTCGTCGAGCAGCGCCCGGCGTGTCGGCCAGTCGTTGGTGGTGACCAGCAGCGCATACAGGCCGAGGAGGAAGAACACCGCACTGTTCATCGAGTTCACGTCGGAATCGATGTCGCCCCGCTCGCGGGCCTTCTCGATCTGCTCGGCGACGAGGACGATGATGGGGTGGTCGTCGCCGTCCTCGGCGGGCGGACGGGTCTGCGAGAAGTGCAGCGCCAAGAAGTCTTTGAACAGCGACCCGCCCAGGCGCCGCTCCAGTCCGATGATCAGCCGGGCCGCTTCGTCCAACGCCGAAGGCAGGTCGGACTTCGACTTGAGGAACTGGCCGAGCTGTTTGGCGATGCGGTCCTCCTCTCGCCGTTCGAGTTCGAGGAGAACGTGTTCCTTGGTCGGGAAGTGAAAGAAGAAGGTGCCGTGGGCGACGCCTGCGGCGGCAACGATCGCGCCGACGTCGGCGTCGGCCATGCCCGACCGCTTGAACTCGGCGATGGCAGCACCCATCAGTCGTTCCCTCGTCTGCAACCGCTTCGCTTCGCGCGTGGATAGACCGTTCGCCACCGCCCTACCGTTCTGCCGTGTTCCGACCTGCTCAGCCGGGTTCGCACCTGCTGTGAACCCTCGACATTAGCGTCTCCGCGCTCCGGCCCGGGCGGCTGCGAGGCAAGTGGACGGCCGTGTCATTCGTGCACACGCCCGCACGACCGATCGAAGACGGTTCCGGCATTCCTCTGACTGACTCGAGTCATCGACTGTAGGGTGTCCACATTCCCGTCGGACGTCCCAGGAGCAGCGAACATGGCACTCGAGCAGTTCAATCTGGATGGTCAGGTGGCGATCGTCACCGGCGCCGGACGCGGCGTCGGCGCGGGAATCGCGAAGGTGCTCGCCGAGGCCGGGTGCACGGTGGTGGGCACCGCGCGCACGGAGTCTGAGATCGTCGGCACGATCGGTGAGATCGAGGCCGAGGGCGGAACCGGCCTGGCCCTGGTGGCGGATGCGATCAGCCGGGAGGACGGCGAACGTGTCGTCGGCACCGCGATGGAGACGTTCGGCCGGGTGGACATCCTGGTCAACAATGTCGGCGGCTCCACCTACGGGCGATTCCTCGACATCACCGACGAGGACTTCCGGCACACCTTCGACTGGTGTGTCACCTCGGCATTCATCATGAGTCAGTTGGTCGCCCCGCACATGCTCGAGGCCGGCCACGGCTCCATCGTCAACATCTCCTCGGGCTCAGCGCGTTTCGGGATCCGCGCGCTGGCCGCCTACTGCGTGGCCAAGGGCGGCCTCGAGGCACTGACCCGCGCGATGGCGCAGGAACTCGCCCCGAAGATCCGGGTGAACGCCATCGCTCTGGGATCGTTCGCCACCGCGGGGTTGCAGGGCAGCCTGGACATGATGCCCGGCTCATTGGAGCGGATGCAGGAGCTCACTCCGCTGCACCGGCTGGGCGATGTCGCCGACCTCGGCAGGCTGACCGTCTACCTGTGCACCAAGGACTGCTACGCCACGAACGCGACGTTCCACGTCGACGGCGGCATCGACTCGAACAACTCGCCGCTGCCCATCCCGGACTACTGAGCCGTCCGTCAGTCCCCGAGGTAGGGGTCGGCCCACGCGCCGATGATGCGGCCGGCACGGTGGGCCTGCCCGGGGCCGGTGAGCAGATGCTCGGCACCCTCGAGTGAGACGAAGCTGCGCGGGTGTCGCGCAGTGCGGAAGATCTCGCTGGCGTTCGCGATGCCGACGGTGTTGTCGGTCGGCGAGTGCAGGATCAGCAGCGGCATCCGGAGCTCGCGGATCTTGTCGCGCAGGTCCGCCGCCCGGACGTCCTCGACGAACGCCCGCTTGAGCGTCAGCGACCGGCGCCCTGCCATCCACTCGGCGCTGCCCTCGGCCAGCACCCGCTCCACCACGGCGTCGTACTGTTTCTCGGCGTGGGCGGGGTCGAACGGTGCGCAGACGGTGACCACGGCCCGCACGCCGGGGCACTGCCTGGCCGCGGCGATCACTGCCGCCCCGCCGAAGGAGTGTCCGATCAGGATGTCGGCCGGAGTGCCGCTGTCGGCCATGAATTCGCAGGCACGCACGATGTCGGCGACCTTGTGGGTGAACGACCCGTCGCCCCAGTCCCCCTCGGAGTCGCCGAGGCCGAGCGCGTCGAACCGCAGCATGCCGATGCCATCCTTCGCCAGCTGCTTGCAGATGCGCGCCGCCGCCGGCGAGTCCTTGCCGAGCGTGAACCCGTGCGAGAAGACGCCCCAGCCGCGCGGCTCTCCCGCAGGCCGCTCGATGATGCCCGCGAGTGTCGGCCCGGTGGAACTGGAGAAGGTGACGCGTTCGGCCATGCCGGTGGTCTATCACGACTCGCGCGATGAACACCTGTCAACGCCCGTCAGCGGGTGTACCGCAGGAACAGGAGGTTGCGACCGAGCGTGCGGTTCTCGACCAGTTGCAGGGGTGTCCTGCCGCCCGTCGCGCTGAAGAGGCGCCGGCCCGCGCCGAGCACGACGGGGTACACGGTGAGCCTGAGTTCGTCGACGAGTTCGCTGTCCATCAGTGCGTGCACCAGTCGGGCGCTGCCGTAGACGACGATGTCGCCGTCGACCGTCCGCTTGAGCTCGGCCACCGTGGTCGCGACCTCGCCGTCGAGGACCGTCGCGTTGTTCCACTTCGGCTGCCGGTGGCCGGCGGAGACGACGGATTTCGGCATGCTGTTCAATCTGTCCGCCCACTCGCCGCTGCGGGAGGGCCAGCGCGCCGCGAACCACTCGTCGCTTCGCCGGCCGAGCAGCAGGGCCTGCGCCGCGCGCGCCTCGTCGAGCATGAGTGCCGCCCACGCGGCGCGGTCCTCGTCACCGGCCGCCGAGATCCAGCCGCCGCGCTCGGAGCTCTCCTCGCCGGTGGGGTCTTCGACGACTCCGTCGAGCGTGATGTTCTCGCTGACGACGATTCGTCCCATGAATGCTCCTCGATCGGTGTTGGCTGTCCCGTGTACTGACACCGCGGCGTCGGCGAAGGTGGCGTCCGGCCGGGCGCCCCTTCTGCCCGGCGGCCGGTGTCCGTACAGAGGTGCGGGAGGAAGAGACGCAGGTGGTGGCCGACGACCTGGCGGCGCGGGCGCGGACCGGGGACGGTGAGGCGTTCCGCGCGCTGACCGAGCCGTATCAGCGCGAACTCCTGGTGCACTGCTACCGGATGCTCGGGTCGTTCCAGGACGCGGAGGACACCCTGCAGGAGACGCTGCTGGCGGCCTGGCGGGGATTCGCGTCGTTCGAGGGGCGGGCCTCGCTGCGCACCTGGCTCTACCGGATCGCCACCAACCGGTGCCTCAACGCGCGGCGGGCGACCGGTCGGCGCCCGGCGTCGGGCTGGGACGTGCCGGGCGTCGAACCGCGGGAACCGAGCCGGCTCGGTGAGGTGGTCTGGCTCCAGCCGTTTCCCGACGCCCTGCTCGAGGGTGTCGCGGACGCGCAGCCGGGTCCGGAGGCCCGCTATGCGCAGACCGAGGCCATCTCGCTGGCGTTCGTCACGGCGCTCCAGCTCCTGCCGCCCCGCCAGGTCGCGGTGCTCGTCCTGCGCGACGTGCTCGGGTTCCGCGCCGACGAGGTGGCCGGCATGCTCGACTCGACCGTCGACTCGGTGAAGAGCGCACTCAAACGGGCGCGGGCCGGCGTCGAGCAGCGCCGGCCGGTGAACGCCGGTCCGCCGTCCGCCTCCACCGGCACGGTGGTGGCCCGGTTCGTCGCGGCCTGGGAGTCCGCCGACGTCGGCGCTCTGGTGACACTGCTGACCGACGACGTCTTCGTGTCGATGCCGCCGATGCCGTTCGAGTACGTCGGGCGCGATCTCGTGGCCGGATTCTGTGCCGACATCTTCGGCGCCGGACGCCGCTTCGACCTGGTGCCGACACGGGCCAACGGGCAGCCGGCGTTCGGCGCCTACCTGCGCGCACCCGGCGGTGTGCGGCACGGCACCGGTGTGTACGTCCTCACGCTCGCCGGCGACCGCATCAGCGCGATGACGCGGTTCGACAACTCCGTCCTCCCGTCGTTCGGCCTGCCGCGGTCGCTCCCCTAGTCGCGTGCCCTTGTATCCGGGTCGGCGGGACGTGACGATATGGCGATGCCGGACACCGCACGCGTCCTCGTTCTCGGGTCGGGGTTCGCCGGGCTGTGGGCGGCACTGGGCGCCGCCCGGCGGCTCGACGAACTCGGCGCGCCCCGCGACGCGGTCGACGTCACGGTGGTGAGTTCGCAGCCGTTTCACGACATCCGTGTCCGCAACTACGAGGCGGACCTCACCCCGTGCCGAATCCCGTTGCCGCAGTTGCTCGATCCGGTCGGTGTCGGGCATGTCACCGCCGATGTGGCCGGTGTCGACCCGTCGGCGCGAACCGTCCGCACCACCGACGGCGCCACGCTGGGCTACGACCGCCTGGTGCTCGCGGTGGGCAGCCGGGTGGTGCGGCCGGAGCTTCCCGGACTCGCGGAGTTCGGGTTCGACGTCGACACCTACGACGGGGCGATGCGACTGCAGGCCCATATCCGTTCGCTGGACCCGGGCGATCCGGCGTCTGCGACCGCGGTGGTCGTCGGAGCGGGTCTCACCGGCATCGAGATCGCCTGCGAGCTACCGCAGATGCTCGCGGGCGCGCTCGGTGTCACGCCGCGGGTGGTCCTCGTCGACCACAATCCGCACGTCGGTTCGGACATGGGCGAATCGGCGCGGCCCGTCATCGAGGAGGCGCTGGCCGGGAACGGGGTCGACACGGTCACCGGCGTTCGGGTGACCGGTGTCGGCGAGCGGAGCGTGACGCTGTCGTCCGCTGAGGACGTGCCCGCCGCGACCGTGGTGTGGTGTGCCGGGATGCGGGCCAATCCGTTGACAGCGCAGTTCGGCGTGCCGTGCGACCGGCTGGGCCGGCTGCCCGTCGACGACTTCCTGAGGGTGCAGGGTGTGAGCGGAGTGTTCGCCGCGGGCGATGTGGCGGCGGCGCGGATGGACGACGAGCACCTCTCGGTGATGTCGTGTCAGCATGGTCGGCCGATGGGCCGCTATGCCGGTTACAACGTGGTCGGCGATCTGCTCGGCGCCCCGATGCTGACATTGCGGATCCCCTGGTATGTCACCGTTCTCGATCTCGGGCCGGCCGGGGCGGTGTACACCGAGGGCTGGGACCGGCGGGTCGTCAAGCGCGGCGCCGAGGCGAAGGCCACCAAGCGGGTGATCAACGGCGAACGGATCTACCCACCGCTCGATGGTGACCGCGCCGCGCTGCTGGCCGCCGCCGCTCCGGAGTTGCAGGGCGCACCGAAGTAGCGGTGCGAGAGGCTGTCTCATCCCGGCGCCGGGTAATCCACAACAGCGCGAGGGCGTGCATCGGCGGGCCATGGCGGCGTGCCGGCGCCCGACTCAGGCCGCGGCCGGTGGTGGCTGCGGTTGAAACGGCTCGTACCACCACCAGTCAGCCCGTTCGCCGGCGGGCCCGGGACAGGGTGGTACATCGGGTAGTGGTGTGGTCGGCGGGCGGGCCAGCGACGCCGAACTCAGTTGCTCCCCTTCGCTGTCGGCGACGATGAGGTGCTGCGCGGGGCCGGTGATGGTGATGCCGCCCCGATGGTGCATCCGGTGGTGGTACGGACAGACCAGAACGAGGTTGTCGAGTTCGGTGAGCCCGCCGTCCTCCCAGTGCTGGATGTGGTGGGCGTGCAAACCCCGGGTGGCCCCGCACCCGGGGACCACGCAGCAGCGGTCCCGGTGCTCCAACGCCCGCCGCAGCCGGCGGCTGATCTGGCGGGTGTCGCGCCCGGACCCGATGGGCTGCCCGTGGCGTTCGAACCACACCTCGAAGGTGGCGTCGCACAGCAGGAATCGGCGGTCGGCGTCGGTCAGCAACGGACCCAGATGCAACGACGCCACCTGTTCCTTGACGTCCACATGGGCCACCACCGTGGTGCGCTGCCCATGCGGGCGGCGGGCCACCTCGGTGTCCCAGCCTGCCTCGACGACGCTCATGAACGCATCGACAGTCTTGGGCATCGGCGGCGACTGCTCGTCGGCATCGGCATCCGCGTCGCCATGGTCGTGTTTCCAGTCGGCGACCATCCCGTCGAGATGCGACGCCACCGCGGCGTCGAGCTTCGCCGCCTCCGGATGCGGCAGGAAAATCCGGTAGAAGCTGCCCTTCTCATCGGTGGTCTTGCTGTATGACGGCGCGGGGTCGGGTTGCGGCCGGGCCTCGGATTCTGCTTCCGTTTCGGGTTCGGGTTCGGGCTTGGAGTCGGGTTCGTGTTTCGGTTCGAGCTTGATCGCGGTGCGCAACTGGTTCACCGTCGCGGCGGTGACCAACTGGGCGTAGTGCGCATCAGAGCCCGGCCCGGCCTTCTCCGCGATCACCCCGACCTGATCGAGTGACACCCGACCGTCGCGCAAGAGTTCGGTGCAGCGCGGCAATTCCTCCCACCGCTGCGCGACGGCGGTAACGATTTCAGCGTTCCTCGGCGACGACCCGGTCTTCCACGCCACCATCGCCGCCACCGACCGCGCGCCCGTCATACCCCACAACCCGTCGCGGTCGATCTCGGCGACGATCTCCACCAGCCACCGACCGCGCGCCCGTCATACCCCACAACCCGTCGCGGTCGATCTCGGCGACGATCTCCACCAGCCGCCCGTCGATCGCATTGCGCTGACCGCACAGCTCCGCGATCTCGTCGAACAACACATCGAGACGGTCCTTCGGCCTCACCGAAGGAGCGAAAGACGTTGCGCTCGACGACATGAACCCATCATCGCAGAGGGGTCCGACAAGTTTGGACTACTCGGAACGGGTCTACGTGCTCGAGCCATTGCGCGCACCGCCACAGCTCATTTCGGCTTCTTGTTGCCGTTCCCGTTGCCTCGGCCGTTGCCATTACCCTTGGGGCGCTTCTGTTCTTGCGTCGCCTGTTCGATCACCGGGGCCGGTGCCGGCTCGGGTACGACGATCGGCGCCTGCTCGATCACCGGCGCCTGCTCGACCACGGGGATCTGCTCGGCCACCGGGGCCGGCTGGATCACCGGGGACGGTGCGACTGTCGCGCTGATCGGGGCGATGTTCGGCGTGCTGATGCTCACCGGATCAGGCTGGGCCGGCACCGGCGTGGACGGCGAATCCAAGATGAAGGCCACCACCGCGATGGCCAGTGCCCCCATCGCGGCTGCAGCACCGACCGCCTGACGAGAGCGGTTGCGGGAACGGCGATGTCCGGTCGACGCCAGGACCACGGTGTCCAGCGAGGAGTCTGGACGGGCGACCGGCGGTTCGATGGGCGGGATCACGCGCGGTCGCTGCGAGATGGTGGTGACGGGCAGCGAGACCGCCCTGCCGCTCAACGCGTCCAGCATCGCGTCCGCGCTGGCGAAGCGCTGCCCGGGGTCCCGAGACATCGCGCGCTCGACCACCTGAGCCAGCCCCGGATCGAGATCGGCGCGCAGGTGCGCCAGAGGCGTCGGCTGCTCCTCGACGATCGCGCGCGCCAACGGCGCGATGTCCTCCTGGTCGAAGGGCTTGCGACCGGCCAACGCCTCGTAGCCGACCACCCCGGCCGCATAGAGGTCGTCGGCGACGGACGCGGGCTCGCCGGCCAGCCGTTCGGGGCTGAGGTAGGCCAGCGTCCCGACCAACTGACCCGTCGTCGTGTGTGCGGCGCCCGGTGTCTTCGCAATCCCGAAGTCCGCGACCTTCACCGCGCCCGACTCGGTCAGCAGGATGTTGCTCGGCTTGATGTCCCGATGCAGCACGCCCTCGCCGTGGGCGGCCGCCAGCGCGGAGAGCACACTGCGCATCACCGTCGACACCTGACTCTGAGGCAGCGGACCGCGCTCGATCTGGTCACCGAGGGTGTCCCCGGGCAGTCGCTCCATCACGATGAACGGCGTCTCGTCCCCGTCGCCGAAGTCGTACACCCCGACGATGTGAGGATGGTTGAGTGCCGCAGCGGCGCACGCTTCGATCTTGAATCGCTCGCGGATCTCCGCCTGCGAGCTCAGGTACGAGTGGAGGATCTTGACCGCGACCGGTCGGTTCAGGCGGGTATCCCACCCGTCACGCACTTCGGCCATCCCGCCGTATCCGAGGACGCCTCTCAGTTCGTAGCGGTCGCCCAGAAGCCCACGACCCTCCATGCCGAGCGGATTTCCCGCGCTGACGCCTGAGTAAACCCTCAGAGAAAACTTAGAAGTTGGCCATCGGCGTCAGTGCCGTCGCCCGGCCGATCAGCCCCCGGCCGCCGGCCGTTCGGCGACCCAGATTGCTGAGTCGTGGGTCACGGGGCGCATCCCCGCGTTAGTCTCTGCCGATGATCGCGGGCGAGAAGGCGCCTGACTTCACTCTCTATGACCACACCGGCCGGCCGCGGTCACTGTCCGCGTTCCTTCAGGACGGCCCGGTCGTCCTGTTCTTCTTCCCGATCGCGTCCTCGCCGATCTGCACTGCTCAGGCCTGTCACTTTCGCGATCTGAGCGACGAGTTCGCCGCGGTCGGGGCCCAGCGGGTGGGCATCAGCACCGACACCGTCGACCGGCAGGCTCACTTCGCCCAGCAGCGCTCGTTCGACTACCCGCTGCTCTCGGACGTGGACGGCGTGGTGTCCGAGCTGTTCGGGGTGCGTCGCGGCAGGCTCGCCAGGCTGCGTGGCTCCGTCATGCCGCATCAGACGGTGTGGCGTGGCCGCCACACCCGGCGTCGTGGCCTACTGGGCAGATTCATGCCGGTCAGACGCACCACGTTCGTCATCGACACCGATCGCACCGTGCTCAAGGTCATTTCCAACGAGGTGCGCGCATCGGTGCACGCCGACCACACCTTGCGTTTCCTGCAGGACCACAACGTGCTCCAGCGGCGCGAGGTCCCGCCGTCCACGCTCACGGCAGGCTTTGACGACGCTGGTCTCGAACTGCCGCTCGAGGCTTTCGTCGAAGCGGCCACCACCACGGAGCCGCCGGGCTGGCCAAGACATGACGTGCGGGGGCAGGTCTTGACGTGTTGCGGGCAGAGCCGCTCGGTCGCAGAGATCGCCGCGCATCTGTCCCTACCGCTCGGCGCGACGCGGTACCTGGTGGGTGAGCTGGTGACGCAGGGTTATCTGCGGGTTCAGGCCGTCCCTGGTGACTCGATGACGATCGCTGAACGACGTGAACTGATCGAGAGGACGCTGCAGGGCCTGCGGGCGCTCTGAGGGCCATGTCCGCCACGCTGATGTGTTCCCGGGCAGGTTGTCGCCCGCCGCAGAAGGGCAGTGATGGCGGCGGCTTGGGCGCTGCGTCGCCGGTCGTCAGCTGAGACTCCCTAGTGCATCAACTGCCGGCGTATCCCAGCGCCTGTCGGACGCGCCGAATGTGGTCGACGCTCGGCTGCTCGGGTGTTCCCGGGACCCGGATGTAATGGCCGCCGTCGGCCGCGGCGACGTCGATCTCGTCGCCGAGGGCACTCGTGTTCAACGGCGTGCCGCCCCGAATATAGGTAAGACGCCCAACCACGACCTCAGGCGGCCGATGCCCTTGCTCCCTCTTCACGCGGCGGCTGACGGCACCAAGGTGGTCGGGGTTCCACGCTTGCACGAGCGCGCTCATGTAACCCATCAGCGTTCTCTCGTCAGTCTCACTTCGGAGGTCCGCGAAGATGTGATTGTAGGGCCGCGGCATGTCGGTGAAACCAGCGCGAACCGTGTACTTGAACGTTGTCGCGCTTTCCTCGGAAGCCGGCGACACACTGTCTCGCACCAGATCGATGTAGTGACCGGGGCCCGTTCGCGGTCCGGCACTGCCTGCTTCCGTGGTCGACACGATGATCCGCTCGAGAGCATCGACGTCATCGACGTCAATGGGAACGATTCTGAGATCTTCGCCGGTTCGGGAGTCGGGTTGTTGCGGCTGCAGCACTCCCCATTGCCCGTAGAGGTCCGGCTCTGAGGGGGCCAGCCGAATCGATCGTTGCAAGCGCAAAGCGCACGACTGCAGCTCGTCCTGGCGGTTGCCCCAGCCACCCATCATCCAGATCACCGGCGTCCTCTCTCAAGCAGGCGGAACCACCGTAACGGTGATCATGTCGTCGTAGCTGTTCTGCTCGATGATCGCTTCGATTGCGCTTGCGGTCTTCGCGTCAGCGACCCGCCACTCGACGGGGACACCCGTGGACAGGGCCGCCTCGTAGTGGCCCCTGAGTTCGTTAGAAATTTGTTGAGCAGCACCAAATTTCGGGTTGAACTCTCCGTTTGGACCGATCATCCACTCATAGCCCGTGCCCTTCGCCTCAACCAACAGCCCGTCCGATCCGGCGTCGGGCTCGAAACCGTCGAAATCGACCGGATCGGCGCGGCCCGGCACGTCGACTTCGTACTCCATCCCGGCGGGATATCCGGTGACTTGCTGCTCGTACTCCCGCCACTGCCCCGATCCCCGGACGATCTCCGCCCACTTTCCGGGCCCTTTGACGAGTTCTCCTGGAATCGCTGCACGCTTTGCGATCAGAGGTGCAGCGTCCGGTGGTTTGCCGACACTCCTTACTGCCCCGTCGACGGCGGTGTAATAGTTGGCGGCCGCCTCGATGGCCTTGCTCTTCATGGTCTCGTATACGGCGAAGGCGACGAGGGCGGCTGGACCCGCGAGTACGCCCGCCATGGTGGCGTACTTCGCGGCAGCGAGCTCACCTGGAGTAGGAGTGTTCGCCTTGGCTGTGTCGAAAGCCGAGGCGAAATTGTCGGCTGCCTCCCGGAGCTTCTTCGCCCACTCTGCCCCGTCGTGAAGCCAGATGCCGTGCTTCTCTATGTTGGGGGCGGCGTTGCTGTCGGAGTCCTGCCAGTGAGCCTGGATGCTCTGACTGATGAACTTGGCTTCGTCGCCTAGGAAGTCGAGTTCTCGGCCCTCCTCGAGCCAGTGCATATAAAAATCTCGAACCACATCAGATCCTTGACCCGAGTGCACCGCTTCCGAGAACGCTTCAGCGCCCATCGCGGTCGATGAGTTGACATTCGGGATCCGCGGGGTGCCCTGGTGACTCTGAGGTTGCTTCGGCACTGTGATCTGTGGCGGGCCGGCCGACGGCGGCTTGGGATCGCCGATTACGTCCACCCGAGAAATCTCTAGGGAGCCCTGTTCATCGGCGACCTCGAACATGGTTGCCGACGCCTGCACGATCTCTCCGCCGTGCTCGCGAACGTCTTTGGCCTCTCTCAAGCGCTGAACCATGCCGCGATCGAGTTCTGTCAGGGCGAGTGCCCCGTCCGAGGACGTCACATCGGATGCAGGCGGCCGGCAGTTCTCTTCGTCGACGTCACCGCCGAGTGACGCCAAGTCACGACCGTCGTGTCTGAGCCCGTCGGTATCGACTCGGAGTACCTCCGACAAGCCCCACCCCCTCACGTGACCCGAATCGGCGGAACGCGCGCTCCTTCGAAGTCAAACGTTAGTGGCAGGTCAAGGGTGGTCAGCGCGTCAATCTGTCCGTCCAGCCGAGCCCTCGATCGCGTCATTGGGCGCCGCGCCGGTCGAGGTGGCCGTCGACGCCGACGGCGTCTGGACGGGCTGAGGCGCTGCTCGACGACGGACACCGGGCGTCGGCCGTGACCAGGCAGGAGACCGCCAGACAATGCCGTAGAAGGCGTGGCCGACGGCGGCGGACGCGGACCGATATGGCGGCGACGAATGCGAACCGCTCGAAGTGACGGGGTCGAACGCCGGACACCTAGGTCCGCGACCTACTCGATATGAGTGGAGCTAAGGGGATTCGAACCCCTGACCCCCACACTGCCAGTGTGGTGCGCTACCAACTGCGCCATAGCCCCTGAAGTTGTGCCCACCGAAGTTACACCACCCGCATATGCGCGACAAAACCGCCGGTAGACGGTTCGCGCGTCAGTTGTAGAAGCGGCGCAACTGCGGCCAGGCCGTCGACCAGCGCACCGGGTCACAGACCGCGATCTCCGTGCCGTTCTCCTCATTGCCCAGCGCCGCCCGATGTGTCACCACCACGTTGCAACCCGTGAACACCGGCGACCGGTTGCCCACGACGACCACCCGACCGACGGCCGAGTCGGGCGGCGGGCCCCAGTCCCAGTACGACATGTGTCCCGAGTAGGGCGCCGGCAGGCCGAACTCCGGCCCGTAGCGTTCGATCGCACCGGCCTGCCCGTAGTTGCGGGTGACGATGGTTGCCGACGGCCCGGCCTGTGCATGCGCCGCGGCCACGGACGCGGTGAAGTCCCGCCACCCGACCTGTTCCCCCTGCTCGGCGTTGACCGCCAACACCGGCCCGAGGGCTTGCACGGGCAGCACCGGTAACGCCAGGACCACCGACAGTGCGGCACCCGCCACGGCCCCCGTCGCCGCCCAGGCGCGGTGTCGCCGAGCCCACTGCCATGCCGGTTCGGCGCCGGCCGCCACCAGCACCACCAGTAACGGAATCGCGTAGTACGGCTTGCCGCCGGCCACCAGCGTCAGTCCGCACAGCACCGGATACGCCAGCGCCACCGACCGAAACCGGCGGTCACGCCACAGGGCGATGAAGCCGACCACCGCCACCGGCACGAGGACCGGCGACAGGTACACCAACTGAACGGGCACGAACATCAGCCGGTTCTCGACGCCGTCCGACGCACTGATCCCGCCGGCGACGGTCAGCAACGGGAATCCATGGCTCGCCTGCCACACGAGCACCGGAGCGGCGACCACCGCTGTCACCACGACGCCCGCCGGCAGCCACCACGTGCGGATCAGCGACCGTGGCCCGACGGCCAGCAGGCTCAGGCCCAACGCGGCCGGCAGCAGGAGAATCAGCCATTTGTTGGTCAGGGCCACTCCGACAGCCACGCCAACCGCAGGCCACCATCGCGGATCGCCGGTGCGCAGCAGACGCAGCACGAAGAAGACGGTCACCAGCCACAGCAGCAGGTCCGCGGTCGCCGTCGACAGCATGTGCGTCACCGCCAGCACGAACAACGACGACGCGGTAGCGGCCGCGGCCACCGTCTGTCCGCCCGTGCCCGCACCGACCTCCCGCGCGATGAGCGCCGCCACGACCACAATTGCCGCACCGAGCAGCGTCGCGGCGATCCGCATGCCGACCGGCGAATCTTCGAAGGTGAAGAGGCGCGCCAGCAGCGGCGTCAACGGCGGCTGGTCGACGTACCCCCAGTCCAGGCGCTGACCGGCCGCGCGGAAATACAGCTCGTCGCGGTGGAACCCGTAACGTCCCGACAGCGCGGTCAACACGATGGCCTGGATGACGACCACGATCCCGACTTCTCGTCGGGCGAATGCGGTCACGGCACCTCGCCGCCGGCTTCCGGGCCGAGCGGCCTTGCCGGTCCGTGTTCCCTCGCCGGCCGCGGCCGGGTCTCCGGGGCGAACGTCCAACTCACCGCCGCCACCACCAGGATCGCGCCCGAAACCACGAATGCCCAGCCGAACGAGAAGTACTGCGCGATCAGTCCCACCAGCAGCGATCCGCCGATCGAACCCACGTCGGCCATCATCTGGAACGTCGCCACCGCCGTCCCGCCACGCGCTTTGTTGCCGATGATGTCGGCCACCGCGGCCTGCTGCGGCGACGTGAAGATGCCGGTGGCGAAGCCCGCCACGATCGCGCTGACCAGGAACAGCGGCAGCCCGTCGGTGAAACCGACGAGCGCGGTCGCCACCCCGGCCGCCGCAAGGCCGACGATCAGCAGCATCTTGCGGCCCACCCGGTCGGACAGGTAGCCGCTCGGGATCACGGCAGCGACGTTGCCGATCGCGAAGGTCGCGAGCGCCAGCCCGGCGACACCTGCCCCGCGGTGCAGCACGTCGGTGACGAACAGCGGCACCAGCGCGATGCGCAACCCGAACGCCGACCACCCGGTGGCGAAGTTGGACAGCAGCGCGGCGCGGTAGGCGCGGTTGCGCCAGGCGATCCGGACCGTCACCCTCTCCGTGGCCTCGGCTTCGGGCGCGGCCAGCGAGGAGTTGCGCAGGCTGATGAATACCACCGCCGCGGCAACCAACAAAGCGCCGCCGTAGATGAGGAACGGTGCGCTCAACCCCAGGCCCGCGGTGAGGCTGCCCAGCACCGGCCCGCCGACCGAACCGACGAGGAACGCCGAGGAGAACATGCCCGCCACCCGGCCGCGGGCGTTCTCCGGGCTGATCCGGATCATCAGGCCCAGCGCGGAGACGAAGAACATGGTGGAGCCGATGCCGCCGAGCGACCGGAAGATCAACAGCTGCCAGTACGTCTGGGCGAACGCGCACGCAGCGGTGGTGAGCGCGACGATGACCAGGCCGCTGGTGTAGATCCGCCGCTCCCCCAGCCGCTGGATCAGCAGCCCGGTCGGCCACGCGAAGCACAGCCGCATCAACGCAAAGGCGGTGATGACAAAGGTCGCGGCGCTGATACTCACCCCGAAGTGGCGGGCGTAGGCCGGCAGCACCGGTGCGACGACGCCGTAACCCAGTGCGATCACCGCGTTCGACACGATCAGCACCCAGACTTCGCCGGGCAACTTCTCCTTGGCGACGGCTTGCGAACAGTCGCCCTCCGCAGAGGCACTCACGAGATGACTGTATTCACCACCTCGCGCGCGGCCTCCTGCACCTCCGCCAGATGCTCGGGCCCCTTGAACGACTCGGCGTAGATCTTGTAGACGTCCTCGGTGCCCGACGGCCGCGCGGCGAACCAGGCGTTCTCCGTGGTCACCTTGAGGCCACCGAGCGCGGCGCCGTTCCCGGGAGCAGACGTCAGCTTCGCGGTGATCGGCTCCCCCGCCAGTTCGGTGGCGGTCACCTGTTCGGCCGACAACTTCGCCAGCCGGGCCTTCTGCTCGCGGTCGGCGGGCGCGTCGATGCGGGCATACGTCGGGGCGCCGTACTTCTCGGCCAGCGCCTGGTAGCGCTGCGACGGTGAAGATCCGGTCTTGGCGAGGATCTCCGATGCCAGCAGCGCCAGGATGATGCCGTCCTTATCGGTGGACCACACCGTGCCGTCGTGCCGCAGGAAGGACGCACCGGCGCTCTCCTCGCCGCCGAAACCAATTGTCCCGCCGAGCAAGCCGTCGACGAACCACTTGAACCCGACCGGGACCTCGAGCAGCTCGCGACCCAGCCCGGCCACCACCCGGTCGATGATCGACGAGCTGACAGCGGTCTTGCCGACGGCCGTCGAACCGGGCCAGTCCGGGCGGTTGGTGTAGAGGTACTCGATGGCCACCGCGAGGTAGTGGTTCGGGTTGAGGAGGCCGCCGTCGGGGGTGACGACGCCGTGCCGGTCGGAGTCGGCGTCGTTGCCGGTGGCGATCTGGTAGTCGCCGATCTTGGAGATGAGCGACGCCATCGCGTTGGGCGAGCTGCAGTCCATCCGGATCTTGCCGTCGGTGTCGAGCGTCATGAACCGCCACGTCGCGTCGACGAGTGGATTGACCACCGTCAGGTTCAGGTCGTGACGTTCGGCGATCGCCGCCCAGTAGTCGACGCTGGCGCCGCCGAGCGGGTCGGCGCCGATCCGGATGCCCTCGGCGCGGATGGCGTGCAGGTCGACGACGTTCGGCAGGTCGCTGACGTAGGCGTCGAGGTAGTCGTGTCGCTGCGCGGTCTGCAGTGCCCGGGTCAACGGGATCCTCTTCACCGCCCGCAGGCCGTCGCGCAGGATCTCGTTCGCGCGCTTGGCGATCGCTCCGGTGGCGTCGGTGTCGGCGGGGCCGCCGTTGGGCGGGTTGTACTTGAAGCCGCCGTCGCGCGGCGGGTTGTGCGACGGCGTGACGACGATCCCGTCAGCGAGGTCGGCGTCCCGGCCGCGGTTGAACGCCAGGATCGCGTGGCTGACCGCAGGGGTCGGGGTGTAGCGGTCGGCCGAGTCGATCATCGCGACGACCTCGTTGGCGGCGAGGACCTCGATCGCCGACGCCCACGCCGGTTCGGAGAGTGCGTGGGTGTCACGGCCGATGAACAGCGGTCCGGTGGTGCCCTGGGCCGCCCGGTACTCGACGATGGCCTGCGTGGTGGCCAGGATGTGCGCCTCGTTGAAGGCCGTGTCCAGGCTCGAACCGCGGTGCCCGGAGGTGCCGAACACCACCTGCTGGGCCACGTCGTCGGGATCGGGTTGCTTCGTGTAGTACGCCGTGACCACCTGGGCCACGTCGATGAGATCTTCGGGTTGCGCCGGTTGACCGGCACGAGGGTTGGCCGCCATGGGTCGATTCTGCTCCCGGTGCGCGCGGCGTTGACGGGCGGCCGGGTGAACAGCCGCGATACTTTGCATCGTGCCCGGATTCGACCGTCGCGAACTGGTCGCCGTCTTCGTCGGCGGCGCGCTGGGCACGCTGGCCCGCGCGGGGCTGGAGACCCTCGCGCCCGCCGATCCGGGCCGGTGGCCGTGGCCGACGTTCACCGTCAACATCGTCGGCGCGTTCCTGCTCGGCTACTTCACCACCCGGCTCCTTGAACGCCTTCCGGTCTCGGCCTACCGTCGCCCACTGCTGGGCACCGGCCTGTGCGGCGGCCTGACGACGTTCTCGACCATGCAGCTCGAGACGTTGCGGATGCTCGAACACGGTCATTTCGTCCTGGCCGCCGGCTACCTGGCCGTCAGCATCGCCGCTGGGCTGGTGGCGGTGTACGTCGCCACAGCGCTGGTCCGCCGGGCGCGGCTGCGGTGACGACCGTCGCGCTGTGGGCGGGCGTGATGCTGCTGGGCGGCATGGGCGCGGTGCTGCGCTTCACGGTGGACCGCACGGTCTCGGCCCGGGTCGGACGCCCGTTCCCGTACGGCACCCTGGCGGTCAACCTGACCGGCGCCTTCCTGCTGGGCCTTCTCGGCGGGCTGGCGCTGGCCCCCCATCACGCCCTGCTCGCGGGCACCGCGTTCGTCGGCTCGTACACCACGTTCTCCACGTGGATGCTCGAGACGCAGCGACTCGGCGAGGAACGGCGGGCGTGGCCCGCGGTCGCCAACATCGTCGTCAGTCTGGTGCTGGGCCTCGCCGCGGTGTGGTCCGGGCACTGGCTCGGGGGGCGTCTGTGACCGAATTGCACAGGCTGACCGCCTACTTCGGCGAACGCGCCCGCCACCACGGCCGGTTCGTCGCCGACGCCCTGCTCGAGCCCGGCGACGCAGAAGCCGTGGTCGTCCTGCGCGGCGCGGCTGGATTCGGTCCGCGCCACGACATCCGGACCGATCTGACCCTGAGCCAGTCCGAGGATCTGCCCATCGCGCTCGTGGCCGTTGACACCGCCGAACGCATCGCCGCTTTCGCCGCACGGGCGACCGAGGCGCTGTCTCGGGGCACCCTCGCCGTGGAGCGGGTGCGGCACGGCGATGACACCGTGACGGCGGAACATGTGGAGCTGAGAGTGCTCACCGGGCGCGCGGACCGCCTGAACGGGCGACCCGCCCACGTTGCGATGTGCGACACGCTGTACCGACTCAAATTCGATTCGGCGGCAACATTTCTCGGTGTCGACGGCATCACCGCGGGCCAGCGTCACCGCGCCGCCTTCTTCGGCCGCAACATCGCCGTTCCGGTGATGACGGTCGCCGTCGGAAGCGCACCGGCCGCCGAAGAGGCGATCCGGCTGCTCCGGCCGCTGCTGCCGTCCGCCCTGATGACGGTTGCGCCGATCCAGCTGCGCAAGGGGCGCGGTGTGCCGGTGAACCGTCCGGCGCCTGTGCCGCCGACCGACGACCGGGGACCGGCGCACTGGCTGAAGGTGACGGTGCACACCTGCGAGGCGGATCTGCACCGCGGCCTTCCCGTGCACCGGACTCTCGTGCGCCGTCTGCGGGAATCGCCCACGACGGCCGGGGTGACCGTCCTTCGTGGCGTGTGGGGGTTCGCGGGTGACGCAGAGCCCAGCGGGGACAGGATGTTTCAGATCGGTCGCCATGTGCCGGTGACGACGGAGTACATCGACACACCGGACCGGATAGCTGCCTGCTTCGATCTCGTCGACGAGGTCACCGAAGGACATGGCGTGGTGACCTGTGCGGCGATTCCCGCGGTCGTTTCGATCGACGGCGGCAGACGCCGCGGCAGCATCCCACCGGCCTCCGCGCCCGAGATGTAAGCCTAGCCTAAGTTTAGTAGGCCGTGTACCGTCCCACGTCATGCAGTCGACTACCCCTGACGCGGTGAGCGCCGCTCTGACCGAGATCCTGCGTGACGACATGAACGTCGACATCCGTCGTGTCACCCGCGATTCACGCCTCATCGACGACGTCGGTCTCGATTCCGTGGCGTTCGCGGTCGGGATGGTGGCGATCGAGGACAAGCTCGGGGTCGCGCTGACCGAAGAAGACCTGCTGAGCTGCGACACCGTGGGTGACCTGGAAGCCGCGATCCTGGCGAAAGTCCCGGCGGCACAGAGCAACCAGTGAACTCTCTGGCGGCGGCCCTCTCCGAAGTCCTGACCTCCGCCGGGCATCGACTGGTCGTCTTCGACCATCCCAGCCAGACCTGGAGCCCGCATCCGTGGGCCGAGGTCCATGCCCGCGCGGAGAACATCGCAACCCGCATCGTCGACGACGACGCCGCGGCCGTCGGCCTCGTCGGTGACCCCACCGTCGAGCTCGTCGCCGCCATCTTCGGCGGGGTGATCTCCGGCGCCGCCGTGTCCCTTCTGCCGGGCCCGGTCCGTGGCGCCGACACCGCGCAGTGGGCGCGGGCCACGCTGCGACGGTTCACCGCCATCGGCGTGAGCACGGTGTTCAGCCATGGCGAACAGCTGCAACTGCTGCGCGCGGTGGACAGTACGGTCACCGTTCACGACGTTGCCGCCGTCGGCCACGCCCGTCGTTCCGTCACGTTCGTCGCACCGGGCGGCCGCGGCGAGGTGGCGGTGCTGCAGGGGACGGCCGGATCGACCGGTTCGCCGCGGACGGCACAACTGTCGCCGCAGGCGGTGCTGGCCAACCTGAGCGGCCTGGTCACCCGTGTCGGCGTCACCCGTGCCGACGTCGGCTGCTCCTGGCTGCCGCTCTACCACGACATGGGACTGACGTTCCTGTTCACGATGGCTCTCGGCGGTGGCGATCTCTGGCAGGCGCCGACCACCTCGTTCTCGGCGTCGCCTTTCAGCTGGGTGCAGTGGCTCAGCGAGAGCCGTTCGTCGATGACCGCGGCGCCCAACATGGCCTTCAACCTCGTCGGCAAGTACGCCCGGCTGATCGACGACGTCGACCTGGGGACACTGCGGTTCGCGCTCAACGGCGGTGAACCCGTCGACTGCGACGGCACGCGGCGGTTCGCCGACGAGATGGCCCGCTTCGGCTTCGACAGCGCGGCGCTGTGCCCCTCGTACGGCCTGGCCGAATCCAACTGTGCTGTCTCGGTTCCGGTGCCCGGGACGGGGCTGCTCGTCGACGAGATCCACGTCCGGACCGAGGACAACACGGTCGTGCGTAAGCAGGCCGTGCTCGGTGAGGCCATCCCGGGCGTGCAGATCCGGATCGCCCCGCGCGAGCAGCGCAGCGACGGCATCGAGGGCCGCGAGGTCGGCGAGGTCGAGGTCCGCGGATCGTCGATGATGGACGGCTACCTTGGTGAAACGCCTCTGGCGGCCGACAGCTGGTTCCCCACCGGTGATCTCGGCTACTTCGTCGACGGTGGCCTCGTGGTGTGCGGTCGCGCCAAGGAGCTCATCACCGTCGCCGGGCGCAACATCTTCCCCACCGAGATCGAGCGGGTGGCCGCCCAGGTCGACGGCGTACGCGAAGGTGCCGTCGTGGCGGTGGGCACCGACGAGAAGTCCGTCCGGCCCGGTCTGGTCATCGCGGCGGAGTACAAGGGAACCGACGAAGCGGACGCCCGCAGCGCCCTCGTGCAGCGGGTGGCCACCGAGTGCGGCGTCGTGCCGTCCGACGTCGTGTTCATGGCGCCGGGTTCGCTGCCGAGGACCTCGTCGGGCAAGCTGCGCCGTCTGGAAGTCAAACGGAATCTGGAAGCGGTGACACCATGACCCTGTCCCTGACGACCGTCGAGGACTACCGCACGCTGCTCGACCGCGTCTTCGACGACCAGGTCACGGCGTGGACCGCCGAGGCGGAGGAGACCGAGCGCTTCCCGCGTCAGCTCATCGAGCACCTGGGCCGTTCCGGAGTGTTCGCCGAGAAGTGGGGCGACGCAGCGCAACCCGACGTCGCCAAGCTGGTCGCACTGGCGACCGCACTCGGTGGGCTCGGCTCTGCCGGTATCGGCGTGGGGGTCAGCCTGCACGACTCGGCCATCGCGCTGCTGCGCCGGTTCGGCCGTTCGGACTATCTGCGTGCCATCTGCGAGCAGGCCATCCGCGGCGAAGCGGTGCTCTGCATCGGCGCGTCAGAGGAGTCCGGCGGTTCCGACCTGCAGATCGTGCAGACCGAAGTGCGTTCCGCCCGGGATGGTTTCGAGGTCCGCGGCGTCAAGAAGTTCGTGTCGCTGTCCCCCATCGCCGACCACATCATGGTGGTGGCGCGAAGCATGGATCAGGATCCGACCAGCAGGCACGGCAACGTCGTGGTGATCGCCGTACCCACCAGCCAGGTCGAGGTGCAGACGCCCTACCGCAAGGTCGGTGCCGGCCCGCTGGACACCGCCGCCGTGCACATCGACACCTGGGTGCCCACCGATGCGCTGGTGGCCAGGGCAGGCACCGGACTGGCGGCCATCTCCTGGGGACTGGCGCACGAGCGGTTGTCGATCGCCGGCCAGGTCGCCGCCGGATGCCAGCGCATCATCGGGATCACGCTGGCCCGCATGATGAAACGGCGCCAGTTCGGGCAGACGCTCTACCAGCACCAGGCACTGCGGATGCGGATCGCCGACCTGCAGGCCCGCGTCGACATGCTGCGCTACTCGCTCGCCGGGATCGCCGCGGAAGGACGACTCGACCTGCGCGCTGCCGCCGCGATCAAGGTGAGCGCCGCCCGCCTCGGCGAAGAGGTGTTCTCCGAGTGCATGCACATCTTCGGCGGCGCAGGCTATCTCGTCGACGAGACGCCGCTGGGGCGGTGGTGGCGGGACATGAAGCTGGCCCGGGTCGGCGGCGGCACCGACGAGGTGCTGTGGGAGCTCGTCGCCGCCGCGATGAAGCCCGACTACGACGGCTACGCCGAGCTGATCAACTCGCCCGACTGGGACTACTGACCCGGCGCGTCTTCGGGCGTGCGGGGCAGGGCGTAGAGCGCCATCCGGCGGTTCGACATCTGGTGCTCACCGAGGAAGGCGCAGCCGGCGTATTCGCACAGCCGCCGGGCGCCGGAGTTGCGGTGGTCCGGGTCGAACATGATGCGCCGGCACCGGGGTTCGATCTCGAAGATGCTGGCGACCAGGCGCGGCAGCAGGATCGGGGCGAAACCGCGGTTGACGAAGCGCAGGTCGGCGATCGCCGCATGCAGTCCGAGGTCGTAGGGATCGGCGGCGTACCGCGGCGCGATGGAGTCCTTCGCCGCGCGGTACACCTCGACGTAGGCGAGTTCGGTGCCACGGAAGCTGCCGATCAGCGGTCGGGAGTATTCACCGTCCAGCTGCGCTTGCAGGTAACGCCGCCACCGCTCGGGCGGCCACGGGTACTCCCAGGCCTCGACCAGATGCGGCCGGTTCATCCACTCCGAGATCATTTCGGCGTCCTGGTCGGCGTCCACGAGGCGGATGGAATACGGCTCGGCGAGCGTCGGCATCGGTGGCGCGGGCACCGCGCGGACCTCGTCGGCGATCGACGTCAGCTCGCGGGGCAGGACGGGCTTGATCGCCTCATCGGTGTCGGTCATCGAGCGACGAGCCTACCGCAGCAGATGAGGGTAGGTTTACCTACCTAACCCGTCCGGCGGAATTCACGCCAGCAGTGTCACGCCCGCGGTGAGCAGCGCCGCGACCTTGCCGATCTCCAGGCCGATGTAGAACCAGTGCGCCTGAGAACGCGGTCCGTCCCGGCCCGCCAGCACGGCGTCGGAGCGCCGGGTCAGCGCCGGCCGGACCACCCGCACCTGCGCCAGCAGTGCCACCACCGCCAGCGCGACCGCGAACGCCGGGACGATCGGCGGGCGGTCGAACGCGAACGACGCGGTGACGACCGTGGCGAGCGCGAGTTCGCACACGTTGAGCGCCCGGAACACCAGCCGGCCGATGCCCAGCCCGACCTGCAGTGTGACGCCGGGCGCGCGGAACTTCAGCGGCGCCTCGAGGAACGAGATCGCCAGCACCATGCCGAGCCACACGAAGACCGCGGCCGCCGCGACCGCTTGCGCTGCACCCACGACAGCACACTATGACAGCGTGTCATCGTGGAGAGATGGCCCGCACATCCGACGACCGTGACCGCGTCGCAGAACTCCAGCGGTGGCAGGAGTCCGGCGCGGTCTGGCGGGTCGACTCCCGAACCCCGGACGCGGTGACGATCGCGTTGTTGCGGTGCGACGGTGGCGAAGAGGTCGAGCGGTTCCGGTCCGACGACCCGATGCTCCTCGCGTTCATCGGAAACCGCCGCAGCAGCGACGAGGAGACCTGACCGTCAGTCGAACAGGTCGTCGAGCGCGTTGCGCTCCAACTCCTGCCACCGGCCGACATGACGGCGTACCGCGACGACCTCGTCATCGTCGAGATGGTGGGCGCCGTCGGGGGTGATACGGCACAGGTCCATCGGGCCGCCCACGCTGGGAGAGGACAGGTCGAGCGCGTCGAGTACGCGCAACGCGGCCACCACCCCGTAGTCCACGCCGCGTTCGGTCATCCGGAAGTTGGCCAGCAGCGCGTAGGCCTGCTGGGCCATCGGTGCGCCGCTGCCGACCGCCTGGAATCCGATGTCCTCGTAGTGGCCGACGAGCCCGTGCGGGTCGACGTCGACGATGAACGGCACCTCACCGGCATACCCCGCCGCCAGGACATAGGTCGCCGGGGTCGCGCCGGGTTTGGCCTCGGGGACGTCGGAGATGAAGTTGGCGTAGTGGTGCTTGAAGATCGGCAGCACCCGTTCCTGCACGGCCCGGCCGACGTCCTGCGCCTCGACGACCGCGTCGGGTTCGGCGTCGAACAGCCGCTGGATGTCGTGCAGCACCGCGCGCGAGCCGCTGCCGCCCCAGGCGGCATGCGAACCGAGCGGGTGGAGTTTCTGTGCCGGGTAGGACAGTCCGCGGCCGGGATCGGTGATCTGGGAGTCGGAAGCGAGCACCAGCCCGTCGGCGCAGCGCAGGGCGAGGACGACGGTCATCGCACCACGATAGAGACTCAGCCGAGCCGTACGGGCTCGTCGCGGCGATCTCCGCTGGGGCCGGTGAAGAGATCGCCGCTGACCAGCGCCATCAGGGCGTCGGTCTGCGCGCGGCGGCGACCGTCGGCGACGGCACCGCCGCGGAATGCCATGCCGCTCAGCACCGCGTGCAGCGCGTCGACCACCGACGGGAGGTCGACGCCGGCGTGTAGTTCGCCGGTCTCCCGCGCGGCGGCCACTGACGTGCGCAGGAAATCACGCAGCGCCGAGGCGACGTCCCAACCGTCCGCCCGCAGTTCGGGGTGCCGCTGGCAGTCCAGTTCGGCGACCGTGAGGAACCCGGTGGCGGCGCGCACCTCGGGGTCGGTGTCGGCGGCGAGCATGAGCGCCCGCAGCCGGTCGCGCAGGGTCACCTGGTCGGCTGCCGCGCCGATGGCCTGGGCGAGTATCGCGAGGTTGGCTTCCACGACGGTGCGGAACAGCTCCCGCTTGCTGGTGAAGTGGTAGTTGATCGCGGGGCGGGTGAGGCCCGCGTGCGTCGCGATCTTCATGTTCGTGGTGCCCTCGTAGCCCAGCTCGCGGAAGACCTCGCGTGCGGAACGCAGGATGCCCGCGCGGGTGTCGGTGTTCTCCGAGGCCCGGGGCCGGCCGCGGAGACGTGGCGGTCTTGCTTCGGTGTACACATCAGTTCTTCGTCACCGGATGCCTGATGGACGTTGTGATCTGGCTCACATACCGACGACCGACCGTGCGGCGTGTCGGCGTCGTGACAGTAGATGTTCGACGCCTTCGCCCACGCTCGGCGTCAGCGTCAGCGGCCGTCCGCCCCGGCCCTCTCGTCATGTCGCAGCGGTCCGCATCGGACGTCGAAGCGTTCGCGGATGGTGTCGAGGGTCCGCCGCTGATGCTCGCGCGCCCGGCGGTGGGTCATGACGAACTTGGCCATCGCGAACGTGCGGCGCGGAAGCGGATACCACCGATCGAAGTCGAGCCCGCACTGGGTGAACACCTTCGTCGGCAGCGCGTCGTACATCAGGCTGAGGTTGTACTGCGCGACGGTGAGCAGCGCGTAGGGGAAGGCGCCCCGCGACGCGCGGAACATCTCCTGGAGGTCGATCTCGTAGAGCGGCGTGTCCCGGAGTTTTCCGAGCATCAGCATGTGGGTCATGAAGTAACCCATGAACGTACTCAGATGCAGTGTGGCCGAACGTGTCTGGATCGACAGCACCTTCCCGCCCGCAGAGAGGTACGGCTCGTAGGGAACGTCGTCCTTGCCGACGTAGCCCGTGCAGTTCACGATCCAGCTCCCGGACGGGATCGTCGTGGTGTCGCCGCTGCGGAACTGCAGGTCCACGGCGCCGTGCCGGTCGACCGCGTCGACCAGATAGTCCATCACCACCGAATGCAGGCCGCGCTTGATCGTGCGGACCTCATCGTCCGACAGCACACCCAGCAGGAAATTGGCGGTCCGTGGGGTGACCGCGGTGCCGACCGCTTCGCATTGCCACTCCCGCACGGCCGCCTCGTTGGTACCGTCGAACCTGCGCGCCGCCTCGGCGCCGAACGAACTGGTCACCATCCCCGAATACCACCGGCGCAGTCCGGCGGGGAATGCCCGGTCGCGGCGCGAGAACAGGGTGCCCGCTCCGGCCACCATGTTGACCTCACGCCCGGGACAGCCGGTGATCAGCGCGTGGGCGGTGTCCATCGCCGTCTTGCCGCCACCGATGATCCACACCGGCCGGTCGTCGGCCGCGATGTCCCCCGTCCGTACGTCGCAGGAGTCCGGCGACACGGAGTGCGCCTGGCTGCTCGACAACAGGAGCGGATCGTTCGGCGTGATGCGGAACCCATAGGCCTTGATCACGGTGTCGGCGTCGATGGTGAGGAGTTCACCGGTCGCCGATCGGCACGTCACGCGGCACCGCTCGGAACCTTCGTCGACCGCTTCCAGGGTGTGGCCGAAGAAGGTGTCGACGCGGACCGATCGGCGGATCTCTTCGAGGCAGTGCTGGAGGTGGTCGAGCACCTCGTCCTTGGACGCCAGATATGAACGCTCGCGGCCGAGTGTCCATGAGATGTCGCCTGCGGTGAACAACCCGTGCGGCTGGTGCAATCGGACGTAGGGATAGGTGTCGACCCACATGCCGCCGGCCCGTTCGCGCCGGTCGACGAGGATGATCCGCTGGTCGCGGGACATGTGCCGGCTGGCCGCGAACGCGGCGTTGAGTCCGGCGACCCCCGCTCCGACGATGCAGACGTCGCAGCGCTGCATCGATGCCGCGTCCGCCGGTCCGGTCACTTCTGAAGCGGTCATGCGCATCCCCCTCGTGCCCTCCCATTATCGGCCGGGGCTCGACCAAGATCACGCTTTTTCGCGCTACGCCGCGACCGGCGGTTGCAGCCGCAAGAATCCGGCCGGCGAGTTCAGCGTGGCGGCGCCGTCGTGCCGCGGACGACCAGCCGTGGCGGACACACGTCGTCGGTGACATCCGGTTGCTCGGCGTCCAGTCGCCCGATCAGTCGGGTCACCGCGAGGTCCGCAAGCCGGACCGTGTCCTGACCGACCGTGGTCAGATCGACGTGCGCGAGACCGGCCAGCGGGCTGTCGTCGAATCCGACGACCGACACGTCCGCGGGCACCGCGACGCCCGCCCGGATGAGCACATCGAGCACCCCCAGCGCGCAGCGGTCGTTGAACGCGAAGACCGCTGTGGGCAGGGTTCCCGAGGCCAGGAGCGCCGAAGCGGCCGCCGCGCCCTCGCGCTCGGTCAGCCCACCCGGCTGGACGGTCGCCGACATGTTCCGACGCCGCGCGGCCCTGCCGAATCCCCTCCGCCGCTCGGCAGCTCCCGGCGCCCGGCCGCCGTCGACATGGACGGCGCCCGTGTGCCCGAGATCGGCGAGATGGTGCACGGCGATCCGGGCTCCCCCGGCGTCGTCGCTGCGGACCGAGGCGACGCCGCGCACCCGGCGAGCCACCGCCACCACCGGGGTGTCGAGTGCGGTGAGCGCAGCTGCTGTCATCCCGGTGCCGATGAGCAACAGACCCTCACAGCGGTCGTCGAGCAGCGTCTGCACCGCCCGCGCCTCGTCGCGGTGCGGCGTCACACAGCTGAGCACCACGTCGTACCCGTGCTGCTCGGCGGCCCGGTACACACCGTCGACGAGGCCGGCGTGGAACTCCTGACCGACGGTGAAGACGACGCCGAGCAGCCTGGTGCGCTGCGAACGCAGCAGCCGCGCGCGGGAATCCGGCCGGTAGCCGATGTCTTCGGCCGCCCTGCGTACTCGCGCCCGCGTGGCCTCACTCGCACCCGGCACGTCGCGCATGACGATCGAGACGAGCGCCCGTGACACCCCGGCACGGTCGGCGACGTCCTGCAGGGTCGTTCTGCGCTGCATGCCGGACAGCCTAGAACGTTCTAGCCCTGCTCTTGACCGGCGCGCGGGCGAGGCGCTTTACTGGTGCCGTCTAGAACGTTCTAGTGAGGAGCCGGATGACCAGCCCGCCGCTGTTCGACCTCGCCGTCTGCGCGGAGATGGTCTTCGATGACCTCGACATCGCCGACCGTGCCCGCCGCATCGACGAGCTGGGCTTCGCCGTCGAGATCTGGAGCTTCCACGACAAGGACCTCGACGCGCTGGCGGCCACGGGCGCGCGGTTCTCCTCGATGACGGGTTATCTGGCCGGCGACCTGTGGGATGGCGACGGGGCGGCAGAGGTGGTGCGCACGGCCGAGCAGGCCGTGAAAGCCGCAGCGGTGCTGGGTGTCCCGCGCCTGGTGGTCCACCCCGGCCAGCTCGTCGACGGTCGGGCCGCCCGTCCGCGGTACCGCGCCGACGGCACCATGTGGACGTCTGCGCTGCGCGGCCTCGAGGGCCTTGGCGAACTCGGTGCCGCCGCCGGTGTGACCTTCTGCCTGGAGAACCTGAACACGATCGTCGACCACCCCGGAGTGCCGCTGGCACGCGCGAAGGACACCTTGGCCCTGGTCGAGGCCGTCGGCCATCCGAACGTGAAGATGATGCTCGACCTCTACCATGCGCAGATCGGCGAGGGGAATCTCATCGAACTGGTGCGCCGGTGCGGCGATGCCATCGGCGAGATCCAGGTGGCCGACGTGCCCGGTCGCTGCGAACCCGGAACCGGTGAGATCAACTATCGTGCAGTCGCGAACGCGTTGCGCGACAACGGGTATCACGGAACCATCGGCATGGAGGCGTACGCCGCAGGCGACAGTGTCACCGCCCTCGAGTCGTTCCGCTCGGCGTTCACGATCGACTAGGCGCCGGACTCTCCTGTCAGACGCCGGAGGTCTGCCGCCGCATCGCCTCGAGCCGTCGCCTCGACGCGGGCGTCTGCACCAGTTGGGGCCACCAGAACCACCGGCCGAGCAGGGCGGCGATGGACGGCGTCATGAACGACCGCACGATCAGCGTGTCGAACAGCAGTCCGAGCGCGATGGTGCTGCCGACCTGCGCGATGCTGAGCAGGTCTCCGAACACGAACGACGCCATGGTGGCGGCGAAGACCAACCCCGCCGACGTCACCACCGATCCGGAACCTGCCATCGCCCGGATGATCGCTACGTTGAATCCGTGGTGCAACTCTTCCTTGAAACGGGAGACGAGTAACAGGTTGTAGTCAGAACCCACCGCCAGCAACAGGATCACCGACATCACCAGCACGATCCAGTGCAGGTGGATACCGAGGATGTGCTGCCACACCAGGACGGACAGCCCGAACGAGGTGCCGAGCGAGAGCAGCACCGTGCCCACGATGACGGCCGACGCGACCACGCTGCGGGTGATGATCAGCATGATGATGAAGATCAGGGCGACAGCAGACAATCCGGCGATGAGCAGGTCGTAGTTCGAGCCGTCGCGCATGTCTTTGTAGGTGGCCGCGGTGCCGCCGAGGTAGACCCGGGAACCCTCCAGCGGGGTGCCCTTGATGGCCTCCTTGGCCGCCAGCTTGATGGCATCGATGTGCGCGATGCCCTCCGGCGTGGCCGGATCGCCCTCGTGCTCGATGGTGAAGCGCACCGACTTCCCGTCGGGGGAGATGAAGTTCTCCATCCCCTTCTTGAAGTCGGCGTTCTCGAAAACCTCTGGCGGCAGGTAGAAGGAGTCGTCGTTGCGCGACTTGTCGAACGCATCGCCCATCGCGTTCGACTTGTCCTGCATCGCCGACTGCTGGTCCTGCTGACCTTTCTGCGACGCATGCATCGTCAGCATCATGGTCTTCATCGACTTCATGGTCTCGATCTGCTGGGGCATCAGCGAGATGAGCTGAGGCATCAGCGAATCGAGCCGCTCCAGTTCGGGCACCAGCTCACCGATGTCGTCGGTCAGCGTGTCGATGCCGTCGAGGGTGTCGAAGATCGACCGCATCGACCAGCACAGCGGGATGTCGTAGCAGTGCGGTTCCCAGTACAGGTAATTGCGCAGCGGCCGGAAGAAGTCGTCGAAATCGGCGATGTGGTCGCGGAGTTCGGCGACGTCGACGGCCATGTTCTTGGTCTTGGCCACCATCGAGTGGGTGACCTCGGACATCTGACCCATCAGAGCCGACATCCGCTCCATGGTGTCGATCGTGCTCTGCATCTCGTCGGCCTGCACCAGCATGTCGGACATCCGGTCCTGCATGTACTTCTCGTTCATCTGCTGGTTCGTGCCCTGCATGCTGAGCAGGAACGGAATCGTCGAGTGCTCGATCGGCTTCCCGTCGGGGCGGGTGATGGCCTGCACCCGGGCAACGCCCGGCACGCGGAAGATGCCCTTGGCGATCTTGTCGATGACGAGGAAGTCGGCGGAGTTCCGCAGATCGTGGTCGGTCTCGACCATCAGCAGTTCCGGATTCATCCGGGCTGCGTCGAAATGCCGGTCGGCGACGTCGTAGCCGATGTTGGCGGGCGTGTCGGCCGGCAGGAAATGGCGTCCGTCGTAGTCGACCTTGTAGCCGCCCAGTGCCAGAAGTCCGATCAGCGACAGGGCGATCGTCGCGGCCAGAACCGGTTTCGGCCAGCGCACCACCACGACGCCCACCCGGCGCCAGCCGCGGGAGTTGATCGCGCGTTTCGGTTCGAACAGTCCGAACCGGCTGCCCACCACGATCACCGCGGGCCCCAGCGTCAGCGCGGCGATGACGGCCACCATGATGCCGACCGCGCACGGCACCGCCATCGTCTGGAACCACGGCAGTCGGGTGAACCTCAGGCACAGCAGGGCACCGGCAATGGTGAGACCCGAGCCGAGCACCACGTGGGCGGTGCCGTGGAACATCGTGTAGTACGCGGTCTCCCGGTCTTCGCCGTCTCCCCGGGCCTCCTGATAGCGGCCGATCAGGAAGATCGCATAGTCCGTGCCCGCGGCGATGGCGATCAGCGTCAGCAGGCTGGTGGCGAACGTCGACAGGCCGATGACCCCGGTGTTGCCGAGGAAGGCGACGATCCCGCGGGAGGCGCCGAGTTCGACGAACACCATGAACAGGATCAGCACCATGGTGGCGATCGACCGGTAGACGATGAGCAGCATCACGGCGATGACCACGAGCGTGACCACCGTCGCCTTCATCGCACCCTTGTCGCCCGCGACGCGCTGGTCGGCGTTGAGCGCCGCCCCACCTGTGGCGTAGGCCTTCACACCGGGCGGAGCGGGTGTCTCGGCGATGATGTCGCGCACGGCGGTGACCGATTCGTTGGACAGCGTCTCGCCCATGTTGCCGCGCAGGTAGAGCTGGACGTACGCGGATTTGCCGTCGGCGCTCTGCGCGCCCGAGGCGGTCAGCGGATCGCTCCAGAAGTCCGCGACGTGTTCGATGTGCGCGGGGTCGGACCGGAACTTCTCGACCAGTTCGTCGTAGTAGTGATGCGCGTCGGCGCCGAGGGGCTGCTCGCCCTCGAGGATCACCATCGCGTTGCTGTCGGAGTCGAACTCCTCGAAGTTCGCCCCGACCCGCTGCATGGCGATGAACGCCGGTGCATCGTGGGCGTTCATCGAGACGGTGTGGGCCTCACCCACCTTCTCCAGCGACGGCACGAAGACGTTGGTGACGACGGTGAGCGCGATCCAGCCCAGCAGGATCGGCACCGCAAGGACCCGGATCGCGTGGGCGATCTTGGATCGTCGCTGCATCCCGCCCCCTCGACCCAGGCCACACTCGGCCCGCCTTCGCGTGACACAGACCGTCACCCGTGTCATATATCTAGCCCGTCAAACTGATCGCTGTCAATCTGAGAGTTTCCAGCGTATGCACAGGTAGATGCCCGCGAGGATTCTCAGGAACCGAAGTCGACGATGTTCTGGTCGAGGATCAGCTGATCGGTGTGCTCGGCGCGATCCACGCCCGGCACGGTGACCAGGGGAACGCCCTCGCCTTCGGAGGCGTCGAAGTCGGCTGTGCTGGCCACCTGCCCGGTCAGGGTGAACCGGTCGTAGAGATAGGGCAGACCCTGCGCCGCGAGCGGCGACGGCCCGTCCATGACGTGCAGATGCAGGTGTGGCGCGACCGAGTTGCCGGTGTTCCCGACGAGCCCGATGACGTCGCCGCGGGTCACCCTGTCCCCGACCTTCGGCCGGACGCTGCCCGGTTGCATGTGCGCGTAGTTCACGAAGAAGCCCTCGCCGATGTCGAGCACCACGAAGTTGCCGTCGGCCTCGTCGATCGGGATGCCGGCCGGATACACGCCGGGCGTCTGTTCCGGCAGGTCGCTGCGGGCGCCGACCACTGTGCCGTCCGCGACAGCCAGCACCTCTTCGCCGTAGATCTGGTAGCCGGTGGCATCGCGTGGGTTCCCCGTGAAGATCCGGTTCTGCGCGTCGGCCTGCTCGAAGTCGATGGCGTAACGCTGCGCGAGGAACGGCCGCCCGTTGACGGGCAGGACTGCACGGGTGTGCCGGGCCGCGTCGCAGCAGGCGTCGGCGGCGATGTAGCGCTCGCCGCGCAACGGCGCGGACACCACCGGCAGCGTCCGCTCGTCTACCTTCGTCGTCGCGATCCGCTCGGTGAGCCGGTTCCGCTCGGTCGGAATCGCGGCGCCGGTGACCGCCACCTCGTGCACGAGGGTGGTGTGGTCGGCGGCGCCATCGAGGATCAGGTGGATGAAGATGGTCGCGGCCTGACCGGGTTCGAGCTGCTCGGCGCCCTCGCGGCTGCCCGCCGGTTGCAACCGGTCCCGCAGTGCCGCGGCGTCGAGTTCGCCCAGCACCGCGCTCGTGCTGTCGTCGAGCACCTTCAGCTCGTCCACCGTCAGCGGCGCGCCGGTGAAGTTCGTGACGGCCAGCTCGTAGACCATGTGTGTCCTGCCATCCGACCCGGCGAAGGGAACGGGCGCGAAGGGTACCGATCCCACCAACGGCGTGATCGCATCGGGACGCTGTGCCGCAGCCGTGGTCTCCTGTGGGCTCTGGGACTCGGCGGCCGGGGTATCACCATCGGCACACCCGGCGGCGGCCACGATCAGGACGGCGCCCACCGCAGGCGCCAGCGACCGGCGGAAGAGACTGCGCACGCTGTCCATGCAGACACCCTTGCAGACGCCGGCCGGACGTGATGCGGAACGCGCGGGGCATCAGGCGATTTCGTCAGCCGTCACAGCGAGAAGTGGTCCTCGATGACGCCGAGCCACACCTGGGCCGCGTCGATCGCCACCTTCTCGCTGATGAAGGCGTGCTGCGTGCCGGTGTAGATGTCGCGGAACCCGCGTTCCAGCCGGCTGCCCTCCCGGATCGAGGTGGTGCCCGCGGCAAGGTGCGCCCACTCCGCGGCGGCCCTGGCCACGCCGGTGGCGTACACCGCCGCCACCCGCATGTCCGCGCGATGCGTCGGTGTCAACTCCCCGCCCGCGTCGACGGCGGCCTCCGCCGCGCCGAAGGTGTCGAGCACGAGAAGGCGGGCCGCCCGCCACGCCGCGACGTGGTGGGCGAGGTCCTTCTGGAAGGTGGGGCGGCTGGCCAGCGACGCCATGTCCGACATCCGGAACTTGGTGGCCGCCAGCGACTCGACGTCGTCTAGCGTGCTCTTCGCGACACCGAGCGCCCACGCCGCATGGCCGGCCGCCGTCACCGGCATCATCCCCATCCGGCCTGCGGCGTAACCGCCCCGCAACGGTTCCCGGGTGAACAGCCGGAATGTCCTCCACGACGGCACGAACAGGTCGGTCACGTTGTAGTCGTAGGAGCCGGTGCCCTTGAGGCCCTGCACGTGCCAGCCGTCGGTGAAGGTCACCTCGTCGCGGGGCACGACGGCCACCATGAGTTCGGGCTCGCCCTCGCGGATCCACCGCATCTCGCCGTCCTCCATCGGGATGAAGCCAGCGGCGATGTAGGCGGAATGCCCGGTGCCGGAACCGAAGTTCCACGATCCGGTCAGCCGGTAGCCTCCTTCGGTGACGATGCCCTGGCCGTTGGGCGCGAACTGCCCGCCCATCGTGACGCGGTTGGCGTTCGCCGTGAAGACCTCGGCGAAGCCCTCGTCGGGCAGATAGGCCGCGGCGGCGAACGACGACGGCAGGTTGGCGATCCCGATCCAGCCGAATGACCCGTCCTGCCAGGCCATCTCGATCCAGGTCTCGATCATCTCGGCGATTGACGGCTCGGCGCCGCCCGCGGCCGCCGGATTGAACGCCGTCATCAACCCGCTGTCCCACATCGCCTCGACGACGGGGGGTGAGAGCGTGCGTCCCCGCTCGGAGGCGGCGGCTTCCCCGGCGACGAGGTCTCTCATGCCCCTGGCCAGATCCACGGGGCTGACCCGCACAGGTGTGGTCGTCATCGGAACTCCTCTACCTCGTCAGCGATCGCGAGCGCACGGTTGTCGTACGCGTCCGTCGGGAAACTGCGCGAACAAGCGTGCGCTCGCCGCTATGTTGGCCGTTGTGAACAGATTCGAGTCCAAGGGTGTCCTCGTCACCGGCGCAGCATCGGGCATCGGGAGGGCGACCGTCGAACGACTGCTCGCCGAGGGCGCCACCGTCGTCGGTGTCGACGTCGCCGAGCGGACCGATGTCGCGAACGACCGGTACGCCTACCGGCAGGCCGATGTGCGTGACGGCGATGCGATCGGTGCGGCGGTGAGCGCGGTGGTGGACGCGGCCGGCCGCCTCGACGGTGTGGTGCACGCGGCGGGCGTGGCCGGAGGCGGCCCTGTCCATCTGCTGCCCGACGAGGAGTGGGACCGGGTGGTCGACGTCAACCTCAAGGGCACGTTCGTCGTCACCCGCGCCGCGCTGCTGCAGATGATCGAGCAGGACCGGGTCGGCGGCGAACGCGGTGCACTCGTGCACCTGTCCAGCGTGGAGGGGCTCGAGGGCACCGCGGGTGGCAGCTCGTACAACGCCGCCAAGGGTGGAGTCGTGCTGCTCACCAAGAACGTCGCCATCGACTACGGGCCCAGCGGGATCCGGGCCAACGCCATCTGCCCCGGGTTCATCGAGACGCCGCTGTTCGACTCGGTGGTGGGGATGCCCGGCATGGAGCAGGCCCGCGACGGGCTTCGCCATGAGCACAAGCTGCGCCGATTCGGGCAGCCAGGCGAAATCGCATCGGTGGCAGCGTTTCTGCTGTCGCCCGATGCGAGTTTCGTGAGCGGACAGGCGATCGCCGTGGACGGCGGCTACACCGCGGGGCGTGACCACGGCGTCACCGACCTGATGGGGCTGGGAGAGCATTAGCGCGCGACGTGCCTCACCTGATCCACTCGGGCTGCGGCTCGGTCTCCACCGTCGAGAAGTCCTTGTGGCCCAGGCCCGCGATGCATCCTCCGTCGACGACGAATTCCGAGCCGGTCGAGTAACTCGACTCGTCGCTGGCGAGATAGACGACGAGGTTGGACACCTCCACGGGCTCCGCGGCGCGCCCCAGTGCCGTCTGGAAGATGTCGTCGGGCACCCAGTCGGTCATCGGCGTCTTGATCAGGCCGGGGTGGATCGAGTTCACCCGGATCCCGCTGGGCCCCAGTTCCAGTGCGCACGACTTGGTCAGCCCACGGACCGCGAACTTCGTGGCGGTGTACCCATGGCAGGCGCTGGTGCCCGCCATCCCCTCGATGGAGGAGATGTTGATGATCGAGCCCCGGCCCGCACGCTTCATCGCCGGGGTGACGGCGCGGATCCCGAGGAACACGCCGGTCAGGTTCACGTCGATGATCCGCTGCCATTCCGACAGCGGATAGTCCTCGATGAGTCCGATGTTCAGGATGCCCGCGTTGTTGACCAGAATGTCGACCGAGCCGAAGCGCTCGACCGCGGCGGCCACGACGGCGTCCCAGTCCTCGGGCCGGGTGACGTCGAGGTGGACGTAGCGGGCGTCGTCGCCGACATCGCGGGCGACCAGTTCGCCTTCGTCGTCCAGGATGTCGCCGAACACCACCTTGGCGCCCTCGGCCACCAGTGCCCGCACGTGCGAGGCGCCCATCCCGCGGGCTCCCCCGCTGACCACCGCCACCTTGCCGGCCAGACGTCCTGCCATCGATTCCTCCTGTTTCTCCAGTGGTTCTCAGCGAGCTCCGCGTACCAGCCGGCCCGGGCGGGCGCCGGTGTCGACACCATCCCGGCGGGTCACCACGCCACTGACGACGGTGGCGCGGTAACCGGACGCGCCCTGCACGAGTCGGTGCCCACCGGCGGGCAGGTCGTAGGCCATCCGCGGCGCGTGCAGCGTGAGCGCGTCCATGTCGATCACGTTCAGGTCGGCTTTCTTGCCCACCTCGATGACGCCGCGGTCGGTGAGCCCGAAAAGCGCTGCGGTGTCGTGTGACTGCTTGCGCACGACGTACTCCAGCGGCAGCTTGTCCCCGCGGTGCCGATCGCGCGCCCAGTGGGTCAGCAGGAAGGTCGGATACGACGCGTCGCAGATCATGCTGCAGTGCGCCCCGCCGTCGGACAGTCCCAGGACACCCGCCGGGTGGGTCATCATCTCGCGGATCGCGTCGTGGTTGCCGTCGGAGTAGTTGAACATCGGCAGCATCAGCATCGTGGCGGCGTCACCGTCGAGCATCAGGTCGTACATCGTCGTCAGGACGTCCTCACCGCGCTGGCGGGCGATCGCGGCGACCGTCCGGTCGGCGGTGGGCTCGTAGTCGGGTGGCTCGCCGATGGCGTACAGCCGGTCCGCCGAGTACTGCGCCAGGGCGAACATGCCGTCGAACAACACGTCCGGGTTGATCGGCAGGTCCTCCTCGGCCAGGATCGCCGCCCGCACAGCGGGTTCGGCCAGCCGGGCCGCCAACTCCTCGCGTGTGCACCGAGCCTTGAGCCGCCGGTAGGTAGGCCGGTGGGTGAAGGCGTGGTGGCCGGGGAAGCCGAGCAGCATGCCGAACGGCCGGGCGGCGACCTGGGGGTGCAGCCTGCTGCCCGCCTCGTGCGCGGCCGCCGACATGTCGAGTTGCTCGCGCCACAGGTTGGGGTCGGCGTCGACCTGGATGAGCGCGAAGCTCAGCGCGCAGTCGATCTCGCCGCCGAGGCGCCGCATCCACTCGAGTTCCTTCTTCGGTGCGACGATGTCCTCGCCCGCCGCCCCCTGCGGCGCAAGCTCGAACACCGCCCCGCCGCCTGCGGCCATCGCCCGGCCGAGCGCGAAGAGTTCGTCTTCGGCCGCGAACGTGCCGGGCACCGGTTCACCGTCCATCGCGCGGTGCGCCAGCGTCCGCGACGACGAGAAGCCGAGCGCGCCCGCCTCGGCCGCCTCGCGCACCAACCGGCTCATCGCCTCGATGTCCTCGGGGGTGGCGGCCTCGTTGCGGGCGCCGCGCTCGCCCATCGCGTAGGCACGCACGGTGCCGTGCGCGACCTGGCTGCCCACATCGACGGCCAGTTCGCGCATGCCGATGACGTCGAGGTACTCGGCGTAGCTCTCCCAGCCCCAGGTGATGCCCTCGGTGAGCGCGGTGCCCGGGATGTCCTCGACGCCCTCCATCAGTTCGATGAGCCACTGCTCCTGGCCGGGGCGCACCGGTGCGAACCCGACGCCGCAGTTGCCGGTGACCACCGTGGTCACACCGTGATTGCTCGACGGCTCCAGCAGGCTGTCCCAGCTGACCTGGCCGTCGTAGTGGGTGTGGATGTCCACGAACCCGGGGGCGACGACGGTGCCCGTGGCGTCGATGGTCTCGGCCGCCTCGCCCGCCAGCGTCGGGTCGTTGGGCCCGCGGCGGCGGACCTCGACGATCCTGCCGTCGCGGACGGCCACATCGGCCAGATAGCGGTCGGCGCCCGTGCCGTCCACGACGGTTCCACCGGTGATCTTGAGGTCGAACACGAATCACTCCCTCACGAGGCTGCCAGCCGTTACCGTGGCGAATGTAACACCGTTACAGAGAGCGGAGAGGCGAATCGTGGCGGACGGAAAACGGGAATCGGTCACCGCCGACACGATCCTCGACGCCGCCGCGCACCTCATCGAATTACACGGCGTCGGGGCGTTCACGATGCGCAGCCTCGCCGAGGCGCTCGGGGTCGCGGTCACGTCGATCTACTGGCACGTCGGCGGCCGGGACAAGGTGTTCGACAGCCTGGTCGAGGGACTGCTCGGCCAGATGGCGAACCTGCCCACCGAGGGCCGGGGTCCGGTCGATCGCATTGCCTCCCTTGCCCGTTCCCAACGCAGGGTGCTCATCGAGCGCCAGCACCTGCTCAGCATCGCCCACGAGCGCGACCGCACGCCCGCACTGTTCCTGCCGGTACAGCAGACGCTCGCGGCGCAGTTGGCCGAACTGGGCGTGACCGGCGATGAGGCCGCCCTGGTGCTGCGTGCCATACAGGTCCACGTCATCTCCTCGGCGGTCATGCAGTTCTCCGCGGTGCGCGGGGAGAAGCACGACGAGGAGGACCCTTCGCTGTGGACCGACGACTGGCCGGACCGGGCGCTCGTCGAGGCGCTGCAGTCGCCGACCGACTACGACGCGGTGTTCGAGTACGGGCTCGATGCGCTGCTGGCACCACTGCGCGCCGGCGCCGCGGCCACCGGTCGGTGAGCCGGCTCAGTTCGGGATCAGCGGTCCGACGGGTTGCGTGTCAGTGGCCGCCACCAGGAGTTGCGCCAGGTCGCCGGGCCTGCTGAGGAACGGCGAGTGCGACGCGTCGACGGTCAGCGGTTCGACGCCGAGGCGCTGCGCGACGGTGTCGGCCAGCCACCGTGGCATCGCCCGGTCCTGTTCGCAGCGAATGAAACTGCGGGGCAGATCCGCCGCCCAGAAGCCGGGCACCGACACCGGGGCGACCGTCGTCTCACCGAACCGCTCGGGGCCCAGCCGGTCGAAGGCCCAGCGCGCCGTCGGCTCTTCGCAGTCGTGGTAGAAGTACTTCCAGGCACCCTCGAAGTCCGCGAACGTCATCGCGCCGTCCTCGTCGAAGTGCAGATAGCTCAACATCTCTCCGACGTCGCCGTCGAGATCGCCGTCCTCGGCGTTGGTCATCGTCATGGCCTCGGTGTAACTGCGGCCCTCGCGCGGCAGGGCCGCAGCGAGATAGATGACATGGCTGACCATGTCAGGCACCGAGTCGACACCCAACGTGGCGTCGAATCCTCCGCCGGAGTGGCCGACCACGACGTCGCCGCTCTCGATGACCGTCGCGACCGCCTCGCGGCGATTCGCCAGGGTGGACTCCTCGTCGACGCGCGAGCCGTGGCCGGGCAGATCCACGGCCACCGCGTCATGGCCGAGGGCGCGGAGTTCGTCGATCGTGTGGGTCCAGCACCACGCGGCGTGAAATCCCCCGTGTACGAGTACGAAACGCACGTCGTCCTCCTTGCGTGCAGTGCGGCGGGGCCGAAGGTACGCGACGACGCCGGCCGGTGCTGAGCTTTCGGGTCAGGTCGCGACACGGTCACGGATACGCAACCATTGCCGCACGGACGACGGCAGTAGTCACTCCAGTCACTATCGTCACAGCTGTCTACTGCTGACGTCACCGCGGCGTCCCGCCCCTCCGAGAGGTGTGACATGTCGCTGCGTCGTCGATTGTCCACGGTGTCAACCGCTTCCATGGCCTCGGCGGTCGTCGTCGGGATGACGCTGGCGACGGGCATCGCACCGGTGGCGTCCGCCGAACCCTGCACCGGCGCGGCGGCGGCAGCCAAACCCCCTCCGACCCCGAGCGGCGCCGCGGCGCCCGCACTGCCCGGCACCGACATTCCGCCCCGTGGACACCGGCCCGCAGGCACGAACGAGAACGCCCCGCTGCCCAGGATGGGCCAGATGTCCAGGGCGATGCTCGACGCGCTGTCCCCACGACCCGCCCGACTGGAGCAGCAGGCGAGGGCGGTGCCCGCCCCGGCGCCCACGCCGGGCACAGCCAACCCGCCGTCGGCCCAGACAGACACACCGGCCCAGGCAGCTGCTCCCCAGACACCACCACCGACGCCGCCCGGGACGTCACTCGTGGGGTGGGTGACCGGACCGGACAGCCCGAACCAGACGATCAACAGGTTCGCCATCACCGGCACCGACCTCGGCATCATGTGGGACAACGGCGATTCCTCGAACCGCCAGGTGTTGATGGCGTTCGGCGACACCTACGGGTACTGCAGCGTCCGCGGTCAACAGTGGCGGTACAACACCCTGTTCCGCAGCCAGGACGGCGCATTGTCGAAGACGGTCGCCGTGCCCAACGCCGGCCTGTCCAACCGGTATTCGGGCGCACCGATCTGGCCGTCGGGCATGGCCAAGCAGGTCGTCAACAGCCCGAAGTGGGCGGCCACCGAGCGCGGCATCATCCCCACCGCCGGCGTCGCGATAGGCAACACCCAGGTGATGAACCTCATGTCGATCCGGAGCTGGGACAGCGACGGCCGCTGGACCACGAACTTCTCGGCGATCGCGGCGTCCTCGGACAACGGTGAGAACTGGACGGTGCACCCCGCGACGGTGAGAGCGGCGCGAGCCGACGGCGTGCCCGGCGCCCGATTCGCGCCGGGCAACGAGAACTTCCAGCAGGGCGCATTCCTCAAGCCCGGGCCCGGTGACCCGTACCTCTACTCCTTCGGCACCCCGGCCGGCCGGGGTGGCGCGGCATACATCTCCAGGGTGGGCCAGAACCAGGTGCTCGACCTCGCCAAGTACGAGTACTTCAACGCGGGGCAGAACGCCTGGGTGCCGGGCAATCCGGCGGCCGCCACGCCGGTGATCCCCGGCCCGGTCTCGGAGATGTCGGCGCAGTACAACACCTACCTCAAGCAGTACCTGGTGCTGTACGGCAACGGCGCCAACGACATCGTGGCGCGCACGGCGCCGGCACCGCAGGGCCCCTGGGGACCCGAACAGCTGCTCGTCCGGTCCGCCGACATCCCCGGGGGCATCTACGCCCCCTATCTGCATCCGTGGTCGGTCGGCAAGGAGTTGTACTTCACCCTGTCGCTGTGGTCGGCGTACAACGTGATGTTGATGCGCACCGTCCTGCCGTAACCGCGTCTCGAGGTCGCCAGCAATTTCCGCGACCTTCCGCCCACCGCGCGCTTATGCAGCTACAGTCGTTCCAAACGATGAGCTGCACCGGGCTGAGCAACGTCGCCGGAGGGTACGAGTGTCACGACTGAGGACGTGGTGGACCCAACCTGACCCGTTCGACTGGATCACCAACTTCCTCCGGCAGCGCAGACTCCTGCGATCGGCGCAGCTCATCATGGGCGTCGTCACGACGTCCTCGGCGCTGGTGCCGCTCAGCGTGCTCGTCAGCGGGCAGCGAACAATCAACGAGTCGCTGCTGTGGGGTGCCGTCACCGCGGTGTTCACCGCTGGGGTCACGGCGTTGTGGTTGACGCGCTGGCCGACCCGTAGGCAATCCGAGATCGTCTCGATCGTGGGCGCCCTGTCGACGGCCGGGTGGAGCCTGACGCAACCGAACCCCACCCTGACCGCTCTGGGCGGGGCAGGCATGGCCGTGATCGCCGGCTACATCGCGTTCTTCCACACCACGAAGCTGTTGCTGTTCAACTTCGCGCTGGCACTCGCGATCGCCGTCGCCGCAGCGCTGCGGCTGGGCCGGGACGCCGGCCTCGTCACCGCATTGGGAGCGTTCTGGCTGATCTGGTTCCTCAACGTCTCGGTGTCGATCGGCGTGTGGGCGATGTCGCGGGCGCTCGTCCGGTACGCGGCCCGCTCCGACGAAGACCCCCTGACCGGACTGCTGAACAGGCGCGGGTTCATCGACACCCTCGACCGCCAGCTCGCCACGACGCAGGTCACCGGCAACCATCTGTCGCTGCTGATGATCGACCTCGACGACTTCAAGCGGATCAACGACACCGACGGCCATGCAGCAGGCGACACCGTGCTGATCGCCGTCTCCGACCTGCTGCGCTCGCATGCTCCGCCCGGCGCCGCGATCTGCCGGGCCGGTGGCGAGGAATTCCTGATCGCCGACATCTCCAGCCGCAACGATGTCTGGAAGCTGGCCGGCGACCTGTGCGCGGCCATCGCCGCGCTGCCGCAACGGATCACCGCCAGCATCGGGGCCGCCACCGCTGAGATCACCGACGCGGACGCCTCGACGCGACACATCGAGCATCTCATCGCCGTGGCGGACGCGGCGATGTACGCCGCCAAACGCGACGGTGGGAACCGGCCGAGGCACACCTACGCGACCATCGGCTGACCGGCGGACAACAGGAGGAATCATGAGCGACTACAAGATCGTCGTCGTCGGCACCGACGGCTCGGAATCGTCACTGCGTGCAGTGGACAAAGCCGCGGCCATCGCCGTCGAGTCCGGCGCGAAACTCATCGTCGCCACCGCGTATCTGCCTGAGCAGGAACATCATTCCGGCGAACCCGATCAACCGACCGGCGAGGGCTACCGGACCCATGGCGGTGCACCGACCTACGCGATGCTGCGCGAGGCCAGCAATCGAGCGCGAGAGGCGGGGGTCAAGGACGTCGACGAACGGGCCATCGTCGGCGCGCCGATCGACGTGCTCGTCGACCTGGTCGCCGACGTGAACGCCGACCTCCTGGTGGTCGGCAGCGTCGGGCTCAAGTCGATCGCCGGCCGCCTGCTCGGATCCGTTCCGAGCGCGGTGCGCCGTCGCGCGAAGACCGAGGTTCTGGTCGTCGAGACCACGGACTGACCGAAGCCACGGCACGTTCGGACCGCCGACGACGATGACGAAGTTGGGATCGGTAGGGCACCGAACAGGTCTTCACTGATCGCAGGTGAGCCCGTCGGGGCGACCACGGTGTGAGGAGCGACCATGAACCGGATTGCGCGTCTCGCGATCACGACACTGGTCTGCGCCGGCGTGACGTCGGCCGGCGTGGGCGTGGGAGCGGGAACCCACCCCCGTACCCCTGGCAGCCACCGAACACGTGCTGGAGCCTGTTCATCCCGCGTCCGTGCTGATCCGTAACTCAACCCTGGGAGAAATGATGAGAACTGTCGTCCGTGCCGCAGCGACGGCCGTCGCGATGGCGGGTGCCGCGATCGCACTCGCGAACCCCGCACATGCCGACGATCTCAGCGGCACCTACACCCTGATCAGCGACCAGAGTCAACGGATGGTCAACGGCGCGCCGAATCCGTATCCGAATTCGTCGGCCACCTGGATCATCACGCCCTGTGGTCCCGGCTGTGCCCGGGTGGCGTCCACGACCGGGTGGACGGCCGACGCCCGGCTCGTCAACGGCCGATGGGAGTTCACCCGCGAGGCCACATGGTCGTGCCCCGACGGCAGGCAGCTGCCGAACACCATCGGGTACTCGTTCGACCCGGCGACCCTGACGGGCACGTCGACCGGCCGGATCCCCACCGGCTGCGAAGGATTCCCCGTGTCGGTGGACGGCATCCGGGTGTCGCTGACCCGCAGGTAGACGGCGCCATGCACGAACGGCCGGCTCGGTGGTGAGCCGGCCGTTGCCGTTGTCGCGCGGCCGAAGATTCTTGGGATCGGTAGCCCTTCGCGCCCGCTTGACTCATCGCATCGACGACGCCACCGAGGCGCGTACGAGCAAGCGACACGAAAGGAGCCGGCCATGAAGACGTCCGCCCCCACCCACACCCCCGCCGCGTCGACGCCCCGCCGGGCCCGCATGTCCGGCCTCTATGCGCTCAAGCCATGGTTCACCCGGCAGTTGACGCCGATCCTTGACGCCGCGGTCGCACGGCGGATCTCGCCCGACGCGTTCACCGCCGCAGGCGTGGCGGCCGCAGCGGCCGGCGGAATCGCCGTCGCCTACGGCTGCTGGCCGCTGGCGGCGCTGTTCATGGTGCTGCGGCTGGCCGGGGCGAACCTCGACGGCGCGGTGGCCCGCGCCCGCGGTGTGAGCCGGCCGTGGGGCTTCGTCGTCAACGAGATCGGCGACCGCGCCGCTGATCTGCTGGCCTTCGCCGGCCTGGCGGTGTGGGCGGCCCGTCAGGGCGGCCCCGGACTGGACTGGTTGTCCTGGCCGGTGCTCCAGGTGCTGCTGGCCGCACTCGCCGCGACGCTGCCGACGTTCGCGTCGCTGGCGGCGGCCGCAGCGGGCGGCACGCGCCGCAACGGCGGCCCCCTCGGCAAGACAGAACGGTGCCTGCTCGTGGTGCTGGCCACCGCATTCCCGGTCATCATGCCCGTGCTGCTGGCTCAGCTGGTGAACGGTTCGCTCATCACCACGGCGCTGCGGTTGCGGGCAGCGCACCGCGAGCTGAAGGCGCAGCGCAGGTCCGAGTCTGAGCCGGTGGCCGACGTCCTGCCGATCACCCGGCCCCTCACCCTGCCGCTGGAGGTGCTGACCGCAGCCTGACCATCGGGGACCGGCCCCTACAGCTGCTCGTACGGCGGCGACGAACCTCTCGGCGAGGTCGTCGCCGCCAGTCGGCGTTGCGGGATCGGCCGGTTTCTTGGGATCGGTAGCCCCCTGGCCCCGATGTACTCACACCATGAACTTCCACCGCACCGCCCACCCCCTCTCCCCGTCGAGCACGCCGCGACGCGCGGGCAGTGTCCTGCGGCACTGGCTCTGGCGGACCGTGTGCGGCGCCTCGGGCGGGCTGACCGTGACCGGCCGCTGGGAGACCCGGGGCGGCTGCGTGGTGGTCGCCAACCACGCCTCACACGCCGACACCGCGGCACTGCTCGCCGCGCTTCCACCGGCGGCCCGCCCGGTATTCGGTGCGGCCGCGGACTACTGGTTCGACGTCCCGGTGCGCCGCTTCGTCGCCACCTCGCTGGCCGGCATCCTCCCGGTCCGGCGAACCGGTGACGGCGGCTACGCCGCACTGCTTGCCGCGGCCGCGCCGGCTCTGCGGGCCGGCCGCACCGTCGTCCTCTACCCCGAGGGGACGCGGTCGACCGACGGCAGCATCGGCGAGTTCCGCTCCGGGGCGCTGCGATTGGCCCGCGAATGCGGCGTGCCGATCATCCCGGTCGCGATCGCCGGCACGGCTGACGTGCTACCCAAGGACGGCCGCTACTCCCCCGCTCCGATGAGGGTCCGTCTCGGCGCGCCGCTGGATCCGCACGACACGTCGGCGGCGCAACTGCGGGCGCATGTGTCGGCCCTGCGGGAAGATTTCGAAGGCCGGGCCGGTGACCGATACGCGCTCGCATCCTGAGACAGGCGCCTGAATGACGATCTTCGACCAGTACCTCGCGTTCCTCCACCTCGACCGGCGGATGGCGCTCGACATCGATCTGGGCCCGCTGCAGCTGCATCTCTTCGGCCGGTCGGTGTTCCTGATGTGGATCACGGTGGCCATCCTGGCGGTCGCCGGCATCGCGGTCCTGGTCTCGCGCAGGCCGGAGTTGATCCAGAAGTGGCGCACCTGGGTGCTGATCGCCCCCGCCGTCGGCCTGCCGGTGTGGATCGGCCACGGCACCACCGCCGTACTGGCCGCGGCGCTGGCCGTCGTCGCGGTCACCGAGTACGCGCGGCTGGTCCGGCTCGAGCGGGCAGACACGTGGGTGCTCCTGGCCCTCGCCGTGCTGTATCCCCTCGCCGCGTGGCTGCGGCCGTCACTGCTGCAACTCGCGCCCGTCGTCCTGCTGCTGTGCGCGCTGCCCTCGGTCCTCGGCGGCGATGTCGAGAACGGCGCCAGGCGAACCGCATTCACCGCCTTCGGTTCGGTGTGGATCTGCTGGTCCCTGTCACACCTGGTGATGGTGCTGCCGGACACCTACCTGCTGTGCTTCGCCGTCGCGGCCACCGACGTCGCCGCCTGGTGCGGCGGAAAGGGGCTGCGCCGCATGGCCTGGGCGCGCCGGCCGCTGTCGCCGTTGAGCCCCAACAAGACGGTCGGCGGCCTCGTCGGCGCGGTCATCGGCGCATTCGTCATCCTCACCCTGCTCGGCAGCATGTCAGTCGGCCTGCTCATCGCCGTCTCGATCGGCGGTGTCTTCGGCGACCTCCTCGAGTCGATGCTCAAGCGGCAGGCTCAGGTCAAGGACGCCGGCGACTGGCTGCCTGGGTTCGGCGGCCTTCTCGACCGCATCGATTCGCTGTTACTCGTCCTCCCACTCGCGTACTTCCTAGGATGAACGAACACATGAGCCACTCTTCGGTTCCCACGATGACGCCCACGATCACCGTCTGCTCGGCACGTGGGCGACACACGTTCGCGCCGGGTCGTGATGTCGTCATCGGACGCGACGTCCGCGCCGACGTCCGCATCCCGCATCCGAAGGTGTCGCGTTCGCACGTGATACTGCGCCATCTCGACGAGGGCTGGATCGCGGTCGACGACACGAGCCTGCACGGGATGTACGTCGACGGGCAACGGGTGCCTTCGGTCGATGTGCATGGCGGACTGACGATTCACCTCGTCGCGCCCGACGGTCCGCAGCTGAGATTCGAGCTCGGCACCGCGCCTCCTGCGGCCGACGCGGTGACCAAGAGGATGTCGCGGCAATCCGGCCGGGAGGATTCACTCACGATCGGACGCGCCGCCGACAACGACATCGTCGTGCCCGACGTGCTCGCCTCGCGCCATCACGCCACCCTCGTCACCACGGACCGGGGCGTGCAGCTGTCGAGCACCGACGCCCGCAACGGCACCTTCGTCAACGGAGTGCGCGTCACCGACGCTCCCCTCGCCGACGACGACGTCGTGACGATCGGCAACGTCGACTTCGTCTTCACCGCAGGTGCGCTGGTGCGCCGTACTCAGCCGGCCGTCACCACCGGCGGTCTCGAGGTGAACGAGGTGAGCCTGGCGATCGAGCGTGACGTCGTTCTGCTGGACCGGGTCTCGTTCACCGCCCGCCCGGGCACGCTGACGGCGGTGATCGGGCCCTCGGGCTCGGGCAAGTCCACGCTGGCGAGGATGATCGTCGGCGCCGGACGGCCGACCAGTGGTGCGGTCTCGTTCGAAGGGCGCGACCTCCACACCGGGTACGACGCATTGCGCAGCCGGATCGGCATGGTGCCGCAGGACGACATCGTGCACGGCCGGCTCACCATCGCCCAGGCACTGGAATTCGCCGCCGAACTTCGGATGCCCGCCGACACCGCCGCCGAGGACCGCAGGCAGGTGATCGCCGCGGTGCTCGAGGAACTCGAACTGAGCGGCCACGCCCAGACCCGCATCGACAAGCTGTCGGGCGGTCAGCGCAAGCGCGTCTCGGTGGCGCTCGAACTGCTGACCGGTCCCTCGCTGCTGGTGCTCGACGAGCCGACCACCGGACTGGATCCGGCGCTGGACCGGGCGGTGATGGGGATGCTGCGCAGGCTCGCCGACGCGGGCCGGGTGATCGTGGTGGTGACCCACTCACTGACGTTCCTGGATGTGTGCGATCAGGTGTTGCTGCTGGCGCCGGGCGGCAAGACCGCCTTCTGCGGCTCGCCCGGCGCGCTCGGCTCGGCGATGGGATCCACCGACTGGGCGGACATCTTCACCAGCGTCAGCGCCGACCCCGACGGTGTCCAACGCCGGTTCCTGGCGGGCAGAGAGCCATCGGCCGCACACAGCGTCGTCGACGACGCGTCCGCGCAGCCCGCGAGAGCGGCCGCACCGTCGTTCACCGGGCTGCGCCGTCAGGTCAGCACGATCGCCCGTCGTCAGGTACGACTGCTGGTGGCCAACCGCGGCTACCTCGTGTTCCTCGCGGTGCTTCCGTTCATCGTCGGCCTGCTGCCGCTGACGGTGGCAGGCGACGCCGGTCTCGGCGGACCCCCGCCGGACGGTGCGCCACCCTTCGAGGCGAAACACGTCATCGCGCTGACGAGCTTCGCCGCCATCCTGATGGGCGTCACGCTCACCGTGCGCGACCTGGTCGGTGAACGTGCCATCTTCCAGCGCGAGCAGGCGACCGGGATGTCCGCCTCGGCGTACCTGCTGGCGAAGATCGCGGTGTTCGGCGCGGTGGCGGTGATCCAGTCGGCGATCCTGGTCCTCGTCGTCACGGCGCCCGGGTTCGGCAAGCCCGCGCCCTCACGTGCGGTGGTGCTGGGCAGCCCGATGCTGGAGTTCTTCGCCGGCATCGCGGCGACGGCGGTCGCAGCCGCGGTGCTGGGACTGGCGGTGTCGGCCCTGGCACGGACCGGCGATCAGGTGATCGTGCTGCTGGCGGCGACGTTGATGGCGCAGCTGGTGCTCGCCGGCGGCTTCATACCGGTGACGGGCAGGCCACTGTTCGAGACGCTGGCATGGCTCACGCCTGGGCGATGGGGATTCGCCGCGACCGCGTCGACGGCCGACCTGGCCTCACTGGTCGCCGGGATCGCCGATGACAAGCACTGGCGACACTCCCCGTCGGCATGGCTGTTCGACATGGCCATGCTGGCGGTGCTCACCGTGCTCTTCGCCGGCATCGCCCGCTGGCGGATCCGGTTCAGGGCTTCCTGAGCGCCGCGGCGCGACGTTTGCGGCCCACATCCCCGGGTAAGGCTAAGGTGCCGGACGCTTTCTGCAACGTGTGAGCAGCCTCGCATCATCATCGGCAGCACCCTGCGCGATTCGGCTACGAATACAAGGCATCCGCTGCCGACACCTTCAGGAGACACCACATGCGCGTTGTCGTCACCGGCGCTTCGGGCAACGTCGGCGCCGGCGTGCTGCGGGCGTTGGCCGCACAGATGCCCGACGCCGAGGTGGTCGGCATCTGTCGGCGCCCACCCACGACGGGTGAGAAATACGAACGGGTGCAGTGGCATGCCGTGGATCTGTCGTCGCCCACCGCCGCAGCCGAACTCGAACCGGTGCTGCGACGCGCTGACGTGGTGATCCACCTGGCGCTGGCGATCCAGCCGGTGCGCGACACGGATTACCTCTACCGCGCCAATGTGCTTGGCACACAAGCTCTTCTTTCTGCAATGACGGCAGCGGGAATCCGACAACTCGTGTACGCCTCCAGCCTTGGCATCTACGCCCCCGGCCGCGGGGAACCCGTTTCGGAGGACTGGCCGGACACCGGCCAGCCCGCCTCGACGTACAGCCGGCACAAGGTGATGGTGGAGCGGATGCTCGACCGGTTCGTCGAAGAACATCCCGAGACGGTCGTGGCACGCTTCCGTCCCACCGTCGTGGTGCAGCGCGAAGCAGCCTGGCTGATTCGTTCGCTCTACCTCGGTCCCCTGGTGCCCCGCGCCGCCTTCGAACTCCTGCGTCGCGGTGCGGTGCGTCTTCTCCCCCTGCCCAGGGGCATCGCGCTGCAGTTCGTCCATGCCGATGACGTCGGCGATGCGGTGATCCGGATGATGCAGCACCGTGCCCACGGTTCGTACAACATCGCGGCGAACGTGCTGGACAGCACCGCGCTCGCCGCCCTGGTCGGGGCACAGGCCGTCGGCGTCGACCCGCGGATGATGCGGACGGTGGTCAGCGCGCTCAGCGCGAGCCGCGTGGTGGCGCTGACTCCGGGCTGGTACGACGTGGCCACCAATTCACCCGTCATGGACACGTCGAAGGCCCGCCGCGAACTCGGGTGGGCCCCCACGCGGACGTCGGCCGAGAGCGCGATGGAACTCCTCGACGGAATGGCTGAGGGCGCCGCGGGCACGAGCGCGGCGATGGGCTGGAGATCCGAGGAGCGACGCATGACACCACAGACGATCCGGCGGATACACGACGGCTCCCTGTTGCTGTGGACCACTCTGGCCGTCGCCCGTGCGCTCGGCTTCGGCGCTGCCAAAGTTCCGGAGGCCGCGGCCGTCGCCGTCAACCTGGCCGCCGGCACACCGATGGCGTTGGAACGTGTCGTCGAACGCCGCCGCGACCCCGTCGCGATACTGGCGCCGCTCGCCGTCGTCGCAGCGCTGACGACCACCGTCCGTGGCGGATGGGCGCCGGTCGCCGCCACCACGGCCCTCAGCCTGCTCGCCGCGGCCGAACGCCGCCGGGCCTCACGGATGGGAAAACATGAACACACAACACATTGACTCTCAAGTGGTCGTCGTCATCGGCGCTTCGAGCGGGATAGGGCGGGAGACCGCGTTGCACTACGCCAGACGCAATGCCGCCCTGGTGCTGGCGTCGCGCTCAGAGGACGCCCTACAGGACGTCGCAGACGAGTGCAGATCGGTCGGCGCCATCGACGTGGTGGTGCAGGCGACGGACATCGCCGCCGCCGACCAGGTACAGGAACTACTCGACGTCACGATCGAGCGATTCGGCCGGGCGGACATCGTGGCCCAATGCGCGGCCATCACCGCCTTCGGCCGCTTCGAGGACGTGCCGGCCGACGTCTTCGACGACGTGGTGAAGACGAATCTCCTCGGCGCCGCCAACGTGGCGCGCTCGGCACTGCGCCACTTCCAGGAGCGGCGCTCGGGGCACCTGGTTCTGGTCGGATCACTCCTGGGAACGATCGCGGTGCCATATCAATCTCCCTACGTACTCAGCAAATTCGCGTTGAGTGCGCTCGTTCGGGTGTTGCGACAGGAGAATCGTCATCTGCCGGAGGTCCGGATCCACGGCATCTACCCGGGACCGGTCGACACTCCGGTGTACGGGACGGCGGGGAATTACTCCGGCCTCACCCCGCGGGTGCCGCCGACCGCAGACGCCCCCGCCGTCGTCGCGGCCGCCATCGTGCGCGCCACTGACAGGCGGCGCTCCAGCGAGCGTCAAGTCGGTCTGCTGAACTGGCCGGCGATCGCCGCCTTCCGGTTGATGCCGGCGGTCTTCGATGCCCTGGTCGGGCCGTTCGTCCGTGCCGCCTCCTTCGATTCGGGCCCCAGCGACGCCAGCGCCGGGAACGTGCGGTACGCGCCGAGTGCCGTCAACCCGCGCGAATCGGCATGACCCTGATCTGAGGCCCCTTGCTCTCTGACGGCCGCAGAGGAACAGACGAAGCCGCCCGGACCGTGGTGTCACGGTCCGGGCGGATCTGAGTCGAACGACTCAGAAGTACGTCGTCGTCGTGGTGCTGGTGCCGTTGTCGCAGGCGATGGTCACCGTCCAGTTCCGGAACCGCGGAACCGCAGGCACGACCCTGAGGTCGTACTTCGAGTTGGCCGGCAGTGCGAAGGCGCGGTTGAAGTTCTCGGCCGTGTAGGTGCACTGCGACGAGACGCCACTGCGGTCGGTGATGTGAGCCACGAAGCCGCCCAGCACCGGGTCGAACGACACCGTCGGCCCCAGCTTCGGCGCGGGCGGAGGAGGCGGCGGATCGTTGGGCGGCGGCGGGGTGGATCCATTCGCGCAACCGGACACGATCACCTTGGCGCCCTGCTGATTCTGCAGCTTGGCCGTGGCCTTGCTTTGCGCGGCGGCAAGCGACGGGTCAGATGCCCCGGTCATCTCGCCGTAGTCGTTGGAGGCCGCCGCCGCACACTCGTTCGTCGCGATCACCTGCGCGACGCAGTGGCTGCCGCCGTTGCTCACACAGTTCGACAGCGCACCCTGGGCGGCCTGGTCCTGGCTGGCACCGATGGAAGAACCGCCGGCCATCGTGACGGGCGGATTCTCGCTGACGAAGCCGATGGCGAGCGCGATGTGCTGATCGGCGGCGCTCGCCGGAGCGGCGGCGCTGACCATGCCGACGCCAGATGCGAAGGCAGCCAGGAAGATCAGCGCTGCGGTACGGGTGCGGCGGCCGGCTGCGTCTCTTGAGATGGTCATGTTGTCCTCCGATGGAAGTGAGCCGATGTTCGGACCCTCTTGGGCTACTCGAATACTCGGCGTCACGACGCGGCGGGGTAATCGCCTCGAGGGCAGACTTCACCGGAGGGTGGGAAGGGTTTCCTATCCGCTGGGCAAGGGTCTCATCTGGGCAGACTCGCTCGAGGCGATGACGCCGTTCGTCGATAACGGTTGTCCAGCAACCATTTCGGCTTGCTGTCGGCCGGCGACTACCAGTTGCTCGGCGAGTAGTCCTTCAGGAAGCAGCCGTGCAGATCTTCGCCGGCCTCGCCGCGGACGATGGGGTCATACACACGGGCGGCGCCGTCGACGAGGTCGAGCGGGGCGTGGAAGCCCTCTTCGGCGAGCCGCAGTTTCGTCGGATGTGGCCGCTCGTCGGTGATCCATCCCGTGTCGACGGCGGTCATGAGAATGCCGTCCTGCTCCAGCATTTCGGCGGCGCTGGTGCGGGTGAGCATGTTCAGCGCGGCCTTCGCCATGTTGGTGTGCGGATGCCCCGGCCCCTTGTACGCGCGGCTGAACTGCCCCTCCATCGCGGACACGTTGACGACGTACGTGCGGCGCGCGGGTGAGGCGGCCATCGCCGGGCGCAGGCGGCTCACCAGGATGAACGGCGCAGTCTGGTTGCACAGCTGGACCTCGAGCAGTTCCATCGCGTCGACCTCGTGCACGCGTTGGGTCCAGCTGTTGACCGACGCTGTGTCGGGCAGCAGCCCACCCGCGTCGATGGCGGTGCCCGCGGCGATCCGCTCCGGGGACGCGCTGCGAGCGGCGAGAGCGAGTTCCGTGACCGGAGGGCAGGAGCGACGGGGGTACCGCCCAGCCGAAGGCGAGGGGGCCGACCCGGGATCTGACGGGGCATGGGGGGCCGGGTGCTCGGAGAGGCTCCCTGCGAGTGCGGCCGGATGGGCGTCGCTGACGCGGTCGAACGTGATGACGTCGACCAGTGAAGGCGCCGGGGTCCGCTCCGCCTCGACGAGTGCCGCATAGGAGCCGGGGGCGCGGCGCACCGTCTGGGCGGCGTTGTTGATCAGGATGTCCAGCGGGCCCTGCGCGGCGACGCTGTCCGCGAGCGCGACCACCTGCGCGGGGTCGCGGAGGTCGATGCCCACCACGCGGAGCCGGTGCAGCCAGTCGGCGCTGTCGGGCATCGCGGAGAAGCGGCGCACGGCGTCGTTCGGGAATCGGGTGGTGATCGTGGTGTGCGCCCCGTCGCGGAGCAGTCGCAACGCGATGTACATGCCGATCTTGGCGCGACCACCGGTGAGGAGTGCGGTCCTGCCGGTCAGGTCGGTGCGGGCGTCGCGCTTCGCGCGGTTGAGTGCGGCGCACGCCGGGCAGAGTTGGTGGTAGAACGCGTCGACCACCGTGTAGCGGATCTTGCACATGTAGCAGGCCCGCGGCCGGAGCAATGTGCCCGCGGTGGCGCCGACCGCAGCCGACACCAGCGGCAGACCCTGCGTCTCGTCGTCGATGCGGCCGGGCGCACCGGTGGCGGTGGCGGCGGTGACGGCCTCGTCGGCGGCCGCCACTGCATCGCGCTTGGCGTGCCGGCGGGCCTTCCGTACCGACTTGAAGATGCTCGCCGTCGCCCGGCGCACGGCCACGGCGTCGGGATGCTCGGGGGGCAACGACTCGATGTCGGCCAGCACCTGCAGGCACATGTCGAGCTTGTCCGGGTCGATCGCGTTCACCAACAAAGAGTACTGGTCGGAAACCGCGGGTCCCGCACACGCACGACGCGGCCGAATGGCCCGTCGCCCGTCAGGTCACATGGGCCGAGTAGATTCGGGCGTCCCATCCGGCGAGTTCGAGGCACGACGACAGCATGGTGACCGGGGTGTCCGGCATGTTGCCGAGCAGCAGTTCGGCCGCAGTCCATTCCCGACCGACATCGACGGTCCGCCGATCGCGCCCGCAGTTCGCGATCACGAGGATCCTCATCGCCGGGGTGGTTCTGGTGTAGGCCCAGATCTGCGGATCCTCCGCCATCAGCGGTGTGAAGTCGCCGTCGACCAGGACGGCCGACTCATGACGAAGCCGAATGAGAGCTCGGTAGTGCGCGAAGACCGAATCAGCCGAATCGACCTGGTTCTCGGCGTTGAGCCAGACGTGGTTGGGGTTGACCGGCAGCCAGGGATCACCGTCGCTGAATCCAGCGTTGCGATCTGCGTTCCACTGCATCGGCGTCCGGGCGTTGTCACGGCTGATCTCGGCCATACCGGCAAGCGCAACCGCCTCGTCGTTGCCGAGTTCGAGCACATTCCTCAGATAGTTGACCGCCTCGATGTCTTTGTGGTCCTCGGCCGTTCGGAACGGATAGTTGGTCATCCCGAGTTCCTCGCCCTGGTAGACGAAGGGGGTGCCCCGCATCCCGTGCAGAACCGTCGCGAGCGCCTTGGCCGATGCGGCCCAGTGGTCCGGGTGGTCGTCGCCGAACCGGGACACCACGCGCGGCTGGTCGTGGTTGTTCCAGTACAGACTGTTCCAGCCTGTTTCGGCCAAAGCCGCCTGCCATCGATGCAGCGATCGCTTCAGGACGACGAGGTCTAGCCCGATGTAGTCGAACTTGTCCGAGGGGCTCTGGTCAACCGACATGTGCTCGAACTGGAAGACCATGTCGAGCTCGCCGCGTGCCGGATCGGTGTACAGCCGTGCTTGTTCCGGCGTCACGGCGGGCATCTCTCCGACAGTGAGGAACTCGCCGTCGCGGCTTCCGAAGACCTCGCAGTTCATCTCGGCGAGATAGTCGTGGACGTGCGGCCCGTTGGCGAAGAGGTCGATCGCACTTGCGAATGTGCGCCCCGGCTGGGGTGCGGCGTCGGGCAGTCCGTCGGCCTTGGAGATGAAGTTGATCACATCCATGCGGAAGCCGTCGACTCCACGGTCGAGCCACCAGCCCATGACCTCGTGAACGGCACGCCGAACTTCGGGGTTCTCCCAGTTGAGGTCGGGTTGCCTTCGGTCGAACAGATGCAGGTAGTACTCGCCGGTGGCCTCGTCCAGCTCCCACGCCGAACCTCCGAAAACCGACGCCCAGTTGTTCGGTTCTCTTCCGTCGCGAGGCTCCCTCCACACGTACCAGTCCCGTTTCGGGTGGTTTCGTGACGACCGGGACTCGACGAACCAGGGGTGCTCGTCGGAGGTGTGGTTCACCACCAGATCCATCACCAGCTTCATGCCGCGTTCGTGCACCCCGGCCAGCAGGGTGTCGAAATCGGCGAGGGTGCCGAACATCGGATCGATGTCGAGGTAGTCGCTGATGTCGTAGCCGTTGTCCGCCTGCGGCGAACGGTATACCGGCGACAGCCAGATCACGTCCACCCCGAGCTTGCGCAGATAGTCGAGCCGCGCGAGGATGCCGACCAGATCGCCCATCCCGTCACCGTTGGAGTCGACGAAGCTGCGTGGGTAGATCTGGTAGACGACGGCGGACTTCCACCACGCGGCTGACGTCACGGTCGTTCGCCGATCACGTTGCGATACACCGATACATATTTGTCGACCATGGCTGTGACCGTGAACCGCTGCGCTGCGTGTCCGGCGATTCCGTGCCGGTCGAGCCCACCTGCGGCCGCCACCGCGGTCACCGCCGAATTAATGTCGTCGACCAGGAAGCCGGTGACGCCGTCGACGATCAGCTCGCCCATCGACCCCCGCGAGTTCGCGATGACCGGTGTGCCACAGGCCATCGACTCGACGACGCTGTAACCGAACGGCTCGTCGAAGTCGATCAGGTGGAGCAGGGCATGCGCCCCTCCCAGCACCTCGGCGCGCTCGGATGCAGCGACAGCGCCGAGGTAACGCACACGCTCACCGTCTATGTGCGGCGCGACCTCGTCGCGAAAATACCGTTCGTCCTGAATGATTCCGGCAATGTCGAGCCGACGCCCACACCGGCGGGCGACCTCGATCGCGTGCGCGGTGCCCTTGTCGGGGTGGATCCGCCCGAAGAACAGCAGGTGCTCACCGGGGCTCGGGTGCACCGCGAACGCGTCGATGTCGATGCCGTGATGGATGGTGGCGGCGTAGCGCAGATCCGGGTGTCGATCGGCGTCGCTGATCGACACGTAGGCGGTGGTGCGGTCGTAGCGCTCGTACACGGGGACGATGTGGTGCGAGGAGAACCCGTGGACGGTGGTGATCACCGGTGTCGCGACGAGCTCACTGTAGGTCAGCGGCAGGAAGTCGAACCCGTTGTGGATGATGTCGAACTGGCCCGCCCGCTCGAACACCGAGGCGATGTGCAGGCACTCTGCGACCTTGGGTTCGATCGTCGCGTCTTCGGACCAGCCTGATCGCGCGGTGGCATGCAGCTGCGCCGTCGTGATCGAGTCTGCGGTGGCGAACAGCGTCACCTCGTGGCCGGCCGCGACGAGGCCTTCGGTGAGCAGCGAGGCGAACTGCTCCCATGGCCCGTAGTGACGTGGGGGCGTCCGCCAGGCGATGGGCGAGAGCACAGCTATTCGCAGGGGACCGCCGGCACAGGTCTGGGTAGGAATGCGACCAGGCTACGCGGACTCCCGCCGGTGAGCCGCCACGTGCTGGTGGCGCCGCGTCACCGACTCCGTCGGCCCCGCGTGCGTTTGGCCTCATACATCGCCTGGTCGGCGTCGCGCAGAAGCTGGTCGGCCGTTCTCCGATCCGATCGGCCGACCTCGACCACTCCGATGCTGGCGCCGATCGGGCCCTGCGCGGTGGGGACGGCGAGCGCCGCGTGCAGACGGTTCACCAGGTCGTCGAGATCGGCGGACGTCGCAGCCCGACATACGAGGACCACGAATTCATCACCGCCCCAACGTCCGACGACGTCGTCGGGAGCGACGGTGCGCCGCAGCCGTTCTGCGGTGGTGCGCAGCACGTGATCTCCGGCCTCGTGACCGTGCGTGTCATTCGTCGTCTTGAGGTGATCGACGTCGATGAAGAGCACGGCCCGCAACCGGACGTCGCCCGAGTCCCCGCTCAGAGCGTCATTGATTCGCAGGAGCACCGCGGCGCGGTTGGGCAGGGACGTCAGACCGTCGTGAGTGGCGAGGAATTTCATCTCCTCGGCTTCGGCACGTTGCGCGGTGACATCGGTGAAGGTGATGAGCATGTCCGAGCGCCCCGGCTTGTCGGGATCGAGCAGCCGACAGCTCGACAGGATCCAACCCCTGCCCTGCGGGCGGTCCCACCCGTACACCAGGTTGTCGAACGACACACCTGTACGCAGTACCGCGAGAGCCGGACGGTCCTCTGGCGCGATGTTCACGCCGTTCTCGTCGTAGAACGGGCGTTTCTCGGTCGCCTCGAAGAAGTTGACACCCACGAGGTTCGCCCCTTCAGGGGCGCCCAGGATTCGCAGTCCGGCGGGGTTGATGGATTTGATGGTGCCGTCCTTGTCGGTGACGATCAACCCCTCGATCATCGACGTGACGACGGCTTCGAAGTGCTGTTCCGCGCGGTGCAGTGCCGTCAGGTCACAGCACACCAGGACGTATCCCTCGGCCATCGTCGCGGCGGAGACCCGCACATCGAGGATGTGGCCGTCGGCGGAGCAGTGTTGAGCCTGGACGACGCCGCCGGACGCGACGATCAAGGCAGGCCTGAGATCTGCGCCGACCGCGGCGGCGATGGGCAGTCCCACCGCGTCGGCCGCGCAGCGCCCGTAGATGGCCTCGGCCGCCGGGTTCCAGCTGGTCACGGTGCCGTCTGCGGTGGTGCCGATGATGGCGTCGCTGACGTGGTTGACGAGAGCGGCCTGGTTTCTGAGCGCCGCCTCGGCGGCGTGCCGCACACTCACGTCCCGGGTGATGATCTGCCATGCGTCGGTGTCATCCGACCCCAGTTTGACCGCGACGACCTCGACCGCGAGCGTGGTGCCGTCGCTGCGCTTCATCTCGGCCGGGAGGTGCGGCGAGCAGTCGCCGCGGTTCACGACGCCGACGAGATCGGCGAGCATCGGGACCAGCGACTCGGCCGTGACGAAGTCGCTGATCGGGCGGCCGACGAGCTCGGCGCTCGTATCGGCCCCCATCAGTCGCACGCCGGCCGCGTTGACGTAGATGACGCGCCCGGCTGCAGTCACGCAGATCCCGTCGGGGCTCTGTTCGACCAGTTGCCGGTACCAGTGCTCACCCGACCGCAGCAGCTTCCCGTCGGCCCCTGGCGCGAGCATCGACGGGGGCAGCGGGTCGGACATAGATCACCAACGTACCTGGCACCGCTTTGCCAGGATAGACACGCGCGAATATCGTCAGGATAATCTCCGCTGCTGGGCCGCGATTCCGCGGCCGTCACCGGCACCGAGGGGCAATTGCTCACACCCCTACGTCCGTCAGCCAGCGAAGAACAGGTGGCGCGACCCGGTCGACCGCCGACGCGGCCACGATCCAGTGCGGCAGATCAGGATGCACCTGATGCTCGGCGCTGTAGCGCTTCGCGATCCGGCGCGAGATCCACGACGCGACGTTGCGGTCGGCACCGCCGCTGACGCACAACACGGGACACGTGACATCCGCCGCCCTCACCCGGGTCGGGGCCGCCCCGAACGACATCTGACGGAAAACGCGTCCGGAGTCGCGAACCAGCTCGGGGATGAGCTGATCCTGCTCGGCCGGCGGAAGCGTCACCAGCGGCACGTTGCGCATCGTGCGCGGACTGGGCAGGAACGGGCGGCCACGCAGCAATGCGGGAAGGATCGGCAACAGATACGGCGTCATCCGCGGCTGAGTCCACAGGATCCCCGGCGGCACGGATGCAAGGAGCACGAGCGCGACGGGTTCGCGCGCCGCGGCGATCTTCTGAGCGAGGAGACCGCCCATGCTGTGACCGATGACGATGGCCGGTTCGCCGAGTGCGTCATAGGCCGCCGAAGCGACTGCGAAGCATTCCGGGATCCCCGTCCGCGTCAAGGTCGCGTCGTCGGAGGGGTCTCGTCCGGGCAGCGTCGGCGTGACCACGCGGTAACCGGCGGACTGCAGGACGTCGACCCACGGTCGCATGAGCGCCGGCTTGCCGAATACGCCGTGCAACAACAGAACCGGCGGCTTCGTGGTCATCGGCATGTCACCCTGGTGCTTCGCGTTCTCCTGCACAAAGGCAGTGTCGCGGATCGTGGTGCGCCGCGCCATTACATGAGAGGTAATGGCGGTCGGCCCCTGGGACGACGCCACCGCGGCTACTGCGCCAGGTATCCGCCGTCGACGGGCAGCACCGCGCCGGTGATGAACGAGGCGTCGTCGGAGGCGAGAAAGACGATGGCGCTTGCGACTTCGTCGGGTTCGCCGAGACGGCCCATCGGGTGCATGCGTTCGATCGCCGCCAGATACTCCGCGCCACCCGGCTCGTCCGGAATCCGCCTGACAGCGTCGGTCCGGATCGTTCCGGGGGCCACGGCGTTGACTCTGATTCCCCGGTCGGCCCATTCGACGGCCAGGTGTTTGGTCAGGCCGGTGGCGACGAACTTGGCGGGCCCGTAGGCCGCCTGCCGCTTCTGTCCGGCCAGTCCGGAGATCGAGGAGAGGCAGACGATGGCGCCGCCACCGGTCGGCAGCATCGCCTCGATCGCGAACTTGCAGGTGAGGAACATGCCGCGGCCGTCGATGGCCATCACGTCGTCCCAGTCGGCGGCCGTCATCTCCAGCACGTCGCCGAGCGGGATGACGCCGGCGTTCGCCACCAGAACGTCGAGCCGCCCGAAGCGCTCGACCGCCGCCTCGATCATCCGCCGGGCATCCTGCTCGATCGAGACGTCGCCGATGACCGTCTCGACCTCGGCGCCGGCGTGCCGCAATTCGTCGGCGAACGCCAGCAACGGCTCACCCTGAACGTCGGTCGCGACCAGACGCGCGCCCTCGCGTGCGAACAGCTCGGCGGTCGCCCGGCCGATGCCGAATGCCGCGCCGGTGATCACCGCGGACTTCCCGACGAGGCGTCCTCGTCCCTGGGCTGTATCCGGGTCACTGATGGTCACGCCCGAAGCGTACGGGTCTGTTCGGCGCCAAAGCCCGCGAATCTGCGTTGGGACCGTCACTATTCAGGGACGGCATCGGGTCCCGGCCGGTGCACCCGCGTCCGCGGAGAGGTTTGGTCGACATGCATGTTGTCGTCATCGGAGGTGGCCCCGCCGGTGTGTCCGCCGCACTGCACGCCGCCGGGCTGGGCGCGGAGGTCACGCTCATCGAGCGGGCGCGAGTCGGTGGAACCGCGCTCAACAGCGGTCCGGCACCCGTACGCACCCTGGCTCGCGCCGCGAGGCTGGTGCGGGACTGGAACTCCTGGGAGAGATTCGGTCTGCACGGGCCGCGACCCGAGGTCGACCTCGCCGCGACCCTCGGCAATGCGCAGCGGGTGGCCGACTATCTGTACGAGCGCAAACGGCTTGCAGACCACATCCGCTCCGCCGGAGTCGATCTCGTCGAGGAGGCCGGCGACGCCCGATTCGTCGACACCAACACCGTCGCCGCGGCCGACGGGCGCAGATGGACCGCCGATCGGGTGATCATCGCCGTCGGCGGCAGGGCCGGGCGACTGCCGATTCCCGGAGCCGAACTCGGCCTGACCTATGAGGACGTCCGCAGCCTGACCGCCCTGCCCGACCGGGTCTGCGTCATCGGAGCCGCGGACACGGGTTGCCAGCTCACGTCGATCCTCGCCGACTTCGGGTCCGACGTCACGCTCGTCGAGTACGCGCCCCGCATCGTGCCGCGAGCCGATGCCGACGTCTCGGCCGCGCTGGAGCACGCTTTTCGCGGCCGTGGGATCAGCGTCGTCACCGGCGCTGCCGTGCACCGGATCGAAGCGCTCGCCTCCGGTGTGCGCGTTCTCTACCGCGTCGGGGACGAGGAAGGCACGGTCGACGTGGACGCGGCGTTCTTCGCGGTGGGATGGCCCGGCAACGCGGATCTCGTCGACGCTGCCGCGGCCGGTCTGGTCACCGAGCGCGGCTACGTGGTGGTCGACGAACACACGGCCACGAATGTGCCGCACATCTTCGCCGCCGGTGATGTCGACGGGAACAGCATGGTCATCAGCAGCGCAACCCTCGAAGGCCGGGTCGCGGCCGAGAACGCGGTGCTCGGCCGGCATCGCAAGGTGGTGCATGAGATCGTCCCCGGCGGCAGTTTCACCGACCCCGAATACGGCAGCGTCGGGCTCACCGAGGAGCAGGCCCGCGCACGCTATGACTGCACTGTGGCCGTGGCCCGTTATGAGGACATGCTGCGGCCCGTCGCCGACGGACACCCGGAAGGGTTCTGCAAGTTGATCGTCGAGACCTCGCGTCGGCACATCGTCGGCGCGCACGTGCTCGGCGAGTACTCGGCCGAGGTCATCCAGATGGTGGCGGCCTGCATGGCGGCGGGGATGCGTGTCGAGGACGTCGCCGAGTTGCAGTTCGCCTTCCCCACGTTCACCGAAGGAGTCAGCCAGGCCGCGCAGATGGTGGTCAGCCGGCTCGGCGTCCGTCCGGTCCCCCATCTGTGGACCCGCCTGAGCTCCATGCCGTCGGACCTGGAGTAGCCGGATGGTCCGTCAAATGGTCAGCGTCGCGCTCTGGTGCTGCATACCGGCCAGGCACCCCAGCCCTGCTTCGCCCGAGTGATCTCGGCGATCGCGATCTGCTCTTCTCGAGTGGCCAGGTCGGCCCGCGGCGCATAGCGCAGTCCGCCGTGGCCCTCCCAGGTGCTCTGCGTGAACTGCACGCCGCCGTAGAAGCCGTTGCCGGTGTTGATGGCCCAGTTGCCGCTTGATTCGCACGAGGCGAGTGCGTCCCATGTCGCGCTGTTCCTCACCGGCGGCACCTGGGTGCCCGGCTTGGCACCGACCCGGTGTACCTGCGCCAGGGCGGGTGTCACGACATTGTGAGCGACCAGCCGTCGGCCGACCTCACGCCCGTTGACCGTCGAGACGGCAAAGGTGACGTCCTGGGTGCCCGGCCTTCCGCGGTCCTCGACGACGCGGCGGCTGAGGTTCATCGTCGGGTCGTGGATGCGCCGCAGCGGCGCATGCAGGGCTGTGCGTGCGGCGACCTCATGGGTCCTGATGCGGGTCACCACGATCCGCATGCCCGCGGCGACCGGCGTAGACGCCGGGGGCACGACCTTGTCGTCCTGCTGGAGCGGCGCGCCGGCCGCCGCCAGCAGATGCCCCACGGTGGTTGCCGCCAAGCGTCGATCGCTGGCCATGCCGCCGTCGATGATGTGCACCTGTTTCGGGCTCACCAACGGCAACGCCGCGCCGGCCAACGGCAGGCGGCTGGCGCGAGACATCGCAACGGGCGCATGGTCGCTCATCGACAGCCGGCCGAGTGCCTCGTCAACGGTCAAGGCAGTCGTCCACACCTGCTTGCCTGGTTGACCGTCGATCGAAACCTGCAGCGGGCGACCACGTCGCAGCACGATGGTGTCGGACTGACGGATCCGCTGATCGGTGCCTGGCTGGAGCTCGTCGTGCTCGCCCACGGCGTAGCCGTTTTCCCGCACCACGTCGATCACGCGCGACTTCATCGTCGATACCGTCATCGACGCGTCGTCGACCGACAGCGTGACGCGCTTGTGCACCGCCACGGCGTAGCCGCCGGCAAGCATCAAAGCCGACAAGAGTGCGCCGACCAGCGCACGTTGCACCGTCGATGTGGCGGTGGTCGTTCTAGCCTCGTCCTCGGCCGTATCGGTGCGTTCGGCGTCGTCCAGCAGGGTCACGGCCTTCTCGGCCAGGCTGTTCGTCGTCCCGCTCAGCGCGACCCGGCCCAGCCTCAGCACCCCCGCGGCCCGGCACAACACCAACGCCTGCACGAAAAGCGGTGTCAGCGCAGCCAAGTGCCGCCTACGGAACCGTGCGATCTCTCGATGGTCCGGGGCCTGCCCTGCGGCCAGCCACCGGAAACACGCATCGTCGACACACTTGCGTTCGATCTGCCGCGACGAGCGCACGCCGGTGGTGTAGCCGTACAACAGGACGCCCAACAGCAGACGCGGATCACATGGCGGCGTGTCGCGCCCGTCGGCGTAGGCGGCCCGAATGGGGGCGAGTTCCAAGTGCTCGTCGACCAAGTCCGCAATCAACCGGGCCAATTGCTCGGACGAGATCCCGCCGTTCAGCGACAGCGCCGATCTCCGAAGATGGGGGGATACCCGAAATAGTCTGTTCGACAGAATATTTCGACCCCGCGAGACGCGCATCTGCCCGCTCACCAAGATCTACCTCGAACAATCCACCGGCACGGAGTTCATCAGCCACCAATCATGCCCCCCAACCGATTCCCAGCCGATCACCCCGCCCGGCGTGTTGAGCGCCGAGACCGCAGGGTCGCCATGCCGATGGCGCCGGCGAGGATGGACAACGCGAACGCCAATACCCAGTTGCCGAACCGTTGGAACGGGGTGGTGTGCGAATCGAGCGGGACCTCCACCACGATCGTCCCGCGTTCGATGGCGGGGTACCAGGCGAGTTGTCGGCCTCGCGCGTCGAAGACAGTGCTGATTCCTGACAGCCCGGTGTGAACCGCTGGGTGCCCCACCTCCGCGGCGTGCACCGCGGCCTGGCTGGCCAACTGCGCCTGCGCCCAAGTTCCCTGGTACGTCGAGGTGGAGCTCTGATACACCAGCAGCTGCGCGCCGCGCTGCACCTCCCGGCGGGGAAGGTCGGAGAAGGTCGTCTCGAAACTGATCAGCGGTCCGATCGCGAGCCCCCCGACGGGCTTTTCCGGGTCAGCACCCGCCGGCCCTCCGGTGTGCAACACAACCTGTCCACTGCCGCGCCGTCGGTCCTCGGCCGCCGCCTCGGTGTGCCGGGTGGCCCAACCGAGCAGCGGCCGCAGCGGCACGTACTCGCCGAATGGCACCAGCCGCGTCTTCGAATACGCGCCGCGCGATCCGTCCGGTCCGATGAGGACCGACGACTTGGAGATTCCGCCCGCGCGGTCACGGGCGTCGACGTTGACGAGCAGATCCGCACCGACCCGTCGGGACAGGGCCGCCAGGCGCGCCATGGCCTCCGGCCGCCCGATGAGATCGACCCCGACGCTGCTCTCGCCCCAGACGACCACGTCGAGCCGCCGGCCCGCGAGAGCCGCGGTCAGCGCTTCACCGGCCGCCTGACGAGCGAAGGAGTCCTCGATGTCGCCCGGCTGAACAAGCGCCACCCGTACCGTCGACCCGGCCGCAGGAGCCGGTCCCAGCCAGAACCAGGCCGGACCGAGCGCCGCACATGCCACTGCCACCGCTGCCGCGTTGACGCGGACGGAGACGCGCCGATGCAGGATCGCACCGGCGATCGCGGTGTTCGCGCCGACGATAACGAAACTGGTGAGCCACACGCCGCCGAGTGAGGCCGAGGCGAGCGTGGCCGGCTGGTTCCACTGCGACGCGCCGAGCAATGCCCACGGACCACCCAGGCTCGGCCACGATCGCACCGCCTCGGCCACCACCCATGCACTGGGCGACACCACCATGGCCGCGAAAGTCCCGCGGGCCGTGATCGGTTCGCGCAGAAGCAGATACGCGGCCACACCCCACGGCATCCACAGCGCCCCGAGTCCGATGGCCAGGACGATCAGCAGCGGCCCGGCACTCGGCAGCAGCCAGTACTGGGTCGCGGATACGTAGCCGGCCATACCGCAGCACGCCCGCAGAGCGGCCGCGCGGGCGGTCGGCGCCGCACGCACCACCAACAGCAGCGGGACGATGCCGAACCACGCCAGCCACCACCACGACGGCGCGGGGAACGCAAGCGCCGGCAGCGCGCCAGCGAGCACTGCCGCCGCGAGGCCTGACCACGTTCGGCTCAAAACGCGCACCGCCTATGCGTCACTCGACGTGCCCGATCCCGTCGGCTGGTCGATCGCACAACCCCAGTCTGCCGGGCGCCGGGCGCGTTACGGTGGATCGACCATGCAGGTCTTGACCGCTCCTGCGAGTTTCGGTCACTCGGACTGCGAGCGCATCTTCGGCGCGGCGCTGGCGCAGCCCGTGCTGGCCGTCACCAGCCTGGCCTACGTTGCGGCCGGAATGGCCGTGCTGTGCTGGGCCAGGCGGTGGAGGGCACCACTTGCCGGTGCCGCCGGAGTGACCCTCGTGGCGGTCGGGGCAGGCAGCTTCGCCTTCCACGGGCCCCAGCCGTCCTGGGCCGAGCCCGCGCACGACTGGCCGATCGTCGCCGTGGGTGCGGTGTACGCCGCCGCGCTCGCCCGGAACCGGCGCCCGGGTTGGCGGTCGCTCGGGGCGAGAGCGGCCGGGGTCTTCGCCCTGGGACTGGCCGCCTACACCGCAGGACGCTCGGGATCACCGTTGTGCCGACCCGACAGCCTCTGGCAGTTCCACGGCGCCTGGCATGTCCTCTCTGCCGCTGCGGCCGTGCTGGCCGCCCGCGCCATGGCGCCGGGGCGGGCACCGTCGGACATGTCCTCGTGACGTCGAACCGGGCCCCGGCGGCGCTGCGCGGGACGAAGCAGCATGCCGGCCGGTCGCCGAAGTCTGAAACCCGCAATTTGCGAAATTGAGATCGTCAGCAACGTTGGCAGGGTCTAATTACAGAGCACGAACAGCACCAATTATCTGACGCGTCAAATATCAGCAAACGCTGGCGGACAGAGGAAGCGGCATGAACACCACCAAGATGATGACGCACACCGTCGCCGGGGCGTTGATCTCGGGCGCCATCGCGGCGGCTGGGTTGGGACTGGGCGCAGGTTCCGCCGCCGCCGAGAATCCCGCCGGCAGGTGGTGCCCAGGCCAACCGGTTCCGCTAGGGCCGTTGGCGGACTTCGGCTGGGACGACAACGTCTGCCACGACTTCTGGTACGTCCCCTTCGGGGAAGGCAACGTCCCCATCACGAACATCCCCACCGGCGAACCGGTGAAGAGCCATATTTGGATCGGTTCCCCACCCGGGCGGACGCCGCCTCCACCGCCCGCACCACCGGCACCGGGTTCTTACTGCGCGACCAACCCGGTTGGATGCCATTTCTTCGGCCCATATGGACCGGGCTCATAACCGCTTGAAGAGATGGCGCCGGGTCAGCGGCCCCATGAACGCCCGAAACGAAACCAGGTCAGAGACTGTGTCTCGGTCTCGGCGTTGCCGCAGCCTATACAGACGTCGGCGGTGGGCTGCACATCGCCCATTACAAGAACGGTAAGTACACGGGCACGGTTGAGTCGGGCGAAATCGCGATCAGCCCAACTCCACGGACCGGGCTAAGACTTGTACAGCGGGCCCGGTCTTTCGTCCTGGCCCGCGTCGTTTGTGGAGCTGCCGGGAATCGAACCAGACGCTGAAACGCGATGAGCTGGGCGAACGCCTCAGACCACCCGCCAAACGACGCAAACTGACTCGAAGCCCGGACAACGTCCCGATGACCGGAAGGCAACCGTCGGTGAAAGCGTCTCGCCCCTTAGCGTCAAGAGATCACCGCCGCCTCGAGGTGCGACACCACTGCGCGGCTGGAACGCCTCAAGCGAGGAGGAGTGTCGTCATTCCCAGGGAGCTTCGTCTGATCGACGGCCGCCGGCGATCGGTCGAGCCGATGACCGACCAGGTGGCAGTCAACCGGGAAGCGCTTCCGGCGGTGCCGCCGAAACGGGGACCCCGACGTGAGCGCATCGTCGCCTCGGCACTCGCGCTCGCCGCCGAGGGCTACGACGCCGTCCACATGCGAACGGTTGCCGAACACGCGAAGGTAGCGACCGACACGGTGTACCAGCACTTCACGTCGAAGGACGACCTACTGGTTGCGGCGCTCGATCGCTGGCTCACCACCTTCGAACCGGCATCCGAATCCGGATCGCAACCAGTCACCGATCCGTCACGTCAGCTGTCCCACGTGCTGGACGTGCTCACCCGGCGGCTGTGGGGTAACCCGCTCTGCGCGGATGCGGTGATGCGCGCGTACCTCTCGTCCGCCAATTCAGCAGCATCAAACGTGGATCAGGTTCGCGACACCTTGACGCGCATCTTCACCTCGGCCATCAGCCCTCGTCCGGCATCGGCGGAGCGGACCGAGATCGCCGGCCTGGTTGCCGACGTATGGGTATCGAACATGCTCGCCTTGGTGCAGGGCCGCGCGACGACGGCCGAAGCAGGGCAACGTCTACTACGAATCGCTAGAGCGCTCAGCCGATCTGACAGCGGCGACAGCTTTCCTCCTGTTCGGTTCCCGTGATCGGGTATCGAGATGCCGGCGCGGTGCAGCAACCTGTGCGCGGGCACCCGTAGCGCTCCGCGCGACGACCTCCTCGGCCGCGTCGGCGATGTCGAAGAAGTCGATCCGGTCTTCACGCCGATCTTGTCGAACACCCGATCAGCGCCTCGACCGGAGCGTTGCCCGCACCGGCGCCGGATCAATTCTCCCTTCCCGGTTGAACATTCCTGGCGCCCCGAGGTGCCGCCATCGTCTTGACATCCACATCTCCGAGCGAGCCCTGTCCTATTTCGGCATTGTGAGCGTGCGCGAAGTGGTGCAGCCCGAACACCGAGTCGATTCCGTTGCGCAGACCCATCTGGTCCTCACATTGGTTGACCGCCTTCTTGGTGAGGGCCAACCCGAACCGCGGCATCGTCGCAATCCGCGACGCGAGCTCGAACGTCGCGCCTTCTAGAGCGTTCCTCGCCACGATCCGATTGACCATGCCGACCTCGTAGGCACGTCGAGCATCGAATCGGTCACCGGTGTAGAGGAACTCCTTCGCGAACCGCGGTCCGAGCACCCATGGGTGTGCGAAGTACTCCACGCCGGGAATCCCCATGCGAACGACGGGATCGGAGAAGAAGGCATCGTCGGCGGCGATGATGAGGTCGCAGACCCAGGCGAGCATGAGTCCGCCGGCGATACACGCCCCGTGCACCATGGCGATCATGGGTTTCGGAATCTCCCGCCAGCGCCGGCACATTCCGACGTAGACCTCCATCTCGCGGGCGAAGCGCTGGTCTCCCCCGGGCTTGTCGACGTGGTCCCACCACAACACCGCCCGGTTGTCGTAGGTGACGTGGTGATCCCGCTCCGGTGTGCCGATGTCGTGTCCGGCGCTGAAGTGGTCGCCCGCGCCGCCCAGCACGATGACGGCGACGTCGTCGTCCTCGACGGCCCGCTGGAAGGCGGCGTCCAAGGCGTAGGTCATGACGGAGTTCTGTGCGTTGCGGTACCGCGGTCGGTTCATCGTGATGACAGCGATACGGTCACTCACCCGGTAAGTCACTACGTCCTGGTCATCGAGCACCATGTCATCGTGGACCGTCCCGAACCCGACGTCATACGCGGCGTCCGCTGACCGGAAGTCGCCTACCTCACATCAGCGGCCGATGAAAGGCTTGAGCCATGACCACCGATCTCGAGATCCCTCTTCAGGAAGTGTCGACGCCGGCCGGAACGCTGCGCTACTACGACTCCGGTACCGGCAGGCCACTGTTGTTCCTGCACGGTTCTGGGCCGGGCGTCACGGGGTGGCGCAACTTCCGCGGTATCCTTCCCGCATTCAGCAGCGAATTTCGTTGCCTCGTACTCGAATTCCCCGGCTTCGGCGTGAGCGATGACCAGGGCGGGCATCCGATGGTCACCGCACAGGGTGTCGTCGCGCCCTTCCTCGACGCACTCGAGGTGGACCACGTCGACATCGTGGGCAACTCGATGGGCGGCGGGGTTGGGATCAACTTCGCCATCCACCATCCGGACCGCCTTCGGCGCCTGGTCACGATCGGCGGTATCGGGACGAACGTCTTCAGCCCCGGCCCCAGTGAGGGCATCAGGCTGCTGCAGGAGTTCACCGAGGACCCCACTCGTCAACGGCTCGTCGACTGGCTGTATTCGATGGTGTACGACCCTGAATTGGTGACCGACGAACTGATCGAGGAGCGCTGGCAACTGGCGACCGATTCCGAAACGCTGGCCGCAGCACGACGGATGTACGGAAAGGCGGCGTTCGCCCAGATGATGACGTTCATGCGCAATTCCGATGTGCCGTTGCCGTGGGCGCAGATGCACAAGGTGGCTGCGCCCACGCTGCTGACGTGGGGCCGTGACGACCGGGTCAGCCCACTGGACATGGCGCTGATCCCGATGCGCACGATCCCGAACGCCGAACTGCATGTGTTTCCCAATTGCGGCCACTGGGCGATGATCGAGGCGAAGGCGGCGTTCGAGGCCACGGTCCGGTCGTTCCTGCTGCGCAAGTAGCACGATTTCCGCGCGCGGACCGGAAGTCCGACTCATCCGGACTTCAGCAGGGCGAATCCTTTGTAGCCGGCGTCGGCAACCTCCGCGCAGATATCGAGGTAGACACCGAATCCTCCGATGAACAGCATGAACACCCGCGGCTTGCCGGGCACGTTCGCACCCATGTACCAGGAGTTGGCCTTGGTGAACAGCGTCGCCTCGGCGCGCCGCGCCAGCTCGGCGCCCCACTCGTCGACGGCCTGCTCCGTCGCCTCGATGGCCGCGTACCCGTGGTCGTCGAGATAGCGGATGCAGTCGGCGATCCAGTTCACATGCGCTTCGGCGTGCAAGACCATGTTGGCCAGCACGGCCGGCGCCCCCGGCCCGGAGACGACGAACAGGTTCGGGTAGCCGTCGACCCCTAGCCCTAGATATGTGCGTGGCCCGTCGCGCCAGTCGTCATTGAGCTTCTCACCGCCGCGCCCCGCGATCTCCATCTTGCCGAGTGCACCGGTCATCGCGTCGAAACCGGTTGCCAGCACGATGGTGTCGACGTCGTAGTGCGCGTCAGAGGTGTTGATCCCGTCCGCGTCGATCGACGTGATCGGAGTTCTGCGGACACTGACCAGTTCCACGTCAGGGCGGTTGAAGGTTTGGAAATAGTTGGTATCGGTGCAGATGCGTTTGGTGCCGATCGGGTGATCAGAGGGGATGAGCAGCTCGGCAACGTCGGGGTCGTCGATGACGGCTCTGATCTTCTCCTCGTAGAACTTGCGAGCTTCCTCGTTGGCCCTCGAGTCGATCATCTGATCCCGGAACGTCTTGGAGAACAGCACCCCGCCGAGTTGCCAGCGTCTCTCGAACGCGGTCCTGCGCTCCTCGTCGGACACCTCCATGGTGAGTTTCGGGTGCGCAATGTGCGGAGAGCCGCCGCCGCTCTGCCAGGAGAGCCGGCGCCGCTCGGCGTAGGTGGCCTTGACCTGCGCGACGTCCTCGGCGCTGAGGGGGCGATTACCCGCCGGCACGCTGTAGTTGGGCGTCCGCTGGAACACGTAGAGCTGTTCGGCCTGCTCGGCGATGATCGGAATCGACTGCACCCCGGATGATCCCGTGCCGATGACCGCCACTCGCCGACCGGTGAAGTCGACGCCTTCATGCGGCCAGTCGGCGGTGTGATAGATCCTGCCGCCGAAGCCGTTCAGCCCGGAGAACTGCGGAGTGAGCGCCGCAGACAGCGGGCCGGTGGCCATGAGGCAGAACCGGGCGCAGACCACAGCGCCGGTGTCCGTCGTGACCGTCCAGCGCAGCGAGTCCTCGTCGAGGACGGCCGAGGTGACTCTTGTGTTGAACGTGATGCCTCGGCGCAGATCCAGCTTGTCGGCGACCCAGTTGATGTAGCGCAGGATTTCGGCCTGGGTCGCGTACTTCTCAGTCCACGTCCACTCCTGCTGGAGATCATCGGAGAACGAGTAGCAATAGTCGACGCTTTCGACGTCGCATCGCGCACCGGGATAGCGGTTGTAGTACCAGGTGCCCCCGACGTCGGGCGCCGCCTCGAACACCCGAACCGTCAGACCCTGTTGCCGCAGCTTGTGGAGAGCGTAGAGGCCGGCGAAGCCGGCGCCGACGACCACGGCATCGACGGCTTCGGGCAGCAGGTCAGCGGTGGTGGCCACGAGAGTCGAAGGTAGGCGTCCGGCACGCGCGGAGGGTGAGCCCGTCCCGGTCACCGGACGTCGCGTTCATGGCGTCCCGGCCATCGGACTCGGGAGTCGCGAACCGCATGAACCGCCAGCAGCATCAGCGTTGTGTCTTCGCCACCCGAGTCTCGCAGCGTGAAGCTCACCGTGACCGATGTCATCGAAGAGAGCCACGACGCCCGCTCCCTGGTCTTCACCGTCGCAGAACACGAACAGCGTCGGCTGAACTACCGGCCCGGCCAATTCCTGACCCTGCGGGTGCCCGGCCGAGGCAGTACGTCGGTGGCCCGCTGCTATTCGCTGTCGAGTTCACCCCACACCGATCAGGTGCCCAAGGTGACGATCAAGCGGGTTGACGGCGGCTACGCATCGAACTGGTTGTGCGACAACGTCAATCCCGGTGACATCATCGAGGCGCTGCCCCCGTCTGGGGTCTTCACGCCAGCGGACCTCGACGCGGATCTGCTGCTGTGGGCGGCCGGCAGCGGTATCACCCCGGTGATATCGATACTGAAATCGGCGCTGGCTGAGGGCACCGGCCGGGTGACGCTGATCTATGCCAACCGCGACGAGCGTTCGGTCATCTTCGCCGAAGAGTTGGCTGACCTCGCTATCCGCCATCCCGACCGGTTGACGGTGATGCACTGGCTGGAATCCGTGCAGGGGTTGCCACAGCAGCCGCAACTCACCGGCCTCGCGCGCCGTCTCGGAAACGCCGAGTCCTACATCTGCGGCCCCACGCCGTTCATGGCCGCCGTTGCGGCCGCGCTCACGAACGCCGGTGTCCCACGCAGCGCCGTGCACACCGAGGTCTTCCTGTCGCTGACCGGCGATCCCTTCGCGATCGCAGAACCACCGGTCGTCGACCCCGCCGTCGATCGTGAGGCGGTCACCGTCCGGGTCGACCTCGACGGACAGCAGCACACGTTGCGTTGGCCTGCCAGGTCGACCCTGGTGGCCGCGATGTTGGCGGCGAATATCGATGTGCCGTACTCCTGCCGGGAGGGCCAATGCGGCTCCTGCGCCGCGACCCTGCTACGCGGCGAGGTCGACATGCCGACCAGTGACATCCTCGAGTCCGACGACGTCGAGGCCGGAACCATCCTCGGCTGCCAGGCGCGGCCGGTGTCAGACGACATACACGTCGAATTCTGACGCGCCGTCCATTCACCGGGATCAGCCCACACGTCGGTGCCCTTCGCGGTAGACCATCCAAGAGAGCCTCACGAGAGAAGGACACCTCATGACCGAGCGGGTAATCGACCGGGTGATGGAACTGGCCGACCAGTTCAAGGAGCAGGCCGTCGAGGCCGAGAAGCTCGGCCAGCTGTCGGAAGCCACCGTCAAGAACATGAAGGCAGCCGGATCGATCCGCCTGCTGCAGCCGGCCGAATACGCCGGGTTCGAGGTGCACCCCCGCGAGTTCGCCGAGACCGTGATGGCCACCGCGGCGCTCGACCCGGCGGCGGGGTGGGTCAACGGCGTGGTCGGCGTGCACCCCTACCAGCTCGCGTACGCAGATCCTCGAGTCGCACAGGAAGTCTGGGCCACCGATGTCGACACCTGGATCGCCTCACCCTATGCCCCACAGGGGGTGGCCAAGCCGGTCGACGACGGCTACTTGTTCAACGGCCGCTGGCAGTTCAGCTCCGGCACCGACGCGTGCGACTGGATCATCCTCGGCGCGATGGTCGGTGACGCCGACGGCAAACCGGTGATGCCGCCGCAGATCCTGCACATGATCCTGCCGCGTAGCGACTACGAGATCGTCGACGACTCGTGGGACGTGGTCGGTCTGCGCGGCACGGGGTCGAAGGACGTGATTGTTCGCGATGCGTTCGTGCCGGCATACCGCACGATGGACGGCTTGAAGGTGATGGACGGCACCGCGCAGATCGAAGCCGGCATGACGAAGACGCTCTACAAGATGCCGTGGTCGACGATGTTCCCCCTGGGGATCAGTGCCGCCACGATCGGCATCTGCGAGGGTGCGCTGGCGGCGCACCTGGACTACCAGCGCGAACGTGTTGGCGCCAACGGCACCGCGATCAAGGACGACCCCTACGTCATGTTCGCCATCGGCGACGCTGCAGCCGACATCGAGGCATCCCGCCAGGCGCTGCTGGCCAACGTCGACCGCGTCTATGACATGGTCGACGCAGGCAAGGAAGTCAGCTTCGCCGACCGTGCGGCTGTGCGGCGCAGCCAGGTGAAGGCGGTCTGGCGGGCAGTCGCCGCGGTCGACCAGATCTTCTCTCGCTCGGGCGGCAACGCACTGCGCATGGACAAGCCGCTGCAGCGGTACTGGCGTGATGCGCACGCCGGCGTCGCCCATGCCATCCATGTCCCCGGAACCATCTACCACGCCTCGGCGCTGAGCTCCCTAGGGGTCGACCCGCAGGGGCCGCTGCGGGCGATGATCTGACCTCTAGGACACAACATGTCAGCACTCAAGAGCCTCGGATACGTCACCGTTCAAACCGCCGACATCGATCGCTGGCGCCACTTCGCCTTCCAGGTGCTGGGTTTCGCAGCAGGACGCGGATCCGACGAGTCGGCGCTGTACCTGCGGATGGACGAGCGAGCAGCACGCATCATCGTCACCCCGGGAGACACCGACCGCATCATGACCGTCGGCTGGGAGGTCCGTGACCGTGCCGGCCTGGAGGACGTCAAAGCCGCCCTCGACGGCGCGGGCGTGCCCTTCAAACAGTTGCCGCTGGAAGAGGCGGACGCACGCCGCGTCGAAGAGGTCATCGCCTTCGACGACCCGGCCGGCACCGCGATCGAGGTCTTCCACGGACCGGTCCTCGACCACAGTCCGGTGATCACGCCGTTCGGGGCACGGTTCGTCACCGGAGCACAAGGGCTGGGACACGTGGTCCTGCCCGCACTGGACGCCAACGGCCTGTTCGAGTTCTACACCGGTGTACTCGGGTTCCGGTCCCGCGGCGCGTTCCGCGTGCCGGTGCCACCGGAGTACGGGCCGGTGCGTGTGCGCTTCCTCGGCATCAACGAGCGCCACCACAGCCTGGCGATCTGTCCGGCGACAACCCTTCGCGATCCCGGTCTGGTCCACCTCATGGTCGAGGTCGACAGCCTCGACACGGTCGGGCAGGCGCTGGACCGCGTCGGCGCCGACGGGTACCCGTTGTCGTCCACGCTCGGCCGGCACACCAACGACAAGATGGTGTCCTTCTATGTTCGGGCACCGGGCGACTGGGACATCGAATTCGGCACCGACGGCATGCGCGTCGACGAAACCTACTACACTGCAGAGGAAATCACCGCCGACAGCTACTGGGGTCACCAGTGGGTGAGCGACCTGCCGGCAGCGATGCGGCCATGACGCCCGACGCCGACGTCAGCCCGGTCTCGGCGTCCACGATCGGCCATTGGGATCATGAGGCGGACGTGGTGATCGCCGGTTACGGCATCGCCGGCGCCGCCGCAGCGGTTGAGGCCGCCCGAGCGGGTGCGGATGTGCTCGTGCTCGAACGGACCGGCTCCTGGGGCGGGGCGGCCGCCATGGCCGGCGGCTTCATCTACCTCGGTGGCGGGACGGCGCTACAAAAGGCCTGCGGCTTCGACGATTCCGTCGAGAACATGGCGGCGTTCCTGAACGCGGCGATGGGTCCCGGCGCCGACGGCCGCCGCATCGCCGACTACTGCGAAGGCAGCGTCGCCCACTTCGACTGGCTCGTCGAAAGCGGTGTGCCGTTCAAGGCCGAGTTCTTCGGTGAGCCGGGCTGGGAGCCGATGGGCGACCAGGGTCTGATGTACAGCGGCGGGGAGAACTCCTACCCGTTCAACACCGTGGCCACGCCGGCACCCCGCGGACACGTCCCGCAGATGTCGGACAAGAAGCAGGGCGAGGCCAGCGCCGGGTACATGCTGATGAAGCCGCTGGTCGAGACCGCCACCGCGGCCGGGGCCCGGGCGCTCTACGACGTGCGGGTGCAAACCCTGGTAGTCGAAGCCGACGGCCGGGTGGCTGGAATCCGCGCCCGGCAGTACGGCACCGAGGTGACGATCCGCGCGCGCCGTGGCGTGGTGCTGGCCACTGGCAGCTTCGCCTACAACGACGCGATGGTGGCGCAGTACGCCCCGCGTATCGCCGGACGCCCGGCGGCGTCGATCGAACAGCACGACGGTCAGGCGATCCGGATGGCCCAGGCGCTCGGCGCCGACCTCGCCCACATGGACGCCACCGAGGTCGCGATCTTCATCGACCCGCAGCAGTTGGTCCGCGGTGTCCTCGTCAACGAACGCGGCCAGCGCTACGTCGCCGAAGACACCTACCCGGGCCGGGTGGGCCAACTGACGCTGTACCACCAGAACAACACCGCGTACCTGATCATCGACGGCGACGCCCAGGAAGAGGCGATGGCATCGCTGTCCCCACAGTTGATGATGCGTCCGCCGACGTGGGTGTGCGAGACCGTTGCCGAACTCGAAGGCGAGATCGGGTTGGCGCCCGGATCACTTCAGGCCACGATCGCCGCCTACAACGACGGGGCAGCGCGGGGTGAGGATCCGCTGTTGCACAAGAAGCCGCTGTGGCTGCGCCCGGTCGGCTCGCCGGTCGGGGCGATCGATCTGCGAGAGAGCACCGGAGGATTCACCCTGGGCGGCCTGCAGACTTCGCTGGACGGCGAGGTGCTGCACGTCAACGGAGAGCCCATCCCCGGCCTGTTAGCCGCCGGGCGCTCGACCGCGGGCGTTGCCGCGTGGGGTTACGCCAGCGGCATCTCGCTGGGCGACGGCAGCTTCTACGGGCGACGCGCCGGCCGTCGCGCTGCCAAAGGCTGAGCGCCAACCAGCCGGAACCAACCGTGGCGTCGTCCTCGTGAGCCGGGCAGACGACCGGTTGACCGGCGCTGCTTCCTGGTGCGCCCGGTCATATCGAAACTTGTGTGTGACACGGCCCACTCTCCTATGATACAAACAGGCATATTCCTATTAGGCATATGTGCTCTGTACCCTCAGCGAGGAGATGTCATGACTGCAGCCCCCGTCACTCAGGAATCAACTACGCCCAGCGCGGTCATTGACCGGGTGTCGCTGGTGCTCGATGCGTTCGACGGCCCGGGCAGGCTGACGCTGGCTCAGATCGTCCGCCGCACCGGGTTGCCCCGGTCGTCGGCGCACCGCATGCTCGAGCGGCTCGTACAGCTGCGGTGGCTGCGCCGCAGCGGTCGTGACTATGAACTGGGAATGCGGTTGGTCGAACTCGGCTCACTGGCCGTTCACCAGGACCGGCTGCACCGCGCCGCCGCCCCGCTGCTGCACGACCTGCACCGCGCCACCGGCCTGGTGGTGCACCTGGCCGTGTTGGACGGCGCCGACGTGGTGTACCTCGAGAAGATCGGCGATCGTATGGCCGCCGCACTGCCCAGCCGTGTCGGCGGGCGCCAGGCCGCGCACTGCACCGCGATCGGCAAGGCCATGCTGGCGTACAACGCCGACGCGAGCGACGAGGTCGACCTGTCGAATCGCCGCACCCGGTACTCCATCGGAAGCGCCGCCCAGCTCGCCGGCGATCTGGCCAAGGTCCGGGCGCACGGCGTCGCCTTCGACCGGGAAGAGGCGCTGAGCGGATTCGGCTGTGTCGCAGCGCCGATCGGTGCCCCCGGTGACGCCGTCGCTGCACTGTCGGTGTGCGGGCCGATGAGCCGGATGGCCTTCGACCAGCGCCTCGCCGCACCGGTGCGGATGACCGCCATGGGCATCTGGCGCAACGTGGAAGGTGGTCCGCAGCGCGTCGCTCCCACGCTGCAGCAGGTGCGCCCGCTGCGCGGCGGACCCGCGCACCGTCCGCTGCACGAGTCGGCCGCCCTGCAGCTCGCATGACGCTCGACCCTCAGATCGCCGAGATCATCGACGCTCTCGACGGCGGATTCCCGGCCGTCGAGACGATGACCGGTGAACAGGCGCGCGCAATCATCCGATCGCGTTTCGTCGCACCGGCCGAACCGGAACCGGTCGGCAGTGTCACCGATCGGGTCGTCGACGGTCCGGGTGGCAGCATCCCGGTTCGGGTGTACCACCCCACCGGAGCCGCGGCCGGATTGCTACCGGGCCTCGTCTACGCCCATGGTGGCGGATTCGTGTTCTGCGACCTCGACAGCCACGACGGGCTGTGCCGAGACCTGGCCAACCGACTCGGCGCGGTGGTGGTGGCGGTCGACTACCGCCTCGCACCCGAGCACCCGTGGCCGGCGGCGGCGGAAGACGTCTACGCCGTCACCCGGTGGATCACCGACAACTGCATCGAACTCGGCGTCGACACCGGCCGCATCGCGGTGGGCGGCGACAGCGCCGGCGGCAATCTGGCCGCGGTGACCGCCCTGATGTCTCGCGACCGCGGGGGGCCGGCGCTCTGCGCTCAACTGCTGATCTATCCGATGATCACGTCCGACTTCACCACAGAGTCCTACCAGCGCTACGGAAGCGGCTTCTACAATCCCGAGTCCGCGCTGCGCTGGTACTGGAACCAGTACGTCCCGGACGAGGCGAACCGCACCGACCCCTACGCCTCCCCGTTGCACGCCGATCTGCACGGGCTGCCGCGGGCCGTGGTCGTGATCGCGGGACACGATCCTCTGCGCGACGAGGGCGTTGCCTACAGCGCAGCGCTGACCGCTGCCGGAGTGCCCACCGTGATGGAGATGTTCGACGGCGGCATCCACGGGTTCATGACAATGCCCAAGTTCACGATCGCTCAGACAGCGCGAGCTCGATTGTGTGAGCAGGCAGCGAGTTTCATGGCCGGAGTAGCGGCGCGTGGGTGAGGGTGCGGTGTACGTCATCGACCGCGTGGTCACCCGGCCGGGATGCGCGCGGCGCTTCGTCGACGCCTACCTCGCCGGGTACGCACCGGGTGCTCGCAGCCGCGGTATGACTCTGGAGCATGTGTTGGTCAGTCCCCCCATCTGGTTCGAGGAACATCCGAATACGGTCACCGCGACGTGGTCACTGCCCAGCGCGCAGGCCTGGTGGGAGATGACGTGGCAGGGCCGCCCGGATCCGGCGATCGGTGAGTGGTGGGAGAGCATCGGCGACCTCGTTCTCGAGCGCAGCCGCAGCGTGGCCGCAGCCGCCGCTGACGTGGACGCCCTCTGCGATGTCTAGTGTCATCCGGCTGGTCGAGACGGCCGACGAGCATCGGGACCGGTTGCTCGACGAACTGCGCGACTTCGCCCGCGAAATCGATGCTGAACGGGCACTCGTGCAGCCCACGCTGCCGGGTGTGCGGAACGGCGGAGACATCCTCGTCCACCTCAGATTCTCGGGGACCGCTACCCGGGCGAAGGGTGTCAAGGCGATCGATGACCTGCTGAGCGAAACAGCGGTACGGCACTACAACGGCGCCAGCTACGACGGTGTGCCGGTCGCAGGCGCCGACGGGAGGGGCGCTGTGTACCGGACGCTGCTGCTGCGGGTGCGCCCCGGCACCGACGACATGGTCGTCCAGCAGTTCGAAGACGACCTACGCCTGCTCCCCCGCTACGTCCGCACCATCCAGTCATGGCAACTCAGCCGTGTCGAGGAGGCCGTCGGAGCCTCGCCGTGGACGCACGTGTTCGAGCAGGAATTCACCGACCTCGACGGCCTGATGGGCCCCTACCTGATGCACCCCGTCCACTGGGCGCGAGTCGATCGGTGGTTCGACCCGGAGTGCCCGGAAGTAATTGTCCGGGAACGCGTCTGCCACAGCTTCTGCCGGAACGTCGAGTTGACGGGCAGGATTGCCGAGTGACCACCGAAGGTATCAAGTCCCTGCTGGATGAACGCGAGATCGTGCGCGCTCTGTACACGGCAGCGCGCGCGATGGACGACCACGACTGGTCCACCCTGGCCGAGATCTTCGCCGAGGATGCCACCGGTGATCTCGGCACCGGCCGGCTCGACAGTGCCGCGGCCATCATCGAGGTGATCCGCAGCTACTTGGACTCGTGCGGACCCACTCAGCACATGCTCGGCAACGTCGTCGTCGACATCGACGGTGACACCGCGGCGTCTCGGGCATACGTCCATGACGTTCATCTCTCGAAGGACCGGATGCAGCGGTTCTACACGATGGGCGATTATCGCGACACGTGGGCGAGGCGCGGCGGCCGCTGGCGCATCACCGAAAGGTTCAAGGCGAACCGGTCACACGTCGGATCGCTCGACGCCGTGTTCGGTAGGTGACACGGACGATCAATGGGCAGGGATGTGGTCACCGGCTCGGCGTCGGCGATGGGTCGCGAGGCCGCGATACGTTTCTGGAACTAGACCCCGGCCGGGAGGATGTTCGGATTCGCCGTCGCCGGTGGCGTCAGCGGCGGCATGAGACCCGTCCCGTCGAGGCTGTGCACCGGCAGGTTCTGCGACCACGGGTAGTGCAGGCTGAACGCAACCAGTCCGGTGCGTTCCGCCGCCGGCAGGTGGCTCATGGCCAGCACCGTCTCCGCCAGGTACTCGACGGGCTCGGTCGGGAAGGTCTCGGGAATGAGGTCGGATGCACCCGGCGTGCGCACGGCCGTCGACGGGCCGACGCAGTTGACGGCGATGTTGTCGTCGACCAGTTCGGCCGCAAGGCCCTGGGTGAACCGGTGCAGTGCCGCTTTCAGCGAGGCGTACACCACGTCTCCGGAATTCTTGTTGTACTCGCGAAAGGGGCGCACCGGCGCCATGCCGGTGACCGAGCCGATGTTGACGATCCACCCGCCACCGCGGCTGCGCATGTGCGGAATCGCGGCCTGCGACAGGACGAAGGGCGTGCGCAGGTAGTGCTCGACAGTGCGGTCGAACGTGTTCATCGCCATCTTTTCGATGACCGAGTAGTCGGCATAGCCGGCGTTGTTGACCAGGATGTCGAGTCGGCCGGTGTGTTCGATGACGTTCGGTATCAGTGCTTCACGCTGCACGGTGTCTTCGAGGTCGGCCGCCAGGCCGATGGCCGTGCCACCTGCCGCCTCGATGAGTGCAATCGTCTCGCCGATCGTCCCGGGCAGCGCGATCGCCCCTCCCGCGCGCACCGAGGGCGACGGCGTGTGGGAACGCGCAGTCACCACCACGGTGGCGCCCTCGGCCGCCAGTCGCTGGGCGATCGCCCGTCCGATCCCCCGGCTGCTTCCGGTGACCAGTGCGGTCTTATCCCGCAGCAGATCCGCCACCGGATTCTCCTTGTCGGCCGTCCAATACGAAATGCTCCTCGATCGGCGCCCGGTGCTGATGCCAGACGTCGACCAGCCGCCACGGGGTGGCCACCACCACCCGTCCCGAGCCCGACCGGTAGTAGGTGTGCGCGTTGGGGGTGTGGCACCACACCGTGCGCGACATGGCGTCGTCGATCTGCGCCACGTAATCGTCGTAGGCCTGCCGTGTCACTTCCATCGTCGTCGCGCCGCGCATCGCCATCAACTGCAGGCACTCCGCGATGTAGTGCGCGAGCACCTCCATCGAGAAATTCGCGCCGGCACCGTGGCCCGGGCTGTAGTTCGGCGCCGAGGTGATGAACAGGTTCGGGAAGCCGGGCACGGTGCCGCCCCGGTACGCACGAGGGCTGTCGCCCCACTCTGCGCGCAATGTGCGCCCGTCGCGTCCGCGGATGTCCACCGTCGACAGGAAGTCGAGGTGATAGCCCGTGGCGTAGATGATCACATCGAGGTCGATCTGTCGACCGTCCTGCGTGACGATTCCTTGTGCGTTGACCGCTGCGGGCTCACTGGCCTCCACGTCGACGTGGTCGCGGGTCAGCGCGGCGTAGTAGCCGCCGGGATCGCGGATGATGCGCTTGCCGTACGGCGCGAAATCCGGCGTGACCTTCTCCGCCAGTTCTGTTCCCTCGCCGAACATCCGGTCGATGTACTCCGTGCACATCTGCAACAGCACGTCGTTCGCCGGAGAGATCGACAGATGCTCGGCGGCCCACTCCGGGTCTCGCAGGATCACGGGATAATTGTTGTCCGCGGTACCCCAGTACGACTTGAGCCGATGCCAATTGGCGTAGTACGGCAGGTGTCGTCCGAGAAAACGGCGGAAGTCCGGGACGTCGTCGGAGAGCCGTTTGCGCGGTGCAACCCAGTGCGGCTGCCGTTGGAACACGGTCAGATGGTCGACCTGATCGACACAGGCATCGACGATCTGCACCGCTGTGCAACCGGCGCCGATGATCGCCACCCGCTTGCCGGTCAGATCCAAGGTCGAATCCCACCGCGCGGAATGCACGCTGACACCGGTGAAGCTCTCGCGGCCGGGAAGGTCCGGCCAGCGGGGTCGGTTCAGGTAGCCCGCAGCGGTGATCACCACCCGGGCGTGACTCACCTCGCGGTGACCCTCGCGAGTCACCGAGTGGATCTGCCACTGCCGGCGGTCCTCGTCCCACCACAGCGCCTCGACTTCGGTACCGAACCGCGTGTGCTCACGAAGCCCGTACCTGTCGGCGAGTGACACGAGATAGGCCTGATATTCCGCGCCCTGCGGGTAGTAGTTCGACCAATCCGGATTGACCTCGCGTGACAACGAGTAGTACACCGACGGGGTGTCCACCCCGATGCCCGGATAGGTCGTCGTCAACCAGGTACCGCCGACCTCGTGGTTGCGATCGTAGATCTCGTAGGTCACACCCGCGTCCTCGGCGGCCAGCGCATTCACGATGCCGGCGATACCGGCGCCGATGATCGCGACCGTCGTGGTGGACGGAATCGGCACATCACGCGGGAGCGCAGGTTGCGACAGCTGGAAGCCGCCCTGCTCGAGCAGCAGTGGGACGAACTCGTCGTCGACATCGGAACCGAGGGCGAGCGGGAGCAGGCGGCTGAAGAGCACCTCGTCGACGGGCACCGGTGCCGCTTGAGCTTCGACGGCGCTCACCAGTGCCGCCACGATCGCCTCCATGGTGTCGGAGTCGGTGACACCCCTCTTCTCCGGAGGGTCGGGTTCGTGCGAGATCTTCGGCGCGAACCGGTCGAGCACCGACGCGTCATCGGTCATCTGTGCCAGCACCGCCACCAGTACGCCCGGATCCGCCTGCCGCAGGTGGGTCCTCAGCGCCTCGAGGTCGACCTGGGAGGCGTCGTGCGTCGTCGGGGTTGCGGCGTCAATCGTCACGTCACCGAGTATCGAACCGCTCCCCGGTGACAGCACCGTATGTGCCTACTGAGCGGGACAGCGATCGGTGAGCGGGGGTGGTTCGTGTTTGGCTGCCCTCATGCAAGGCGACCTCGACACCGACAGCCTGGTCGCACGGGCTCGCAGCCACGCACTCGGTGACATCCCGCGGCGGTCGGCCCGCCGGCAACCCGACAAGACCGCGATCGTCGACGGCGAGGTCACACTGACGTTCGCAGAGTTCGATCGGCTTGTCGACCGCGCCGCAGCAGCGCTGCGCGACAACGGCTTCGATGTCGGTGACCGGATTGCGCTGCTGTCCCACAACTGCTGGCAGTACGCCGTGCTGACGTTCGCCACCGCGCGTGCGGGCGTGGTGCTGGTGCCGGTGAACTTCATGCTCACCGCCGAGGAGATCGCCTATCTGCTCGGCCACAGCCGGGTCACCGGCTTCATCGTCGAAGCCGAGCTGACGCCCACCGCCGAGGACGCCGTGCGGCGCGGCGGCGCGGTCACCACCACGGTGGCGCTGACCCCCGACGGGGCCACCCCGCCGCCGGGATGGCAGGACTTCGCCACGTGGCTCGACACCGACAGCCCGGCCCCGCGCCCGCATATCGACGACGAGCAGCTACTGCGCCTGATGTACACCAGCGGCACCGAATCGCGGCCCAAGGCGGTGATGCACACCAGTCGCAGCCTGATGTCGCAGTACGTCAGCACCATCCTGGCCGGAGCCATGTCCGGTAGCGACGTCGAGATCCACTCCCTGCCGCTGTACCACTGCGCGCAGTTGGACAACTTCCTGGCCACCGACATCTACCTGGGAGCCACCAGCATCATCCTGGCACTCCCTGATCCCGAGACGGTTCTGCGCACCATCGAGCGGTACCGGGTGACGAACTACTTTGCGCCTCCGACGGTGTGGATCAGCCTGCTGCGCTGTCCGGTCTTCGATCAGGTCGATCTGTCCAGTCTGCGCAAGGGCTACTACGGTGCGTCGGCGATGCCGACGGAGATCCTCGCCGAGATGCGGGAACGCCTCCCCGACCTGCGGCTGTGGAACTTCTACGGACAGACCGAGATGGCGCCGCTGGCCTCGGCGCTCGGCCCCGACGAGCAGGACGCGCACGCCGGCTCCGCCGGGCGCCCGGTGCTCAACGTGGAGACCACCATCCTCGACGCCGCCGACTCGCCGGTGCCCACCGGCGTCATCGGCGAGATCGCCCACCGCAGCCCCCATCTCATGCTCGGCTATCTCGACGACCCGGCCAAGACGGCGGAAGCCTTCCGTGCCGGCTGGTTCCACTCCGGTGACCTCGGCTACTACGACGAGCACGGGCTACTCCACGTCGTCGACCGCAAGAAGGACATGATCAAGACGGGCGGGGAGAACGTGGCCAGTCGTGAGGTCGAAGAAGTCCTCTATCGCCACAACGGAATACAAGAAGTTGCGGTCTTCGGGTTGGCTCACCCGGTATGGGTGGAAGCCGTTGTCGCCGCTGTGGTGCTGCGCGAGGGGGCCGACATCACCGAACACGACGTGATCGCGCACTGCCGAGCGCACCTGGCCGGGTTCAAGGCTCCCAAGCAGGTGTTCTTCGTCGAGGCGCTGCCGAAGAACCCCAGCGGCAAGCTGCTCAAGCGCGATCTGCGCCAGCGGTTCAGCCTCGAGCACAGTCACTGAGAACGATGCCGGACTGTGGAACCTCATCGCCGGCTGATGGTGTTCCGCTCACCGGTCACGCCCCTGTTTCCGATTCCTCAAGGGGGCTTGACTGGCCGACATGAGCAACGACATCACCCTGGCGGAACTTCAGGATTTCGTCTCCGGCTACTGGTACGCCTACGACGAGGCGCTGTACGACGACATGGCGGCGGCGAAAGCCGAAGACATCCGCTTCATCACTCGCAGCGATTCCGGGGCCAGCCCGTTCGAGGAGCTGATGTCGCCCGATCTGCACGGCCGCGACGCCGTGATGGAATGGCTCACCGACCATCGCCGCCAGAGCCCCTACCCGCTGCGCCACCACGCCACCAACATCCACCGCACGGGCACCCACGATGGCACCGTCCGTGCCCGCTTCTACATTTTCGTCAACCAGATCACGAATTTTGTGCCGTTCGCGGTGTCCAGCGGCGTCGCCAACGTCGCGGTGCGCCGCGGCGCGAGCGGGCTCGAGTTCACCGAGATGGAAATGGTCCTCGACACCACGAATTCGGTGCTGCTGGCAGAGATGTCCGCCGACGCGGGCGCGGGCGCCTGAGCGGCGTGGACGCCCGCGAGACCTTCTCCGGCGGTGTCGCCGTCATCACCGGCGCCGGTGCCGGCATCGGCGCCGGGCTCGCACGTCACGCTGCCCGGCTCGGGATGACGGTGATCCTGGCCGACATCGACGGCGACGCCATCGCCGCGCTGCGCGACGAACTGACTGCGCAGAGCGTTCATGCACTTGCTGTCGTCTGCGATGTCACTGATTTCGACGCGGTGCAGGAACTCGCCGCCCGGACCTACCGCGACGCCGGGCGGGTCCGTCTCCTCGTCAACAACGCCGGTGTCGAACAGTTCGGCTTCCTGTGGGACACCCCAGTCGCCAATTGGCGGCGGCTGGTGGACATCAACATCTCAGGCGTCTTCAACGGCATACGTGCGTTCCTTCCGCACATGATCGCCGCCGGATCGCCGGCGTGGGTGTGGAACCTGTCCTCGATCGGCGGTGTCGCGGTGGTGCCGCTTCAGGCGCCCTACATCATGAGCAAGCACGCGGTGCTGGCCCTCACCGAATGCCTGGCGTTGGAGACGCAACTGGCGAGGCACGACCACATCCACGTGCAGGCGGTGTTGCCGGGTGCGGTGGTGTCGAACATCTTCGAGTCCGCAGGCGGCGTCTCCGACGGCGACATCGGGGCTGCCGAAGCGCAACGCAGCGCCATGCTCGACATCAAAGCCGAGGCGATGGATCCCGTGGCGGCGGCCGAGGTGGTCTTCGAGCAATCCGCCGAGGGCCGTTTCTATCTGCTCACCCAGCCGGAGTACGTCGGGTCGGCGATGGCCGAGCGCGCCGACGTGCTCACCTCGCAGCGCGCACCGGTACTGAAGACCAAGCAGCGCTTCGACTCCGCGAAGCACTGACGGGATGTCCAGGTACGTCTTGGATCCCGACGCCGCCGCGCGCGTCGCAGCGTTCGGAGTGATCCCCCCTATGCGGCAGCGTGGCCTGACCGAGGTCCGCCGAACCGTCGAGGCGGCAGCGCATCCTGATGCGATGCCGGAGATGTCCAGTGTCGAGGACCGGCTCGCTCCGGGCCCGGCTGGGCCCATTCCGCTGAGGATCTACCGACCCGCGGGCGACGCCGACGCTCCCGTGCTCGTCTACTTCCACGGCGGCGGCATGGTGCTCGGATCCAACCACTCGTTCGAGCCGCTGGCCCGGGAACTGGCCGCGGCCAGTGGGGCGACGGTGGTGTCCGTGGACTACCGACTCGCTCCCGAGGCCCCGGCGCCGGCGCAGTTCGACGACGCCTACGCCGCCACCGCACACGTCGCAGTCAACGCGGAGTCACTACGCGTCGACGCCGATCGGCTCGCCGTGATCGGGGACAGCGCAGGCGGCTCACTGGCGGCGGCGGTGTCGCTGGCCGCACGCGACCGTGGCGGGCCGGCTATCCGGTGCCAGGTGCTGATGTACCCGGGCCTCGACCGCGACATGACGTGTTCGTCGATCGTGAGCATGCCCGACGCACCGATGCTCAGCCGCGACGACATCGACTACATGCACGAGCTCGCGGACAGCGGCGTGACCACGCCGCCTGCCCCTTACCGGTTCCCGGCAATGGCCACCGAGCTGGTCGGACTTCCGCCGGCGATCGTGGTGACCGCGGCCTGCGATCCGATTCGGGATTGGGGAGAGCGCTATGCGCTGCGTCTTCGTGATGCAGGTGTGCAGACCACCCTGACCAGATATCCCGGTGTCTATCACGGTTTCCTGATGCGATCGGACGCCACCGCCCGCGGCCGGTTGGCCATCGCCGAGACCGGAGCGTTGCTGCGCGCGAAGTTCGCCCATCCCCTGTAGGCGTGAGCCGGTGTTCACCTCCCGATCACCGGACAGTCGAGCTCACCGGAGGCCTTTTCCGCCCCAGTATTGACGTTATGGCGGCGCTGCCGAGCGCCCGATGGAACTAGAGGAGATCCGATGCTGACTGATGATCGGCGCATGGAGCTGTCGGACGTGCTGCGCCCGGCCTCGCCGCCGCGGGAGATCGACAATGTCTACAGCGACGACCAGCGGGAGCGTCTGCTCGACGTCGTGCGGACCCAGGGCCCGTGGAAGTTGATCATCGCGCAGCATTTCGCTTCGGCCGACGAACTGATGGCCACCATGAGTGGCGCCTTCCCCGAAGGCTTCGAGCCGTCACTCGACCTGTTCCTCACCCCGACATTCCGTGGCTACCTGGCGAACTACGGCGCCGTGCTCTACCCGGAACTGCACGATTGCTTCTACAACGAGACGTTCCTGAACCAGGCCAAGAGCTACTGGAACGCCCAATACGCCAAGCCCGAGCTGATGCTCTTCAACATCAACGGACCTTGCGCAAACCGCGACCCCGGCCACCTGGACTCCCCCAGCTTTCGCGGTGTGCGTCACGAGAACGCACCGACGTGGCTCTGCAGTGTGATGGGGAAATCTGGTTTGTTCCAGGACTACTTGATCAAGATGGCACAGGTGATCACCTGGTTCTCACTAGACGAGAGCAGCGGGTTCACCTACTGGCCCGACGGTCCACTCAAGGCCCCGCAGCGTCTGTTGCCGCCGGTCTACAACCGTGGAGTGGTCGTGCAGAACGAGATGATGGTGCACCGCGGTGAAGCCAACGGCCCGCTACAGCAGCAGGTCCCGGCCGGTCTGGCATTCGATACGGTCTTCACCGGAGACTCGAACGACCGCGACCAATGGTTGTTGAAAAACGGCGACGATGTGATCGCGCGGCACCACACCGACGAACTACGCTTCCTGGTGCACTGGTCGGCCGAGGTGTTCTCCGACTTCGACGAGCTCAAGAAGAACATGGACCACTCCGACGACCTGACCATCGACCGCGCGATCGGCATGATGGTCGACGACCTGCGCGCCAAGGGCATCAAACTGGACGTGCCCGGTGAGCCGCTGCACGACCCGCAGTTCATCGGTGCGCTGAATGCCGCCTACGACCTCGGCGGGCCGGCGATCTACCCCGACGAAGCGCCGTTGTCGGCGTTCCAGATGGCCTGACCGATGGACCGATTCAACGATCGCCGAGTCATCGTCACCGGTGCAGGATCGGGTATCGGTCAGGCGACCGTCGCTCGTCTACTCGACGAGGGAGCGACCGTCGTCGCCTTCGACATCTCGGAGGACGGCTTGGCGCAGACAGTGTCGGCCGCTGCCGACGCCGGCACCGACAAGCGGCTGACCACTGCGGTCCTCGACATCTCGGACGAACACTCGGTGACCGACGCGGTCACCGGCGCGGTCGACGACCTGGGCGGACTGGATGTCCTCGTCAACGCAGCGGCGATCCAACGGTGCGCCCACACCCACGAGCACACGCTCGACGACTGGAACGCCACCTTGGCGGTGAATCTGACCGGCACTTTCCTGATGACCCGCCAGGCGTTACCGGCGCTGTGCGAATCCGGCCGAGGCGTGGTCGTGAACTTCACGTCCACCTCGGCGTCCTTCGCTCACCCGTACATGGCGGCCTACGCGGCCAGCAAGGGCGGGATCCTGGCGTTCACGCACTGCCTCGCACTCGAATACGCGAAGCAGGGATTGCGCGCGGTCAACATCCAGCCCGGTGGCGTGTCCACGGCGCTGGCGCTGAGCACCCTGGACAAGATGCCCGAGGGCTATGACCTCGGCCTGTGGGCCAAGCAGACACCGATCCTGCCGCAGGACGACGGCGGCATCCTGGGCGAGCCCGCCAAGGTCGCCTCCGTCATCGCGATGGTGGCCTCTGATGACGGAGCTTTCATCACCGGCACCGAGATCCGCATCGACGGCGGCGCCCACGCCTGATCGTCAGCGCACGACGACCTCGCTCGGTGTCCGTGGCGCGCCCAACATCTCGCGGTGTGACGGCGGAGTTCGTCCTCCCTCGTCCGTGACTCCATAGCGCTGCGCCAGCTCGGCACTGATCAGGGTATGGCCGCTGAGCGCCGCCCGGTCCGGGTCGCGGAAGAGGGCGTCCACGACCCAGCCGGTGAACTCCGGCGTCTCGGCGTGCTGCGCGAAATCACGCAGGCCTACTGGATCGCCGCCGAACACTTCTCGCATCTTCTCGGTGAGCAGGATCCCCATCCAGAGAGACACGACGTCGACCGGCGTATCGCGGAAGTCGACTCCCATGTCGGCCGCCATCTTGTCTATCCCGGCTTTCTGCGCGCCGTACGCCGGGCCGTGCATGTAACAGACAGAGCCCGGGGATGACGTGAACACGATCAAGCCCGCTCTGCTTCGCAACAGAAGCGGGGCCGCATGCCAGGACGCGACGTAGGCCGATCGCAACCCGACATCGAGGATGTCGACCAAGTCGATCGGCTTCTGCCAGAACGGGTTCGGTCCGGTCAATTCATCGTGCACTGCGGCGGCGTTGTTGACCAGCAGGTCGAGCCGGCCGTTTTCCCGCTCGACCCGGGCGAACAGTGCAGCGACCGCCGCGTCGTCACGATGGTCGAGCGGTACCGCGATCGCCTCGTCGCCGGTCTCGACCACGGTTCGGCCGGTTGCGTACACCCGCCATCCGCAGTTCGACAGAGCTCGCGCAATTCCGCGGCCGGCACCGCGGCTGGCGCCCGTCACCACTGCGACGGTTGTGTCAGAAGAGTGAGTCACACAGCGAGGTTAAGGCGCGACCGGCGCCTCGTCGACGATCTGCAACCGGCCCCCGCGCACCGCGTCCACGATCGAATGGGTCAGCTCGGAGCAGGAGAGAAATACTGGGGGGCGACCGTGTGCAGCCAGCTCCTCGGCGGCGCGGCGCTGCGGACATGTACGCACCGCCTCAGCGTTCCACTGCACACTCGTCTGCTCCCAGGTGCTCTTGCGTGCCAACACGCCCGCCCCGCAGGCCCGGCAGGTCACCGGAACCATCGGCGCGTCGTCCAGCCGGTTGTCCGGCCGAATGCTCATCCGGCGCTCGACGCCGAGAGTCTGGCCGCCAGGTTGTCCTCGACGACCTTCATCCACTCCTCCCGGGGGCGGGTGGTGTCGATCTCGTACTCGAAGCGGTCGACCATGTCCGGGGTGACATCTGCGGCGTCGACATAGAACTGCTCGTACCACCGGCGCAGCTGGTAGACCGGGCCGTCCTCTTCGCACAGCAGCGGGTTGTCGATGCGCGCCTTATTCTTCCAGATGTCGACATCCTGCTCGAAGCCCATCTTCACGAAATCTCCAAGGCCGATCGCGGTCTGCATCGCCAGCTCGTCGGTCAACGCCTCCGACTTCTTCACGATGATGCCGTACTGCAGCACGAACGATTCGGCGTCGATGGGATAGTGGCAGTTGATCAGAACCGTACGGTGATCGACGTTCTCGTAGTGGTACGTGAGGTCATCGATCATGAACGAAGGACCGTGATACCCGGCTACCGAGGTGGTGCCGAGCATCTTCGGCCCCTCGAGTGGCTGCATGTCGGGACGGCCGGCACTGTTCATGTACTGGATCGCCACGTGACCTTCGAACACGTTCTTGAAATGCGTGGGCAGCGATCCGTGGATGTAGAAGAAGTGCGCCATATCGACCACGTTGTCGATGACTTCACGGCAATTGGTGCCGACCACGGTGGTGTACCAGTGCCAGTCGGTCCACTCGTCGCTGGTGGCTCCTTCGATCCGCGGGATCGTCACGCCATCCGGCGGCGGTTTGCGCTCAGGATCGTTCCACACGAACAGCATTCCGTCCTGCTCGAGTGTCGTCCACGTCGCCGTGCGCGCCAGTCGCGGAGCCCGCTTGCTGTACGGCACCTTCTTGCAGCGGCCGTCACCGCCCCAACGCCAGTCGTGGAACGGGCAGGCGATCTCGTCGCCTTTGACCTCGCCCTGGCTCAGGTCCCCACCCATATGCCGGCAGTACCCGTCCAGGACGTTGATCTTGCCGTCGCCGCCACGGAACACCACCAACTTGTTGCCGAAGGCGTTGACTGAATGAGGTTGACCATCACCGAAATTTTTCGTCAGACCGAGGCAGTGCCATCCGCGGGCGAAGCGTGTCGGCGCCGCATCGGCTTCGATGTGCCGCACCTCGACATCGGGCTGTAGCGTCATGGCACTGTTCTACCGCCGTTGGCCGCAGCGAGAAACCTGCTGTTCCGCTCATCAGGACAGGCAATGCCTTCCTCCGCCCGAGCCACCTAACGTCGGTTCGTGACCACTGCGCCGCACAGCACCATCCCGACGGGCCTGCCCGTCAACGACACCATCATCGACTTGTTGGTGGTTGGGTCGGGCACCGGTATGGCTGCGGCCCTGGCCGCAAGCGATCACGGGCTGTCGGTGCTGATCGTCGAGAAGTCCGAATACATCGGTGGGTCGACGGCACGTTCCGGTGGAGCGCTCTGGCTGCCCGCCAGCCAGGTGATCGACGGCGACGGGGGCGGCGACACCCAGCAGAGGGCCCGGACCTACCTCGATGCGGTGGTGGACGGCACCGCGCCCTCGTCACGTTCCACCGCATTCCTCGCACACATCGACGCGACCGTCGACCTACTGCGCCGCACCACACCGATGCGCTTCTTCTGGGCGAAGGAGTACTCCGACTACCACCCCGAGCAGCCGGGAGGCAGCGCGACGGGTCGGACCTGCGAGTGCCGGCCGCTGGACACTGCGGTGCTCGGCGGGCATCGCTCGCGGCTGCGTCCCGGGGTCATGGAGGTCAAGATCCCCATGCCGACCACCGGTGCGGACTACCGCTGGCTGAACTTGATGTCACGGGTGCCCCGCAAGGGTTTACCGGTGGTGCTCAAGCGGCTCGGCCAAGGCGTCGGTGGCCTACTGCTGGGCCGGCGGTACGCCGCCGGCGGTCAAGCGCTGGCGGCGGGACTGTTCGCCGGGGTCTTGCGGGCCGGTATCCCGGTATGGACCGAGACATCGCTACAGCGCCTCACCACTGACGACGACGGCCAGGTGAGGGGTGCGGTGGTCGTCGACCAACAGGGCAGGGAGATCAACGTGACAGCGCGGCGCGGCGTCGTGCTTGCGGCCGGCGGATTCGACCACCGCATGGACATGCGCTGGAAGTTCCAGTCCGAGTCGCTGGGTGAACATGCCAGCCTGGGCGCGGAGACGAACACCGGCGATGCGATCCGCGTCGCTCAAGACATCGGCGCTGCAATCGATCTGATGGATCAGTCATGGTGGTTCCCCGCCGTGGCGGCCCTGCCCGACGCCGATCCGAAGGTGATGCTGGCAGAGCGGTCACTACCCGGATCACTCATCGTCGACCAGACCGGCAGCCGGTTCGTCAACGAGGCCACCGACTACATGTCCTTCGGACAGTGTGTGCTCGAACGTGAGCGGACGGGTGATCCGGTCGACTCCATGTGGATCGTGTTCGACCAGCAGTACCGCAACAGCTACGTCTTCGCGGCGGAACTGTTTCCTCGCATGGCGGTTCCGCCCTCGTGGTACGACGCCGGCATCGCGCACCGCGCCGGCGATCTGGGCGAACTCGGCCGCAGGATGGGGGTGCCCTCCGCCGACTTCCTCACCACCATCGCTCGTTTCAACGAGATGGCTCGAGCCGGACAGGATTCGGACTTCGGGCGCGGGCGCAGCGCCTATGACCGCTACTACGGCGATGTCACGGTGACGCCCAATCCGAATCTGCGGGCGCTCGACCGCGGGCCGTTCTACGCAGTGAAGATGGTGCTCAGCGACCTCGGCACCTGTGGCGGCCTACGCGCCGACGAGCGCGCCAGGGTGCTGCGGGAGGACGGCACCGCGATCACCGGTCTCTACGCGATCGGTAACACTGCCGCCAACGCGTTCGGGACGACTTATCCGGGCGCGGGCGCGACGATCGCGCAGGGACTGGTGTACGGATACATCGCCGCCCGAGACGCCGCACAACACGCGACGTAGAGCGGCCGATGCGTCAGAGACGCACCAACGTGAACGGACGGACTACTCCGGCTCTTCGGCCTGCACTCTGCGCTCGATCTCGTACCAGGAGTCGCGCAGCAAGGGCGGCGTCCCTTTGTCGCTAGCGGGTTGCGCCTTCGCGAAGGCTTCCTCGGCCTCGTCGAGGTCCTTGATCACTTTGAGCGCCAGTTCCCGTTCGGCGGCGTAGTAGCGCTCGGCCCATTGCAGTGCCACGCGTCCGTATGCCCAGGCGGGTTCCACCTCGGCCCACTTCGCCTCGACGGCGGCTTCGCGCTGCATCCGGTCGGCGAACGCCACGTGCTCCTGCATGATCTCTTTGAGTCGGGCCGGATTGGTCAGGTGCCCGAACGTCACTCTCAGCAGAGGATTGTGCTTGAGCTGCGGCGGGTCGACAGGCGCTTTTTCGGCCCATTCCCGCAACGCAGCCGATCCGGCTTCGGTGATCTTGTAGAGCCGCTTGCTACGTGCACCGCCGTCGTTCTCGACCCGCGAGGTGAGCAGATGCTGCTCTTCGAGCTTCTTGAGTTCGGTGTAGATCTGGCTGTAGGCCGGGCTACCGTAGAAGAACCGCAAGCTCCACTCGGTCCACTTCTTGATGTCGTAACCCGACAGCTCGTCCTCATACGACAGCACCCCGAGCAGGGCCCAGCCTGTCGCGGTCACCTTCGGCCTGTCGGCACTCGATGGCATTTGTCCAGGCTAACAACTCCTGGTCGCAGCGGTCGTCGCGTCATCCGCTGATCGGGAGCGCCACTTGCCAGTGCGTTGTGCGCCGCCGACAGTTGAGGTACTCCGAACCCGGCCCAGGATGGTGATGACGATCAGCGAGACCACCCAGACGAGCGTCGAGGACTGCTCTCCCGATCCCGCGGTGATGCGTCGCGTGTTGGGCCACTTCTGCACCGGCGTTGCCGTGGTGGCCGGATACGGCGGTGAAGGTTCGCTCGGCTTCACCTGCCAGTCGGTGACATCGGTGTCGCTCGACCCGCCCTACATCTCGTTCTGCCCGTCCAACGGCTCGAGCAGTTGGCCACGGATCCGCGAGACCGGTTCCTTGTGCGTCAATGTCCTCGCCGCCGACCAGCGGGAGGTCTGCTGGAGCTTCGCCAAGAGCGGTGGCGACAAGTTCGCCGGCGTCGCCTGGCGACCGGGGTCGAACGGCGCCCCGGTCCTCGACGGTGTGCTCGCCTCCATCGAAGCCGACATCGAGTTCGAACACGAGGCCGGCGACCACACCATCGTCGTGGCCCGGGTGACCGCACTCCGGGCTGACCCGCAGCGGGAGCCCCTGCTGTTCTTCCGGGGTGACTTCGGCGGCTTCGCCGGATGCTTGGAGGCGGCGGGCTCGGGCGATGCCTGACGACGCCGTGACCTTCGATGACGAGGTGGATGTCGTCGTCGTGGGGTCGGGCGGCGGGGTCGCGGGCGCATACACCGCGGCGCGGGAGGGCCTGTCGGTCGCTCTTGTGGAGGCGACTGACCAGTTCGGTGGCACCACCGCGTATTCCGGCGGTGGAGGCATGTGGTTCCCCGGCAATCCGGTGATCCACCGAGCGGGCGTCGACGACAGCCCGCAGCAGGCGCTCGAGTACTTCCACGCGGTGGTCGGCGATCGAACTCCGTACCAATTGCAGCAGACCTACGTGGCGGGCGGGTCGCGACTCATCGAATATCTCGAGTGCGACACGCATTTCGCTTTCGCCGAACTTCCGTGGCCGGACTACTACGGATCGGTGCCGGGTGCGCGCGCCGACGGGCGGCGGCACATCGTGCCGGTACCGGTGTCGGCGTCGGCGCTCGGAGCTCTGGCCGACGTCATCCGTGGTCCGCTCGACACCGAACGTCTAGGCCATCCGGCCCCGCCGATGCTCAGCGGGGGGCGGGCGCTCATCGGCCGGTTTCTGTGGGCGCTCAGCCGGTTTCCTCAGGCACGAACATATTTGAATTCGCCCCTCGTCGAGTTGATCACCACGGGCAACGGCGCGGTGACCGGAGCCGTCGTGGACCGCGGCGGCGAAGAAGTCAGGATTGGCGCGCGGCAGGGGGTGCTGCTGGCAGCCGGCGGCTTCGAACAGAACCCTTGGATGCGCCGGTACTGGGGTGTGCCGGGACGCGCCGACGACAGCATGGGGTGTCCCGGCAACACCGGGGCCGCACATCAGGCGGCGATCCGCGTCGGAGCCGACACCGACCTGATGGATCAGGCCTGGTGGTCGCCGGGACTGACCCACCCCGACGGCCGCTCGGCCTTCGCCCTCTGGTTCACCGGCGGCATATTCGTCGACGGGACCGGTGAGCGATTCGTCAACGAGTCCGCCCCCTATGACCGGCTCGGTCGTGCGGTACTGGATCAGATGAATTCGCGTGGCACGGCTTTGCCGTTCTGGATGATCTACGACGACCGTGAGGGCGAGACGCCGCCGGTGAAGGCGACCAACGTCTCGATGGTGGATCCCGCGCACTACCGGTCGGCTGGTCTGTGGCACACGGCCGAGACCCTCGACGACCTCGCGGCGCTGATCGACGTGCCGGCCGGCGCGCTGTGCGCCACCGTCGCCCGTTACAACGCCCTGGTCGCCAGTGGCCGCGACACCGACTTCGGACGCGGTGAAGAACCCTACGATCGAGCGTTCTCCGGCGGAGAGCTGCCCCTGGTCCCGATCGAGAAGCCGCCCTTCCACGCCGCGGTCTTCGGGCTTTCCGACCTCGGGACCAAGGGCGGTCTGCGGACCGACACCAACGCACGGGTACTCGACACGTCCGGTGCACCCATTCCTGGGCTCTACGCGGCCGGCAACACCATGGCGGCGGTCACCGGCACCACCTATCCGGGCGGCGGCAATCCGATCGGCGCGTCGCTGTTGTTCAGCCACCTCGCCGCTCTCGACATGGCCGGCCGGGCATCGCAGTGACCACCGACGGCGAACTCGGCGCCCATGAACCGCTGACAGAGTCGGTGCGGGCACTGATCGACAGGGTGATCCGCACCAAGGTCGACACGGCCACGCAAGAGGCTGCCCGAGCGCATGTGGCCGCCGCTCTTGGCCTGCTGGGGGAACGGCTGATGCCGGATTCGTTCGGCATGCATGCAATCGCCAACCGCGGCCCCACGACAGGCGGGAATGTGGTGATCGGGGAACGCAATGCCATCGCTCCCCCGCTCATCGTCGAGCGCGACGGCACCGGCCAGGTCAGTGCCGATGTCGACCTGGGTGCCGCATACGAGGGGCCCGTCGGCCACGTGCACGGCGGTGTCTGCTCACTGCTCCTCGACCACGTGCTCGGCGCCACCGCCCACCGGCCAGGACGTCCCGCCTACACCGGCACGCTGCAACTGCGTTACCTTCGCCCGACTCTGCTGGGTCGGCTCCGGGTGGAGGCGTGGGTGGAGCACGAGCAAGGACGCAAGACCTATGCGCGGGGTCGCATTCTGCGCGATGGCAACGTCACGGTCGACGCGCAGGGCATTTTCATCCGACCCCGAGACATTGACGCCGGTTGACGGCAGCTTCAGACTGTCCCGTCAGATGTGGTCGAAAGCCGATATGCGCCAGCGCCCGTCGTCGACCTCGGTGAGACTGGCATCAACACCACCTCGGCGTCCTACAGAACAGGCGCACCGGCCTGCGGCATCCTCCGCCGCGGTGACATCGGAAACACCTCTGCGCGCTAGACATTCATCATCGCCAGTGCAGATGAGGACGGGACCTCGGTCAAGGACGGGCGGGAATCCTCCTGCCCCGGCCCCCTTACCTCGGGGCAAGCCTGACCTACCCAAGTGGACTGAAAAACATGGCTCCCATAGGGATATCAGGCGCCACTGCAGCCTTCATACGATCTCCAGCAACCGGCTCACCTCAGGGCCAGGACAAGGAGAATCCCATGACTTCCACCATCGTGACTCGAATCGGTCTCGGCGTTGCCGCAGCCGCGTTCATGACGGGCGTCGCGCTCGGGGCAAGCCCCCTTGCCAACGCACTCCCCGAGGGCACGATCAAATCCGAATGCAAGTCCGCGGGAGGCAGGTACGAGACGGGTGTAGGACCGGACGGCAACAGGTACTCGGATTGCACCTATACAGACGTCGGCGGTGGGCTGCACGTCGACCATTACAAGAACGGTAAGTACACGGCCACGTCCGATTAGGGCGAAATCGCGATCAGCCGAACTCCACCGACCGGGCCAATGCTCCTACGGTGAGAAGCTCGCCATAGGAGAAAGCCCCATCCATGCGAGTTCGAGAAACGTCAGGGCAAGCCGGCCACGACCGAGGGGTCGTACCCCGGCACGGACGAGGTGTAGCCGGGTGACTGCTGGTAGCCCGGTGTCTGCGGGCCATACGCCGGCGTCTGCGCGACGTACCCCGGCGGCATGTGGTCGGTGCCCTGCGGCGGCGACGCGTAGACGGGCGCCTGCATGGCAGATCCCGGCAGCTGTCCATACCCTGTCGGCGGCCCGAAGCCGGGTACCGATTGGGTCATACCAGCCAGCAGTTTGGACGCCGCGAAAGTCGCGGCCTGCGTGGTGTACGCGGGGACGTAGCCGTCGGTGTGCCCGCTCCATGCGTTGCCTTGGCCTGCGTGACAGATCGGGTCGGCTGGGTTGCAGAGGTCGATCGCCTTGCCGGTGAACATGGCGGACTGGGATGGCAGCTTGGTACCGGAGCGGTTCGCGACGTTTCCGAAGGTGGCGATCGCCGCGATGTTTCCCGCCAGCGACGACGGCATCGACTCGCCCCATGCGATGCCGACGATGGGGTTACCTGCGACGATGTTGACGACGTTCGCGCCCTGCGAGTACCCGCCCAACACGATCTTGGTGTCGGGGCACGTGGCCGCCATGGATTTGATGTGCTTGATCGTGTCCTTGGCGCCGTCGCCACTGCCCAGCTGCAGCTTGCCCGCGTCATAGTCCACCGCGTAGGTCGCGATGTTCATGCCGACGGCCTGCTCGCGCAGCGAGTCGACGAAGGCAGCGCCGACGACGCCGATGCCTTCGGGCTCGTCCGTGCCCCTGGCGAACACGACCTCGGCGTCGGCGCAATCGGCGGCGGACGCAACCGGTAGAGCGCTCGGAATCCACTGCTGAACGGCGACGATGGCCAGCGCAACCGCGCCACGGCCGGCCCAGCGGCACACCAATCGCGCATTCGTCGCACGCGAGCTACGCCCGCAACGAGGTGGCATGGCGCGAATCTACCCTTAGCCAGCAGATACGCACTAGTCGTGCGCGTTAGAAGGTTCTCAGCGAATGTGAATGCGGCCCGTTGCGGTGAACACTGACACAAACCAGGCCAGGGCTTTTGCCCTGGCCTGGTTCCTTGTGGAGCTGCCGGGAATCGAACCCGGGTCCTACGGCACTTCCTCGAGGCTTCTCCGTGCGCAGTTCGCTATGCCTCTACTCGGATCTCCTGATCACGCGAACAAGTCAGGATGACGATCCCAGTCGCTGTTTGATGTCCCCATGGGTTCCGCGACCGAACCCATGGGTGGGTCCCTCTAGCTGATGCCAGGGTCCGGGCCGAGGGCGCTCCCGGTCTGACAGACACACCGTCGCTTAGGCAGCGAGGGCGTAGTCGCGCTGATTGGTATCGGCGCTTAATTGGTTGCAACGACGCTTACGGTGGTCAATTGCCTGCACCGGCACGCTTCCCTTGATTCGATGCGCGAAGTCGAAACCGTTCAGCCCCTCGCACACCCGCCGAAGTTCGGCAGGAAAATCAATGGTACGCCCACATCAACGAGCGATTCCAGTCGATTGTTCCGTGTCGCGGCACGCACCCTCGGCAGGGCGCGAGCGTGCGCCGATGCCCGCGATCTACGGCGTGTCGGCCGCCAGCCCCGCGCGCTCGCGGGATGTGGTGGAGGAAACGAGCTCGGCAGCGATCTCGTCGATCAGCATCGCCCGGCCGAACAGATGGCCCTGCGCCATCCGGCAACCCGCCCGGAACACGACGTCGGACTGTCCCTGCGATTCGATGCCTTCGGCGATCACCTGCAGACCCAGCGCGTCGGCCAGGCCGACCACCGAGCGATACACCGCCAGGTTGCCGTCGTGCTCGGCACCTGCGGACAGGCTGCGGTCCAATTTGAGGATCTGCACGGGCAGGGCGTGCAGGTACGTCAGCGAATTGAACCCCGCGCCGAAGTCGTCGAGGGCCACCCGCACTCCACCGGCACTCAACCGCCTGATCGCGGCGGCGCCGTCCGCGAGGTCCACGATCGGCACCGTCTCGGTGACCTCGAGCACCAGCCGCCTCGGTGCCACACCGTGGCGGCCCAATGTCCGATTCACCAGCTGCTCGAAGGCCCGGTTACCCAGTCGGGCCGCGCCGATGTTGACGTGGATGTCGAGGTCCAGCCCGGCGGCCTGCACCTGCCTGCAGGCCAGGTCGAGCACGAGAGCGTCGAGGGCAGCGCCCAGCCCGGCGCCCTCGGCCGCCGCGACGAACGTCTCCGGCGGGATCTGCATGCCGTTCGGCGCTGCCCATCGGGCGAGTGCCTCGACGGCGACGAATCCGCCGTGCGGGAGATCGACGACGGGCTGATAGGCGAGGCTGAAGCCCTCCGGCGTGTCGCCGTTCGCCCGCCGCAACGCGGTCGGGAAGTCGACCGATACGCCCGACGACGGCTGGTACACCACGGCGGTGTCCTTGCCGAGCCGCTTACCCGCGTACATCGAGATGTCCGCCTGCCGCAGCAGATCGTCGGAGGTCGGACGCGGTTCGTAGACTCCGGGCCGGACCAGACCCATGCTGGCGCGCACCCGGACCGACGAACCGTGCACGGCGAACGGATCACGCAGCGCGACCCGAAGCCGGTCGGCGACCACCTCGGGCGCCTCGTGCTCGTCGTCGATCAGGATCGCGAACTCGTCGCCGCCGATACGGGCCAGCGTGTCGGTGGCGCCGACGCACCCCCGGAGACGATCCCCCACGGCCCGCAGCAGCTCGTCCCCCGCCGCGTGGCCGAACCGGTCGTTGACCTCCTTGAAGTCGTCGAGGTCGACGAAGATCAGCACGAAGCCGCCGTCGGTCAACGCTGTGTCGAGCCGCTGGGCGAACAGCACCCGATTGGGTAGACCGGTCAGCGGATCGTGATGGACCTGGTGGGCGAGTCGGCGCTGCGCCTCGTACAGGCGAGCGGTCAGCTGTCGTTGTGCGCGCATCGTCGCGACCTGTCGTGCGGTGACCAGCAGGACGATCACCACCCCGAGAACCACCACCGCGGTGCTCAGACTGCGTCCGATCAACACGTGGTAGGCGGCAAGGACGACGATGCCGAGGAAACCGAGGTAGGGCACGACCGACCGGACCCAGTCCATCGCGTCCTGCGCACGGGCGCTCGACGGCTGTGGCCGGAGGTCGAGCACGGCGAACATGATGCTCAGCGGCCCGAGGATGGCGCCGATGCCGCCCCAGAGGTCCCAGTTGTCCGCGCCGACGGAACGGAAATAGGCGACCAGCCTGTCCGACGCCGCGATCATGACGACCCCGCCGGCGAGCAGGAGGTAGTTCGCGCGGTAGGGACGGTTGCGCTGGAAGGCCATCGCCATGAGGACGGCAAGCACGACGACGATCAGCTCCAGCGCGGAGTACGCGATCACGACGGCGGCGATCTGTGACCGGGGGGCCGCGGCGCCGGTCAACGCGCCGCTGCCGGCGATCACCACGAGGAACGCGAAGGACACTGCGGCGACCAGCCCGTCGAGCGCGGCGATGACGGGCGGATTGCCGGCCCGCCCGTCCTTGGCGGTGCGCAACCCCCCGGCGCGGGCCAGGATGATCATCGCTGCCAGGGACAGCACGGGCGGCAGGAAGTAGGCAACCACCGCAGCCGCCGGCGCGGCCTCACCGCGCTCGTCCGCGCCACTGAATTGCCAGATCAGCTCGCCGACGAGCCAGCTGACCATGGCGGCGATGACCAGCAACCGCCACCAGCGCGCGACACCGTCGACCCGGCGGGCGACCGTCACCGCACACACCATCGCACCTGCGCCCACGACCGATTGCAGGGCCACGCCGACCCAGCGGGCGACCTGGTCGCCGTAGGGAGCGACCGCGTTCACCGACGCCAGCACCAGCACGCCGGCGAACAGGGAGAGGCGAAGATGATTGGCGCTGACCGCGACCGCCCCCTCCCCTCATACAGGTCATGAAACCTATCTCGCCCCATGATGGCCTACCGGGCGTTGCGCCGTTCCACAACGCAGCTAACTGAAACGGCGACTGAAGGAATTCTCAGCCGCCGGCGATCATCGCGACCGCGGCCAGCGCCGCCACCATGCCGACCACCTGCCAGCGGGTGACGCGTTCCCGCAGCACGACGATGGCCAGAACCATCGTCGCCGCCGGATACAGCGACATCAGCACCCCGGCCAGTGACAGCAGCGAGGCCTGCAACGCCAGCAGCATCGCCACGTTGGCCCCGGTGTCGAGCACACCCGCCAGCAACGCCAGCCGCAGCGGAGTGCCCGTCGGGGCCCGCAGGTTCCTGCTCACCACCGCGATCACCAGCACCAGCACCGTCGCGGTGACCCGCGCGAACACCAACGGCCACAGTCCCGCTTCGGCGGGCGCCTGGTCGATCAGGACGAAGTTCAGGCCGAACGCGACGCCGGAACCGAGCGTCAGCCACGCGACCTTCGGGGTGAACGGCAGCGCCGCCGCGTCGGGGGAAGACGACTGCCTGCTCACCAGCACCACGGCCACCAGTGCGAGCGCGACACCCGCAGTCGCGACGGCACCGGGCCGCTCCCCCAGCGCGAGGCCGACACCGACCGGCACACCGGCGACGATCACCGCCGTCAGCGGGGAGACCACCGAGATGGGACCCGACCCGAGCGCGGCGTAGAACCACCACACCCCGAATGCCTGCGACACCCCGCAGAGCGCGCCCCAGACCACCGCTCCACGGGAGATGTCGCCGCCCACGACGAGCGCGAGCACCGCCAGCAGCACCATCGCGACGGGATAGGACACCAGCACCACCCGCAGCGCCGCGACCTTGCGCGAGGCGATGCCGCCGACGAAGTCGCTGACCCCATAGGCCAGACCCGATGCCAGTGCGAAAGACGGACCCTCGAGCGGCCCGGTCAGGACATGCCCTTGGCCCGCCGGCCCAGTTCGCGCACGACCTCGCGGGCGGCGTCGCGCTTGGCGATGTCCTGCCGCTTGTCGTGGGCCTGCTTGCCGCGTGCCAGCGCCAACTCCACCTTGACCTTGCCGTCGGTGAAGTACAGCGACAGCGGCACCAGCGTGAGGTTGCCGTCACGGATCTTGCCGATCAAGGTGTCGATCTGGCTGCGGTGCAACAGCAGCTTGCGGTTACGCCGCGGCGTGTGGTTGGTCCAGCTGCCGTGGTGATACTCCGGGATGTGCAGATTGCGCAGCCAGATCTCGCCGTCGTCGACGGTGGCGAACGCGTCGGCCAGCGATGCCGTGCCGTCGCGCAGGCTCTTGACCTCGGTGCCCATCAGGGCGACGCCTGCCTCGTACGTCTCCAGGATCGAGTAGTTGTGCCGCGCACGCCGATTCGTGGCGACCACCTTGTTGTTGGATTTCTCGGCCTGCTGAGCCTTTTTGGCCATCGCTACCTCCGCACGTACAGGCGCAGCGTGATGTAGGCGGTGATGCCCGACATGGTCAGACCGAGGCCGAGCATCCACGGCGCGCAGTAGTAGACGACGTCCTTGAAGTCGACCTTCGCGATGAGATTCGCCTGATAGAACTGGTCGAGCGCGTCCTCGAGGAACAGCGCGCGCACCAGGATGAGCCCGACGATCGCGAGCACCACGCCGATGAACGCGGCGAGCATGGCCTCCACGAGGAAGGGCAGCTGCGTGTACCAGCGGGTGGCGCCGACCAGTCGCATGATGCCGATCTCGGTGCGCCGCGTATAGGCGGCAACCTGAACCATGTTCGCGATCAGCAGCACCGCGCCGACGGCCTGCACCAGCGCGATCGCGAACGCGGCGTTGCTGATGCCGTCGAGGACGGCGAAGAGCCGGTCGATCAGATCCTTCTGGTTGAGCACGTTGAGCACGCCGGCCTGGCCCACCATGGACTCGTCGAAGCCTTGATGCTCCTCCGGGTTGGTCAGCTTGACGACGAACGACGCGGGGAACGCGTCCCGCCCCGCGACCTCCTTGTACTGCGGGAACTTCTTGATCGCGTCGTCGTAGGCCTGGTCGCGGTTGAGGAAGCGCACCGACGCGACGTCGTCGCGCTCCTCGATCTTCGCCCGCAGCGCCCGGCACGGGTCGGCGTCGCAACTGGGATCACCCGCCGACACCTCCGGCGTCAGGAAGACCTGGCTCTCCACCCGGTCGAGGTAGATCTCCCGGGACTGGTCGGCCAGCCGGATCACCAGCAGGCCGCCGCCGAACAGGCCGATCGAGATCGCCGTGGTGAGGATCATCGCCACCGTCATGGTGACGTTGCGACGAAGGCCGGTGAGGACCTCGTTGATGAGGAAGCCGAAGCGCACTTAGCGGTCCATTCCGTAGACGCCGCGCTGTTCGTCGCGAATCAGGCGGCCGAGTTCGAGTTCGATGACGCGCTGGCGCATCGAGTCGACGATGTGGTGGTCGTGGGTGGCCATCAGCACCGTCGTGCCCGTGCGGTTGATCCGCTCGAGCAGGTCCATGATGTCCTTGCTGGTGTCCGGGTCGAGGTTTCCGGTGGGCTCGTCGGCGAGCAGCACCAGCGGCCGGTTCACGAACGCGCGGGCGATCGCCACCCGCTGCTGCTCACCACCGGAGAGTTCGTTGGGAAGCCGGTTCGCCTTGCCCGACAACCCGACCATCTCGAGCACATCGGGCACGACACGGTTGATGACGTCGCCCCGCTTGCCGATGACCTCGAGCGCGAATGCGACGTTCTCGAACACCGTCTTCTGCTGCAGCAGCCGGAAGTCCTGGAAGACGCAGCCGAGCACCTGCCGCAGCCCCGGGATGTGGCGACCGGGCAATTTGTTCACATGGAACTTCGACACCCGGATGTCGCCGGTCGACGGTGACTCCTCGGCGAGCAGCAGCCGCATGAACGTCGACTTGCCCGAACCCGATGGCCCGATCAGGAAGACGAACTCACCCTTGTCGATCTTGAGAGAGACATTGTCCAGCGCCGGACGGGCCGAGGACTTGTACTGCTTGCTCACACGGTCGAGGGTGATCATCACGGCACGCCAGTGTAGCGGTGCGGCAGACCCGGCCGGGCTACCGCGGCGGCGCGGGCGTCGTCGGCACCGGTCCCGGCCCGTCCAACGGTGCGGTCGCCGTCGGCGTGAGGGGCGGGAACGACTGCACCGTCTGCGTCTGCGGCGGCAGCGGGCCCGGGCCGTCGGGGTCGACGACCGTGGTCTGCGGCGTCGTCGAGCTCGGCGAGGTGGGCGTCGTGGTGGTGGCGCTCGGGTCGGTGGTCGTCGTCTCGGTGGGCGTCGTCGGCGTGGTGGTGGTCGTGGTGGTGGTGCGGCGCGGGGTGGTCGGCTCCTGCACCTGGGTGCGCGGCACCCAGGTGTACTCCGGATCGGGGACGAAGCCCGGGGGCACGACGGCGGCGGGCGGTGGCGCCGGCTCCGGCTCGAAGCTCTGCTGCACCCAGGTCAGCGCGAAGAACGCCAGCAGCAACGCCGCTGTCGAGGTGCGCACGCGGCCGCCGAAGAGGTATCCCGGCCAGCCCTGACCGACCTTCCGCGCGGCCGCGCGGGGACGCAGCACCGCGCGGAAGAATTCGGCCGGCTTCACTTCTTCTGCTCCACGGGGCCCTGGCTCTCTTCGGCACCACCTGCCGTGGCGGGGTGCACGATCGCGCCGACGGTCGGGGTCGCGCCGCCGTCACCCGGAGTCACGACACCCGCGCGTCGTAGCGCGGCGATCACCAGGACCCGGAGCCGCCTGCCGACCTCGAACTGCTTGCCCGGCAGTGTGCGGGCCACCATCCGCAGGTTCACCGTGTCGAGTTCGATGCTCTCCACGCCCATCAGCTGCGGTGCGTCGAGCACCAACTGGCGCAGACCCTCGTCCTCCATCGCCTTCTGCGCCACCTCGTGCAGTAGGTCGTTGACCTTGTTCAGATCGGCCGCCGCAGGCACCGGCACGTCGATCACCGCGCGTGCCCAGTCCTTCGACAGGTTCACCGTCTTGACGATCTGGCCGTTGGGGATGGTGAGCATCTCGCCCTCGGCGGACCGCATCTTGGTGACGCGCAGCGTGACATCCTCGACGGTGCCCTCGGCGGGCATCGCGATACCGGCGACCGTCAGGGCGACGAGGTCACCGAAGCCGTACTGCTTCTCGGTGATGATGAAGAAGCCGGCCAGCAGATCCTGGACTATCCGCTGGGCGCCGAAACCCAGCGCGGCGCCGAGCACCGCCGCGGGGGCGACCAGGGACCCGACCGGGATCGCCAGCGCATCGGTGATCTCGACCGCGACCACCACAAACAGGATCGCGATCGAAACCCACGAAATCACCGAGGCGACGGCCTGGCGGTGTTTGGCGCTCTCCGAGCGCACCAGCTGGTCGCTCTCCTGATACTCGGCGTCGATGCGGCGGCTGATGCGCTGAGCGACCCAGTTGATGAAGCGCGCGGCCAGCAGTCCTGCTATCAGCAGCAGCGCGATGTGGATGCCGTTGGTGAGGATCCACCGACCGATATCGCCCTGCCAGAAGCCGGACCAGCGTTCTGACGTCGATACTGCGAGTAGCGAGTTAATCGTCATCTTTCCTGTTGCGCCAGCGGATTCCCGCCTCCAGGAACCCGTCGATGTCGCCGTCGAGCACGGTGGCCGGATTGCCGACCTCGAAGTCGGTGCGCAGATCCTTCACCATCTGGTACGGGTGCAGCACGTAGGAGCGCATCTGGTTGCCCCACGAACTTCCGCCGTCGCCCTTCAGCGCGTCCATCTCAGCACGTTCTTCGCGGCGTTTGCGTTCCAGCAGTTTCGCCTGGAGCACTCGCATCGCCGAAATCTTGTTCTGCAGCTGCGATTTCTCGTTCTGGCAGGTGACGACGATTCCGGTCGGGATGTGGGTGAGCCGGACGGCCGAGTCCGTCGTGTTCACCGACTGCCCGCCGGGACCGCTGGAGCGGTAGACGTCGACGCGCACGTCGCCCTCGGGGATGTCGATGTGGTCGGTGGTCTCGGTGACGGGCAGCACCTCGACCTCGGCAAAGGACGTCTGACGGCGGCCCTGGTTGTCGAACGGGCTGATCCGCACCAGCCGGTGGGTGCCCTGTTCGACCGACAACGTCCCGTATGCGAACGGCGCGTGCACGGCGAAGGTGGCGCTCTTGATGCCGGCCTCCTCGGCGTAGGAGGTGTCGAACACCTCGACGCCGTAGGAGTGCTGTTCGGCCCAGCGGATGTACATCCGCATCAGCATCTCGGCCCAGTCGGCGGCGTCGACGCCGCCCGCGCCGGACCTGATGGTCACCAGGGCCTCACGTTCGTCGTACTCGCCGGACAGCAGCGTGCGGACCTCCATCGCCGCGATGTCCTCGCGCAGCTTGGCGCGCTCGACATCGGCTTCGACCGCGGCCTCCGAACCGCTCGCCCCTTCTTCCTCCGATGCGAGTTCGTAGAGGATCGGCAGGTCGTCGAGGCGCTGGCGCAGTTCCTCGACCCGGCGCAGTTCGTTCTGGGCGTGCGACAGCTCGCTGGTCACCTGCTGGGCATGGGCCTGGTCGTCCCACAGGGTCGGGTCCGACGCCTCGTTCTCGAGCTTGTCGATCCGGGCACGCAGACCGTCGATGTCGAGCACCCGCTCCACCGTGGTCAGCGTGGTGTCGAGGGCGGCGAGGTCGGCTTGACGGTCGGGATCCACGAAAGTCGAGGGTACCGGTCAGCGGGCGGATTCCCGCCTGCCGCCCGCCGGGGACCGCCCCGCCGCCCGCCGCACCGGTTCTCCGCGACTTCCCGCGACGCGGCGGGTCACCCGGCTAGCATCGATGGCGGTTACCAGCCCGGCCGCGCCGTGACAGCCCCTCGCGGGTGACCGGGCAAGCGACAGAAGGCTGCCCATGCAGAAGCGCCCCTATCACGTGGCGATCGTCGGCTCCGGTCCATCCGGTTACTTCGCCGCCGCGTCACTGCTCAAAGCCGCCGATCTCGACGACGCCCCCGATGTGCGGGTCGACATGCTCGAGATGCTCCCGACACCGTGGGGACTGGTGCGGTCCGGCGTCGCGCCGGATCACCCGAAGATCAAGTCGATCAGCGCCCAGTTCGACAAGACCTCCGGCGATCCGCGGTTCCGGTTCTTCGGCAACATCGCCGTCGGTGAGCACGTGCAGGCCGACGAGCTGACCGAGCGGTACGACGCCGTGGTCTACGCCGTCGGCGCCCAGTCCGACCGGTCGCTCGGCATTCCCGGTGAGGACATCCCGGGAAGCGTCGCCGCGGTGGACTTCGTCGGCTGGTACAACGCCCACCCGCACTTCGAGCAGATGGGCCCTGACCTGTCGACGGGACGCGCGATCGTCGTGGGCAACGGCAACGTCGCCCTCGACGTGGCCCGCATCCTGGTCACCGACCCCGACGTGCTCGCCAACACCGACATCGCCGACCACGCGCTGGACTCGCTGCACGCCCGCGGTGTCGAGGAGGTCGTCGTCATCGGCAGGCGCGGGCCGCTGCAGGCCACGTTCACCACGCTGGAACTGCGCGAGCTCGGTGCGCTAGAGGGTCTCGGCGACGTCGACGTGATCGTCGACCCGGCCGATTTCGCCGGCATCACCGACGAGGACCTCGAAGCCGCGGGCAAGACCGTCAAACAGAACATCAAGGTGTTGCGCGGCTACGCCGACCGCGAGCCTGCCGGCGCCAAGCGTCGCATCGTGTTCCGGTTCGGCACCTCCCCGATCGAGATCAAAGGCGACGAGCACGTCGAGTCGATCGTGCTCGGACGCAACGAGCTGGTCGAGGAGAACGGCCGCATCGTGGCCAGGGACACCGGTGAACGCGAGGAACTGCCCGCCCAGCTGGTGGTGCGGGCGGTGGGTTACCGCGGGGTGGCCACCCCGGGCCTGCCGTTCGACGAGAAGACCGGCACCATCCCGCACACCGACGGCCGCGTCGACGGCAGGCGCAACGAGTACGTCGTCGGCTGGATCAAGCGGGGACCGTCGGGCGTCATCGGCAGCAACAAGAAGGACTCACAGGCGACGGTCGACACGCTGCTCGCCGACCTGTCCGGTGCGCAGCTCGCCGACTTCGACGCCGACCACTCCGAGCAGCTGGTCGAGTGGCTGCTGTCGCGGCAGCCGAAGCTGGTCACCGACGACCACTGGCGACTGATCGACGAACACGAGCGCACGACGGGCGAGTCGGCGGGCCGGCCGCGCAGGAAGCTCACCAGCGTGGCCGAACTGTTGCGTATCGGCCACGGCTGAGCGTTCAGGAGTAGGTCTGCGGCGGGGGCGGTGGCGGCGCCTCGTCCGAGCCGAAGCCCCACTTGTCCGGGTTCTTCGTCGAGTACACCACCGGGATGAGTTGACCCATCGCCGGCCACTGCTCGACGTCGACCGCCATCCGCTGGTAGACGACGTGCTCGTTGACCGTGGGCCCGTTGATCACGCCGGTGATCGTGACGAACTGCTCGCCCGTCGCGTCCGGGCGCGGGCTGACGCCCGTCACCAGCAGCGTGCCCTGAGCCAGTTCACCCTTCATCCCGCGCCGCCGCATGATCATCGGCCCGATCAACAACGCGAGCGCACCGACCATGAGCAACAGGATTCCGAATTCCCACACCCGGCCATGGTAGGACTGCTGCCATGACCGCGGCTCCTCCTGACGATCTGACGCTGGCTCTGCGGCTTGCCGACCAGGCCGACGCGGTGACCGTGGAGCGCTTCGGCGCGATGGACCTGCATGTCGACACCAAACCCGACCTGACCCCGGTGACCGACGCCGACCGCTCCGTGGAGGCGGCGCTGCGCGACACGTTGTCCGCCGAGCGGCCGGGCGATGCGGTGCTGGGCGAGGAGTTCGGCGGTTCGGCGGTCTTCACCGGACGGCAGTGGGTGATCGACCCCATCGACGGCACCAAGAACTTCGTCCGCGGCGTACCGGTGTGGGCCACGCTGATCTCCCTGTTGCACGACGGTGTGCCCGTCGTCGGCGTGGTGAGCGCACCGGCGCTGCAGCGCCGGTGGTGGGCGGCGGCGGGCGCGGGCGCCCACCTGTCGGTGGCGGGCGGACCGGCGCGCCGGTTGTCGGTGTCGTCGGTCGGTGACGTGGCGGCCGCCAGCCTGTCGTTCTCCAGCCTGTCCGGCTGGGCCGATCTCGGTCTGCGCGACCGGTTCATCGGCCTGACCGACGCCGTGTGGCGGGTGCGCGGCTACGGCGACTTCTTCTCGTACTGCCTGCTCGCCGAGGGCGCCGTCGACATCGCGGCGGAACCCGAGGTCTCGCTGTGGGACCTGGCCGCGCTCGACATCCTCGTGCGTGAGGCGGGCGGTTCGTTCACCGGTCTCGACGGCACCGCGGGACCACACGCGGGAAGCGCCGTGGCCACCAACGGCCTGCTGCACGGCGCGGTGCTGGCGGCACTGCGCGACTGACGGTCGCCGAGTGTGAAACCTCGGCGACTTTCGGGCCGGATTCTCGCCGTGGATTCACACTCGGCGTTCGTCGGCCAGGCCTCGGGCCATCAGGCGGGCGGTGTAGCGCACGGTCTCGTCCCAGGTGAACCGGTGCAGTTCGTGCCGGACGGTGGTGAACTGGTTGGCCAGCCCGGTGATCGTCGACCACAGCGCCGCCAGGGACAGATCCGGGTCCCGTGCGCCTGCGGCCTCGACGACGTCACGCAGCGCCGCCCACACGTCGCCGGCCGCGGTCAGGAGTTCCTCGTCGACGGGTGACTCGTCGCGGGTCAGCGAGAGGATGTCCAGGTCGCGACCGAATTCGACGTACATGTCGCGGTAACGCGACGCGACGGCGACGAAGATCGTCTCGAAGTCGTTCGTCGCGTCGAGCTCCGCGCGGACGTCGGAGAGGAAACCGGTCAACCGGTGCGTGTACATCGCCGAGTACAGCGACTCCTTGGTGGGGAAGTACGTGTAGACGGTGCCGAGCGCAATTCCCGCGCGCCGGGCCACTTCTCGCATCTGTAGCGCCTCGAGGCCCTGCTCCTCGAGCAGCATGAGGCCTGCGCGAACGATGTCGCTCCGCCGCGCCGTCCGGTCGCCCCATCGAGTCTGCACGTCGACCCCTCCTCGAGATCGGGGGATTTTCACCCACCCGGTCGCGGACGGTCAAGCGTGCGATCCCGCCCGTGTTGACGGAACCGTGTGGGCGACGGCAATATGAACATGGTTCATTTTACCGGAAGGCTGAGCCTGGATGTGGCGATCGACCATGGCGCACAGACGCTCCGAAGCCGTTGCGGGGTGGTTTCGGGGCAGTCCGGCGACGCGGATCGGCGGGCCGGTCGCCGCTGCACTGCTGGGTGTGTCGGGTCTCTTCGGCGGCCTGGATCACGTCCCGCTCGCCGAGCGGGTCGACGTCGTGAACCCGGGCAGCGAGGTGACCGTGCAGCCGTTCGCCCTGACATGGAAGCGGGCTGTCGCCGTCGACGAGATCGCCGGCGTCCTCCGGCCTCTCACCGCCGGGCACCACCTGATGGTCGTGTTGCTCGACGCGCGCAACCTCAGTGGGCGATCGGTCCGCAGTCTTCTGCTGCTTCCACTTTCCCGGGCGGAGTCGTTCCGGGACCGCAACGTCGTCGTGCTCGACGACCGGTTGGCCCCGCGCACCGCGACGCTGTATGACGCCGACACCGACACCGTGGTCAACGTGCTCAGTCCCGGGTTGACCTACCGTCTGGCGATCGTGTGGGAGTTCGGCGGAGCGGTGCCGGACCGCTTGCCGCTCGGACTGGCCGAGTTGACCCTGCGCGGTGGGTCCGTCTCGCCGGACGTGCTCGAGTGGGAGGACCCCGACGAGGCCGCGACGGTGACGCTGCCGGTGGTCGACGGCACGACGGAACCGGCGTGAGTCGCACGGCGCGAATCGGTGTCGGCGTCGCGGTCGTGGCGGCACTCGCACTCGGGCGCGCGATCGACACCGTGGTGCCTGCGGTCACCGACACCCGCCCGTTCGAGCATTCCGGCGGCGTCGGTGACCGGGTCCGGCTGGCATACGCCGACATCACGGTCGATGCCGTCCACATCGCCAGGCGGGTGGACAACGGTTCCCGCCGCCTGGGAAGTCCGGGCAGATGGTTGGTGGTGGATGCGACGGTGGTCGCCCGGGGGCGCCCGCTCGCCACCCCGGGCGTGTGGTTGCACGACGCCCGCGGCCGCACGTTCTCCGCCGACCCCCGGTCGGGTTACGCCTGGGTCCCCGCGCCGACAGGGGTGCGGTGGCGGGTGCGGATTCCGTTCGAGATCCCGGAGGACGCGCTGGCGGGAGCGATGCTCAGGTGGGCGCGAAACACCAAGGACGACAGGCGCGACGACGTGGCGGAGGTCGACCTCGGCATCGACCGCGACGAAGCGGCAGAACTGTGGCACACCGACGAGACGATGGAGATCACAGAGCCCGGGATCGTCGCGTCGTGACCGATTGGCTCAGGAGGAACCGATGGGGCCTGCTCGCGCTGCCCGCCGCCGCGGTACTCGCCGTCGGTGCGAATACACAACGCGTACAGAACTATTGGTGGGAGAACGACCTGCGCCGCGCGGCCGCGACCGGAGTGCCCGGTGAGTGGGTCACCTGGACCGACTCATTCGACGACTCCGCGGGCCGCGGAACCCGGACTCTCCGAGTCAAACTCACCGCCGTCGAACCGGCCGGCGATCCCGCGGACGCCGGCCTGCCGTCGGATCTCACCGCGTGGCAGGTCACTCTGCACTTCGAGGCCGCGCCCGATCAGGTGCTGCACGGCTGCCTGCTGGCGCTGCGCGACGAGGACGGCAACCGCTACGAATACCGATCCACCGCCGACTCCCTCGGTCAGGACGACTGGCCGTGCCTCCCCGGACAGCGTGTCGGACCGCGACCCGCGCTCACGCCGGGACGACCGCGGGCCGCCACACCCGGTGAGCACAGACCACCGGGCTGGACCACCCGGCCGGTCGTGCTGGTGCCGCGCTCGGCGAGGATCACCGAGGTCCTGATGTGGTGGGAAGAGCCGGATCATCTTGTGGTGCGGGTGAACTGACCGCGCCGAGCACCCGGTCGACGGCCGCGGCGAGCAGCACGGCCATCAGGACCAACATCGCGGCGTTCTCGATCGCTCCTTCGATCGGCGCCCACAGCACATAGGTGTCGCTGTCGACGGGCCCGACCACGATCCGCCAACCGGCACTGATGAGATACGGAGCGCGCATCGCGAGCATGGTCGCCAGGCCGAAGACCAGCATCGGCACCAGGCCGGCTCTTGCCATCATGCGCAGGCCGTGGAACAGCGCAGCGAACCGGGATGCGACGTCGTCGGTGAGCCCTCCGACGGCCTGCACGATCGGCGGCGGCACACGCTTGGCTCGCGAGAGCCACGGGTGTTCGAATTCCGGCGGTGGAGCCAGCTTATGACCCAGCACGACGGCACCGACTGCGAGCCAGGCGAGCGGCACGATCACCACCGCGTCGAACGAGTCGAGCACATCTCCCAGCCAGGTGGTGGTCGTCGTCAGCGGATGCCCCAGTGGTCCGAGACCCTCGACGACACGGTCGGACAATTCAGCCAGTTGCGCGACAGCCACCCGGTTGTGCAGCCACTCCTGCGCCGCGGCCTTCTCCCCCTCGATGTAGCCCGCGACATTGGCCGACCAATACACCTCGACCAGTGCGCCCATGATCGCCAATCCCAGGAATCGCCTGCGCTTCTCGAAGCTGCCGAGCAGGAAGCGCAGTACCCAGGCGGCGACGACGAGACCGGCCACGAGCCACCAGTCGTTGAGGAAGACGCGGCTGAAGTCCGCTCCTGCGCCCGTCCGATAGAAATCGGTCTGGCCGAGTTCCTCCACGCCTGCCTGGTTCGTGAAGTACGCGACGTCCTGGCTGAGCAATCCGTACGCCACGTATACGGCGAAGAACGGCACCACCATCGATGTTGCGACGTCGACCAATCGACGTTCGCGTCCCGTCGTGGCGTCGGCCGGCGCCGCACTCGCCAGTACCCGTTCGGAGTTCGGCAGGTCGTGGCGCAGCACGTGCAGCATGGCGATCATCGCGACGAGGAAGCCGAGTGGAGCGAAGACGACCAGGCCGTGTCCCAGCCAGTTGACCCGATCGCTGACCTCGACCGCCGCCCAGAGCGCTGCACCGCGAAAGGCGACGCCCACCAGCGCAATCGAGACGAGCACCGGCCAGTTCCGGCCGAGCAACCGCATCGCGTCGACCATCACGCTGACAGCGTCGCGCAGAAAACCCCCCGCAGTTCTCACGATCTCATGGTACTGACTCAGGCGATGCCGGGCCTTGCCTCGGCGGTGATGGCGGCGCATCATGATGAGCGCCGTCGATGAATCAGCGGTACGGGTTGAATCGGCGAAGGTCGGGGGATCGGCCGAATGCCTCGGGTATGTCGGTACCGCACCGGGTGACGCTCCCCCGGTGTGGGACCGCCGCTCATCACAGATCGACCACCACGGGCTCAACGGGTTGTGCGCAGCAGATGAGGACGTTGCCCTCGGCGGGCGGCTCCAGGGGTTCGGGGTCGTAGCTGACAGATCCCGAGAGCAGCGGCGTCTCGCAGTTGTGGCACACCCCCGTGCGACACGACCACCGGGTCGGGACGTCGCAGGCTTCGGCGAATTCGAGCAGGCTGGTACTCGGCGGACCCCACGGCGCCGAGATGCCGCTGCGGGCGAATTGGACAGCCGGGCCAGGCCCGCGCGGCCCCTCGGGCACATGGGGACGACGTGCGGCCGCCGCGACGATCCCGGGCGCGAGCGACACTGCGGCGCCGAATATCTCGGTCCGAACGCGGGCGGAACCGAGGCCTCTGGCGACGAGGTCGGCGCCCAACTCCGCCATGAAGCTCGCCGGCCCGCAGAGATACGCGTCGGCGTCGTTGGGCAGGTCGATCCGGCCGACGGCCTCGGATGAGAGGCGGCCCCGGACGTCGTAGTCGACGCCGGCCCGGTCGCCGGATGCCGGGCTGCTGAAGAACACCCGGGAGTGGCTGCCCGGCAACTGCTCGAGCAACGCGCGACTCTCCTGCGCGAACGGATGCTCAGATCCGTTGCGGGCTCCGTGCAGCCACCAGACAGGCCGCGCCGACTGCGCGTCCGCGAGCGCATGCAGCATGGAGAGCACCGGGGTGGCGCCCACTCCGGCTGACAGCAGGATGACCGGAGTGTCGCCCTCGGCGAGAACGAATGTTCCGCGGGGCGCGGCGACGTCGACCAGATCGCCGGTCGCGACGTGCGCGTGCAGGTGACCGCTCGCGACCCCGTGCGGCTCGCGCTTGACACTTATCCGGTACTCGCCGGAACCGGCTCGGTTCGACAGGGAATAGTTGCGGATCACGGAGCCGTCCGCGGTGGGCAGACGCAGCGTGATCGCCTGGCCGGGGAGCCATTCCGGTAATGGCGCACCATCGGGATCCGCGAGCGTGATGGAACGGACGAGGCGGCTCTCGTCGTGGACGGCGCGCACACTCAGCGGCCGGAAGCCGGCCCATGCCGGCGGCGGGCTGCCCGCTGCGGCCGTGAGGCCGACATTGCCCGCGGCGCCGCCCTGTTCGGCCAGGCTCTGCAGCGACGTCCGCCAACCCGGGCTCAGTGCTGGGATGCGCAGGGCGCGGTGCAGCTCGTCGCGCGGATGGCCCGGCAGGTACAGCAGTGCGTCGATCTCGGCGACCGTGACCTGCTCAGGGGCGGAGCCGACCTTCACGATCTCCTGGCCCGCCTCGACTTCGCCCTCGGTGATCACCCGGCAGTAGAAGCCGGGGCGACGGTGTGACACCAGGAGCGCGGCCATCCTCGGCTCGCCGATGCGCAGGCCGGCCCGGTAGCAGGTGACCCGTGGTTGGGTGACCTCGAAGACCGCATCGCCGATCGCGAAGCGGTCCCCGATGCACACCTCGTCGTCGGGTAGCCCGTCGACGGTGAGATTCTCACCGAGCATCCCAGGCACGAGGTCGTCTCGGCCGAACTCCTCGGCCCAGTGCCGGTACGCATCAAGTTGGTAGACCAGCACGGCGCGGTTCTCGCCGCCGTGCCCACCGAGGTCCCCCTGGCCGTCCCCGTCGACGTTCAGCCGCCGGACCATGCGCGGACCGGTGACGGGGTGCTTCCAGGCGCCGGTGTACACGGTTCGGTCGTTCCAGGCGACATTCCTGGGCAGACCGACGTTCACCGACATCAACGTCGCCATACCGACCACTCTCGACCATCGACCGCTCCTCGTCAGGGCAACGCCGTTAACATCGGGCGGTGGGGCTGAAGTACATCGATCCGGGCCGCCCGGCGACACGGCCGATTCGTCTGATGGTTCGGTTCGGCCGGTCCCCCGCGGGGCAGCTGTTCGCCCGTCACGTCGCGGCGCGGACGGATGTCTGGCTGAGCCGGGCGTCGCGGGGACGGCTGAATTCGGGGATGTTCAGCGTGCCGTCTGCGCCGCTGACGACGACGGGCGCCAGGACCGGGCTGCGACGGACGGTGCAGATCGCCTACTTCCACGACGGCGACGACGTCATCGCCATCGCCTCGAATTTCGGCGGCGAGCGCGACCCGGCCTGGTACCGGAATCTCGTCGCACACCCGCGCTGCACGCTCGGCGGGCAGCCCTTCACCGCCCGTGAGGTGACCGATGCGGCAGAGTACGACCGCCTCTTCGCCGTGGCCGAGCGGTACTACGGCGGATACGCCGACTACCGGGCCAGGACCGCGCTGATCGGTCGACGGATTCCGATCCTCAGATTGACGTCCGCGGAGAACGGCTGACAGGCAACGTGTTCATGAGGCGAGCGCACCTGCCTGCCGACGGGTGATGCGGCCGGTTCGGTGCAACCAGCGGATCGTATCGGCGTAACTGCTTCTCACGTCTCGAAGCGCGGGGCCAGGCGACCCGGTGCCCGGAGCGGAGGTGGCCGGCCATGCCGTTGCGAGTTCCATCGTCTCCGCCGACAGCGGCAGGTGCAGAGGCACCCGGTCGGCGGCGCGCCCGAGTGCCCGCAGGAAGGCGCCGTTGAGGCGCATTCGCCGGACGCGGCGTCCGGTGAGGTCGTCGAAGAGTGCGATGAGTTCGCACCAGCGCAGGAAGTGGCCGTTGACGACGCGGCGTCCGGGGCGGCCATCGAAGGCGGAGGCGCTGATGAGTGCGGCCAGGTCCCGGACGTCGATGACCTCGTATCCCGAAGTGGTGTCGGGCACGAGTTGGGACACGAACCCCCGGACCGCGCGGTTGCCCTCGGACAGGCCCGGGTCGTCCGGACCGATGACGCCGGGCGGATACAGGGTGGTGACGGGCGCGCCGTCATCCTGCAGCGCCCGCACGTAGCTGTCACCCGCGGCCTTCGACCGGGCATAGGCGCCGCGCGCCACTGCGGGTCCGGATCGCGCGTCGATCGGCGCTCCCGGCGTGAACAACGCTGTCTGACTGGACAAATACACAATCGCGTCAATACCCCGGTGCACCGCTCCCCCGATCACCAGTTCGGTCGAGCGCACGTTCACGGTGTGCATCTCGCGGCCCCGGTGGGTTCGCGGGGACACGTCCGTCGCGACGACGGCCGCACAGTGCACGACGGCCTCGACGCCGCTCAGCGCCGTGTCCACCGCGGCCGGATCCGTCGCATCGCCGATGATCACATCACCCGGACATCCTGTGCCGTAGACGCGTTCGGCCTTCGCACGGTCACGGACAAGCAGTCGCACATCGTGTCCATCCGCGCGCAGCGCGCGCACGGTGTGCGACCCGACGAAGCCGGTGCCGCCGGTGACCAGGCAGAGCATCAGCCGCGCCGGTAGGTGTCGTCGAGGCGATTCGGGAAGCCCGCGGCACACTGGAGCACACGGGTCGCCGTCACACCGACCATGATGACACTTCGCTTCGAAGCGGAATCGCGATCGCCGAATGTGCTTGTCCGTCAATTGATTGGCTCACGTAGGCTGCCGATGCGAATCGATGCGATGGCGCCGCGGGGGCAGCGCGGTCGTCCGGTCGCCGCTCGATCCGGTCTACGGGAGGGAACCTCGATGGCTCAGCCGGACGTCATCTTCGATCCGTTCTCGGCCGAGTACTTCGCCGATCCGCACAGCGTCTACCGGCGGCTGCGCGACGAGGCGCCGGTCTACTACAGCGCCGAGCACGACTTCTACGCTCTCACCAGGCACAGCGACGTCGCGGCGGCGTACCGCGACTTCCGGACGTTCTCGTCGACGGGAGGCATCGACCTGGCGATGGTGAAATCCGGCGAGCCGCCGCCCAGTTCCATCCTCTTCATGGACCCACCCGAACACCGGCGGATGCGCGGCCTGCTCGCCAAGGCGTTCACACCGAGCGCCGTACGACATCAGCGCTCGACGGTGACCGACCTGGTCCGAAAACATCTCGGCGCTGCGGATCCCCGCCGATTCGACGTGGTGCAGGACTTCGCGGCACTGTTCCCGGTCGAGGTGATCACCAGGATCACCGGTGTGCCCGAACAGTTCAGCCAACAGGTGCGGCACTGGATAGACGAGGCGCTGCACCACGACCCGGGGCAGCTCGAGCGCACCGAGACGAGCATGGCCGGATTCGTGAACGTCGCGATGTTCTACTTCAACCTGGTGCAGCAGCGGCGTGCAGAACCGCACCGGGACGACATGATCGGCACACTGATCGCCGCCGAGGTCGAGAGGGACAACGGCGAGCTGAGCAGTTTGGACGACCTGGAGATCGCCGGCTTCGCCACGCTGTTGGGCGGGGCAGGCGCGGAGACGGTGACCAAGCTGGTGGGCAACGCCGTCGCGGTGTTCGCCGATCATCCGGATCAGTGGCGCATGCTCGTCGAGGACCGGAGCAGGATCGGATCGGCCGTGGAAGAGGTGCTCAGATACGAGGGGCCCGTGCAGCACAACATCCGTTGCACATTGCGGGACATCACCCTGCACGGGGTGACCATTCCGGCGGGCAAACCCGTGCTGCTCTGCGGCGCCTCGGCGAACCGCGATCCGAGGGCGTTCTCCGATCCCGACACCTTCGACATCGACCGCGATCACTCCGAGGCTCAGCAACTCGGACTCGGATTCGGGGTGCACATCTGTCTGGGAGCCGCCCTCGCCCGGATGGAGACCGCGATCGCACTTGACCATCTGCTCGACTTCATGCCCCGCTACGACGTGCTCTGGGACGAGGCCAGACGGATCAGCTCACCGAACATGTCGGGATGGTCGCATCTGCCGGTCGCGGTACACCGCTGACCGCCCGCTGATGTTCATCGCACTCCGACCGCACGCGGAAAGGACTGGATGCTCGACGCCATAGCCCGGGCGGTCATCGCCGCACCCAGACGTGTGCTCGCGGTGGCCGTCACGGTGATGGCGTTCGCCGGCGTCCTCGGCGCACCGGTCGGCTCGATGCTGTCGGTCGTCGGATTCAGTGATCCCGGTGCGGAATCCAGCCGTGCCAACCGGATACTCGTCGACGATCTCGGCCAGGGTTACGTCCCGCTCTACCTCCTCGTCGAAGCCCCAGGACCGGTCTCGGCGCCGCAGGCACGGGCGGTGATCGACGATGTGGTCGCCGACCTGCGGCGGGCCGACGAGGTGGCGCGGGTGAACTCCCCCTTCGAGGTGCCCGATCCCGTCGCGGCCGGGCTCGTCAGCCGGGACGGCCGTTCGGCGCTGCTCGTCGCGTTCCTCGACGGAGACGAGAGCGAGGGACTCGCCAACGCACCGGCCGTGCAGGAGCGGTTCGCCGGGGATCTCGGCGCCGGGATCACGGTCTCGGTGGGCGGACCGGGCGCCGTGTCCGCGCAGATCGCCGAACAGAGCCGCAGCGACCTGACGCTCAGCGAGGCGATCGTGCTGCCGCTGAGCTTCCTGGTGTTGATCTGGGTTTTCGGTGGTGTGATCGCCGCACTGATCCCGCTCGCGGTGGGGGCGTTCGCGATCGTCGGAACGACTGCCGTGCTCCGCGGACTGGCCGAGATCACCGAGGTGTCGATCTTCGCCATGAATCTCGCGGTGGCACTGGGACTCGCCCTCGCGATCGACTACTCGCTGCTCCTCGTGAGCCGCTACCGGGAGGAGATAGCGTCCGGGCTCGAGCCACCCGAAGCCGTCCGGCGGACCCTGCGCACCGCGGGCCGTACGGTCGTCTTCTCCGCGGTCACCGTGGCGCTCGGGTTGGCGACGATGGCCGCTTTCCCCATGAGTTTCCTGAGGTCGTTCGCCTACGGGGCGGTCTCGGTGGTGGCGCTCGCGGCGGTGGCCGCACTGGTGCTGGCGCCTGCGGCGATCCTGTTGTCCGCAGGCCGGATCGGCAAGGCCGGCCGACGCGGCCCGCTCACCGAGAGCCGCTGGTATTCCTGGACGCTCGCGGTGATGCGCCGGCCGAGAACGGCTGCCGCCACGGCGGTGATCCCGTTGATCCTCGTCGGCTTACCGTTTCTCGGCGTCGAATTCGGTTTCCCCGACGATCGCATCCTGCCGACGTCGACCGAGGCGCGTCAGGTCGGCGATCGTATTCGCGCCGACTTCACGCAGGAGGCCGGGGCGGCGACCGCGATCGTGATCACCGGCGTCGACGGCGTCGACGCCGGACTGCTCGACGCCTATGCCGCCGAGCTGTCCCGGGTGCCGGGCGTGGCAACGGTTTCCGCGCCGCGGGCGATCTATGCACGCGGGGCACCGGTGGCGCCTCCTCTGAAGGCCGTCGAGCGTGCAGACGTCGCGCTGATCACCGTCAGCTCGGCGGCCTCGCCGTACTCCCCTGAATCGAAGGCGGTGCTCGAGGAGCTGCGGGCCGTGCCGAAACCGGCCGGCGCCGGCGTGCTGTTCACCGGCGCCGAGCAGTCCAACCACGATGCGGTGCAGTCGATCGAGTCGAAATTGCCGCTCATGCTGGCGCTCATCGCGGTGGTGATGTTCGTGCTGCTGTTCGCCCTCAGCGGGAGCCTGGTCATACCGCTGAAGGCGTTGGTGCTCAATGTGTTGTCGCTGACGGCAACCTTCGGAGCGATGGTGTGGATCTTCCAGGACGGACACCTGGGCGGCCTCGGAACGACGGCTACGGGGACGCTGCAGGCGAACATGCCGGTGCTGATGTTCTGCATCACCTTCGGTCTCTCGATGGACTACGAGGTGTTCCTGATCTCCCGGATCCGGGAGTTCTGGTTGGCCTCCGATCGTACGGACGCCGCGAACACCGAGTCGGTGGCGCTGGGGCTGGCGAGCACCGGGCGGATCGTCACCGCCGCGGCGTTGATCATGGCGATCACGTTCGCCGGCCTGATCGCGTCGCAGGTGGCGATGCTGCGCTTCTTCGGACTGGGACTGACGGTCGCGGTGCTGGTGGACGCGACGGTGATCAGATCGGTGCTGCTGCCGTCGGTGATGGTGCTCCTGGGTCGGTGGAACTGGTGGGCGCCAGCACCATTGGCACGTCTGCACACGAGACTCATCGGCGCCGACGACCGACTGTCCAGGAGCGGGTGATGCCTACCGGTTCACCGCCGGCTGCGGTAGATTTCAAGAGAGTGCCGTTCTCGTATCGGCAGAATCTCGTTCTTCACGGTGATCCGGGGGTGTCGACGTGACCATTCAACGACTCAGCGGTTTCGACACCAGCCTCTTGCGACTGGAGACCGCCGCCGAGCCCATGACGATCTCGGTGATCCTGGAGCTCGACACGTCGACCATGCCGCGCGGATACCGCTTCGAGACCTTCCGCGAAGACCTGCTCGAGCACATCGGAGCGGTGCCCGAGTTCCGGACGATGCTCTCCGACCGCCGAACGGACCTGGGCAACCCATTGTGGGTGCAGGACCGCGACTTCGACGTCGACCGGCACCTGCACCGCGTCGAACTGCCGGCGCCCGGCGGACGGCACGAGTTGTCGGAGCTGGTGTCACGGCTCGTCGCCGTGCCGCTCGACCGCACGAGGCCGCTGTGGGAGATGTGGATGATCGAGGGCCTGTCGGACTCGGCCTTCGGCACGGACGGGCGCATCGCCGTGCTGACGAAGATCCACCACAGCATGCTGGACGGTTCCGGTAGTCGCGATCTGTTCTCCCGGCTGCTCGGCACCGATCCCGATCCCTCGCCGCCCGCCCCGGTGCCGGATGCGGCTCCCCCGAGCCGCACGGCGATCGCCCGGGACGGCCTGGCGCGCATCGGCCGTCGCATCCGGCACTTCTTCACGGCGGTGCTGCCGGCGAGTGCGACGGCACTGGTCAAGGTGGTCCGCCGGACCGCCACCGGGCGCGGCACCACCGGCGTCCTCAGCGCGCCGCGAACGCCGTTCAACGGCGACATCACCACGCGCCGCGCCGTCGCGTACACCGGGCTGAGTCTCGATGACGTCAAGGCTGTGAAGAACGCGTTCGGAGTGAAGGTCAACGACGTGGTGCTCGCGGTGGTGTCGGGTGCGATCCGTCGCTATCTGGTGGATCGCGACGCGCTCCCGGAGGAGGCGCTGGTCGCGATGATCCCCATCGGGGTCGTCGACGAGTCGGACCTGTCGGGCGGCAACAACATGTCGGTGATGTTCTCCAGCCTGCACACCCACGTGGAGGACCCGGTGCAGCGGCTGCTGGCGGTCGCCGCGGCGACTGCGCGCGCCAAAGAGGCCAGTGCCGACATCGTCGGCACGCTGGTGCGGGACTGGGCCGAGTGCGCCCCGGGCCTCATGGGTGCGGTGACGTGGCTGTACGCCCGCTCGGGGCTCAGCGGCCGCCGGCCGTGGTTCAACCTGTCGCTGTCCAACGTCATCGGCGCGCTGGAGCAGTCCTACCTGCTTGGGGCGACGGTGCGCCGGATCTATCCACTCGGACCGGTCCTGAACGGAGTCGGCCTGAACGTCTCGGTGGGCACCTACTACGGACACTTCGACGTGGGACTGGTGGCGTGCGCCGACCTGCTGCCCGACGTCTGGGAGCTGGCTGACGGCCTCCCGGTTGCGCTCGCCGAACTACTATCTGCTGCCGACGAACTCACTGCGAAGAGCTCTTAGGCCGCGCGGCCTTCGGCGTCAGGCGGAAACGGAGGCGCTCGGCACCGAGCCGGCGCGCGCCTCGGCGAGGATCTCGTCGTAGTCCCATCGCGTCGGCTTGGGCATCCCGATCGGGGTCCACTTCGTGAACCACCAACCGTTCGGATGAGCCTCCTCGGCGGGTGCGATCCCCAGCTGCGCCCGCACCTCGTCGAGAGGCTTGTCGAGCAGCTCCTCCCACGGTGCCGCCACGATGAGGTCGGCGCGGCTTCCCCGCTCGAGTGCCTCCCGGTAGACGCGCACCTTGTGTCGCATCGACGCGCCGGGGATGGTGATGGCCATCAGATAGCCGAGCTTCTTCAGCGGGCCCGCGGGTTCCATTTGCCCGCAGTGCAACCCGATGGTGGCGACCTCGCCGGCCATGTCCGGCCCGTAACCGCCGAGAACGTGGTGGATGTCGTGCAGGGCGGTGGTCCGCACCATGAGGTAGTAGAAGTCCTCGGACCAGTTGTACTTCTCGGCGAGCGGACGAATCACCTTGTTCTCCTGGAACACCCCGGCATCGAGCCGGTTGGACCGGAGGAAGGTGCGGTATGCGTGACCGACAGTTCCGGGTGGCAGCGATGCCAGGTAGTCGTCGTCGCGCAGCACCGCAAGCAGGTCGGGCTTGTCCCGCAGCAGGATCCGGCCGGTGGGGTGCGAGCGCACCTGGTAGTACGACCGCGCGTACTGAGCCGCCTCCATGGCGAGGTAGGCGACGTAGACCTGGTCGATGTGATGACCGGTCAGGATGAAGCCGCGCCAGCACTTCAGGACTGTCAGCCAGCTCTTCTGGTCCGGCACGATCCCGTCGGGATTCGAATACTCGTCAGCGCGCGCAGCGGCCTCGGTCGACGACATCAAACGTCCCTCCCCGGATTTGCGATGTTCACCGACCCTACAGCGGTGACCACTCCCCCGCCAAGGTTTTGCCGGCGCGGAAGCCTGCGCGTAATTAATAGCCACACTGGTCAATTCGCGATTCTCGGGCCTGAACGATGCGGGGACGAGCGGATTCACGACAACGCTTACGGCAGGGGCTACCGTGAGACCGACGACGGCCTATGCCCACAGCGCCGCGGCCGCGGCCGGACCGGCTTCGGCAATTGCGTCGGTGGACCGCTCGCCCGGGGTGAACACCACCGGGATGCGGCGGTATCCGCGGGTGATCGAGTTCCCGTGGAAGTCGGCTGCGTCGCCGGGAGCGAGCGAGAGTTCGGGCATCCGTCGCAACGCCTGCTCGACGCCGATGCGGAACTCCAGCCGCGCGAGATTGGAGCCCAGACAACGGTGCACACCCGCACCGAAGCCGAGGTGCCGGTTCGCCGTGCGATCCAGCAGGCAGCGGTCCGGCTCCGGGAAGGCGTCGCCGTCCCGATTGGCTGACGCGTAATTGACCACAACCGACTCTCCGGGATGGAACGTGTGCCCGCTGACTTCGACTTCCTTCGTGACGGTCCGCGGGATGCCGTGGATGGAGCCGGCGAATCGGAGGAACTCCTCGATGGCCTTCGGCATCAGGTCGGGTTCGCCGATCAGCCGATCGCGATCCCCGTGATGCGCGGCGAGGTGATGGAACGCGTATGACATCGCGTTCGCCGTCGTCTCCAGCCCTGCCTGGACCAGCAACATCGCGTTGGAGACGACATCCTCGAAACGAAGTCTCTCGCCGTCGATCTCGGCGCTGAGGAGGACGTCGATCATGTCGTCCCGCGGTGTCTGGGTGGTGCGCAGCGACACCGCATCGTGGATGTGCTGATAGAGACCGCCCCACGCCGTCATCCGATCCTGCTCGGTCACACCGTTCAAGGCGCGGTCGGCCAGTTGCAGACACAGTGGGACATCGTCGACGGGCATGCCGAGTAGGTACTTGAAGAAGACGATCCCGGGCTGCCGCCAGGCGATCTGCGCCAGGTCGCCCTCCCCCGCCTCGATGAACTCGTCGATCAGCAGGTCGGTCTCGGCGCGGATCTGCGGGCTCAGCGCCTTCATCCGCGCCGGTGAGAAGTAGGGGTTCAGAACCCGGCGGAACTTCTGCTGCCGTGGCGGATCGAGGGTGATGACGAGGTCGCCGGCGAGATGCTCGGCGCCCTCCGGAGTCGGATTGCTCGAGAAGTGTTCCCAGTCCTGCAGGATCTGATGACATTCCCGGTAACGCACGGCGACCCAGGCGCCGCCCGGCGACGGCGCGAGGAACGGCGTGTCGGTGTGGGCGAAGGGGCCGTTGCGGCGCATGACGGCGTACACGTCGTAGAGGAACCCGTCGTCCTGGAAGTCGTCGTGCCGAAGGTCCCAGTCGGCGGCATGCGATTCCGGCGGCTTCGGCACGTTTGCAACTCCTACCTGTGTCCGGCCGTGCGGCATCGTCGTCGCCGTCTCCCGGCAAGTACGACAGAGCTACGGCTCCCTCTCACTGACTATAGTCATTGAAACAGCCGTCACGGAACCTCTCGTCACGGTCCGAGTTGCTGCCCAGCGCGATTCGGCCGTCCACCGCCGCGCTTTAGGTTTCGATGACCCCAGTCAGCAAAGTGCCTCCCTGCACGAATCCGGCGCCGGGACCAGCTGTGACGTTCACGACAGAACGGGCGTACCTTACTCTGGAGTAAGATACGGTCGCAGGTACCGCCCGACGAAGTGAGGCTGTCGTATGACCAACACCCTGCCGTCCAAGAACGGCTCAGAGCCGAAGCGTCCACGGCGCTCCGGACGTGAGAGCGCCATCGGCCTGCAACGCCCCAAGCGGACGGCGACCTCGGTCGGGTTGGCCCTGGTCACGCCCCTCGTCGGCCAGGAGTTCCTGGACCGGCACGGGCTGCGTGATCCGCTCAATCGCGGCCTGCGCTACGGCGTGCGGACGGCGTTCTCGGCACTCGGCGCCTCCACCCGCCAGTTCAACCGGGTGCAGGGTCTCGGCAAGCCGCCGACGCGACTGAAGCCGAGCGGCGCGGATTACTTCGACCTCACGCCCGACGACGACCAGAAGATGATCGTCGAGACCGTGGCGGAGTTCGCCGAGGAAATCCTCCGCCCGGCCGCGCACGACGCCGACGCCGACGCGGCGTACCCGGCGGATCTCATCGCCAAGGCCGCTGAACTCGGCATCACCGCCGTCAACGTGCCCGAGGATTTCGATGGCATCGCCGAGCACCGCGGCACCGTCACCAACGCGCTCGTCGCCGAAGCCCTCGCATACGGCGACATGGGACTGGCGCTGCCGATCCTGGCCCCCGGCGGAGTCGCGTCCGCACTGACCCACTGGGGCAGCGCCGACCAGCAGGCCACTTACCTCAAGGAGTTCGCCGGCGAGAACGTGCCGCAGGCGTGTGTCGCGATCGCCGAACCGCATGCGCTGTTCGACCCGACCGCCTTGAGGACCACCGCGGTGCGCACCCCGAGCGGCTACCGGCTGAACGGAGTGAAATCCCTGGTGCCTGCCGCGGCCGACGCCGAACTGTTCGTCATCGGTGCTCAACTCAACGGCAAGCCCGCCCTCTTCATCGTCGAGTCGGCCTCCGAAGGGCTGACGGTCAAGGCCGACCCGAGCATGGGCATCCGCGCCGCCGCGCTCGGCCGTGTCGAACTCGACAACGTCGCGGTCCCGCTTGGCAACCGTCTCGGCGAGGACCAGGCCACCGATGCGGACTACTCGGAGGCCATCGCTCTGGCCCGATTGGGCTGGGCCGCACTGGCCGTCGGCACATCGCACGCCGTGCTCGACTACGTCGTGCCCTACGTCAAAGAACGTGAGGCCTTCGGTGAGCCGATCGCGCACCGGCAGTCGGTGGCATTCATGTGCGCGAACATCGCCATCGAACTCGACGGGCTACGGCTCATCACCTGGCGCGGCGCCGCACGCGCCGAACAGGGCCTGTCCTTCGCCCGTGAGGCGGCACTGGCCAAGAAGTTCGGCACCGACAAGGGCATGCAGATCGGCCTCGACGGCGTCCAGCTGCTGGGCGGTCACGGATTCACCAAGGAGCATCCGGTGGAACGCTGGTATCGCGACCTTCGTGCGCTCGGCGTCGCCGAGGGCGTCGTCGTCCTGTAACGGCAACCTAGAGACCAGGAACGGAAACCCAGTCATGGCAATCAATCTGGAAATGCCGAAGAAGTTGCAGGCCGTCATCGACATGGCCCACGAGGGCGCCGCCGAGATGCTGAGGCCGATCTCGCGCAAGTACGATCTCGCCGAGCACGCCTACCCGGTGGAGCTGGACACCCTCGCCGACCTGTTCGAGGGCATCTCCGAGGCGAACACCATCTCCTTCGCCGGCGCCGAGGCGTTCCGCGATTCGAGCGGTGGCCCCAAGCAGAACGTCAACGGCGGGAACATGTCCGCGCTGGTGAACGCGCTGGAGGTCAGCTGGGGCGATGTGGCGTTGCTGCTGTCGGTGCCACGTCAGGGCCTGGGTAACGCCGCCATTTCCTCGGTGGCCTCGCCCGACCAGCTGGAGAAGCTGGGCAAGGACGTCTGGGCCGCGATGGCGATCACCGAGCCCGGCTTCGGATCGGACTCGGCGGCGGTGACCACCACCGCGGTGCTCGACGGCGACGAGTACGTGATCAACGGCGAGAAGATCTATGTCACCGCGGGTTCCCGCGCCACCCACATCGTGGTGTGGGCGACCCTGGACAAGTCACTGGGCCGGGCGGCGATCAAGTCGTTCATCGTCCCGCGTGAGCATCCGGGTGTCACGGTCGAGCGCCTCGAGCACAAGCTCGGCATCAAGGCCTCCGACACCGCGGCGATCCGCTTCGAGAACGCCCGGGTGCCGAAGGAGAACCTGCTCGGGGACCCCGAGATCCACGTCGACAAGGGGTTCGCGGGGGTGATGGAGACCTTCGACAACACCCGGCCGATCGTGGCCGCGATGGCCGTCGGAATCGCCCGCGCCGCGCTGGAGGATCTGCGCAAGATCCTCACCGACGCCGGGATCGAGATCTCTTACGACAAGCCCGCGCACGCACAGAGCGCCGCCGCCGCCGAGTTCCTGCGGATGGAGGCCGACTGGGAGGCCGGCTACCTGCTGACCGTGCGATCGGCGTGGCAGGCCGACAACGCCATCCCGAACTCGAAAGAGGCGTCGATGGGCAAGGCCAAGTCCGCCCGGGTGGCCAGCGACGTCACCCTCAAGGCCGTCGAGATGGCGGGCACCACGGGCTATTCCGAGGAGACACTGCTGGAGAAGTGGGCCCGCGACAGCAAGATTCTCGACATCTTCGAGGGCACCCAGCAGATCCAGCAGCTGGTCGTCGCGCGCCGGCTGCTCGGGCTGTCCTCCGCCGAGCTCAAGTAGTCCTGGACGGTCAGAACCCGCCGGCGACCGCGACGCGGGTGCGCCCGGTGACGCCGCCGCCGACGATGGTGCGCAGGGTGTGCGGCGCGTCGAGGATCGACACGTCGCTGGTGATGGCGTCGAGGTGGGCCGGCTTGAGGTCGCCCTCGATCGCCCGCCAGAGTTCGCGACGCCGCTCGATCGGCAGCTGTACCGAGTCGATCCCCGCCAGGGTGACGCCGCGGAGGATGAACGGCAGAACCGTGGTCGGAAGCTCCGGTGACCGGGCGAGGCCCGACACCGCCGCCACGCCGCCGTAGTTCAGGACGCTGAGCGCATACGCCAGGGTGTCCCCGCCGACACTGTCGACGACGGCGGCATAGCTGGACTTGCCCAGCGGGCGGAGCTTCTCGCCCTCGGCCGGCAGCCGGCCGATCACCTGGTAGGCGCCCAGCTCCATCAGGAAGTCGTGGGCATCGGCCTTGCCCGTCGATGCGATCACCTCGTAACCCAGCCCGGCCAGCAGGTCGACGCTGACACTGCCGACGCCTCCTGTGGCGCCCGTCACCAGGATGGGCCCGTCCTGCGGACGGATGCCGTTGACGCGCAACACGTCAACGCTCATCGCGGCGGTGAAGCCTGCGGTGCCGATCGCCGCAGCCTCGGCCGTGCTGAGCGCATCGAGCTTGACCAGGTAGTCGGCGGGGTAGCGGGCCCGGTCGGCGTAGCCGCCGTGTCGGCCGGTGCCGATGTCGTAGCCGTGCGCGACCACCCGGTCACCGGGCGCGAAACCGTCGGCCGAGCTGGCGACCACGGTCCCAGCGGCGTCGATGCCCGGGATCAGCGGGTACGACCGGGCCACGCCACCCTTGGGGGTGATGGCCAGTGCGTCCTTGTAGTTCACACCGGAGTATTCGACGGCGATGGTCACCTCACCGTCGGGCAGGAAGCTCTCGTCGACCACCTCTGGGTTCAGGGCGATCGATCCGTCGGAGTCCTGGTGCGCCACCAGAGCGTTGACTGCGGTCATGACGCCATCGTAGAGACGCGAAACCCCCGCGACGCACGAGGCGTGGCGGGGGTTCCAGCGATCTTCTCGTCGGGTCAGCCGATCAGCACCCGCTGCAGGTCGGGCTTCATCTGCTGCAGCTGCTGGCCCCAGTACATCCAGGTGTGGGTGCCGCTCGGCGGGAAGTTGAACACGCCGTTCTGGCCGCCCGCGGCGATGTAGCGCTCCTGGAAACTGATGTTGCTCTTCAGCGTCAGGCTCTCCAGGAATTCCTGCGGCAGGCCGCCGCCGCCCAGCTCGCCGGGCTTGCCGCTGCCGCAGTACACCCAGATGCGGGTGCCGTTGGCGACGATCCTGTCGATGTTGACCGTGGGGTCGTTGCGCCGCCACGCCTCGCTGCCGCCCGGGCCCCACATCGGTTCGGACTTGTAGCCGCCGGCGTCGCCCATCGCCAGGCCGACCAGGAACGGCCACGACCCCTCGGACAGGTTCAGGAAGCCCGACAGCGAGGCGGCATAGATGAACTGCTGCGGGTGGTAGGCCGACAGGATCAGCGAGGCGGATCCGGCCATGGAGAGACCGACCGCGGCGCTGCCGGTGGACTTGACGTCACGGTTGGCCGCCAGCCAGTTCGGCAGCTCGGAGGTCAGGAAGGTCTCCCACTTGTAGGTCTGGCAGCCGACCTTGCCGCACGCCGGCTGGTACCAGTCGGTGTAGAAGCTCGACTGTCCACCGACCGGGAGCACGAGTGACAGACCCGAATCGAGGTACCACTCGAACGCCTGGGTCTCGATGTCCCAGCCGTTGAAGTCGTCGCGGGCGCGCAGACCGTCCAGCAGGTAGACGATGGGCGATCCCGCGCCACCACTCTGGAACTGCACTTTGATGTCGCGGCCCATCGACGGGGACGGAACCATCAGGTACTCGACCGGCAGGCCAGGGCGGGAGAACGCCCCGGCGATCGCCGAGCCGCCCGTGAAACCGATCACGCCGGGGAGCAGCGCCGCGACGGCGGCGACCACCGCGAAGCGGCGGGCCCAACGGTTACGAATCTTGTCAACGAAGGTCATAGAGAGGAATCCATCCATCTACCGGTTACCGCGTCATTCGCCAATACCTCGCGATCACAGATCGCAAATACGGCACCGCAGCAATTTCTTCACTGCGCTGTCGCGCGCCCGCCCGGGCTGATCGTGAAAACGGCAGCAGAACGGACCGAGAGATTCAGTTGTCGCGCCTGAAGTAAAACATGAGGGTCAAGCTGAGAAAACCCCGTCAAGCCGGTCAGACCGCGTCACGAGGTCCCGGACGCGACGCCGCCCGGCCGCCGGAAGAGCTGCCCACACGCGTCCTACCAGGACAAACTGAGCCCGGCGGCCCTTTGCGCCTCCGCATCTGGGTCCGTCGGCGCGCCCCACACATCACGATGGCGCAGGCGCGTCTCGGCGAGGCGCAGGTACGGCTGCGGGCGCTACGTGGGCTGCTCACCGAGACCGTCACGGAGATCGACCTCCCGGTCCGCACCGGCGATCCGATCAGCCGACATACCCGAGGTCAGGGTCGGCTGGCCGCCGCGCACATCGTGCACGAGTCGCGCTCGGTGATCGAACTGCTGCTGAGCGCGTCGGGCGCCTCCGCCCACTTCGTGGACAATCCGCTGCAGCGAGCCAAGCGCGACGTCGACGTGCTGTCCGGTCACGTGATCTTCGACTACGACACCAGCCGGGAGGTGGCCGGTGCGCTGAGCGTCGGCCTGCGGATCTCACCGATCGCGATGGTCTGACCGGACGACGAGGAGGAGACGACGATGGCCGAGATGCGCGACGGCTTCACCCGCGTGTTCCAGAAGTACCTGGCGAATCCGGTGATGCGGCTGGTGCCGATGCAGACGCTGCTCGAGACCAGAGGACGCCCTCGACGACTGGATCCTCGCGGGCTATTCGATCCTCGCCGAAGACGGCCTGCCGTCGCTCAAGCTCGACCGGCTCACCGAACGTCTCGGCGTCACCAAGGGCAGCTTCTACTGGCACTTCGCCGACATGGCCGGCTACCGCGCCGCGCTGATCGAGAACTGGGGCGCACAGCGCGGCGCAGAGCACCGGGTATTCGCCGAGATCGCGGGAGGGCCACCGCGCCAACGGCTGTCGATGTTGATCTCGGCACTCGTCAGCCCGCGGCACTGGCGGCTCGAACGCACGATGCGGGAATGGGCACGCTCCGACAAAGCCGTCGCTGCCGGCGTCGACGCCGCGGATCGACGGGTGCTGCGCGCGGTGCGCCAGGCCTTCCTCGACCTCGGTTTCTCACCGGAGGAGACGGAGCTGCGGGCGGGTACGACGTTCGCCGCAGGTGTGGGGTTCCTGCACCTGGCCGGCTCGCGGCCCAGGCCGCTGACCGCGGCGCAGCGCGAGCACTTCGTGGAGTTCATGTTGCGGCCCTGAGCCGCCCGGTCATCCGCGGCGCGCCAATTCGGCGAGGTGGTCGAGCGAGTTCTGCAGGTGCTCGGGCTCGAAGGGCGGGAAGTCGATCTGCTCGCGTACGTGCGGCGGCACACTGGACCAGTCGTAGGTCAACGTGACTCGGGTCCGCGACGGGGCCTCGGCGGTCAGGTCGTAGCGCCAGATCCAGCCGCCGAACTCGATGTCGCCGCGCTCCGACGAGCGTTGGCCGGGTTCCCACGCGATCGCGTGCGGGCGGTCGAAATGGACCACCCTGTTCGCCACCTCGTAATGACCGTCGGAGAATTCGGCGTTGTCGTGATACATCGCGACGTCGAAAATCTGGCCGACCTGCGTCAGCGCCTTCGCGTCCAGTGGCTCGCGGACCCACCCGGTGCCGTCGATCGCGGCATGCTGCGCGGGGTCCGCGAGGATGGCGAACACGGTGTCGGCGGAGGCGTCGACGGTCGTGGTGGCGGTGATGACGTCGTTCGGCATGGCGGTGGCCCTCTCTCGGCGGATGTCAGCAGAACCGACCCCGGCCGCACGCCGGACTCATCGCAGTCCCTTGCGACGCTTCTGAGATAAAAGTAACGTCAGTTTCAGTTTCGCCGTCCTCGACCGCCACCACGTCATCGGAGCCGCTGATGGAATCGTTCGTTCACCTGCACAGAGGTAAGACACCGCGGCGCCCGCACGCGGACCTCGACGGCCAGAAGGACGACGAGCTCGGTCGCGGCGGGTTCACCGGACGCACTGCCAACCTGTACCGGCGCAACGACCCCACCGCGTTCCGCGCCGCGGGTCCACTGCGTCCCCTCGACGTCCTCGGCGACCAACTCAAGCCGTCCGACGCGACCGACGCCGCCGGGGCGCCGCTGCTGATGTTCTCGAACCCCGACTGCCAGGTGCTGCTGTCCCGGCGCACCGAGGAGATGCCCTTCTTCGCCCGCTACATCGACGGCGACCTGTTGTCGTTCGTCCACAAGGGAAGCGGGTTGCTCGAAACCGAATTCGGGCCGCTGCGCTACCGCGAAGGCGACTGGGTGTACATCCCCAAGGCGTGCAGCTGGCGCCAGATCCCCGATCACACGCCGGACGGTCCTGCCGGGTCCATGTGGCTGATGATCCAGGCCACCGACGATTTCCGGGTACCGCCGGCCGGCTCGCTGGGCAGGCACTTCCCGTTCGACCCGTCCCTGATCGTCGTTCCCGAACCGGCACCGATCGACGACGGTGTCGGCCCGCATACCGACGGTGAGTACGAAGTCCGGCTCTACCACGAGGGCGGACCGACCAGCCTGTACTACCGGCACCATCCGCTGGACGTCGAGGGATGGCGGGGTGACAACTTCCCCTTCACCTTCAACATCGCCGACTACAACGTCATCACCTCCGACAGCGTGCACCTGCCGCCGACGGTGCACCTGTTCATGCACGCGACCGGCGTCTACGTGATGAACTTCCTGCCCAAACCCGCCGAATCCGTGCCGGGCACCGAACGCACCCCCTGGTATCACCGCAACGTCGACTTCGACGAGATCGCGTTCTTCCACAGCGGCTCGCTCTACGGCATCCCGATGCCGCCCGGACTGATCTCTCACGCACCGCAGGGCGTCCATCACGGCGCACCGGAGAAGGCACGCGAACGGGCGAGGCGGAAGTTCGACGAGTACAGCCGGGTCGACTGGTCGGTGATCGCCGTCGACACCAGGCGCAGGCTCGTCCCGTCGGCCGAGATCCTCGCCAACGACCTCGGACAGCACTGATGAGCGCTTGCGCGAAGAGGAGACAGCACTGACATGACGACCGCGATCAAGCACGAATACGACCGGATCCCGTATCTGGTTGCCTACCAGAACACTTCAGGCGTTCGGGATGTCTACGGCGGCGTCGCCGAACTCGTCGTCCTCGAGAGTCATCTGCTCCGGCCGAAGACGCGAGCCTCCGAAACCGTACTGGTGTTCATGCACCCCATCGGCGGCGGCGCCTACCTCCCGATGATGAATGCGCTGGCCCGCGCCGGACACCATGTCATCTACTGCAACAGCCGTTTTCGCGGCACCGACTCCGCGCTGCTGATGGAGAAGGTGGTGGAGGACCTCGGCGAGTGCATCAAGGACGCCAAGAACCGGCTGGGCTACCAGAAGGTGGTGCTGGCCGGCTGGAGCGGCGGCGGCTCGTTGTCGGCGTTCTATCAACAGCAGGCGCAGCATCCCACGGTGACGGCGAGCCCGTCCGGCGACGGACCCGACCTGACGAAGCTGGGCCTCATCCCGGCCGACGGCATCATGCTGCTGGCCGCCCACATCAGTCGCCACGGCACGCTGACCGAATGGCTCGACGCCTCGATCCTCGACGAGTCCGACCCCACCAACCGCGATCCGGAACTCGACCTGTACGACCCCGCCAACCCCAACCAGCCGCCGTACACGCATGCGTTCCTCGAGCGCTACCGGCAGGCGCAGATCGACCGCAACCGGCGGATCACCAAGTGGGTCAAGGCGAAACTGGCCGAGCTGGAGGCCGCCGGACGCCCCGCAGACGAGTTCGCCTTCGTCGTGCACGGCACCATGGCCGACCCCCGCTGGCTCGACCCGACGGTCGACCCCAACGAACGCGCACCGGGCACCTGCTATCTCGGCGATCCACAGGTGGTCAACAACGGCCCGGTCGGGCTGGCCCGGTTCTGCACGCTGCGCAGCTGGCTGTCGCAGTGGAGCTATGACGACGCCAACGGCGACGCCGTGAAGGCCGGGCCGGACATCGCGGTGCCCGCACTGGTGATCGGCAATCTCGCCGACGACGCCTGCACGCCCAGCCACACCCGCCGGCTCTTCGACGCGATCGGGCACCCCGACAAGGAGATGCACGAGATCCCCGGCGCCAACCATTACTACGCCGGTCCCGACCAACGCGCTCAATTGCGCCAGGCGGTGAGTATCGTGACGGATTGGCTGATCCGCCACGACTTCGCGAGGGCTGTATGACACCTACCGGCGGGCGAGAAGCCGACCCGGCGCACACTCCGACCGGCGCGCTCGACGGCGTCCGCGTGATCGAGGTGGGCACGTTGATCTCCGGGCCGTTCGCCGGCCGGCTGCTCGGCGACATGGGCGCCGAGGTCATCAAGATCGAGCCGCCCGGCGCACCGGACCCGCTGCGCACCTGGGGACAGGCCGAACTCGACGGCGAGCATTTCTTCTGGACGGTGCACGCCAGGAACAAGAAGGCGATCACCCTCGACCTGCGCACACCCCGGGGTCGCGAGCTGTTCCTCGAACTCGTCGAGCGCTCCGACGTCATCGTGGAGAACTTCCGGCCCGGCACGCTGGAGAAGTGGGACCTGGGTTACGACGTACTGCGCGATCGCAACAAGGGCATCATCCTGGTCCGGGTGTCGGGCTACGGGCAGACCGGACCCGACGCGCACCGAGCGGGATACGCCTCGGTCGCGGAGGCGGCCAGCGGACTGCGCCATCTCAACGGCTTCCCCGGCGGCCCGCCACCCCGGCTCGCGCTCTCGATCGGTGACAGCCTCGCAGGCATGTTCGCCGCCCAGGGCGCGCTCGCCGCGCTGTACCGGCGCTCGGTCACCGGCGAAGGCCAGGTCGTCGACACCGCACTCACCGAATCCTGTCTGGCCGTGCAGGAGTCGACGATTCCCGACTACGACGTCGGCGGTGTCGTGCGCGGCCCCTCGGGCACGCGGCTGGAGGGCATCGCGCCGTCGAACATCTACAAGACCGCCGACGGCAGCTGGGTGGTGATCGCGGCCAATCAGGACACCGTGTTCCGCAGGCTCTGCCTGGCGATGGACCGCGCCGAGCTCGCCACCGACGACCGGTTCGCCGACCATGTGGCCCGCGGCCGCAACCAGGACGAACTCGACAAGATCATCGGCGACTGGGCGGCGGAGCGGCAACCGGGCGACATCATCGACGTGCTGTCGGCCGCCGGGGTGATCGCCGGGCCCATCAACACCGTCGCCGAGGTGGTCGTCGACCCGCAGCTGCTTTCGCGCGGCATGATCGCCGAACACCACGACGAGAGGATCGGGCGCACGGTCCTGGGCCCCGGCATCGTTCCGGTGCTCTCGGAGTCACCGGGAAGCATCCGCAGCGCGGGCCCGTCGCGACCGGGCCGGCACAACGAGGATGTCTTCTCGGGTCTGCTCGGCCGGACCGCCGAGCAACTCGACGAACTGCGGGCGGAGGGAGTGCTGTGAGCGGGCTGCCGGACAGGGTCGACATCCGGGAGGTGTCGCTGCGCGACGGGCTGCAGATCGAGGCGCCGATCCCGTTGCCGGCGAAGCTGGAACTGCTGGAGGCGGTCGTCGCGACCGGCTTCCGCGAGATCGAGGCGACTGCCTTCGTGTCGCCGTCGAAGGTGCCTGCGCTCGCCGACGCCGCCGAACTGGCCGCCGAACTGGACCGGTTCCGGGCCGAGCGCGATGTCGAGTTCTCCGCCCTGGTGGCAGGTCCCGGCGGGGCGAAGCGCGCGATCGCCGCCGGCATGGGCTCGATCGAGTACGTCGTGTCGGCGGCCGACGGCCACAGCCAGGCCAACGTGGGGCGGTCGACGGCCGAGTCCACCGACCTGATCGCCGACATCACCCGCATCGCCCACGAGGGCGGCGCCACCATCGAGGTCATCATCGCCACCGCGTGGGACTGCCCCTTCGACGGTCCCACCAACCCGCGCCGCGTCGTCGACATCGCCGCGGCGGCCACCGAACTCGGCGCCGACCGGCTGGCGATCGCCGACACGATCGGCACCACGACGCCCAAGCGGGTCGCGGACCTCGTCGCCGCCGTCCGCCCGGTGTCCGGCGACATCCCGCTCGGCGCGCACTTCCACAACACCCGCGGCGCGGGCCTGGCGAGCGCATACGCCGCCGTCACCGCGGGGATCACCCGGCTCGACGCGTCGGTCGGCGGGCTCGGCGGCTGCCCGTTCGCTCCCGGCGCCAGCGGCAACATCGCGACCGAAGATCTCGTCTACCTGTTGCGCGACAGCGGCATCGAGGTCGACGTCGACCTGCAGGCGGCCATCGCCGCCGCCGACGTGGCCCGCCGGGTCGTCGGCCACGACCTGCCGAGCGCGCTGCTGCGCGCCGGCGACCGGATCCTGCACTGACCGTGGCCACCGACTCGCTCACCGCCAAAGGTCGCCAGACGCGTGGCGCGATCGAGGCGGCAGCACGGAAACTGTTCGCCGAGCGCGGCTTCCACGGAACCACGCTGGCCGACATCACCGCCGCGGCGGGCAAGTCACCCGCGGTGTTCTACCGCTACTACCGCGACAAGGAAGACCTGTTGGTCGCGCTCGCGGAATCCTTCCTGCACGACGTGGTGGTGCCGTCCGGACTCACCGTCCACCTGCCCGAGTCGGCCGACGACACAGCCTTCTTCTCGGCGGTGGTGACCGGCTACTGGAACATGTTCAAGCAGAACATCGGCATCATGATCGCGGTCAACCAGCTGGCCGACACCCGACCCAGATTCGCCGACGTGCAGAACGAGTTCCGGCGCTTCGGCGTCGACATGGTCTCCGCGACCGTGCGCCGCGCGCAGGAGCAGGGCTACGCCGCCGACCTCGATCCCGGCCACACCGGCGCGGCAATCGCGCTGCTGTTCGAGAACTTCACCGCGGTGTTCCTACGGCCCAACGGCCTCGGGCTGCGGATCGGCGATGCCGAGGCGATCACCACGCTGTCGACGATCTGGAAGAAGACACTGTACGGCTACTGAGCGCACCAGAGAGGAATCAGAGTGGATTTCGCACTGCCGCAACATCTTCCGACGCTACTGGAGGAGATGGACGCGTTCATCGAGGCGGAGATCAAACCGCTGGAGCGCGAACACATCCAGTACTTCGACCACCGCCGCGAGTACGCGCGCACGGACTGGGAGAACGGCGGGATCCCACGCCGCGAGTGGGAGGACCTGCTCGACGAGATGCGGCGGCGCGCCGACGCGGCGGGCTGGCTGCGCTACGGACTGCCGTCCCGGTTCGGCGGCCGCGACGGCACCAACATCGACATGGCGGTGATCCGCGAACACCTGGCGCACAAGGGTCTGGGTCTGCACAACGATCTGCAGGACGAGTCCTCGATCGTGGGGAACTTCCCCCAGGTCATCATGATGGACCGGTTCGGCACCGAGGCGCAGAAAGCCGAGTGGATCGAAGCCATGCTGACCGGCGAGCGGTCGATGGCCTTCGGGCTGACCGAGCCGAAACACGGCTCCGACGCCACCTGGCTCGAGACGCGCGCCGTTCCCGACGGCGACGGCTGGGTGATCGACGGCACGAAACGGTGGAACACCGGGGTGCACCGCGCCACTCATGACCTGATCTTCGCCCGCACGTCCGGCGAACCCGGCCAGGCGCGGGGCATCACGGCGTTCCTGGTGCCGACCGACTCCCCCGGCTTCACCGTGCCGTACTACTGGTGGACGTTCAACATGCCGACCGACCACGGCGAGGTGGAGCTGAAAGACGTCCGCGTGCCTGCCGACGCGGTGCTCGGCGAGGTGGACCGCGGCCTCGAAGTGGGCCAGACGTTCCTGCACGAGAACCGGATCCGGCAGGCGGCCAGCAGCCTGGGCGCCGCACAGCACTGCATCGACCGTGCGGTCGCCTACGCCAACTCGCGCAACGTGTTCGGCAAACCGCTGGCCGTCAACCAGGCCGTGCAGTGGCCGCTGGTCGAGCTGCAGACCGAGGCGCAGATGGTGCGCCTGCTGGTGTATTACGCCGCAACCGAACTGGATCGCAGCCACCACATGGAGGTCTCGGACAAGGTGTCGATGGCCAACTACCGGGCGAACCGGCTGGTGTGTGAGGCCGCCGACCGGGCCATGCAGGTGCACGGCGGCGTGGGCTACAGCCGTCACGAGCCGTTCGAACACATCTACCGCCACCACCGGCGCTACCGCATCACCGAAGGCGCGGAGGAGATCCAGATCCGGCGGGTGGCGCAGCGGCTCTTCGGGTTCGGCAAGCGCTGACATGGCGGGCGGCGATGCCGGCACCGGTCTGGCCGGCGCTCTCGTCACGGTGCTGCGGCCGGTGCTCGGGGACTCGGTGGCGGTGCGCGACCTGCACCGCCTCACCGGCGGGGCCAGCCGCACCACCTGGGCATTCGACGCGGTCACCGACCGGGCCCAGGCGCTGATCCTGCGCACCGGTCCGGCCGACGAGGTGCATGCGGGCATGGAACTGGAGGCCAGGGCGCAGCAGCGGGCGGCCGCGGTAGGCGCACCGGTGCCTCACATCCTCGCCGCCGACGATTCGGCTGCGGCGCTGGGCAATCCGTATCTGATCTGCGGCGCCATCGCGGGCGAGACCATCGTGCGACGGATCTTCCGCGGCCTCGATGACGCCGGGCGCGATCGGCTGCTGCGGCAGTGCGCGCAGGCACTGGCCGCGATCCATCGCGCGGACCCCGACGGCATCGGTCTGACACCGGCCGACCCACTGGCCGAGTGGCGCGAGCGGCTCGACGAGATGGGTGACACCACCGCGACGTTCGAGTGGGCCTTCCGCTGGCTGGAAGCCAACCGGCCGCCGCCGACGCCGCCACGGCTGGTGCACGGCGACTTCCGGATGGGCAACCTGATCGTCGAGGACTCCGGGCTGGCGGCCGTGCTGGACTGGGAACTCGTCCACATCGGCGAGGTGTACGAGGATCTGGCCTGGTTCTGCATCCGGGCCTGGCGGTTCGGAGCGCCCGAGCACCTCGGGGCGGGCGGGCTGGGCAGCGTCGAGAGCCTGCTCTCGGAGTACGAGGCCGCGGGCGGTTGCCCGATCGACCGGGCGGCCTTCCGGTGGTGGCTGGCGGTGGCGACACTGCGCTGGGGCGTCATCTGCCGCTTCCAGGCCGAGCGGCACCTCGCCGGGCAGACCCGGTCGGTCGAGCTCGCCGCGATCGGCCGACGGGTCTGCGAAACGGAGTGGGACCTGTTGGAACTGCTGGAAGGACGGGGCCCGAGGTGATCCACGACGCGCCGCTGCACGGTCGCCCCACCGCCGCCGAGCTCGTCGCCGCCGTTGCCGAGTTCCTCGAGCACGACGTGCGCGAGGCCACCGAGGGGCAGGTCAACTTCCACGCCCGGGTGGCGGCCAACGTGCTGCGCACCGTCGAACGCGAACTGCTGGACTCGTCGGCAGCGGACGTCGCGGCCGCGGTGCGCGACCTCGGCTATGACGACGAGACGCACCTCGCCGCGGGCATCCGGGCCGGTGAGCTCGACGACCGGGCCGCCGAGCTGCCGGCCGCTCTGCGGGTGCTCGTGCGGCACCGCCTCACCGTCGCCCATCCCGGCTACGACGCCACGTGACGCACGGTGGCCAGCCAGGCCGGTTCGTCGACCCGGGTGCCGACCGGCACGCCGTAGGCATCGGTCTGCGCCTGCCCCACCACGCCGCGGTACGTCGTGGTGTCCAGCGCCTCGAACTCCCAGCCGTCGGCGAATGCGCCGCGGATGTCCGCCTCACTGACCTGCGGCCCGAATCCGCGACCGGCATCCGACAGCGCGAGCACGTGCACCAGCGCGTCGGGCCGGCACACCCGGGACAACCCGGCGACGTAGCGGGCGCGGTCGGCGGCGTCGAACACGTGGAAGAGCGCGCTGTCGACGATGGTGTCGTACCGGTGCGGCCCGTCCAAGGCCAGCGCGTCGGCGACCTCGAACCGCGCGTCCACGCCCCTGGCCGCCGCGTTGTCGCGGGCCGTGCGCACGGCGTGCGGCGAGAAGTCGATCCCGACCACGTCGTAGCCGAGGCCGGTCAGCAGGATCGTGTGCTCGCCAGCACCGCAACCGGCGTCGAGGACGCGACCGCGGATGAGTCCACGCCGTTCCAGCTCGACGATCGCGGGTTGCGGGCCGTCGATGACCCACGGCGCAGTACCCGACCGGTAGGCGTTGTCGAACACGGACTTGGCGGGTGTCACTTCGGGCATTGCCTGGCCTCTCCTGATGCGGAATCCTGCTTGTGACCGAAGTGTGGAACCTCAATCGCCGTTGAGGTCAAGTCCCCACGATGAGGAGGTGGCCATGACACCGGCTCCGCCCCGGGCCGCCGACCAGGTGGCCGACCGGCTCTTCACGGCGATCGAGGCAGGCGACGCCGCCGCCGTCGAACGGCTCTGGGCCGGCGACGTGCTGGTCTGGCACTCCGGCGACCGGCAGGACAACGACCGCGCGCGGGCGTTGCGGGTAATCGGATGGTTCATCAACCGGACAACCGAACGCCGCTACGAGATACTCGATCGCACACTGTTCGACGGCGGTTTCGTCCAGCAGCACGTGCTGCGCGCCGCCGGAACGGACGGCGCGACCATCGCGATGCGCGTCTGCATCGTGATCAGAGTGAGCGACGACGGGCTGATCACCCGGATCGACGAATACTTCGATCCGGCGGAGATGGCGCCGCTGCTCACTGCGCAACCACGGAGGTGATCATGGCCAGCTTGGCAGAACTGCTCGCCAGCCCGCAGGCGGTGGGCGTGTGGACCCTGGTGCCCGACCGGTCCCGCATCGGGTTCAGCAACCGGACGTTCTGGGGCGTCGTGAAGGTGAAGGGGTCGTTCAGCGACTTCAGTGGCGAGGGACAGATCACCGGGACGGGCGCCGTGTTCGGCCGGGTCGACGTGCGCGCCGACTCACTGAGCACCGGTATCGGGAAACGCGACGCACACCTGCGGTCGGAGGAGTTCTTCGACGTCGGCGCCCACCCCGAGATCAGCGTCGTCGTGACGGCGGCCGAACCGCGCGACACCGACCGCGCCGAGCTACGCGCCGACCTGCGCATCAAGGGGGTCTCCCGGCCGATCGAGTTGCCGGCCGTCGTGCAGGTCCTCGACGACGGCGCCATCCGGATCGCCGGTGAGACGACCATCGACCGCACCGACTTCGGGGTCAGCGGCAACATGATCGGGATGATGGGACCGAAGTCAGGCGTGTCGGCTGATCTGGTGTTCCGCCGCGCGAGCGCTTAAGCGGCGAAACAGGCGGCAACGCATCCTGATTCGCCGACATCGCTGCCGGCGTCCGCGAGGTCGGTAGCATCTCGCGCATGGCCGAGCCGTCCCGCCCGCTGCGGATCCTGGTGTACAGCGACAATCCGCGCACCCGTGAGGCAGTACAGCTGGCCCTGGGCCGGCGGATCCACCCGGAACTGCCCGAGCTGTCCTACGTCGACGTCGCCACCGGGCCCATGGTGATCAAGCACATGGACGCCGGCGGCTTCGACCTGGTGATCCTCGACGGAGAGGCCAGTCCGACCGGCGGCCTGGGCATCGCCAAGCAGCTCAAGGACGAGATCGACGACTGTCCACCCGTCCTGGTGCTGACAGGCCGCCCGGACGACGCCTGGCTGGCCAACTGGTCGCGCGCCGAGGCCGCGGTGCCCCATCCCATCGACCCGATCCGGCTCGGCGACGCGGTGGTGTCGCTGCTGCGGACGCCGGTGCAGTAGCCCCGGCACCACCCAGGACATCAGAATGCTTGGCGCTCTTGACTCTTGAGCGCGGAGACATGAGCGCTGCGGCGCGCCCAGCCATTGGATACCGATACTAACCAAAACGTGTGGCGCGGATCGCAAACATGGCTAGGCTGTGGGTTAGCTCACATCGACAGCCACGAGGGGGCGCTTGCGCGGTATGGATTTGTACACACCGATCTTGGTCTTGGGGGCGATAGCGGCCGCCTTCGCGGTGGTATCGGTGGTGATCTCCATGGTCATCGGCCCAGGCCGGTACAACCGGGCCAAGCTCGAGGCCTATGAGTGCGGCATCGAACCGCTGGCGCCGCCGTCCGAGCCGCAGACCGGGGGCATGCACAAGGGCGGGTCGCGGTCAGCGACCGTCCAGCGGATCCCGATCAGGTACTACCTGACCGCGATGTTGTTCATCGTCTTCGACATCGAGATCGTGTTCCTCTACCCGTGGGCGGTGGCCTTCGACAGTCTGGGACTGTTCGCCCTGGTGGAGATGCTGCTGTTCATGCTCACCGTCTTCGTGGCCTATGCCTACGTATGGCGGCGGGGAGGCTTGAATTGGGACTAGAGGAACGGCTGCCGGGCGGGATCCTGCTGTCCACCGTCGAGAAGGTCGCCGGCTACGTCCGCAAGGGCTCGCTGTGGCCGGCCACCTTCGGTCTGGCGTGCTGCGCCATCGAGATGATGTCGACGGCGGGCCCGCGGTTCGACATCTCCCGCTTCGGGATGGAGCGGTTCTCGGCGACGCCGCGACAGGCCGACCTGATGATCGTCGCCGGGCGGGTAAGCCAGAAGATGGCGCCGGTGCTGCGGCAGATCTACGACCAGATGGCCGAACCCAAGTGGGTGCTGGCGATGGGGGTGTGCGCGTCGTCCGGCGGGATGTTCAACAACTACGCGGTGGTCCAGGGCGTCGACCACGTGGTGCCGGTGGACATCTACCTGCCCGGCTGCCCGCCGCGTCCGGAGATGCTGCTACACGCAATTCTCAAGCTGCACGACAAGATTCAGCAGATGCCGCTCGGGGTGAACCGGGAAGAGGCGATCCGTGCGGCCGAAGAGGCCGCTTTGGCGGTGACTCCGACCATCGAGCTCAAGGGGTTGCTGCGGTGACCGAGCACGCGAACGGCAACGGCCACGGCAACGGCGCCGCCGACGGAGACGGCGCCACCACTCCGGAGGTCATCGGCGTCCGCCGAGGCATGTTCGGAGCCAAGGGCACCGGCGACACGTCGGGCTACGGACGACTGGTGCGCCCGGTGGCCCTGCCCGGTGGCAGCCCCCGCCCCTACGGCGGCTACTTCGACGACGTCGTCGACGCCCTCGCCGCCGTACTCGGTGAGGACGCGTACGCGGAGGCCGTCGAGCGGGTGGTGGTGTATCGCGACGAACTCACGCTCGAGGTGAGGCGCGAGCACCTGCCCGCGGTGGCGCGTGCGTTACGCGACGATGCCGCACTGCGTTTCGAGCTGTGCCTCGGCGTCAGCGGGGTGCACTACCCTGACGACGCCGGTCGCGAACTGCACGCGGTGTATCCGCTGATGTCGATCACCCACAACCGTCGGATCCGGCTGGAGGTGGCCGCCCCCGACGCCGATGCCCACCTGCCATCGCTTTTCGGCATCTACCCCACGACCGACTGGCACGAGCGCGAGACGTACGACTTCTTCGGCATCGTCTTCGACGGCCACCCGTCGCTCACCCGCATCGAGATGCCTGACGACTGGGTGGGACATCCGCAGCGCAAGGACTATCCGTTGGGCGGGATTCCCGTGGAGTACCACGGAGCCGAGATTCCCCCGCCCGACGAGCGGAGGGCCTACAGCTGATGTCTCGAAACCCGAAGCCGCCCAACGACGGCGGTGGTTCCGCGGCAGGTGCCGACACCGTCGTCGTCGTCGGTGGCGAGGACTGGGACCAGGTGGTGGCCGCCGCGGCGAAGGCGCAGTCCGGTGAGCGCATCGTGGTGAACATGGGCCCCCAGCATCCGTCCACCCACGGCGTGCTGCGACTCATCCTCGAGATCGAGGGCGAGACGATCATATCGGCGCGTTGCGGCATCGGCTATCTGCACACCGGCATCGAGAAGAACCTCGAGTACCGCAACTGGACGCAGGGCGTCACGTTCGTCACCCGGATGGACTACCTGTCACCGTTCTTCAACGAGACCGCCTACTGCCTGGGTGTCGAGAAGCTGCTCGACGTCACCGACGCGGTGCCCGAGCGCGCCAGCGTGATCCGCGTGATGCTGATGGAGCTGAACCGCATCTCGTCGCACCTGGTGGCGCTGGCCACCGGCGGCATGGAACTGGGTGCGATGAGCGCCATGTTCTACGGCTTCCGGGAGCGGGAACAGATCCTGTCGGTGTTCGAGCTGATCACCGGACTGCGGATGAACCACGCCTACATCCGCCCCGGCGGGCTGGCGGCCGACCTGCCCGACGACGCGGTGCCCAGGATCCAGGACCTGCTGGAGCTGCTGCCCCGACGGCTGCGCGATCTCGAGGACCTGCTCAACGAGAACTACATCTGGAAGGCCCGCACACAGGGCATCGGCTACCTCGACCTGGCCGGCTGCATGGCGTTGGGCATCACCGGGCCGGTGCTGCGGTCCACCGGGCTGCCGCACGACCTGCGCAGGGCCCAGCCGTACTGCGGCTACGAGGACTACGAATTCGACGTGATCACCGACGACGGCTGCGACGCGTACGGTCGCTACCTGATCCGGGTCAAGGAGATGCGCGAGTCGATCAAGATCGCCCAACAGTGCCTGGACAAGCTGCGGCCCGGTCCGGTGATGATCACCGACAAGAAGCTGGCCTGGCCAGCCGACCTGAAGCTCGGGCCCGACGGGCTGGGCAACAGCCCCGAGCACATCGCGAAGATCATGGGCCACTCGATGGAAGGCCTGATCCACCACTTCAAGCTCGTGACCGAAGGCATCCGGGTGCCGGCCGGCCAGGTGTACTCGGCCGTGGAGTCACCGCGCGGCGAGCTAGGGGTGCACATGGTGTCCGACGGCGGGACCCGCCCCTACCGGGTGCACTACCGCGATCCGTCGTTCACGAATCTGCAAGCGGTGGCGGCGATGTGCGAAGGCGGCATGGTGGCCGACGCGATCTCGGCGGTCGCGTCGATCGATCCGGTGATGGGCGGGGTGGATAGATGACGATCTTCCTGGAACTCGGCCAGCGCCCCGACGAGGCGGGCCCGCCGATCCACGGACCCTCGGCCTACCCGCCCGACGTGGCCGCGAGGCTGACCGCCGACGCCGCCACGATCATCGCGAAGTATCCGCAGTCCCGCTCGGCGCTGCTGCCGCTGCTGCACCTGGTGCAGTCCGAGGACGGCTACCTGACCCCGGCGGGCATCGGATTCTGCGCGGATCGACTCGGCCTGACCGCCGCCGAGGTCACCGCCGTCGCCACGTTCTACTCGATGTACCGGCGCAATCCCACCGGTGACTTCCTCGTCGGCGTGTGCACCAACACCCTGTGCGCGATCATGGGCGGCGACGCGATCCTGGAGGCGCTGCAGGATCATCTGGACATCCACGCCGGTGGGACCACCGGGGACGGTCGCGTCACCCTCGAGCACATCGAGTGCAACGCCGCGTGCGACTACGCGCCGGTCGTGATGGTCAACTGGGAGTTCTTCGACAACCAGACCCCGTCGTCGGCCCGCGACCTGGTCGACGAGTTGCGGTCCGGCACGCCGCCCGCGCCGACGCGCGGGGGGCCGCTGTGCACCTTCCGGGAGACGGCCCGCACGCTCGCCGGACTCGGCGATCCACGGTCCGGCGCCGGAGAGGTCGGCGCCGCCACGCTCGCCGGTCTGCACATCGCGCAGGAGAACTCCATGACGGCACCCGCGCCGACGGCCACGGAGGACCGGCCGCCCACCGGTGACAACGGAGCCGCTGCCACGCAGGATGCCGTGGAGACCACCCGCGACGAACCCGCACCCGCGCCGTCGGCCACGGTGCCCGTCGAGTCGGGTACCGCCGAAACCACCCCGCGCGCAACGGAGTCCGACACATGACCGGGCTGACGCCGGTGCTGAGCCGGTTCTGGGACGAGCCCGAGCCGTGGTCGATGGAGACCTACCGCCGCCACGACGGATACCGCGCGCTGGATCGAGCGCTGCACATGGCGCCCGACGACGTGATCGCGCTGGTGAAGGACTCCGGGCTGCGCGGGCGCGGCGGCGCCGGCTTCCCCACGGGCACCAAGTGGTCGTTCATCCCGCAGGACGACACCGGCGCCGGCGCCAAACCGCACTACCTGGTGATCAACGCCGACGAGTCCGAACCCGGCACGTGCAAGGACATCCCGCTGATGATGACCACTCCGCACTTCCTGGTCGAGGGTGCGATCATCGCCGCCTACGCGATCCGTGCCCACCACGCGTTCATCTACGTGCGCGGCGAGGTGGTGCCGGTGCTGCGCCGCCTGCAGGCCGCGGTGGCGGAGGCCTACGCGGCCGGATACCTCGGCAGCGACATCGGCGGCTCGGGCTACGACCTCGAACTGATCGTGCACGCCGGCGCGGGCGCCTACATCTGCGGCGAGGAGACCGCGCTGCTCGACTCGCTGGAAGGCCGCCGCGGCCAGCCCCGGTTGCGCCCGCCGTTCCCCGCGGTGGCCGGCCTGTACGCCTGCCCCACGGTGGTCAACAACGTCGAGTCGATCGCCAGCGTCGCGCCGATCCTGCTCAACGGCATCGACTGGTTCCGCTCGATGGGTTCGGAGAAGTCGCCGGGCTTCACGCTGTACTCGTTGTCCGGCCACGTGACCAGGCCCGGTCAGTACGAGGCGCCGCTCGGCATCACGCTGCGCGAACTGCTCGAGTACGCGGGCGGTGTGCGCGCGGGGCACACCCTCAAGTTCTGGACCCCCGGCGGATCGTCGACACCGTTGCTCACCGACGAACACCTCGACGTGCCACTCGATTACGAGGGCGTCGCCGGCGCCGGTTCCATGCTCGGAACCAAGGCCCTACAGATTTTCGACGAGACCACCTGCGTCGTGCGCGCAGTGCGGCGGTGGACGGAGTTCTACGCCCACGAATCCTGCGGCAAGTGCACGCCGTGCCGCGAGGGTACCTACTGGCTGACCCAGATCTACGCCCGGCTCGAGAGCGGGCAGGGAGGCACCGAGGACGTCGACAAGCTGCTCGACATCTCCGACGCCATCCTCGGGAAGTCGTTCTGCGCGTTGGGGGACGGCGCCGCCAGCCCGATCATCTCGTCCATCAAGTACTTCCGCGACGAGTACCTGGCGCACCTCGATGGCGGGTGCCCGTTCGATCCGCACGCCTCCACACTGCTGGCCGCCGAGGGGGTGGGAGTATGACGCAGACCGCGCAACCCGGGACAGAGGTACCGCCGGTCGAGATGGTCACGCTGACGATCGACGGCGCCGAGGTCAGCGTGCCCAAGGGTACGCTGGTGATCCGGGCGGCCGAACTGATGGGCATCCAGATTCCGCGGTTCTGCGACCACCCGCTGCTCGACCCCGTCGGCGCCTGCAGGCAATGCCTGGTGGAGGTGGAGGGCCAGCGCAAGCCGATGGCGTCGTGCACCACCACGGTGAGTCCGGACATGGTGGTGAGCACGCAGTTCAGTTCCGAGGTCGCCGATAAGGCGCAGCGCGGGGTGATGGAACTGCTGCTGATCAACCACCCGCTGGATTGCCCGGTCTGCGACAAGGGCGGCGAATGCCCGCTGCAGAACCAGGCGATGTCCAACGGCCGCGCCGAGACCCGGTTCACCGACGTCAAGCGCACCTTCCCCAAACCCATCAATATCTCCGCCCAGGTGCTGCTCGACCGGGAGCGCTGCGTGCTGTGCGCCCGCTGCACCCGGTTCTCCGAACAGATCGCCGGCGACCCGTTCATCGACCTGCTGGAACGCGGTGCGCTGCAACAGGTCGGCATCGCTCCGGGCGAACCGTTCGCCTCCTACTTCTCGGGCAACACCGTGCAGATCTGCCCGGTCGGCGCGCTCACCGGCACCGCGTACCGGTTCCGCGCCCGGCCGTTCGACCTGGTGTCGACACCGAGCGTGTGCGAGCACTGCGCCTCCGGCTGCGCGCAGCGCACCGACCACCGCCGTGGAAAAGTGCTGCGCCGGTTGGCCGGTGACGACCCCGAGGTCAACGAGGAGTGGAACTGCGACAAGGGCCGGTGGGCGTTCACCTACACCGGCCTCGGCGACCGCATCACCACACCTGCGCTCCGCGAGCCCGACGGCACCCTGCGGCCGGCGTCATGGTCCGAGGCGCTGGGCGTGGCGGCCGCCGGATTGGCCCGCGCGACAGGCGCGGCCGGCGTGCTCGTCGGTGGCCGCGTCACCGCCGAGGACGCCTACGCCTACACGAAGTTCGCGCGGATGGTTCTCGACACCAATGACATCGACTTCCGCGCCCGGCCGCACAGCGACGAGGAGGCCCGCTTCCTGGCCGCCCATGTCGCCGGGGCGCCGCGGACGGTGCGCTACGCCGATGTCGAGAACGCGCCCGCCGTCCTGCTCGCCGGGTTCGAGCCCGAGGAGGAGTCGCCGATCGTGTACCTGCGGCTGCGCAAGGCGGCACGCAAACGCGGTCTGCAGGTGCTGTCGATCGCCCCCTACGCGACCCGCGCACTCACCAAGATGTCCGGCCGGCTGATCCGCACCGGCCCTGGCGCCGAAGCCAACGCCCTCGACGCGTTGACCGACGAGCCGCTGCTGCGGATGCCCGGTGCGCTGATCCTGGTCGGCGAACGACTGGGGACGTCGCCCGGGGCACTGTCGGCGGCGACCAGGCTGGCCGCGGCCACCGGCGCGCGGCTGGCGTGGATCCCGAGGCGGGCAGGCGAACGCGGGGCCGTCGAGGCGGGCGCGCTGCCCA